>NZ_JBIVIR010000009.1:0-322043 GCF_044749825.1 Streptomyces sp. NPDC088915
ACCTTCGTGCCCACGGCGTACGCGTCGATCGGCGCCCCCTCCCGTACGAGCCGGTCGACGCCGTACTCGTCCAGGCCGCCGCTCGCGATGATCCGCACGTCCGCCAGGCCCGCCGCGTCGAGCGCGGTGCGGGCCCGGCGGGCCAGCGCGCCCAGGTCACCGCTGTCGAGGCGGATCCCGCAGCCGGGACCGAGCCGGAGGTCCCGGAGCACGCGCGCGGCCGTCGCGACGCCGCGGTCGGTGTCGTAGGTGTCGACGAGGAGGGTCACCGGGCCGGGGTGGGTGCGGGCGAAGGCCCGGAAAGCCTCCTCCTCGGAGCCGAAGGCCTCGATGTAGGAGTGGGCCATCGTGCCCGCGGCCGCGATGCCGTAGCGGCGGGCGGCGGCGACGTTGCTGGTGCCGGCGAAGCCGACCAGGGCGCACAGCCGGGCCGCCCGCACGCCCGCCTCGGGGCCGTGGCTCCGGCGCAGCGAGAAGTCCACCAGGGGACGCCCGGCGGCGGCGAGCACGCACCGCGCCGCCTTGGAGGCGACGGCCGTCTGGTGGCAGAGGAGGGACAGCAGGTACGTCTCCACGAGCTGGGCCTGCGGCAGCGGCGCCGTGACTTCGAGCAGGGGCTCGCCCGCGAGGACGATCCGTCCCTCGGGCACGGCGCGGACCTCCCCGTCGAAGGACAGGCCGTGGAGCGGTTCGAGGTCCCCGACGGGCCGCCGCAGCGTCTCGGCGAAGTCCTGCACGTCGGAGCGGCCCACCCGGAACCGGGAGAGGTAGTCCAGGGCCGGTTCGAGCCCGGCCGCCACGAGGAACCCGCGGCCCGGCGGCAGGTCGCGCACGAAGAGGCTGAAGGTGGCCCGGCCCCGCATGTCCTCCCGCAGGTAGGAGAGGGCCGTCGTGACCTCGTACAGGTCGGTGGTCGTCACCTGGGACATGCTTCGAGCATGCGCGGCCGGCCGGCGGCGCGCACGGGGAGGCCGTGCCCCGGTCCCGGTCCGTGGTGTCAGCGGCCGCGCAGCGCGGCGAGGGTCGCTTCGAGGTCGGCGGGGCGGGGCCGGTTGTGGGGCAGCCTGCCGAGCACGGCGGCCATGCCGCAGGTGTCGGTCACGGCCGAGAAGACGAGACCGGCGGCGATGCCCGCGGAGAGCAACGGGAAGGCCGGGTGGACGAGCAGGCCGAGGAGCAGCCCGAGGAGGACGACGGCGCCGGCGGTGAGGCGGACCTGCCGCTCCATGGCCCAGGAGGCGCGCGGGCCGCCCTCGGGGCGCTGCAGGTCGTGTCCGCCGGTGGCCCAGGCGCCGGTGCCGCCGGTGAGGGTGGCGGCGGTGACGCCGTGCCCGGCGAGGGTCCGGCAGGCGTTCTCCGAGCGGACGCCGGACGCGCAGACCACCAGGACCTCCCCGCGGTCGGCGGCCCCGCGGATCTCGGGCAGGGCGCTTTCGAGCCGGTCCAGGGGGACGTTGAGCGCGCCGGGCAGGTGGCCGCCCGCGAACTCGCCCGGGGTGCGCACGTCGATCACGGTCAGCTCGTGCAGGCGGGCGCGTGCCTCGTCGGTGCCGAGGGCGGTGGGCGTGGTCATGACGGATGTGGTCCTTGTCTGTCGAGGGGCCGCGCGGGGCAGGAAAATTTTACCCCCGGGGGTATTGCGGGAGTGTTGCCGCAATGTGTGGGGGTGGCTGGTTGTGACGGTCGGCCGTGGCGGGCCGGGGGAGGGCCCCGGGGCGTACGCCGTCCTGGGCGACGGGCGGCGACGCCCCGCCGGACGCGCGCCTCGGCGGACGACGTCGACGGGCATGAAGGCCGCCACCGCCAGGAGCGCGCACGCGAAGGCCTTCCGCAGCGCGTCTCCGGTGACCCGGGCGGCGAGCCGCCTGCCGTCCCGCGCGCCGAGGGCGGCGGCCGCGAAGGGGCCGGTCAGCTCCCGGCGCGGGTCTCCGCGGGCCGGCTCCTCGGTGAGGCGCGGATCGACGAGATCGGGACGGCCGACGGTGCCGATGAGGAGGGAGCCGCCGGTGAACGCGGCCACGGGCCGGTCGGCCTCGCTCAGGACGTACGCGGTGTGGTGCGGCGTGTGGCCCGGGGTCGCGACGGCCGTCAGGGTCGGGCCCCGGTCGACATCGCGGGGCGGATCCACCGCCGCCGCCGTCCGCTCGCCCCGGTCGGACGGCCGCGGTTGCCGAGGCCCTCCACGTCGATGGTGTCGACAAAGGACACGAGCCGTTCCCTTCGCTGGAAAATTACCCCCCGGGGTATATGGCTCACCTTAACAGGCTTACCCCAGGGGGTATGTTCCGGGCTGCGTCAGGGCGGTCCGCACCGAGGACACGGACCCGCCCCCACGGGAGCGTCCGTCACGGGGCGCTCTCGTCCCGGTCGTCGGCCGTGGTCCAGGTCCAGTCGGCGACCTCCGGCATGTCGGTGCCGTGCTCCCGGATCCAGGAGTGGTGGCGGGTGCGGGCGTCCGCCATGGCCTGCCGCACCCCCACGGCCCGTACGCCCAGGCCGGGCACGCGGTCGATCACGTCCATCACCAGGCGGTAGCGGTCCAGGTCGTTGCGCACGACCATGTCGAAGGGGGTCGTGGTGGTGCCCATCTCCTTGTAGCCCCGCACGTGCAGGTTCGCGTGCCCGGCCCGGCGGTAGGCCAGCCGGTGCACCAGCCAGGGGTAGCCGTGGTAGCCGAAGATCACCGGCCGGTCCGTGGTGAACAGGGCGTCGTACTCCCCGTCGGTCATGCCGTGCGGGTGCTCCTCGTGGGGCATGAGCCGGGTCATGTCGACCACGTTCACCACCCGGACCGCCAGGTCGGGCAGGTGGCGCCGCAGCAGGCTCGCCGCCGCGAGGACCTCCTGGGTCGGCACGTCGCCCGCGCAGGCGAGGACCACGTCCGGCTCGCGCGTGCCGTCCTCGGTGCCCGCCCACTCCCACACCCCGGCGCCCCGGGCGCAGTGGGCGCGGGCCTCGTCCAGGGAGAGCCAGTCGAAGCAGGGCTGCTTGCCGGCGACGATCACGTTGACGTAGTCCCGGCTGCGCAGCGCGTGGTCGGCGACGGACAGCAGGGTGTTGGCGTCCGGCGGCAGGTAGACCCGGACGACCTCGGGGCTCTTGTTGAGCACGTGGTCCACGAAGCCCGGGTCCTGGTGCGAGAAGCCGTTGTGGTCCTGCCGCCACACGTGCGAGGTCAGCAGGTAGTTGAGGGAGGCGATCGGGGCCCGCCACGGCAGCCTGCGCGAGGTCCGCAGCCACTTGATGTGCTGGTTGACCATGGAGTCGACGATGTGGACGAACGCCTCGTAGCAGGAGAACAGCCCGTGGCGGCCGGTGAGCAGGTACCCCTCCAGCCAGCCCTGGCAGGTGTGCTCGGAGAGGATCTCCATGACGCGCCCGTGCCGGTCGAGGTGCTCGTCCGTCTTCAGGAGCGGTTCCTGCCAGGCCTTGCCGCTGGCCCCGTACACCGCCTGGAGCCGGTTCGACGCGGTCTCGTCGGGACCGACGAGCCGGAAGTCGCGCCGGTCGGCGGTGGCGGCCATGACGGCTTCGAGCAGGTCCCCGAGGACGCCGGTCGGCTCGTGCCGGGTGGCGCCCGGCTCCTCCACCGGCACGGCGAAGCGCTCCAGGGGCGGCACGGGCAGGTCCCGCCGCAGCAGGCCGCCGTTGGCGTGCGGGGTGGCGCCGAGCCGGCGCTCGCCGTCCGGCACGCAGGCGAGCACCTGCTCGGACGGCGTGCCGTCGTCGCCGAACAGCTCCTCGGGACGGTACGAGCGCAGCCAGGCCTCCAGCTGCTCGCGGTGCGCCGCGTTCTCCCGTACGCCCGGCAGGGGCACCTGGTGGGAGCGCCAGGTGCCCTCGACGGGCAGCCCGTCGACCTCCGCCGGGCCGGTCCAGCCCTTCGGGGTGCGCAGGACGATCACCGGCCACCTCGGCCGCTCGGCCGACTCGCCGTCGCGGGCCTTCCGCTGGATGTCCCGGATGCGGTCGAGCGCCGTGTCCATCGCGGCCGCCATCGCCCGGTGGACCCGGCGCGGGTCGTCGCCGCTCACGTGCAGCGGGTCGTGGCCGTAGCCCCGCAGCAGCTCGTCGAGCTCCGCCTCGGGGAGCCGGGCGAGCACGGTGGGGTTCGCGATCTTGTAGCCGTTGAGGTGCAGGACCGGCAGGACGGCCCCGTCGTGGACGGGGTCGAGGAACTTGTTCGCGTGCCAGGACGCGGCGAGCGGCCCCGTCTCCGCCTCGCCGTCCCCGATGACACAGGCCACCAGGAGGTCCGGGTTGTCGAGGGCGGCGCCGTACGCGTGCGACAGGGAGTAGCCCAGCTCGCCGCCCTCGTGGATCGAGCCGGGGGTCTCGGGCGCCACGTGGCTCGGCACCCCGCCGGGGAAGGAGAACTGCCGGAACAGCCGGGCCATGCCCTCCGCGTCCCGGCTCACGTCCGGGTAGACCTCGCTGTAGCTGCCCTCCAGCCAGGAGTTCGCGACCACGGCCGGGCCGCCGTGGCCGGGCCCCCACACGCACAGGGCGTCGAGGCCGCGGTTCCGGATCACCCGGTTGAGGTGGGTGTGCACGAGGTTCAGCCCCGGGGACGTGCCCCAGTGTCCGAGCAGCCGGGGCTTGATGTGCTCGGGTTCCAGGGGTTTGCGCAGCAGCGGGTTGTCCATCAGGTAGATCTGTCCGACGGCGAGGTAGTTGGCCGCCCGCCAGTGGGCGTCGAGCGCGTCGATCTCCTCGTCGGTCGGGGACGCGCCGTTCGAGCGCCTGTCCTTGCGCATGTCTCCTCCGTCGTCTGCCTCGTGTGAACCGTGGGCCCGGTACGGCCCGTACGGCCCCGTACAGCCCGGTACAGACCCGTGCGGTCCCGTACGGCCTCGTGTGCACGGACGCGGTCGTCCGGCCGACCGGCCCCGGTGGTGTTCCCGGGGCGTCTGCCCCGCGTGCCGCCCCGGACACGCTCCGGCCCGGGCGCGCACGTCCCATGGTGGTGCGCGATCCGCCCGGAGGGGGCGTGACACAGGGCGGTGCGCCCGCAAGAGGGGCCGGACGGGTGCAGGGGGAACCGGACGGGCCGGGGCTCCCGGGCCTCTCAACGGGCGCGGAAGGCCCGCAGGGCGGAAGGGGTGACGTTCCTGAGGAACGGCACCGGGGTCACCGCGACGGCCAGCGCGAAGACGCCGAAGGCGAGCCGCGTGCCGCCCCACTCGGCCAGGAGCCCGACCAGGGCCGCGCCGAGCGGCATGGCGCCGAAGCTGAAGAGCCGGGCCGCCGCGCTGTAGCGGCCGAGCATCTCGTCGGGGACGACGCGCTGGGTGAGGGTGCGGGCGTTGACCGTCCAGAGCGTGCCGCCCATGCCGCCGAGAAAGGCCCCGGCCGCCACCGCCCGGACGTCGGTGGTCAGGGCGGGCAGGGCCACCATCAGGGCGGTGCCGACCAGATCGGCGAACATCGCCCAGCGCGCGCCGAGCAGCCGGTTCACCCGGGTGACGACCGCCGCGCCCGCGAGCCCGCCGACGCCGAGGGCGCTGAGCACGATGCCGTACTCCCGGGGGCCGAGCGCCATGTCCTGCTGGGCGTAGAGCGGCATGAGCGCCAGCCAGGCTCCCCAGACGGCGGCGAGCACGGCGACGATCAGCGACAGCGTGCGCAGCACCCGGTCCCGCCACAGGAAGCGCATCCCCTCGGCGATCCGGGCGTTGACCGGGACGGCCGCCGCGTCCGGGGCGGGCGCGGGAGCCCGGAAGCGGCCCACCAGGAGGAACAGGGAGAGGGCGGCGAGGGCGTACGCGACGCTCGTCGCCCCCAGGGCGAACCCCGTCCCGGCGGCCAGCAGCAGCCCGCCGACGAAGGGCCCGGCGAACTCCTGGCCGACGGTCTCGGCCCCCACCATCCAGGCGTTGGCGCCCTCGCGCCGCTCCGCCGGCACCGCGGCCGGGACCAGGGCGGAGGCGGAGGTCGAGGCGAGGACGTCGGCGACGCCGAGGACCGCCCCGGCGCCCAGGAGCACCCCGAGGGTGAGGCCGTCGCCCGTGGCGGAGGCGGTGAGCAGGACCGTCGCCGCCAGCCGCGCCCCGTTCGCGCCCCAGAGCAGCAGCCGCCGGTCGAAGCGGTCGACGAGCACGCCGACGTGCAGGGCGACGAGCAGCCAGGGCAGCGTGAGGGTCAGCGAGACGGCGGTGACCTCGGCGGGGGACCCGGTGAGCCGGGCGGCGAGCACCGGGAGGGCCATCTTCACCACCCCGTCGGCGAGGTTGGTGACGGCGGTGAAGCCGACCAGGACCGGGGTGTTGCGGCGTCGGGGGTCGGCCCGGCCGGGACTCCCGGCGGTCTTCGTCGCTCCGGGCGGCGCTGTGAGCATGATTCTCCCCTAACCCTCTAACGCTTTAGCCGGTGAGGCCACTCTGGCGCACGACCGGCCGCCCCGCAACCGTCTAAACGGTTAGCCGGTAGGATGGTGGGAGGTCCGCGGAAGGAGTCGTCATGCTGGAGCCGCCCGCCCCGGCCGTCCTCGTGGAGGCCTTCGCCAACACGGTCGACGTGGAGGAGGGGAGCGACGAGATCGCCACCCCGGCCGGGCTCGCCGGCTGGCTGGAAGGGCGCGGCCTGCTCGACGCGCCCGGCACGGTCCCCGACGGGATCCACCGCGACTACCTGGTCCTGCGCGCCGGCATCCGCGAGGAGCTGGGGGCCCACGTCGGCGACGTCCCCGACCCCGCGCTGCTCGCCGGGGCGGACCGGGTCCTCGCCGGGCACCCGGTGCGGATCACGGCCCACGGCGTCCTGACCCCCTCGGCCGGGCTGCCCCCGCAGCGCGCACCGCTGGCACGGATCGCCATCGCCTGGAGCGAACTGGTCGCGACCGGGGACGCCGCCCGCCTCAAGCGCTGCGCCGAGCACACCTGCGGATGGGCCTTCTGGGACGTGTCGAAGAACCGGAGCCGCCGCTGGTGCTCCATGCGGGTGTGCGGGAACCGCAACAAGTCCCGCGCCTACGCCTCCCGTCAGCGGCGGGCGACCTGAGACGCGGCTCCTCCGGGGAACGGCCCCGAAGCCCGGTCGTACGGGAACGGCCCGACGCCCGGTCATGCGGAAACGGCCCGAGACCCTGTCATACGGGAACCGCACCTACCGGCTCTCCCGCCCCCGTTCCGGCGTAGCCTGAACGCCATGAGGCAGGACGCCGACCCCGGGCTCTTCGGGCCCCGCTCCGTGACCTGGCAGCTCCACAGCGACCCGGTGATGTGGATCGCCGGCGTCCGGGCCCTCTGGCTCCAGGCGCTGCACCCCGTCGCCGTCCGCGGCGTCATGATCAACAGCAGCTTCCGGCAGGACCCCTGGGGCCGCCTGATGCGGACCGCGAACTTCGTCGGGACCCTCAGCTACGGCACCACCGCCGCGGCGGAGGAGGCCGGCGTCCGCGTCCGCCGGATCCACCGGCGGCTCGGCGTGGACGACCCCGAACTGCTGCTCTGGGTCCACTGCGCCGAGACCGACTCGTACCTCTCCGTCGCCCGCCGCTCCGGGATCCCGCTCACCGACGCCGCGGCCGACCGCTACGTCGACGAACACCGCGCCTCGGCCCGGCTCGTGGGCCTCGACCCGGACGCCGTCCCGGCGTCCACCGCCGAACTCGCCGCCTACTTCGAGACGGTGCGCCCCCGCCTCGCCGCCGGGCCCGACGCCCGGACCGTCGAGGACTTCCTGCGCCGCCCGCCCGTCGAACCCGCCCTGGTCCCGGTGCGCGAGGTGATCTGGCGGCGCGTCACGGCACTCGCGTACGACACCCTGCCCCCGTACGCCCACGCCCTCTACGGACGGCCCGCCCCGCCGCCCGGGACCGTCACCCGCCGGCTCGTCGCCACCGCCAACCTCCTGCGCTGCGTCCCCTCCGGCCTGCGCTGGAGGCTGCCGCCCCGGCACGTCCTGCGGGCCGTGGCACGGCTCGGCCCGGAGACGCGACCCGACCCTTACGCGTACCCCACCCCGTACCCGTCGTCCGACCCGGCGGCCATACTGGACACACCGGAAAGGGCGCACGGAATCGACGGGGGCGGCGGCACGCGATGGGGGACTCCAGACTGATCCAGGACCGGTACCGCCTGCACGAGGTCATCGGCCGCGGGGGCATGGGCGAGGTGTGGCGCGCCACCGACGAGGCGCTCGGCCGCCGCGTCGCCGTGAAGTGCCTCAAACCCCTCGGCCCGCAGCAGGACCCCCACGTCCGCGACGTGGTGCGCGAGCGCTTCCGGCGCGAGGCCCGGGTGGCCGCCGCGCTCCAGCACCGGGGCATCACCGTCGTGCACGACTTCGGTGAGTACGAGGGCGTGCTCTTCCTCGTCATGGAGCTCCTGGAGGGCCGCAACCTCAGCCAGCTCCTCACGGCCAACGCCCAGAACCCGCTGCCCGTCCAGGACCTCGTCGAGATCACCGACCAGGTCGCCGACGCCCTCGCGTACACGCACCGCCAGGGCATCGTGCACCGCGACCTGAAGCCCGCGAACATCATGCGGCTGCGGGACGGCACGGTGAAGATCTGCGACTTCGGGATAGCGCGACTCGGCGCCGACATGGGCTTCACCTCCAAGCTCACCGGGACCGGCATCGCCATGGGGACGCCCCACTACATGTCCCCGGAGCAGATCGGCGGCGGCGAGGTCGACCACCGCAGCGACCTCTACTCGCTGGGGTGCGTGCTGTACGAACTCGCCACCGGCGCCCCGCCCTTCGACCTCGGCGACTCCTGGGCGATCCTCATCGGGCACCGGGACACGGTGCCGCGCCCGCCGCGCGCCCACCGGGCCGAGCTGCCCGACTACTTCGACCGCCTCGTCGTCGACCTGCTGGCCAAGGTCCCCGAGGAGCGGCCGGCCGACGCGGGCGACCTGCGCCGCCGGATCGTCTCGGGCCGCGCGGGGCCGTCCCCGTTCGGACCGCTGCCCGGCGTGCCCGCGCAGCCGCCCCTGCCGCCGACCCGGCCCGTGCCGGTCGGCACCGAACCCGACTCCGGCCCCGGCCCCGTCACGCCCGCGTCCGCGCCCGCGTGGGCACGTGGGATGGCCGGCGGACACCGCCCGGCCGCCGCCGCTGCCGCCGGCGGCCCGCGTCCGGCCGCCCACGACCCCGCCGCGGCCGTCCTCACCACCGAGTGGACCACCGCCGCACCAGCACCCACTGCTTCCGCCCCCGCCACCGCCGCGTTCGCCCCGGCCGCGCCCCCCGCCGAACTGGTCGCGGTGCTCGCCGGCCGGTACCGGGCCGGGATGGGCCTCGGCAGGCTCGGCCGCTGGGACGAGGCCGAGGCGGTGCACCGCTCCGTCGCCGAGGACCGCTCGCGGGTCCTCGGCCCCGACCACCCCGACACCCTCGCCAGCCACTACGAGGTCGGCTTCGCCCTCGCCCGCCTCGACCGCCCCGCCGACGCCCTGCACGCCTTCGACCGGGTCGCCCGCGCACGCGCCCGCGTCCTCGGCGAGGACCACCCCGACACGCTCGCGGCGCGGCAGGAACGGGCGTACGCGCTCGGCCGCCTCGGACGGCACCCCGAGGCGTACGAGCTCTACGCCGAGGTGCTCGCCGCCCGCGAGCGCACCGCCGGCCCCGACCACCCCGACACCCTGCGCTGCCGCCACAACCTGGCGTTCACCCTCGGCCGCCTCGGCCGCCTGGAGGAGGCGTACCGCACGGCGCACGAGGTCGCGGAGGCGCGGGCCCGGCTGCTCGGCCCCGCCCACCCCGACACCCTGGCGACCCGCCAGGAGGTCGCCCACGTCCTCGGGCGTCTGGGGCGCGGCGAGGAGGCGCTCGCCCAGTACCGCGCGGTCGCCGAGGCGCGCGCCTCGGCCCTCGGCGCCGACCACCCGGAGACCCTCGCCGCCCGCTACGAGACCGGCGTCTTCCTCGGGCGGCTCGGGCAGGCCGCGGACGCCCTGGACGTCTGCCGCGACCTCGTCGCCGACCGCACCCGCGCCCAGGGCGCCGACGGGCCCGAGACCCTGCGCGCCCGCCACGCCCTCGCCGTCAACCTCGGCCGGCTCGGGCGCTGGGAGGAGGCGCTCGCGGAGTCCCGGGCCGTCCACGCCGTCCGGGAGCGCGTTTTGGGCGCCGACCATCCGGACACCCTCCTCAGCCGCCGCGAGACCGCCGTCGCCCTCGGCCGGCTCGACCGCTGGGAGGAGGCCCTGGAGACCCACCGCACCGTCGCCGCCGCCCGCACCCGGCTCCTCGGCCCCGCCCACCCCGACACCGTCGCCGCCCTGGAGGACGGGGCCCACTGCCTCGAACGCCTCGGCCGGCCCACCGAAGCCGCCGCCCTCCTCCTCGGAGCGGCCACACCGCCCGGGGGAGCGGCCCCGGCCTGACCACCCCACGGGAAGCCCCACGGGAAGCCCCACGGGCCCCCCACGGGAGGAGCCGGCCCCCGGCCCCGCCCCCTTCCCCGCCCCCCGCCCGCGTGTGAGCATGAGCCATGACCGCCCCCACCCCGCTCCCCGGAGTCCCCGCACCCGTCCCCTCGTACGACGCCGTCGTCGTCGGGGGCGGGCACAACGGGCTCGTCGCCGCCGCCTACCTGGCCCGCGCCGGGCGGACCGTCCTCGTCCTGGAACGGCTCGGTGCCACGGGCGGGGCGGCCGTCTCCACCCGCCCGTTCGCCGGGGTGGACGCCCGCCTCTCCCGGTACTCGTACCTCGTCTCGCTCCTCCCGGAGAAGATCGTCCGGGACCTCGGCCTGACGTTCGAGGTGCGGAAGCGGTCCGTCTCCTCGTACACCCCGAAGGGCGACGGCGGTCTCCTCGTCGGCGGCGGCCCCGAGCGCACCCGCGCCTCCTTCGCCGCCCTGACCGGCTCCGACCGCGAGTACGAGGCCTGGCGGGCGTTCTACGCCCGCACCGGCCGGGCCGCCCGCCGGATCTTCCCCACCCTCACCGAGCCGCTCCCCACCCGCGCCGAGCTGCGCGCCCGCGTCGACGACGCCGACACCTGGCGGATGCTCTTCGAGGAGCCCCTCGGCATCGCGGTGGAGAAGGACTTCACCGACGACCTGGTCCGCGGCGTCGTCCTCACCGACGCCCTCATCGGCACCTTCGCCGACGCCCACGATCCGACCCTCCTCCAGAACCGCTGCTTCCTCTACCACGTCATCGGCGGCGGCACCGGCGACTGGGACGTGCCCGTGGGCGGCATGGGCGCGCTCACCGACGCCCTCGCGGACGCGGCCCGCGCCGCCGGGGCCCACCTGCGCACCGGCCACGAGGTCACCCGGATCGAGACCGACGGACGGCGCGCCGAGGTCACGTACCGCACGGCCGACGGCGAGGGGACCGTCGAGGCCGGCCACGTCCTCGTCAACGCCTCCCCGCGGGAACTCGCCGCCCTCCTCGGCGACCCGCCCCCGCCCGCCCCCGAGGGCGCCCAGCTCAAGGTCAACATGCTGCTCACCCGACTGCCCAGGCTCCGGGACCGCTCCGTCGACCCCCGCGAGGCCTTCGCCGGCACCTTCCACATCGCCGAGGGGTACGGGCAGTTGGCCACCGCCCACGCCGAGGCGGCCGCCGGACGCCTGCCCACCGCCCCGCCCTCCGAGATCTACTGCCACTCCCTCACCGACCCGACGATCCTCGGCCCGGACCTCGCCGCCCGGGGGCACCAGACCCTCACCCTCTTCGGACTGCACACCCCCGCCCGGCTGTTCGCCGCCGACAACGACGGCGCCCGCGCCGCACTCCTCGCCGCCACCCTCGCCCAGCTCGACGCCCACCTGGACGAGCCGATCACCGACTGCCTCGCCCTGGACGCCGACGGGCGGCCCTGCATCGAGGCGAAGACCCCGCTCGACCTCGAACGCGACCTGCGGCTGCCCGGCGGCCACATCTTCCACCGCGACCTCTCCTTCCCGTACGCGGACGAGCCGGTCCACGGAGAGGACAGCGGCCGCTGGGGCGTCGGGACCCGCCACGCCAACCTGCTCCTCTGCGGCGCGGGCGCGGTCCGGGGCGGGGGAGTGAGCGGCATCCCCGGCCACAACGCGGCGATGAGCGTCCTGGGGCGGTGACGCCCCGCCGGGGGGCGAGCGCCGTGCCCGCGTGTTGACGCCGGGCCGTCCCCGCCCGGGGTGTGAAGCTGATCTGCGAGCGCGCTTAAGAAATCCTCGATGGACCGGGGCCGCGCGTACGGGAGATTCTCTTGCAGGGATCTTGGGCGCACAGCCCTGCCCTCACCCCCACATCACAGGACACGCACGTCGGGAGCCGTTGCATTGAAGGCACTGGTCAAGCTGAAGGCGGAGCCGGGACTCTGGCTCACGGACGTGCCCGAGCCGGAGACCGGCCCCGGAGACGTCCTCATCAAGGTCAAGCGGACCGGCATCTGCGGCACCGACCTGCACATCCGCTCCTGGGACGGCTGGGCGCAGAAGACGATCGGCACCCCGCTGACGATCGGCCACGAGTTCGTCGGCGAGGTCGTCCACACCGGCCGTGACGTCGCCGACATCGCCGTCGGCGACCTGGTCAGCGGCGAGGGCCACCTCGTCTGCGGCAAGTGCCGCAACTGCCTGGCCGGCCGCCGCCACCTCTGCCGCGCCACCATCGGCCTCGGCGTCGGCCGCGACGGCGCCTTCGCGGAGTACGTCGTGCTGCCCGCCTCCAACGTGTGGGTGCACCGCGTCCCCGTCGACCTCGACGTCGCCGCGATCTTCGACCCCTTCGGCAACGCCGTCCACACCGCGCTCTCCTTCCCGCTCGTCGGCGAGGACGTCCTGGTCACCGGCGCCGGCCCGATCGGCATCATGGCCGCCGCCGTCGCCAAGCACGCCGGCGCCCGCAACGTCGTCATCACCGACGTCAGCGAGGAGCGCCTCGAACTCGCCCGCAAGACGGGCGTCACCCTCGCCCTGAACGTCGCCGAGCGGACCATCGCGGACGGCCAGCGCACCCTCGGGCTCAAGGAGGGCTTCGACGTCGGCCTGGAGATGTCCGGCAACCCGCACGCGATGCGCGACATGGTCGCCAACATGACCCACGGCGGCAAGATCGCCATGCTGGGCCTGCCCAGCGAGGACTTCGCCGTCGACTGGGCCAAGATCGTCACCTCCATGATCACGGTCAAGGGCATCTACGGCCGTGAGATGTTCGAGACCTGGTACGCGATGTCGGTGCTCCTGGAGGGCGGCCTCGACCTCGCCCCCGTGATCACCGCCCGGTACGCGTACACCGACTTCGAGGCCGCCTTCGACGACGCGGCCTCCGGCAAGAGCGGCAAGATCATCCTCGACTGGACTGCGGGAGCCTGACCCATGTTCGATTCCGTTCGCGACGACATCCGTGCCACCCTCGAAGAGATCGAGCAGGCCGGACTCCACAAGCCCGAGCGCGTCATCGGCACCCCCCAGTCGGCCACCGTCGAGGTGACCGCCGGCGGCCGCCCCGGCGAGGTGCTCAACTTCTGCGCCAACAACTACCTGGGCCTCGCCGACCACCCCGAGGTGGTCGCCGCCGCCCACGAGGCCCTGGACCGCTGGGGCTACGGCATGGCGTCCGTCCGCTTCATCTGCGGCACGCAGGAGGTGCACAAGGAGCTGGAGGCGCGCCTGTCCTCCTTCCTCGGCCAGGAGGACACGATCCTCTACTCCTCCTGCTTCGACGCCAACGGCGGCGTCTTCGAGACGATCCTCGGCCCCGAGGACGCCGTCATCTCCGACGCCCTCAACCACGCCTCGATCATCGACGGCATCCGCCTCTCCAAGGCCCGCCGCTTCCGCTACGCCAACCGCGACATGGCCGACCTGGAGCAGCGGCTCAAGGAGGCGACCGAGGGCGGCGCCCGGCGCAAGCTGATCGTCACCGACGGCGTCTTCTCGATGGACGGCTACGTCGCCCCCCTCGACGAGATCTGCGACCTGGCCGAGCGTTACGACGCCATGGTCATGGTCGACGACTCGCACGCCGTCGGCTTCGTCGGCCCCGGCGGGCGCGGCACCCCCGAGCTGCACGGCGTCATGGACCGCGTCGACATCATCACCGGCACCCTCGGCAAGGCCCTCGGCGGCGCCTCCGGCGGCTACGTCGCCGCCCGCGCCGAGATCGTCGCCCTGCTGCGCCAGCGCTCCCGCCCGTACCTCTTCTCCAACACCCTCGCCCCCGTCATCGCCGCCGCCTCCCTCAAGGTCCTCGACCTCCTGGAGTCCGCCGGCGACCTGCGCGACCGCCTGAGGGCCAACACGGCGCTCTTCCGCTCCCGCATGACCGAGGAGGGCTTCGACGTCCTCCCCGGCGACCACGCCATCGCCCCCGTCATGATCGGGGACGCCGCCGTCGCCGGCCGGACGGCCGAGCTGCTCCTGGAGCGCGGCGTGTACGTGATCGGCTTCTCGTACCCGGTCGTGCCGCAGGGCCGGGCCCGCATCCGCGTCCAGCTCTCGGCCGCCCACTCCACGGAGGACGTGAACCGGGCCGTGGACGCGTTCGTCGCGGCCCGCGCCGCCCTGGCCGGCTGAGACCGGAGCCGGACCCCGGTCCACGGGCCGGGCGGACCCCCGGCTCGTGGTCCGGAGCAGGCGCTCCGGCCTGCGAGACTGGGGACATGATCGAAGCGCGGCGGTTGCACATCCTCCGTGCGGTGGCCGACCACCGCACGGTCACGGCGGCGGCCGCCGCGCTCTACCTCACCCCCTCCGCCGTCTCCCAGCAGCTCGCCGCCCTGGAGCAGGAGACCGGCCACCGCCTGGTCGAGCGCAGCGCCCGGGGCGCCCGCCTCACCCCGGCCGGCGAGATCCTGCTCCAGCACGCCAACGCCGTCCTGGCCCAGCTGGAGCGCGCCGAGGCCGAGCTCGCCGCCTACGGCTCCGGCGAGGCAGGCACGGTCACGGTCGCCGCCTTCGCCACCGGCATCGGCCTCGTGGTCGCCCCCGCCCTCACGGCGCTCGCCCGCACCGCGCCCGGCATCCGGGTCCGGGTGCGGGACGCCGAGGGCGACGAGAGCCTGCTCATGGTCCTGGACCGGCAGGTGGACGTGGCCGTCGCCGTCGAGTACCGGGGCGCGCCGGGCGAGGACGACGACCGGCTCACCCGCGTCCCGCTCTACGCCGAGCCCTTCGACGCGGTCCTGCCGGCCGGTCACCCGCTGGCGGCCGGCGAGCGGGTCGCGCTCGCCGCCCTCGCCAAGGACGACTGGATCGGGCAGTCCACCGGCAACCCCTGCCACGACGTCACCGTCCTGGCCTGCGAGTACGCCGGTTTCGCCCCCCGTTTCGCGCACGTCTCCGACGACTTCCGCGCCGTCGTCGCCCTCGCCTCCGCCTCCGCCGGAGTCGCCCTCGTGCCCCGCTCGGCGCTGCGCGGGACGGACCTCACGGGCGTCGAGATCCGCCCCGTGGACGGGGTCGCCCCCACCCGCCGGGTCTTCGCGGCGGTGCGGCGCGGAGCCGAGGAACACCCGCTGATCAGCCCGCTCCTGACGGAGCTGCGCACGGCGGCGGCCGACTGAGGCCCCCGGGGTCCGGGCCGGTCAGTCCCGGGCCGCCACCCACCCCACCGCCTCGATCCGCGCGCCGTCCGCCGGCCGGGACTCGTCGAACAGCGGCCGTCCGGCGGCGTCGAGGACCCGCAGCCCGTCCACGTACACCCCGCGTCCGACGTACCGCGCGTCCGTCGCGTACCGCCACCGCAGCCGTACGGGGGCGCCGCCCCGGGCCGCCCCCGGCACCTCGGCCGCGAGCCGGTGCCAGACCCGCCCGGACCAGCCGCCCACCGCCCCCGCCGGGTGCGGCGACGGCTCCTCTCCCGGGCGCGCGGTGACGAACGGCACCGGCTCCCAGGTCGCCCCGCCGTCGAGGGAGGCCTCCAGGAAGGCGGCGTCCGCGTCCGGTTCGGTGTCCCACCACAGCGCGCACTCCAGGCGCGCGGCGCCGGGCACCGGGGGCAGGGCGAGGGTGGCGGTGGCGCCGCTCTCCATCCCCGAGAACCAGGCCGTACGCCCCCGGGCGGGCCGTACGGGCACGGCCCTGGCCAGCCGGTTCGCGGTGGCGACGCGCGGCGCGGAGCCGGAGCGCCAGGAGCGCACCGGGTGCACGGAGTTGCCGAGGACGATCAGGAACGAGTCGGTCGTCGGGTCCAGGACGAGGCTGGTGCCGGTGAAACCGGTGTGCCCGGCCGTGCGGGGCGTGGCCATCGCGCCCATGTACCAGTGCTGGTGGAGCTCGAAGCCGAGCCCGTGCGCGTCGCCGGGGAAGGCGGTGTTGAAGTCGGTGAACATCAGCTCCACGGAGGCGGGGGAGAGGATGCGGGCCCGACCGTACGCCCCGCCGTTGAGCAGGGCGCGGGCGAGGACCGCCAGGTCCCAGGCGCGCGAGAAGATCCCGGCGTGCCCGGCGACCCCGCCGAGCGCGTACGCGTTCTCGTCGTGGACCTCGCCCCACACCATGCCCCGGTCCAGGCCCGACCAGGGCGGCCGGGCGTCCTCGGTGGCGGCGATGTCCGGCCGCCAGGACGGCGGGGGGTTGAAGCGCGTGCGGTGCATCCCGAGCGGAGCGGTGATCTCGTCGTGGAGCAGGACGTCCAGACCGCGACCGGTGATCTCCTCCAGGACCAGTTGCAGCGAGATCAGGTTGAGGTCGGAGTAGAGGTACGCGGACCCCGGCGGGCTCGCGAGCCGCTCCTCCCAGAGCAGCCGCAGCTTCCCCTCCCGCGTCGGCTCCCGGTAGAGCGGGATCCAGGACCGGAACCCCGAGGTGTGGGTGAGGAGCTGGCGCACCGTCACGTCCCGCTTCCCGCCGCCGCCGAACTCCGGCAGGTACGCCGTGACCCTCGCCTCCAGGTCGAGGGCCCCGCGCTCGATCTGCTGCACCGCCAGGATCGAGGTGAACAGCTTGGAGACCGAGGCCAGGTCGAAGACGGTGTCCTCGGTCGTCGGCCGCTGCCGCTCCGGCGGCAGTTCGACGCCGGTGTCGGTCTTCTCGTCGTACGCCGCGTAGCGCACGGCCGAGCCGATCGCCCGGTGCAGGGCCACGGTCCCGCCGCGCCCGGCGAGCAGGACGGCGCCCGCGTACCAGGGGTGCGCGGGGGAGGGGGAGAGGAACGCCTCGGCCTCCGTCACCAGCCGGTCGAGGTGCGGCGCGAGCAGCCCGGCCCGCGCGGCCGGACCGCGCCGCAGGGTGGTCCGCCTCGCGGCGGCTCCCGCCCTGGTTCCGGTCCCGGGCTCGCCTCCCGACCCGCCCTCGGCCCCCGCCGCGAGGCCGGCGCCAGGCGCCGCACCGATCACCACCGCTCCTCCGAGGGCCAGCAGCCCGCCGCCGAACGCGCGCCGGGTCGAACGTCCTTGTCTCGCCGCATCCTCCGTCATGCCCACTGTCATCCCACCGGCACCCGCCGCCAAACGGATCTTCCTGGATCGAACGCCCCTTCAAGTAGTATCGACCGTAAAGATCTCTTTGCTTTCAAAGCAAAATGAAGAGTTTGAAACCGGAACGAAAGGGGGAGTGCGCGATGCAGAACGCCCACGAGGAGGACGAGGACCCCGGACCGGATCTGGACGAGGCCGTACGCACGCTGCTGCTGCTGATGCCCCGGACGGTCGCACGGGTCAAGCGCGTCAGGATCCCCGAGGACCTGCGGTCGCTCACCCTCGCGCCCCGCCACCTCTCCCTCCTCGCCCACCTCCTCTTCGACGGACCGCTGAGCGTCAACGAGCTCGCCGCCGAACTGGGGGTCGCCCCCACCACCGTCAGCCTGATGGCGGGGGACCTGGTGAAGAAGGGCGTCCTGGAGCGGGTCGAGGACCCGGCCGACCGCAGGCGCAAGATCGTGTCCGTCTCCGAGCGGTACCGGGCCGCCGTCGACGGCTGGCTCGGACGCAGCGCCGACGCCTGGCGTGCGGCCCTGGCTCCGCTCGACGCGAGGGAGCGGCGGATGTTCGTCGAGACGCTCACCGCGTACGAGCGCGGCCTCACCGAACCCCTGTAATGACCGAAATCGGGCTAAAGCCCCCTTTGTGGCAGGATGCGGATCATGAGTTCGAGCACGGCGGCAATGACACGTCAGTGGACCACCTGGGGACCAGTGGTGGCGGCGCTCGCCCTGGGCGCGGCCTGGGGGCGTGACCTCCCCGGCTTCGTCGTGGGGCTCATCGCGCTCTGCCTCCTCATGGCGGTCCTCGCGGCGGTCCACCACGCCGAGGTGATCGCCCACCGCGTCGGCGAGCCCTTCGGCTCGCTCGTCCTCGCCGTGGCCGTCACCGTCATCGAAGTCGGGCTCATCGTCACCCTGATGGCCGGAGGCGGCGAGAAGACCTCGACCTACGCCCGCGACACCGTCTTCGCCGCCGTCATGATCACCTGCAACGGCATCGTCGGCCTCTCCCTCCTCGTCGGCGCGCTCCGCAACCGCGTCGCCGTCTTCAACGCCGAGGGCTCCGGCGGCGCGCTCGCCATCGTCTGCACCCTCGCCACGATGACGCTGGTCCTGCCGACCTTCACCACGAGCCACCCCGGCCCCGAGTTCTCCGGCGCCCAGCTCATCTTCGCCGCCGTCGCCTCCCTCTGCCTGTACGGCGTGTTCGTCGGCGTCCAGACGGTCCGGCACCGCGACTACTTCCTCCCGGTGCCGCGCCCCGGCCACGACTCCGAGGACGAGCACGCCGCCCCGCCGGACAGCCGCGAGGCCTGGACCAGCCTCGGCCTGCTCCTCCTCGCCCTCGTCGCCGTCGTCGGCAACGCCAAGCTGGTCTCGCCCACCATCGAGGACGGCGTCCAGTCGGCCGGTCTGCCCAAGGCGGTCGTCGGCGTCGTCATCGCCCTGATGGTGCTGCTCCCCGAGACCCTCGCCGCCGTCCGCGCGGCCCGCCGGGACAGGATGCAGACCAGCCTCAACCTCGCCTACGGCTCCGCGATCGCCAGCATCGGCCTGACCGTCCCCGCGATCGCGCTCGCCTCGATCTGGCTGTCCGGGCCCCTGGTGCTCGGCCTGGGCCCCCTCCACCTGGTCCTGCTCGCCCTCACCGGCGTGGTGAGCGCCCTGACCGTGGTGCCCGGACGGGCCACGCTCCTCCAGGGCGGCGTCCACCTCTCGATCTTCGCCGCCTTCGTGTTCATGTCGTTCAGTCCCTGACGGCCCCTCGGACCGGTCCGGCCGCCCGGTCCCAGACGACCACCACCCGCAGCGCCGGCGAGCGCGGGACGTCCTCCTCGTCGGCATACCGTGGGGTGCCCGGCATCCGGGCACCTCCGGAGCACCGCACGGCACTTGACCTCCCGCGAGGCGGGCGCGGAGGATCGCGCCATGAGCCGACTCCCCAGCCGCACCGTCGACGGCGTCCTGCGCGCGAGCGCCCGGCGCGTCCCCGACCGGACCGCCCTGCGGTACGCCGACCGGAGCTGGACGTACGCGGAGCTGGACGCGGCCGTCTCCACCGCCGCCGCCGTCCTGCGGGAGCCCCGCCACGGCATCGGGCTGCCGGAGTACGCCCGGGTCGCCACCTACGGCCACAACTCGGACGCCTACCTCATCGCGTTCCTGGCCTGCGCCCGGGCCGGTCTGGTCCACGTGCCGGTCAACCACCACCTGACCGGCGACGACCTCGCGTACGTCCTGGAGCAGTCGGACAGCTCGCTCGTCCTCGCCGACCCCGCCCTCGCGGACCGGATCCCGGGCGGCTTCCCCGTCAAGGCGCTGCGCGACGCGCCCGGTTCGCTGCTCGACGCGCTCGCCGAACCGGAGGCGTACGACACCGACCGCGACGCCCGCGACCTCGCCCAGCTGCTCTACACCTCGGGCACCACCGCCCTGCCCAAGGGCGCGATGATGACCCACCTCGCCCTGGCCCACGAGTACGCCAGCGCCGTCGAGGCCCTCGACCTGCGCGAGGACGACCGGCCCGTGCACGCGCTGCCGCTCTACCACTCGGCGCAGACGCACGTCTTCCTGCTGCCCTACCTCGCCGTCGGCGCCGAGAACACCCTCGTCGACGGCCCCGACCCGGCCGTCCTGTTCGACCTGGTCGAGGCGGGCCGCGCCGACAGCCTGTTCGCCCCGCCGACGGTCTGGATCGGCCTCGCCAACCACCCGGAGTTCGCCACCCGCGACCTCTCCGCGCTCCGCAAGGCCTACTACGGGGCCTCGATCATGCCCGTGCCCGTCCTGGAACGCCTGCGCGCCCGGCTGCCGGAGCTGCGGTTCTACAACTGCTTCGGCCAGTCCGAGATCGGCCCGCTCGCCACCGTCCTCGGCCCCGACGAGCACGAGGGCCGCATGGACTCCTGCGGCCGGCCCGTCCGCCACGTCGAGGCCCGGGTCGTCGACGAGAACGGCGACGACGTCCCCGACGGCACCCCCGGCGAGATCGTCTACCGCTCGCCCCAGCTGTGCGAGGGCTACTGGAACAAGCCCGAGGAGACCAGGGCGGCCTTCAGGAACGGCTGGTTCCACTCGGGTGACCTCGCGGTCCGCGACGCCGAGGGCTACTACACGATCGTCGACCGCGTGAAGGACGTCATCAACTCCGGCGGCGTCCTGGTCGCCTCCCGCCAGGTCGAGGACGCCCTCTACGCCCACCCCGGCGTCGCCGAGGCGGCCGTGATCGGCCTCCCCGACGAGCGCTGGATCGAGGCGGTCACCGCCGTGGTCGTCCCGCGCGGCGAGGTCACCGAGACCGAACTCCTCGCCCACGCCCGCGAGAAGCTCCCCCACTTCAAGGCCCCCAAGCGCGTCCACTTCCTCCCCGAACTGCCCCGCAACGCGAGCGGCAAGATCCTCAAGCGCGAACTGAGGGACCGGTTCGCGAAGGTCCGACGACCCGAAGGTCCCAAGGTCTAGGGGGCGTCCGTCCGCCCGGTGGAGCCGAGGACCGCGGTCAGGAAGCGGCGCACGGTCTCCAGTTCGTCCGGCTCGAACCCCTCCGCGACCGTCACCACCCCGCCGATGACCGGCCCGAAGAAGGACCACCCCAGCTCCACGGCCTTCTCCTCCACCCGGAGGAGGACGCGCCGCCGGTCCTCCGTGTCCCGCTCCCGCCGGACGAGCCCCAGCCGTTCGAGCCGGTCCACCAGGGCGGTGGTGCCGGCGGAGTTCAGCCGCAGCCGCTCGCCGAGCCGTCCGGGCGTGACCCGGGTGCCGTCCCGCGCCGCGTCCAGCAGGTGGATCAGCGCCCGCACGTCGGTGGGGTGCAGCCCCTCGCGCGCGGCGAACCCGGCGCCGAGCAGGTCGAATTCGACGGTGACCGCCCGCAGCAGGTGCGCCAGCCGCATCGCCGGACTTCGGTCGTCCACCCGTACTCCTCCGTGCCTCGAACCCTTGCGTACCATCTCGCTGAACGAGATTATCGCTCAGCGAGAGGAATGGGTATGACTCCGTCCGCCCACGAACGCGCCTTCGGCCTCGCCTACGACGCACTCCGCGCCCGCTGGCCCGGATCCACCGAGGAACGGGACGTCGACACCCCGTACGGGCCGACCCGCGTCCACGTCCACGGCCCGGTGGACGGCCCTCCGCTGGTGCTGCTGCCCGGCGGCTCCGCCACCGGCCTGGTCTGGTTCGCCAACGCGCCGGCCCTCGGCGCGCGGTACCGGGTCCACGCGGTCGACCTCCTCGGCGACGCCGGCCGCACCGAACGCCGGGGCAGGTCCCTGAAGGGCGCCGACGACCTGACGGCCTGGCTGGACGCCCTCCTGGACGGCCTCGGCCTCACCCGCGCGCACCTGTGCGGCCACTCGTACGGCGCCTGGCTGGCCGCCCGGTACGCGCTGCACGCGCCGGAGCGGGTCGACCGCCTCGCCCTCGTCGATCCCACCCGGGTCTTCACCGGCTTCCGCCCCGGCTACCTGTTGCGCGCGCTGCCCGTCCTGATCCGCCCGACCGAGGCCCGGGCCCGCGCCTTCCTGGCCTGGGAGACGGCGGGCACCCACCCGGACGAGGCCTGGCAGCGCCTCTACGCCCTCGCCTCCACCACCCCCGGACGCAAGCTCGTCGCCGGCGGCCGGCCCCGGATCGCCGACCTGCGTCCACCGCTCCTGGTGCTGCTCGCGGAGCGCAGCCGCACCCATCGCGCCGCCGAGGTCGCCGACCGGGTCCGGCGCACGCTCCCGGAGGCCGAGGCGGTCCTGCTCCCGGGTGCCACCCACCACTCCCTGCCGCTCACCGCACCGGAGCGGCTCGACGAGCGGCTGCTCGCCTTCCTGGGCTGACGGCACCGGCCGCCACGAGACCCGGCCCCGCCGGACGGACCTACGCGGACTCCCGCAGGTCCACGATCCGCCGGATCTTGCCCACCGAGCGCTCCAGCGTCTCGGGGTCGACCACCTCGACCCCGACCGAGACCCCGATCCCGTCCTTGACCGCCGCCGCGATCGTCCGGGCCGCCTCCTCCCGCTGCCCGGCCGTCGCGTCCGCGCGGGCCTCGGCCCGTACGGTCAGGGCGTCGAGCCTGCCCTCCCGGGTCAGGCGCAGCTGGAAGTGCGGCGCCACGGCCGGGACGCGCAGGACGATCTCCTCGATCTGGGTGGGGAAGAGGTTCACCCCGCGCAGGATGATCATGTCGTCGCTGCGCCCGGTGACCTTCTCCATCCGGCGGAAGACCCGCGCCGTCCCCGGCAGCAGCCGGGTCAGGTCCCGGGTCCGGTAGCGGATCACCGGCATGGCCTCCTTGGTGAGCGAGGTGAAGACCAGCTCCCCCTCCTCCCCGTCCGGCAGCACCTCGCCCGTGAAGGGGTCCACGACCTCCGGATAGAAGTGGTCCTCCCAGACGTGCAGGCCGTCCTTGGTCTCCACGCACTCCTGCGCCACGCCCGGCCCCATGACCTCCGACAGGCCGTAGATGTCGACCGCGTCGATCGCGAACCGCTCCTCGATCTCCTTGCGCATCTCCTCCGTCCACGGCTCGGCCCCGAAGACGCCCACCTCCAGGGAGGTCGACCGCGGGTCCACGCCCTGCCGCTCGAACTCGTCGAGCAGGGTCAGCATGTACGAGGGGGTCACCATGATCACCTCGGGCCGGAAGTCCTGGATCAGCCGCACCTGCCGGGCCGTCATGCCGCCCGAGGCGGGGATCACCGTGCAGCCGAGGCGCTCCGCCCCGTAGTGGGCGCCGAGCCCGCCGGTGAACAGGCCGTAGCCGTACGCCACGTGCACCTTGTGCCCGGGGCGCACACCGGCGGCGCGCAGGGAGCGCGCCACCACGTCCGCCCAGACCTCCAGGTCGCCGTCGGTGTAGCCGACGACGGTGGGCCGGCCGGTGGTGCCGCTGGAGGCGTGGATCCGCCGGATCCGCGACGGATCGACGGCGAACATCCCGAACGGGTAGTGGTCGCGCAGGTCCGACTTGGCGGTGAAGGGGAAGCGGGCCAGGTCCGCGAGCGTACGGCAGTCCTCCGGGCCCACCCCGGCCGCGTCGAAGGAGCGGCGGTAGAAGTCCACGTTCTCGTACGCGTGCCGCAGGGTCGCGCGCAGCCGCTCCAACTGGAGCGCCGCCAGCTCCTCCCGCCCGAGCCGCTCGCCGTCGTCCAGCAGTTCTTCCGTCATGCGTCGCTCCTCCGCGCTCCGCGCCACACCCTCGAAGCGACCTACCGATCATTCGGTAGATCCGCTCGGGTCAGTAAAACCGGAGGTACGGGGGGCTTGGCAAGGGGTCTGGCGCGAGGAGATACGAGGAGACACGAGGAGATACGAGGAAGGGGAGCGGGACGCCCGGCCGTCCACGGGAGCGCCGCGCTCCGGAAGGCCGGCGGGGCCGTCCCGTTCCCGCGCGCCAAAACCCGTTGCCGGTCCCCGGCCCGGGTGCTGGAGTGACCGCCATGGAACCCCCGCACCCGCGCGCACCGCGCGACCCCCGTGAACTGCTCGCCCTGTACGACCGCCAGGTGCGCCGCGGGGCCCGTCCCGACGGCCCCGGCTGCCGCGTCGAGCACGTCGGGGGCGTCGTCCGCGCCACCGGCCCCGCGCACGCGTGGAACGGCGTCCTCTGGTCGGGACTCGGCGGCCCCGACGCCGACGCCGCCGTCACCGCGCAGATCGACCACTACCGGGCCGCGGGCCTGTCCTTCGAATGGAAGCTGTACGGGCACGACACCCCCGCCGACCTCGGCGACCGGCTCCGCGCGGCGGGCTTCACCGCGGGGGAGCCCGAGACCCTGATGGCCACCGAGGCCGCCGCCCTGCCCCGGGACGTCCCGCTCCCCGAGGGCGTCGAACTCCGCGCCGTCACCGACGGGGCGGGCGTACGCCAGGTGGTCGAGGTCCACGAACGCGCCTTCGGCACCGACAGCACCGCCCTCGGCCGCCAGCTCCTCGACCGGCTCGCGGCCGACCCCGACGGGGTCGCCGCCGTGGTCGCCCTCGCCCACGGCGAACCCGTCAGCGCGGCCCGCCTCGAACTCCACCCCGGCACCGACTTCGCCGGCCTCTGGGGCGGCGGCACCGTCGAGGGCTGGCGCGGCCGGGGGCTCTACCGCGCCCTCGTCTCCCACCGCGCCCGCATCGCCGCCGACCGGGGCCACCGCTACGTCCAGGTCGACGCGGCGCCCACGAGCCGCCCGATCCTCCGCCGCCTCGGCTTCCTCGAACTGACGACCACGACCCCGTACGCGTACGCGGTCTGATCAGGGCACCGCTCCTCAAGCGGTCCAGTGCGCGGGACGCTCGAAGCCCTCCGGGAGACGGGTGGCGGCGTTCCCCCGGGCCGCGTTCACCTGGGGCTGCGTGAGGAAGAGGGCGCCCGTCAGGTCCGCGCCCGACAGGTCGGCGTCCCGCAGGTCGGCACCGATCAGATCGGCGAGCGACAGGTCCGCCCCCGTCAGGTCGGCGGCGATGAGCAGCGCCCCGCGCAGGTCCGCGCCCCGCAGCTTCGCCCCGCGCAGCCGCCTGCCGATCAGGTCCGCCCCGCGCCGGCTCTTCGGCCGGCCGCCGGCCGTGGCGCGGACCAGTTCGCTCGTCCGGAGCAGCAGCGGATTCACCTCGGCCCGTACGGCGTTCACGTCCAGCTCCTCCAGCGCGTCCGGCGCACCCGACGCGAGCGCCTCGACCCGGGCGAGCGCCGCCCGCACCTCGGCGTGTACGGGACGGGCGGCGGGCAGCGCCAGGGCCTCGGCGAGATAACGCAGCAGCTCGTGCAGCCCGCGCACCACCGGGAACACCTCGTACATCTGCCGGGCCGTCTCCGGGGCCTCGCGCCAGGACACCCCGCCGAAGGTCACCAGGGACACCCGCTGGCCGGCGCCGAAGCAGTCGTACACCGTGCAGCCCTGGAAACCGCTCGGCCGCAGCCGCGTGTGGATGCCGCAGCGGAAGTCCTCCCGCAGGTTGCGGCAGGGCTCGCCGGAGGGCTTGTCCACGGCGAAGTCCGCCGACCTGGCGAAGGGCAGCGCCACGCAGCACAGGCCGAAGCAGTTCGCGCAGTCGCCGCGCAGCGCGGATTCCCGGGTGTCGGGCACGATGAAACGATTCCTTAAGGAGTGGGGCGGGGCGCCGGGGGCGGCGGCCCGTCCACCGTATCGCGCCCGGCCTCGCGCTCTCGGCGAAATGCGTTGCCAAGATCATCGGGGGCGGTGAGGATCGGCGCATGCCGACGTTCACGACGTATGACGGAACCGAACTCGCCTACCGCACGCAGGGGGAGGGCGAGCCGCTGGTGTGCCTGGCGGGCGGGCCGATGCGCGACGCCGCCTGTCTCGGGGACCTCGGCGGACTCACCGCCCACCGCACGCTCGTCCTCCTCGACGCCCGGGGCACCGGGGCGAGCGCCGAGCCCACCGACCCCGGCACGTACCGCTGCGACCGGCAGGTCGGCGACGTCGAGGCGCTCCGCGCCCACCTCGGCCTGGAGCGGATCGACCTCCTCGGCCACTCGGCGGGCGGCAACCTCGCGACCCTGTACGCCGCCGCCCACCCCGAGCGGATCCGCTCCCTCGTCCTCGTCACCTCCGCGGGCCGCGCGCTCGGCGTCACCACCACCGACGAGGAGTGGGACGCTGCCGCCGAGGTCTTCGCCGACCGGCCCTGGTACCCGGAGGCCAGGGCCGCGCTCGACGCGCTCGGCCCCGACGCCCCGCTGTCCCGCGTGTACGCCGCCGCCGCGCCCTTCTCCTACGGCCGCTGGGACGCGGCCGCCCGGGAGCACGCGGCCGCCGCCGACCGGCAGACCCGCTGGGAGGCCGCCGGCGCCTACCACGGCGAGGGCGCCTACGACCCCGCGGCCACCCGCCGCGCCCTCGCCGCGCTCACCGCACCGGTCCTGCTCCTGGCGGGGGAGTACGACGCGGGACCGACCCCCGCCCGCGCCGCCGAGGCGGCCGCCCTCTTCCCGGTCGCCGAACTCGTCGTCCAGGCGGGCGCCGGGCACCACCCCTGGGTGGACGACCCGGACGCCTTCGTCCGCGCGGTCGCCGCCTTCCTCGATCCTGCCGTCCGCACGGTCACCGTGGACGGCGTGCGCCTCGCCCACCGGGTCGCGGGACCCGAGGACGCCCCGCCCGTCGTCCTGGTCCACGGACGCGGCGAGAACGGCACCACCTGGGCGCGGGTGACGGCCGACCTCGCCGCCGACCACCGGGTGTACGCGCTCGACCTGCGCGGCCACGGGCTCAGCGACCGGCGCCCCGGCGGCTACGGCTTCGACGCCTTCCGCGACGAGCTCGGCGGCTTCCTCAAGGCCCTCGGCCTCACCGGCGCCACCGTCGTCGCCCACTCGATGGGCGCCGCCGCCGCGTACCTCCTCGCCCGTGACGAGCCTGGCCTCGTCGGCCGCCTGGTCCTGGAGGAGCCCCCGGTCTTCTTCCCGCTCGACCCGCCGCGCCCCGTCGCCGAACGCCCCGAGGGGCCCCTCGGCTTCGACTGGGAGATCGTCCCGGCCACCGACGCCCAGCTCAACGACCCCGACCCCGACTGGCGCGACCGGTTCGCGTCGATCACCGCCCCCACCCTGGTCCTGGCCGGCGGCCCGACCAGCCACGTGCCCCAGGAGCGGCTGGCCTGGCTGGCCGACCGGATCCCCGGGGCCCGCCTCGTCACCCTCGACGCCGGACACCTCGTCCACGCCGAACGCCCGGCCGAATTCCTGTCTTTGATCAGGGAGTTCGGTGTGTAGGGAGGGGGCCGTCCCTCATCCGCCGTGACGTTCCTGGGCGGCCATCACCTCGTCGCCGTGCTCGAAGGCCCACGCCCCGAACGCGTCGATCGGGCCGAGCAGGGTCCGCCCCGGCGGGGTGAGTCCGTACGTGACCCGGGCCGCCGCCCCCGCATGGACGCGCCGCTCCACCAGGCCGTTGAACTCCGGCCGCCGCAGCGTCTCGGTGAGGACCTTGGAGCTGATGCCGCCGACGCGCCCGCGCAGCTCGGCGTGGCGGCTCGGGCCGTCGCGCAGGGCCCAGAGCACCACCGAGTTCCAGGTGTTGGCGAGCAGGTCGAAGGCCAGCCGGGCACGGCAGTCGGCGAGGTATCCGTCGGAAGTCACGTACCAGATGGTGCCCGACCGGCTCCCTAATGTCGTTCCCGGAGTTCCGAAGTGCCGGACGTCGGCGCCGGAGGACCGGAAGACCGGAAGACCGGAAGGATGGGAACGATGAGGATCGGTGTACTGGGCACGGGCAACATGGCGGACGCCCTCGCCACCCACTGGGTACGGGCGGGTCACGAGGTGCTCGTCGGCGGCTGTGACGCGCGTGCGGCGGAGCGTCCCGCCGCCCGGCTGGGCGGCGGGACGCGGCACGGGAGCTTGGAGGAGGCGGCCGGGTTCGGGGCCGTCGTCCTCGCCGCACTGCCGTACGGCGCGGGGACGGAGGTCGTCGCGGGCGTACGGGCCTCCCTGGCCGGGCGGGTCCTGCTGGACTGCTCCAATCCGGTGGGTCCCGGCTTCCGGCTGCTCACGGACGGCGGCCCCTCCGCCGCCCGCCGACTGGCCGACGCGGCGCCCGGGTCGTCAAGGCCTTCAACCTCTGCCACGAGGACGTGTGGCGGATGACCCCGCCGGTCTTCGACGGCCGGCCCCTCGCCGTCCCGGTCTGCGGGGACGGCGGGGAGGCGCTCGCGCTGGTCGCGGAGCTGGTGCGGGACACGGGCTGCACCCCGCTGGCCGGGGGCGGCCTCGACCGTGCGGGACTGCTCGAAGCGACCGCCATGCTCTTCATCGGCCTGTGGGTCGGGGAGGGCCGCCGGGCGTCCGTCCGGGCCTCGCCGAGGGCCCCCGGAGCGTGGAACGGGCGCCGCGGCACCCCGGTGCGGTCGGGACGGCCGTACGGAGCCGCCCGGCGCGTCGCGTCCCGCTCCGGGGCACGTACCATGGCCGTATGTCCTTCCTCCGCCGCCGCAGCGCCGCCACACCCGCGGGCCCGGACTTCGACGTCCTGGCCATGGACCCGGGGGACTGGCCCGGCAATCTCGGCGCCGGCCTGCTGCCCGCGCCCGACGGTTCCTGCCAGGGAGTGTTCCTCCGGTACGACCTGTTCGGCGGCCGCGGCCCCGCGATGATAATCGGCAACCTGCCGGAGGGCTCCCCGGCCCGCGAGCTCGCGGACGGCCAGATCCCCTTCGAGGTGGCGCAGCTCCTCGCCGCCCTGGAGAACGACGAGCCGGTCGAGGTGCTCGACACCGAGGACGTCCCCGTGATGCAGGGCGACAACCTCCTCATCGTCCGCCGCCTCAAGCTCTCCGAGAGCCGCATCTCCTGCGTCCAGTTCGACCGCAGCGACAACGTCCTCGTGACGATCGCCAGTTGGGACCGGCCGATCACCGACGATCTGTACGCGCTGCTCAAGCCGCTGCCCGCCGAGCTGTTCCAGCAGGGCTGACGGGGGAGCGGGGCAGCGTGAGCGCGCGCGTCGACAGCTGGATCTGGGCGGTCCGCCTGACCAAGACCCGCTCCCAGGCCGCGGCGGCCTGCCGGGCCGGACACGTCAAGGTCAACGGCGAGCGGGTCAAGCCCGCCCAGCCGGTGAAGCCCGGCGACGAGGTCCGGGTCTTCCACGGCGGCCGGGAGCGGATCGTCGAGGTCAAGGTGCTGCACACCAAGCGGATCGGCCCGCCGGTCGCCGCCGAGGCCTACGTGGACAACAGCCCGCCCCCGCCGCCGCGCGAGCACGTCGCGGTCGCCGCCGTCCGCGACCGGGGGGCAGGGCGTCCCACCAAGCGCGAGCGCCGGGAGATCGACGAACTGCGCGGCCGCCGCCCCTGAGCCCTGAAAGCCCCCCGGAACCCTCCGGGGGGCTTTCGCGCGCGTCAGCGCGACGCGGACCCGAGCAGTTCCACCACCCGCGCCGCCGAGGTGCCGAGCCCCTTCGGACCGTGCCGCAGCAGCGGCGTCCCGGCGCCCGAGCGCACGTCCTCGGCCCGGTAACGCCGTACGTTCCGGTGCCAGTTGAGGATCCCGGCGAGCCAGTCCTCCAGCTCCCGCAGGTACGCCCCGAAGGCCGCCCTGCCCTCCTCGTCGAGCCCGAAGTCCTCGAAGAGCAAGGGCACTTCGTGCTCCTTCACGTGCTCGTACTGGCGCAGCCGCCCCCGCATCAGGTCGTCGACCATCGCGACCGCCGTCGGATAGTCGCAGTCGAAGAACTTCTGCAGCACGAGGACGCCGTTGTGCACCTCGCCCTCGACCTCGACCTCCTTCTGGTACGAGAAGAGGTCGTTGAGGAGCGTCGCGTAGTCCATGACCGACCGCTCCAGGGCGCGCACCGTGCCCGTGCGGTAGAGCGCGGCCGGCAGCGCGTCGGCGTGCCGCAGCCGGCACAGCAGGGTGGTCAGCTCCGAGCCGAAGGTGGAGCGGCGCATCTCGATGTAGTCGACCGGGTCGGGCACCCGGTGCTGCGCCTGGTTGTGCAGCTCCCACAGCCAGCTCTCCAGCATGGCGTCGAGCGCGTACCGCAACTGCCCGCGCGCCTCCGGCGACATCGGGCCCGCCGTCCGCGCCCAGAGGTCGGCGAGCGAGCGCTCCATCGGGTTCACGGCGCAGGCCGCCCCCAGGGCCGGGTCCTCCAGCGGCATGCAGGCCTTGAACCGCTCGGTCTGCTCCTTCGCGCCGGCCAGGTCGCGCGACCGGCCGAAGACCAGCGGGTAGTGGTCGTCCCCGTACGTGCCCCAGGTCAGCCACTCGGAGCTGAGCTCCAGCTCCTCCAGGGTAGCGTCCGGGTCGAGCCCCGCCGCGCACAGCGCCAGGTCGAAGCCCTCCATCATCGGCCGGTCCCAGATGTCGTCCAGGAGCCCCATCCGCTCGGCCCAGTCCTCCGAGCGCCGCTTCGCCTCCGCGTGGTGCGGGCTGAGCGCCAGCGGGTACGGCAGGTCGAACTCCGGAAGCAGAGAAGGCCCCACGTGCTGGTGCGGCACGTGGGTGAGCGCCCGCAGCCGCGAGGCCGCCGGACGCCCGAAGAGGTTGCGCACGTCCAGGGCCGAGGTGCCGATGATCCCGTCCAGGTGCGAAGGGCCGCCGACCATCCCCTCGTTCATGTACCGGCTGGAGCGCATGTGCCACTCGTGACCGCCGGACTGCCAGTCCTGGAGCCCCTTCACGTACGCCGCGACGGCCGCGCACTCCTCCGGCGAGAGGCCCTTCTCGGCGGCGAGCGGCGGCACCTCGGTCAGGGCCGTGTTCTCGAACTGGTGGAGCCGCGAGGTCAGCAGGTCGTTGACGGCGTTCGCCGCCTCCTGAGTCGTGCAGCCGAGGAACCGCTCCAGGACGAGCACGCCGTTGCTGTTCTCGCCCTCCTCCTCCACCTCGCGCTGGTACGAGAAGAGGTCGTTGCGCAGGTGCACCGCGTCCGAGAAGGTGTCCCGCAGCACGCACAGCGGCCGGGAGCGTGCCACCCGGTCCGGCACCTCCGCCCCCGCCGCGTACTCGACGAGCCCCGCCGACCAAGGCGCCCCGCCCACCTTGCGGCGCATCTCGATGTACTCGACGGGGTTGGCGACGCGCCCCTCGTTGATGTTGTCGAGCTCCCAGAGCGACTCGTAAAGGAGGTGCTCCGTGGCCTCCGCGAACCGCTTGCGCCAGCCCTCGGACATCGAGGGCACGGTCCGCAGCCAGAGGTCCGCGAGGCCCGCCTCGACCGGGTTGGACGGCTCCGGCATGTCCGCCGGGTCCGCCGGCATGAACATCGGCAGCCGGTCCAGATAGGCCTTGCTCCCCGCCCGGTCCTGGGTGCGCTTGAAGACCTCCAGGAAGTGGTCGTCGAAGAAGAAGACCCAGGTGTACCAGTCGGTGACGAGGTTCAGGGCCTCCTCGCCGCAGTCGGGGTGGGTGTAGGCGCAGAGCAGCGCGTAGTCGTGGGAGTCGAGGTCGTGCTCCTCCCAGACCCCCGAGCCCTCCAGCATCCCCCTCTCCCGCGCCCACGCGCGCGTGTGCGTGCGGGCGGCCTCCACGTGGGGGTTGAGGCGTGCCGGATGCGGGACGTAGAAATCCGGCATGACGAAGGGCTGTGGCATGTGCTGGGGGGCCTTCCGGTGAACGAGGATCGGGTGACCGGGCCAGCCTTACCCCTCGCCCGTACGGCGCACACGATCTCCCGAATAGTCGTATGAACGCCGACGGGGCGGTGCCGGACCGCGCGTCCGGCACCACCCCGCCCCCTTTCGGCCGCCTCCCCGCTAGATCCGGGAAACCCGCACGTCGGCGGCCTTCACGAAGGCCACCCGGTGACCGAACTGGATCTCGTAGTACTCCTCCTGGCCCCGGACGACCGTGTGCCCCGCCGTGTCGAACGTCGGTGCGAAGAGGTACTCGCCCGGGGTGCGGTCGCCCACCACGTACCGCTGACCGGCGAGCAGCCTGTACGGCAGCGGCGACACCGCCTGCACCGGTACGCCCGCCGGATAGGCCGAGGCCTCCGGGTAGGCCCGCCCGTACACCGGCACCTCCGCGAGGCCCGGCCTCGGCGTCAGGACGAGACCCCGCCCGTCCACCGCCGTCGGCTGCCGACGCGGGTTGGGGAACCACGCCTTCTGCCCCAGGTACCAGACCGCCGTCCAGTCGCCCCGGCGCTCCGCCACCGCGAAGCTCTGCCCCGTCGAGGCGCGCGCCCCCGTGTCGTTGACGCCGGTGGTGGAGTCCTGCCCGCCCGGCCGCAGCCCGACGTCCTTGACCAGGGGCGCGTCCTCGTCCGGGGCGGTGTGCAGGCGCACCGCCCCGCTGCCGTGCGGCGCGCACGCCGTCCCCGCCGCCGCGCAGTCCGTGTAGACCGGCCGGTGGGCGTCGTAGTCCGGCCGGATCGTCACCACGCCCGCGTGCGGACCGGCGCTCGGGACGATCGGACGGCCGAGCAGCCGGAAGTAGTGCGCCCAGTCCCAGTACGGGCCCGGGTCCGTGTGCATGCCCCGGATCGAGGACGTCACCGTGCCCGGCACGTTGTCGTGCCCCAGGACGTGCTGCCGGTCCAGCGGGATGTCGTACCGGGCGGCGAGGTACCGCACCAGGCGCGCCGACGACCGGTACATCGCCTCCGTGTACCAGGAGTCCGGCGAGGTCAGGAACCCCTCGTGCTCCAGGCCCACCGACTTGGCGTTCACGAACCAGTTGCCCGCGTGCCAGCCGACGTCCTTCAGCGCCAGGTGCTGCGCCACGTGCCCGTCGGAGGAACGCAGCGAGTACTGCCACGACACGTAGGTCGGGTCCTGCACCAGGCCCAGGGTCACGTCCCAGGTGGCCTCGGTGTCGTGGATCACGATGTAGTCGATCGACGAGGAGACGGGCCGGTCCGCCTTGTCGTGGTTGCCGTAGTCGGCGTCGCCGAACTCCTCGTACGGCGCGGGGACCCATTCGCAGGCCACCGTCCGCGGGCACTCCACGGGGCCGGCGGACGGCGCCCGCAGGCCGAGCGCCGCCACCTGCCCCGTGGCGGGCGCGATCGACGGGGCGGCCGGGAGCGTCACCACCTGCCCGCTGTCCGTCGTCCGCGTCTCCCCGGTCCGGATCACGTCGAACACGTCGTTCGCGTACGCGGCGGCCGTCGCCGCGTCATCGGCGCCGGAGTACCGCGCCACCGCCCCGTACCAGTCGGCCGGGTCCGCGCTCGCGGGCAGCCCGGCCTCCCGCTGCGCGGCGGCGAGCAGGGCCGCGCCGCCCTCGATGTTGGCGCCCGTCCGGGTCCGCAGCTCCTCGGCCGGGATCCCGGACAGCGCGGACGCCCGCTCCAGGGTCCGCAGCCGTCCGGGCAGCCGGCCGGCGGGCGGCACCGGCGCCTCCGTGCGCGCCGGGCGCGAGGAGTCGCCGCGCGCGTCCTCCTCGCCGTCCGAGTGGTGCGGGGCGGACCGCTTCAGGGCCGTCACCGCGTCCGTCAGGTGCATCGGCCCGTACCCGCCGGTCACGCTCGGCGCACCGCCGTGGCCGTCCCACCGCGACTGGAGGTACGAGACGGCGAGCAGCACGCTCTCCGGCACGCCGGTGCGCGCGGCCGCCCGGGCGAACTGCCCCTGGAGGGAGCCCGACTCGGGCGCGTCGGCGCCGGCCGGCGGCGCGCCGGACAGCAGGGGGAGCAGCAGGGCGGCGGACACCAGGGCGACCGCCGCCCTCGGCGTACGTCGGTGGGACCCGGAACGGAGCAAGGCGGCCTCCAAGGCGCGGGGGTGACACGGGGGGCGTGCGGGGCCGGACCCGTACAGGGGTATCGGCTCCCGGACGATCCGTCAATCACACCCGTACCGAGGGAAGTTCCCACGTCAGAGGGGAAATGGCGGCCGGACGGCGGAGTTTCGCGGCGACGGGCCCCGGGCCTGGGACGCGTCACTGGAGTGGACCACTGGAGGGGTGCACGCGGGGAGGGCGGGCCCGGAAAAGCCGGTGCGCCGCGTCCCGGTGTGTCGGCACCGGGCGCACGGCGCACCACCCCCGTGGTCGGCAGGACCCGCCCCTTCAGCGCGTCCCGACCGCCGCGCGCACGGCCCGCCGTGCCATGGCGCAGTCGTCGTGCAGCCGCCTGAGCAGCAGCCGCTGTTCCTCCCCGGGAGCGAGCGCCCCCGAGGGCACCGGCACGGAACCGGCCGGCGGAGCCTCCTTCATGGTGCGCTGCACCGCCGTCTCGTAGGTGCGGATCTCCCGCGTGAGCACGATCATCAGGTTCACCAGGAAGGCGTCCCGGGAGGCCGGGCCCGCCTGCTGGGCGAGCTGACTGATCTGCCGCCGGGCCAGCGGCGCGTCACCGAGCACCGCCCACAGGGTCGCCAGGTCGTAGCCGGGCAGGTACCAGCCCGCGTGCTCCCAGTCGACCAGGACCGGCCCGGTCGGGGAGAGCAGGACGTTGGAGAGCAGGGCGTCACCGTGGCAGAACTGGCCCATGCCCTGGCGACCGCCCGCGTGCGCCAGACCGTGCATCAGCTTCTGCAGGTCGTCCCGGTCCCGGTCGGTGAAGAGCCCGAGCTCGTGGAAGCGGGCGATCCGGGCGCCGTAGTCCAGCGGGGCGTCGAACGTCCCGGCCGGCGGCCGCCAGGCGTTGAGCCGGGCGATCGCGCCGAGCGCGGCCCGCACGTCGGCACGGGGCGGGGCCTCGACGGGGTGGCGCGAAAGGGCCGCCGCCCGTCCGGGCATCCGCTCGATCACCAGCGTGCAGTTCTCCGGGTCCGCCGCGATCAGCCGGGGCGCCCGCACCGGCGGGCGGTGCCGGACGAAGGCGCGGTAGGAAGCTATCTCGTGCCGGAACCGCTCGACCCAGGCCGGCGAGTGGTCCAGTAAACACTTCGCGACCGCCGTGGTCCGTCCGGTCGTCCCGACGATCAGTACGGAACGACCGCTGCGCCGCAGTACCTGCACCGGCTTGAACTCCGGGCAGATGCGGTGGACCGAGGCGATCGCCATCTTCAGCTGCGCGCCCTGGGGGCCGGACAGATCGATCCTTCCGCTGACCGGCTGGGTACCGGTGCCGCCCGCCCAGCGCCGCGGCCGGACGGCCTGGGGCGCGGGGGCGAGGTACGGTCCGGCGCCGGCGGGGACGATGCGGTGCTGCGGCCGGGGCGGGGCGGACACGGAGGACGATGCTGTGTACATGGAGGTGACAGATCCCTTCGTGTGCCGACGAGTTGCGTGCGTCGCCCCGCCCGCCCCCGGTCCGCACCCTGGGGAATGAGGGCCGGTCGACGGGGCGGGGTGGCGCGTTCCTACCTGACACCCGCGCGCGGGTGGCGGAACATCGGGCGCACCCTGGCGAACCCTGGCGAATAGTCGCCAGCCCCATGACAGGGGGTTACTGTCAACTCAGCCGAGAACCTGGGGGCTTAGACGTGACCGGAGAAACCAACACCCGTCTCGCGGACCTGTTCGGCCTGGCCGGCTGGTCCAAGGGCGAACTCGCGAGACTCGTCAACCGGCAGGCGGCGGCCATGGGCCACCCCCAGCTGGCGACCGACACCTCGCGGGTGCGGCGGTGGATCGACCGGGGCGAGACCCCGCGCGACCCCGTCCCCCGGGTGCTGGCAGCACTGTTCACCGAGCGACTCGGCCGTGTCGTGACCATCGAGGACCTCGGGTTCGTACGACACGGGCGTGCAGGGAAACGGCAGGACGTCAGCACGACGGAGAACCCTGACCAACTGCCCTGGCCACCCGATCGTACGGCGGCGGTCCTCACCGAATTCACGGGAATGGACCTCATGCTCAACCGACGCGGCCTGGTGGGCGCGGGTGCCGTGCTCGCCGCCGGCTCCGTACTCAGCAACGCCATGCACGACTGGCTGCAGACCGACCCCGCCCGCCCGGGCGCCGCTCCGCGTGCCACCGATCCCCTCCACGCCGACCCCGCCGGGTTCGACCGCTACGAGGCCGCCCCCATCGGGTCGGAGGAGATCGAGGCCCTGGAGCACTCGGTGCAGGTGTTCCGCGCCTGGGACGCCTCCCGGGGCGGCGGTCTCCAGCGCAAGGCCGTGGTGGGCCAGCTCAACGAGGTGGGCGGCATGCTCGCCTACCGCCACGCCGACCACCTCCAGCGGCGCCTGTGGGGCGTCGCCGCCAACCTGGCCGTCCTCGCGGGCTGGATGTCCCACGACGTCGGCCTCGAACCCACGGCGCAGAAGTACTTCGTCATCGCCGCCCACGCGGCCCGCGAGAGCGGCGACCGGCCCCGGGCCGGCGAGGCGCTGTCCCGCGCCGCGCGCCAGATGGTGCACCTGGGCCGGCCCGGCGACGCCCTCGACCTGATGAAGCTCGCCAAGACGGGTTCGGGCGACCGGCTGCTGCCCAGGACCCGGGCCATGTTCCACACCATCGAGGCCTGGGCGCAGGCGTCGATGGGCCGGGGGCAGGCCATGCGCCGCACCCTCGGCGAGGCCGAGGACCTGTTCGTGTCGGACCGGCGCGACGAGGCGACGCCGGACTGGATGCAGAACTTCGACGAGGCCGACATGCACGGCATGGAGGCCCTCGCCTACCGCACCCTCGCCGACCACGACCCGACCGCCGCGATCCCCGCGCAGCGCCACGCCAAGCTGGCGCTCGAACTGCGGAGCAAGGGGCACGAGCGGTCCAAGCTCTTCGACCACATCTCCCTGGCCTCGGCCTGCTTCATCGCCGACGACCCGGAGCAGGCCGACCGGTACGCCCGGCTCGCCCTCACGTCCATGGGGGACACCTCGTCCCACCGCACCTGGGACCGGCTGCGGGAGATGTACCGGCTCACCGGCCAGTACGCCGACTACGCCAGGACCGACGTCCTGAGGGAGGAGATCGAGCTGGCCCTGTCCCGGTCCCCGGTGAACCGCCCGAGGCCCGGACAGGCCTGATCCCCGGCCCCTTTGGGGGCCGGGGATCAGGAACCGCGGTCACCGACCGTCGGTCGCCGGTCGTTCGACCGCCGGTCGGCTCAGCGGCCGACCCGGACCACCATCACGCAGGCGTCGTCCTCGCGCGACTCCTCGCCGAACTCCTCGACCACCGTCCGTACGCCTTCCCGCGCGTCCCGCGCGCCGGCGAGCCGGGGGCCGAGGGCGAGCAGGCGTGCCGCGCCCGTGTCGTCGTCCGCACCGCCGCCCCGGGTCAGCCCGTCGGTGTGCAGGACGAGCAGGTCGCCCGGGAGCAGCCGCGTCTCGGTCTCGTCGTACACGGCGCCGGCCGTCGCCCCGAGGAGGACGCCCTCGGGACGCCGGAGGGCCCGCCCCGTCCCGTCCCGGAAGAGCAGCGGGGCGGGGTGGCCGGCCTGCGCCCAGGTCAGGGTCTGGGCGACGGGGTCGTACCGGCAGCACATGGCGCTGCCGAGCGCGGGCTGTACGGAGGTCTCCAGGAGCTGGTTGAGGTGGCCCATCAGGGCGGCGGGACGGATCCCGGCGACCGCCATGCCCCGCAGCGCGCCGAGGAGCATCGCCATGGAGGAGGTCGCGGCGACTCCGTGGCCGGTCAGGTCGCCGACGGTCAGCAGGGCGTCCCCGTCCGGCAGCGCGAGCGCGTCGTACCAGTCGCCGCCGATCAGCCCGGTGCTGGCGGCCGGGAGGTAGTGCGCGGCCACGTCGAGCGGGGCCGGCCCGTCGTGGGCGAAGTGCAGCGAGCCGCGCCAGGGCGGCAGGACCGCCTCCTGGAGCTCGACGGCGACCCGGCGCTCGGTGCGCTCGATCTCCCGGCTGCGCTCCAGACCCGCCCGGCTCTCCCTGACCGCCCGCTGGCTGCGCCGCAGCTCGCTGACGTCACGGAGGACGGCCCACATGGAGGCGGTGCAGCCGTCGGCGTCGAGGACGGGCTCGCCCGTCATGTGGACGGTGCGCACCCGACCGTCGGTCCGTACGATCCGGAACTCGCCGTCGATCGGCTTCCCGTCGATCAGACAGTCCGTCACCATCCCCTGGAGGAGGGGCTGGTCCTCGGCGAAGACCATCGTGGGCATCTCGTCGAGCGACATCGGACCGCTCTCGCGGGTGCGGCCGAAGATCTGGTACAGCTCCTCGGACCAGCTCACCTCGTCGGTGAGCAGGTTCCACTCGGCGCTGCCGACCCGGGAGAGCAGCGCGCCGGTGCGCGCCGGCGCGGCCGCGCCGTACGCGGTGCCGGGACCGGTCGTGAACCCCGCGTCGTGGAGGCCCTGCCCGCCGCTCTCCGTCCCCGGCGGGACCTCCACCGGAACGCCCGCCCGCAGCTGCCCCAACTGGGCCCCGAGGTCGTCGAGTTGATGCACGGCGAGGTCGCACAGGGCGCGCTGCCACCGCTGCTGCGGATCGTCCTCGTCCGCCACGGCGTCCCGGCGGACGGCGTCGACCTCGCCGCGCAGGCGGCGGGTCTGCGAGATCAGCGCGTCCACCGCGCCCGGCTCCGGCGGCTGGGCGGGACGGTCCGCGAACAGAGGGGACGGCATGTCGTACTCCGATACAGGCGCGGCGCGGCCACGTGTGAAGAGGGGGCCCGCATACGACTGTTGCACAGCCCGGGACGGCTCGTAAGAGGTTTGGCAACACTCGATCCGGTGGTGCTCCTGGCATATGTCAAAGGCCCGGTGGAGGGTGGGAGGGCTGCGAACACAGCTTCGGTAAGGGCGGGAACTGTACGAAGGCGGCCGTGCCCGGAGCGGTGTTCCACCACCACCTCCGCGGACACGGCGGCCCCGGACCCGGGCCGGGCGTCCGGGGCGTGGCGGCTGCGAGAGGATGGGGCGGTGTCCACCTCACCGAGCCCGGCCCAGGACCCCGCGCCACCGGCGGCGCGGCGACCGCTCCGCACCGAGCGGCTGCTGCTGCGGCCCGTCCGCGCCGGTGACGTCCCGGCCGTGACGCGGCTGTGGACCGATCCCGACGTACGGCGCCACCTCGGCGGCCCCGTCACCGAACCCGTCATCCGCATCCGGCAGCGGCGGATCGTCGGGGCGCCCGGCTTCCACGCCGTGATCCGCGCCGAGGACGGCGTCCTCCTCGGGCTCGTCACCGTGGAGGACGGCGGGCGGAACGGGGAGACGGAGGTCTCCTACCAGTTCCTGCCCGAGCACTGGGGGCACGGGTACGCGCGCGAGGCGGTCGGCGCGGCCGTCGCGCGGGCCCTGGAGCGCACGCCCAGCGTGGTCGCGGTCACCCAGGAGGCCAACCACCGCTCCCGGCGCCTCCTGGAGGCCGTCGGCCTGGAGCACGCCGAGTCCTTCGTGGAGTGGGACGCGCACCAGGTGCTGTACCGGCGGCGCCGGGACGGCCGGGCCGCCTGAGGCCCTTCCGCTCACCGAGCCCGCCCGCCCGCGCCGCCCGTACCTCCCCCGCACCAGGACGTGGACGGTGACCACGATACGGTCGGCGGCCGGGACGTCCGCTCCCACTCAGAGGAGATTCGACCCATGTCCTTCCTGGTGATCGGCGAGTGCGTCGCCGACGTCGTCCGCGCGCCCGGTGCCGCCGACCGCGTCCACCCCGGCGGCAGCCCGGCCAACGTCGCGTACGGCCTCGCCCGCCTCGGCCGGGACGTCACCCTGCTCACCCAGCTCGCCGACGACCCCGCCGGGCGCCTGATCGGCGACCATCTGAGGGGCGCGGGCGTACGGGTGGAGGTCGGCGGCCTCCCCGAGCGCACCCCGTCGGCCGTCGTGGGCCTCGACGCGGAGGGCCGGGCCGCGTACGCCTTCGACATCGCCTGGACGCTGGAGGCCGGGGCGCTGCCCGCTCGGGCGCCCGCCCATGTGCACATCGGCTCGATCGCGGCCGTCACCGCCCCCGGCGCGGCGGCCGTCCTGGCCCTGACCGAGCGGTTCCGCGACCGGGCCACGGTCAGCTACGACCCCAACGTGCGGCCCGACCTGATGGGGGAGCACGGCTCGGCCGTCGCCCGCGTCGAGCGCTGCGTCGCCCTCGCCGACCTGGTCAAGGCGAGCGACGAGGACCTGGCCTGGCTGTACCCGGGGGAGGAGCCGGAGGCCGTGGCCGCCCGCTGGCTGGCCCTCGGCCCGGCCGTCGTCCTGGTCACCCGGGGCGCGGTCGGCTCCTTCGCCGTCACCCGGCACCACGCGGTCGCCGCCGGGGCGCCCCGGGTCGACGTCGTCGACACCGTCGGCGCGGGCGACTCGTTCACGTCCGCGGTCCTGGACGCGCTGACCGCACGGGACCGGACGGCCCTCGGCGCGCTCTCCGCCGGGGAGTTGACCGGGCTGCTCGCCCGGGCCGGGGCGGCGGCGGCCGTGACCGTCTCCCGGGCCGGGGCCCGGCCGCCCGACCGGGCCGAACTGGACGCGGCCCGCCGGGCCCACGCCGGGGCGTGACACGGCCGTGGCCCCCGGAGGAATCCTCCGGGGGCCACGGACAAGTGGAGTGCTTCGGCGCGGGGACCGTCAGTAGGCCGGGGCCAGCTTCGGGTTCGGGCCGTACGCGTTCTGCTGCTGCTCACCCTCGGTGCAGTTGAAGACCAGCAGGATGATGCCGCCGACGAACGGGACCAGGGCTATGAGGAGCCACCAGCCGGAACGGCCGGTGTCGTGGAGGCGCCGGACGGACACGCCGAGGGAGGGCAGGAAGACGCCCAGGGCGTAGATGCCGTACAGCAGCGGGAAGGTGCCGATCAGCAGGTCGACGGTCGCGAGGACGGCGATCGCGATCAGGTTGAAGAGCGCGAACATCCAGAATTCCTTGCGGCGCGCTCGGCCGCTGAACACCGCGTACTTCTTGAGAACGTCGAGGTACCAGTTCACTTTGTCCCCCCAAGGACTGGGTATGCGAGCGGGAGAGCCTGTCCCTGTGGAGCAAGCTTTACGCAGAACTTATGTGGCCGAAAGCAGATGGGTCAATTCGTTACCTTCCAGATGCGGTTCACCCGCGGGCACAGGAAACGGCGGCACCTCCTGGGAGTTGGGGTGTCGGGCCGCGTCCGCGGCGAATCCGCGCCGCTGTTTCGTTGTGCTCTTATCTGGCCTTTATGTGCAGTTCTGGCCCTGAGGGATGTGCACAGAATTCGGACACCGGTCGTGCCGGGTTCCGCCGAAGGGAGCCGCTTGTTCGCCGGAGACCCGGCGTAGCCTGGAAGGGAACTCGGGGAATCCGGCCGGTTGAAGGTCGTCATGGACGACGGCGAGACCGAGGAGTTCGGCCCCGGCGACTTCATGCGGGTCGAGCCCGGTCATGACGCGTGGGTCCTCGACGACGAGGCGTGCGTGGTCCTCGACTGGGCGGGCTTCGGGGACTACGCCAAACCTGCCTGACCTGCCTGACCTGCCTGACCTGCCTGTGGCCGCGTGTCTCGGTGGTGGCCGAACCTCACCCCCTCCCACGGCACCCGGTCGTGCGGGAAGGACTCCGGACGCCGCTGGTCCAGCGAGCGCGGCGTGGCCGGTTCGATCACCGGGGTGGCCCCCTCCACCCGCAGCAGCCATCCGGCCAGCGCCTCCCGCAGCCCGTCGGCCGCCTCCCGGTGCGAGGCGAGCCCCACCAGGTTCTCTAGCTCGTACGGGTCGGAGGCCAGGTCGTACAGCTCCGTCTCCCGGTAGCGGTCGGCCGCCGGCTCGCGCCAGGCGTCGGTCCCGGGCGGCGCCGACACCACGTACTTCCACCGCTCGGTCCGCACCGCCCGGCCGACCTGGTCCTCGCTGATCTGGACGAAGACCGACCCGGGGCGGTCCGGGTCCGTCCCGCCGCCGACCAGCGGCAGCAGCGACCGGCCCTGCACCCCCTCGGGCACGTCGAGCCCCACGGCCTCGACCAGCGTCGGCATCAGGTCGACGGTGGAGACCGGCCGCCGGACCAGGCCGCCGCCCCGGAAGCCGGGGCCGGTCAGCGCCCACGGCACCCGCATCGAGGAGTCGTGCGCCGACCGCTTGTACTCGGAGTTCCGCGTACGGAAGTGGGAGCCGTGGTCGGCGGTCCAGGCGAGGACCGTGTCGTCCTCGACGCCCAGGGAGCGCAGCGCGTCCCGGAGCCGGCCCACCCCCTCGTCCACCCGCTTCACCTGCCCGAGGTAGCCGCCGAGGTGCCGGTGCGCGCCGCCGTGCGGGGCGCCGGGGCTCAGAGCGGCGAGGTCGGGCGGCAGCCAGCGGCCCTCGTACCGCTCCCGGTAGCCGGTGGGGGCCGGGTAGTCGTCCGTCGGGTTCTGGTGGTGCGGTTCGAGCAGCGAGAGGAAGAGCAGGAACGGCCGGTCGTGGTGGTCGGCGACGAACCGGATCGCCGCGTCGACGAGGGCGTCCGAGCGGTAGCCCGGCAGCCGGACCGGCTCGCCCTCCTCGTCGTGGACCACCGTGCGGTACGCGTCCGAGGTGAACTCCAGCCGGTCCGAGGCCAGCCAGTGCGCGTAGCCGCCCCGGCGCCCGGGCGGCACGGGGCCGTCCGGGTTTTCCTCGCCGGCCAGGTGCCACTTGCCGATGTACCCGGTCGCGTACCCCGCCGCGCCGAGGACCGAGGCGAGGGTGGGGACGTCCTCCGGCAGCGGGAGACCGTTGCGGAAGACTCCGGTGGAGGTCGGCCAGCGGCCGGTCTGCAGCGCCGAACGGGCGGGTGCGCAGACCGGGTTGGGGGTGATCGCCCGCTCGACCAGCGTGCCCTCGCGGGCCAGGCGGTCGAACTCGGGGGTCACCCCCGCCGGATTGCCGTGGACGCCCGTGGTGTCCCACCGCTGCTGGTCGGTGAGGACCACGATCACCCGGGGCGGGACGTCCGTCATACGGCGGCGGCCTCCGTCGCACCGGCCGCCGCACCGTCCGTCGTGCCCGCCGCCGCGTCCGCCGCCGTCGAGGCGCCGGAGGCGATGCCGAACGCCGGGTCCGGCACGGACCCGGGCGCGAGCAGCACCGAGGAGCGCCCGTCCACGCCGACCGGCACGTCGCCGTCGATGGTCACCCGGCGCAGCTTGCGGTCGTGGTCGTCGGAGTCGTCCACGCCGTAGTGCTGGGTGGCGCGGTTGTCCCAGATGGCGACGTCGCCGACCTGCCACTGCCAGCGGACCGTGTTCTCCGGGCGCTCGACGTGCCGCTGGAAGAGGGCGAACAGGTCCCGGGAGTCGGCGCCGGTCAGACCGCTGATCCGCTGGACGAAGTTGCCGAGCAGCAGGGTCCGCTCGCCGGTCTCCGGGTGGACCCGCACGACCGGGTGCTCGGTCAGGAACTTCGTCGAGGCGAAGACCTCGCGGAAGCGCACGAGCTGCTCGGGCAGGGCGCCGGGGCGCAGGGCCGCGTAGTCGTAGTCGTTGGAGTGCACCGCCCGCAGGCCGTCGGCCAGTTCCCGCAGCGACTCGGGGAGGTTCTCGTACGCGGTCGCCGTGTTCGCCCACAGGGTGTTGCCGCCGTACGGCGGGATGACGATCGCGCGGAGGATCGAGAAGGCGGGGTAGGCCGGGACGAAGGTCACGTCGCTGTGCCACTGGTTGGCCCGGCCGCCGTAGTCCGAGTCGATCGGGAATGAGTAACGGCCGTCGGCGGAGGGGACGGTGGGGTGGGCGACGGGCGTGCCGAGGAGCCGGCCGAACGCCTCCTGCGCCTTCTCGTCCAGGTGGCCCTGGTCCCGGAAGAAGACGACCTTGTGCGCCAGGAGCGCGGCGCGGATCTCGGCGACGGTCTCGGCGGGCAGGTCGCCGCCGAGGCGGACGCCGGAGATGACGGCGCCGAGGCGGCCGCCGACCTTCTGGACGGTGATCTTCCGGACGCCGGGGGAGGTGGTGGTCGACATGACGTGTCCTTTCGGGAAGTGCGGGAGTTCAGGGGCCCGGAGCGGGTCCGGAGCAATTAATCTCGGAGCGGAAGTAATGAGCCGACGGGTGGGCCGGCGTGGACGTTCGCGTCCGTCGGACCGTACGTGCCGTCCGGGCCCGTGGAGCGGGGTGAAGGGCCCGGAGCGGTGCGGATCGGGTGCGCAAGGACGCTGTTCGGGTGCGGCGGATCCGGAAGGGCCGGATCACGGGAGCGGGACCGGCGGGCCGGTCGCGCGAGGAGTCGCGAGGGTCAGGCGCCGGAGACGGCGGGACAGGAGGGGGTCGCGAACATGTCCCGGAGCCTCGCAGTGGCCGCCGCCGCGCGTCAAGCGCCCGTCCGCTCCCCGAACCACCGCCCCCGGTGGTTGAATCGGCGCCTGCCCGGCGCCGCCGATCAGGCCTCCCGTACCCCGCCGGACCTCCCTTGACCAGCGGTGATCCCCTTCCGGCCGGAGAGCGCGGCCGGTACCGGGCGGCGGAGGGCGACCGCGTCGGCGACCGCCCGGGATTTCACACCGCCGCAACAGTGACCAGAGAGGCACCCATGACCACGACCACCCCGCACGGCTCCCGGATGGCCGGTGACGGCAGGCGCGAGACGAACGCCGCCACCGTCCTGCGGACCGTCCTCGACCACGGGCCGGTCGCCCGCGGCGCCGTCGCCCGGCTCTCCGGCCTCAGCCCCGCCGCCGTCTCGCGCCAGGCCACCGACCTCACCCGGCTCGGCCTCCTGCGCGAGCTGCCCGAACTCGCCGGGGGCGGGGGAGTGGGGCGGCCCCAGATCCCCGTCGACCTGCACATCGGCGCCACCGGAGGACCCGTCGTCGGCGGCGTCCACCTCGGCGTCCCCGGTTCGACCTTCGCCCTCGTCGACCTGCGCGGCCGGGTCCTGGCCCGCCACACCCACGCGCACGAGGGCATCGCGCCGGACACCCTGCCCGGGGAACTCGCCCGCGAGCTGCGCGCCTTCCTCGACGCGCACACCAAGGGGCGCCCCCTCCTCGGCGTCGGTGCCGCGATCGGCGGCTGGGTGGACCCCGCCGAAGGGGTGGTGGTCCGCCACGACGCCCTCGGCTGGCGCCGCCGGCCGCTCGCCGCCGAACTCGCCCGCGGCCTCGGCGGACGGACCGTGCGCCTGGACAACCATGCCCGCTCCATCGCCCAGTCGGAGATCCTCTTCGGCCGGCCCGCCGCCCGCCGCAGCCTCGTGCACCTCTTCGTCGGCAACGTCGTCGACGCGGCCGTCGGACTCGCCGGGGTCGTGCACCAGGGGCCGGGGGCGGCGGCCGGCGACGTGGCGCACCTGCCCGTACCGGACTCCACGGCCCCCTGCCCCTGCGGGCGTTCGGGCTGTCTGGAGGCGACCGCGTCGAACACCGCCCTCGGGCGCACCGCCGTGCGCCGCGGCATCGTGCCCGAGCCCGACACCTCCCTCGTGGTGGACGCGGCGGCGGCCGGAGACCGGCGCGCCGACCGGCTGCTGCGCGAACGGGCCCGCGCGGTCGGCCGTGCGGTGGCGCTCCTGCTCGACGTCCTCAACCCCGACCTGGTCGTCGTGACCGAACAGGCCAGCGTCGTCGAACCGGACTACCTGGAGGAGATCCGGGGAGCCGCGATCGACCTCTCGCACGTCTGCGGAGACCCCGAACGCATCGTCAGTCCACATGCCGGACCGGCCACGCTGCCCGTCGCTGCGGGCACGGTTTTGTTGAATCCCCTGTTCAGGAGGCCTCTTGAGACCCTCGAAGGACTTCTGCCGACAGGGGCGGACGACTGATGTCGTCTCGGAATGCGGTCAACGCCGGTTGACCACGGCGCGAAGCCGCTGTCATATTGCTCCCGTGAATCCGGACATGCGCCTCACCTCCCGCAGGCACGTCGACCTCTGTCGACAGGCCAGCGCGGTCTGTGCCGTCCGCGCCTGACCCCGGCGCCGGTCGTCGCACCGGCCACGCCGCTCCCGTACCGGCCCCGCAGGGCCCGGGCCGCCCGCCGCACCCCCGTCACCGACGGCCGGCGAGCGCCCCGGCGTTCCGCCCGCCGGCCGGACGCGCCTCCACGGCTCCGTGACGCGAGGGGGCCGAAGCCCCCACCGGCTCGGTGACCCCGGCTCCCGCTGCCGTACCCCTTCACACCCCGCACCCGGTTCCGCGTACTCCCGCATCCCCGTACCCGGATCCGCGCACCCCTCTCCACCCTCTCGCGCTTCCTTCCTTCCGCAGCGGAAAGAAATCCGCGCGCCCTGCGGACCTCCACCCCTTTCACAGGCAGGCATCGATGACCGAGCTGTACCCCACCACGCCCACCGCCCTCTCCCGGCGCACCACCCTGCGCGCCGCGGGCGGCGGCACCCTGCTGCTCGGGCTCGGCCTGGCGGGCTGCCGCTCGGCGGTCTCCGAGGCCGGGTCCCCGGCGCCCGGCGCCGAGGCGACCGCGGAGCCCCGGCGCGGCGGCACCCTCACCGTCGCCGTCAACTCGGACTTCACACCCAGCCTGCTCTTCGCCCAGAGCGGCCAGTCGCTCCAGCAGCGCCTGGTCTACAACACCCTCATCCGCTACGACGACCGGCTGGAGCCGCAGCCGGAGCTCGCCACCTCCTGGGAGTACGCGAAGGACGGCCGGAGCATCACCCTCAAGCTGCGCACCGGCGTCACCTACCACGACGGCCGGCCCTTCACCGCCGACGACGTGATCTTCGCGGTGAAGAACCTCCAGAACCCGCTGCGCGCCGCCCAGTTGAGATCCACCGCGGCCGCGGTCACCGGCTTCGAGAAGCGCGGCGACCACGAACTCGTCCTCAAGCTCGCCCATCCGGTCAACAACCTGTTCGACCTCTTCGAGTTCATGATCATCACCGACCGGAACGGCGTCGAGGACGCCGTCGCCGGCAAGAAGCTCAACGGCACCGGACCCTTCAAGCTCACCAAGTGGAGCCCCGGCACCGGCCTGAGCTTCACCCGCAACGAGAAGTACTGGCAGCCCGACCGCCCCTACCTGGACGCCGTCGAGTTCCGCGTCATCGCCCAGGCCGACGCCCTCCTCTCCTCCCTGCGCACCGGCCAGACCCAGCTCTCCTACGGCGTCCCCGGCAGGAACCTCGCCGTCCTCGCCGCCGACCCCGAGCTCGCCATCAGCGAGTACGCCACCGGCGGCGGCGCCCACTACCTCGGCGTCAACACCACCGTCGCCCCGCTGAACGACAAGACCGTCCGCCAGGCCCTCGCCCGGGGCATCGACCGCGAGCGGATCCTCGAGCAGGTCCTCGGCGGCTACGGACTCGCCTCCGCCACTCCCTGGCCCAAGTCCTCGCCCGCCTTCAGCGAGGCCGGCCGCACCCACTACACCTACGACCCGGGCAAGGCCCGCGAACTCCTCAAGTCCGCCGGCCACACCAAGCTCGACCTGCCGCTCCTCCACATCAACCTGCCCGGCGACACCGCGGTGGCCGAGGCCATCCAGTACGACCTCAAGCAGATCGGCGTCCGGGTCACCCTCGAACCGACCGACCCGGCCACCGCCCAGAAGAACCTCATCTCCCAGTCCATGCCCGGCCTCTGGACCATGAGCCACGGCTTCGCCCAGGTCCAGCCCTCCACCCTGGCCGTCAGCGCCTACCCCTTCAACGAGGCCAAGAACACGTCCAGGTTCCGCTCCGCCGCCTACACCAAGGTCGTCCGCGAGGCCTGGACCACCCCCGGGACCGGCGCCCGCGCCAACGCCCTGCGGCAGCAGATCACCGACACCCTCCTCGACGAGGCGTTCATCATCGACCTCGTCATCCGGGGCTCCGTCCAGGTCGCCGCCAAGAAGCTGCACGGCGTCACCCTCAACAAGTTCGCCTACCTCAACCTCGACGACGCCTACCTGGCGGGCTGAGATGCGCGGCTACCTGCTGCGGAGGCTCCCCTCCGCGCTCCTCGTCCTCCTCGTCGCCTCCTTCGTCGCCTTCGCCGTCCTCCGGCTCGTCCCCGGAGACCCGGCGGCCGTCCTCGCCGGACCCGACGCGAGCGCCGAGACCGAGGCCGCCATCCGGGCGCGCCTCGGCCTCGACGAACCCCTGCCCGCCCAGTACCTCCGCTGGCTCGGCGACCTCCTCACCGGCGACCTCGGACCGTCCTACGCGATCGGCGGACAGACCGCCGACCTCATCGGCGACGGCCTCGGCGCCACCGTCGAACTCACCCTCGGCGCCCTGCTGTTCGTCGTCGTCCTCGGCGGCGCCTTCGGCATCCTCGGCGCCACCTCCCGCAGCCGCTGGGTGCGCACCGCCGTACGGGTCGTCACCACCGGCGCCCTCGCCGTGCCGCCCTTCGTCACCGGCGTCCTCCTCGTCCTCCTCTTCTCCGTCCTCCTCGGCGTCCTGCCCCCGGGCGGCCGCGTCCCCCTCCTCACCGCACCCGACCTGGGCGTCCAGTACCTGCTGCTGCCCGCCCTCTGCCTCGCCCTGCCCAGCGCCGCCGTCCTCGGCCGCTACCTCAGGGACGGCATCGAACGCGCCCTGGGCGAGGACTACGTCCGCACCGCCACCGCCGCCGGCATCGCCCCCCGCCGGCTGCTGTGGCGCCACGCCCTGCCGAACGCGCTCCCGCCCGTCGTCACCCTCCTCGGCATGCAGACCGGCAACCTCCTCGGCGGCGCCGTCCTCGTCGAGGCGATCTTCGCCTGGCCCGGCCTCGGCCAGCTCGCCGAACAGGCCCTGGTCCGCCGGGACTACCCCGTCGTCCAGGACCTCCTGCTCCTCCTCGTCACCGTCTTCGTCCTCGTCCAGCTGCTCACCGACCTCGTCCACGCCCGGCTCGACCCCCGGATCAGGTGGGAGTGACCGCCATGACCACCCTCACGAAGGCCGCGCCGCCCCTCGCGCGCCGGCCCCGCCACCCCTACCGGGCCGCCCTCGCCACCGCCCGCGGCCGCACCGGACTCGCCCTCGTCGGCCTGGTCGTCCTCGCCGGACTCCTCGCCCCACTGCTCGCCGGCCACGGCCCCACCGACCAGAGCGGTCTGACGCTCGCCGGCCCCGGCACCCCGGGACATCCGCTCGGCACCGACGACCTCGGCCGCGACCTGCTCTCCCGGCTGCTCCACGGCATCCGCGCGGACCTCGGCATCATCGCGATCGCCGTGCCGCTCGGCGCGCTCCTCGGCTGCCTCTTCGCCCTGGCCGCCGCCGCGCACCCGATCGCCGACACCGTCGTCCAGCGCGCCTTCGACCTGATCCTGGCCTTCCCCGGACTGATCCTGGCGCTCGCCATCACGGCGATCCTCGGCCCCGGCCGACTGCCCGTGATCATCGTGATCGCCCTGGCCGAGATCCCCGTCTTCGGACGGCTGCTGCGCACCGGGATCCTCGTCCAGCGCGGCCGGGAGTACGTGACGGCCGCCCGCGTCGGCGGCACCTCCGGCGGCCGGATCCTCACCCGGCACATCCTGCCCAACGCCGCCGACCCGCTCGTCGTCCAGATCGCCGTCTCCCTCACCGTCGCCGTCTTCATCGAAGGCGCCATGAGCTTCCTCGGCGTCGGCGTCCGGCCGCCCGAGCCCACCCTCGGCGCCGTCCTCAGCCAGTCCATGCCCTATCTGGCCCAGGCCCCGCACTTCGCCGCCGGACCGCTCGTGACCGTGACCGCGCTCGTCCTCGGCCTCTCCCTGACCGCCGAGGCACTGAACCGGGAGATACGCCGATGACCACCCCTCCGCTCCTCGAAGTCCAGGGCCTGGACGTGGGGTTCACCACCCCCGACGGCCGCCCCCTGCACGCCGTGCGGGACGTCTCCTTCACCCTCCGCAGGGGCGAGACGCTCGCCGTCGTCGGCGAGTCCGGCTCCGGGAAGTCCACCAGCGCCCTGGCCCTGCTCCGGATGCTGCCCGGTACCGGCCGGATCACCGGCGGTTCCGTCCTCCTCGACGGGGAGGACCTCGCCACGGCCACGGAGGACCGGCTGCGGGAGGTGCGCGGCGCGCGGATCGGCATGATCTTCCAGGACCCGATGACGGCCCTGAACCCCGTCCTCAGCATCGGCCGCCACCTCGACGAGGTGCTCAGGGCGCACGGCGACCGGGACCGCACGATCGCGAACGGCACCGCCACCCGCACCAGTACCGACAAGACGGCCGGCCGCTCCGGGAACCCCGGCCGCTCCGAAGACCCCGGGCGCCCCCGCCGCCCCGGAAACACCCGTCGCGACAAGGCCGCCCGCCGCGCCCGCGCCGTCGAACTCCTGCGCCTCGTCGGCATCCCCGACCCCGAGCGCCGCCTCGACGACCACCCGCACCAGTTCTCCGGCGGCCAGCGCCAGCGCGTCCTCATCGCCATGGCCCTCGCCGGCGAACCCGACGTCCTCCTCGCCGACGAGCCCACCACCGCCCTCGACGCCACCGTCCAGGACCAGATCCTCACCCTCCTCGGCGACCTCACCCGTACCACCGGCACCGCCCTCGTCCTCATCACCCACAACATGGGCGTGGTCGCCCGCGCCTGCGAACGCGTCCTCGTCATGTACGGCGGCACCGTCGTCGAGGACGGCCCCACCGCCGAGGTCCTCACCCGCCCCCGGCACCCCTACACCGCCGGCCTCCTCGCCGCCGTGCCCCGGCTCTCCGCACCCTCCGGCACCCGCCTCACCGGCATCCCCGGCGCCCCGCCCGACCTCTCCCTGCCCCTCGCCGGCTGCGCGTTCGCCGCCCGCTGCGCCCTCGCCGAGGACCACTGCCACACGACCGCGCCCCCGCTCGTCGCCCTCACCGACACCGTCCGCGCGGCCTGCCTGCCCGCCGCCGAACGGGCCGAGCCGCTGCCGCCGCCCCCGCCGCCCGCCCGGATCGACCGGCCCGCGCCCGGCGCCGTCGTCCTGGCCGCCGAGGGGCTCCGCAAGACCTACCGGGGCCGGGGCCGCCGCACCTTCACCGCCCTCGACGACGTCTCCCTCACCCTCGCGGCGGGGGAGACCCTCGGCATCGTCGGCGAGTCCGGCTCCGGCAAGTCCACCCTCGCCCGGGTCCTCGCCCACGCCCACCCCTCCGACGGCGGCCGGATCCTCCTCGACGGCCGGGACGTCACCCGCCCCGGCCGCGCCAAACTGCACGCCGTGCGCCGCCGCGTCCAGATGGTCTTCCAGGACCCGTACGCCTCCCTCAACCCCCGCATGAGCGTCGGCGAGATCGTCGCCGAGCCGCTGCGGGCCTTCGGCATCGGCGCCCCGGCCGGGCGGGCCGGCCGCGTCGCGGAACTCCTCCGCCTCGTCGGCCTCGACCCGGCCGCCGCCGACCGGCACCCGCGCTCCTTCTCCGGCGGCCAGCGCCAGCGCATCGGGATCGCCCGCGCGCTCGCCCCGGAGCCGTCCGTCCTCATCTGCGACGAACCCGTCTCGGCGCTCGACGTCTCCGTGCAGGCGCAGATCGTCGGCCTCCTCACCGACCTCCAGCGCGACCTGGGCCTCGCCCTCGTCTTCATCGCCCACGACCTGGCCGTGGTCCGCCAGGTCAGCCACCGCATCGCCGTGATGCACGAGGGCCGGATCGTGGAGACCGGCGCCGCCGACGAGCTGTGCGAGCGGCCCCGCGACCCCTACACCCGCGCGCTGCTCGCCGCCGCGCCCGAACCCGTACCGGTCACGGCCGCGCCCGTGCCCGCGGCGGCGGAGGCGGTGTCCGCGTGAGCGCCTGCTGCACCCCCGGCCGCACCTGCGCGGGCGGGAGCGGCCACCCGGCCTCCGCCGAGCTGCTGCCCCTGCCGACCGTACGGACCGCCCCGCCGGACCAGGCCCTGCTCGAACTGGCCGGCGGCACCTTCCGCATGGGCGACGCCTTCGGCGAGGGCTACCCCGCCGACCACGAGGGACCCGTGCGGGAGGTGACCGTCGCACCCTTCGCGATCGGCGCCACCGCCGTCACCAACGAGCGGTACGCGCGGTTCGCCGAGGCCACCGGACACCGCACCGACGCCGAACGTTTCGGCTCCTCCTTCGTCTTCCACCTCCTGCTCCACCCCGCCGCCGGACGCCACGTCCTCGGCCGGGTCCCGCAGGCCCCCTGGTGGCTCGGCGTCGAAGGGGCCTCCTGGCACGCCCCGGAAGGGCCCGGCTCCGACCTCGAAGGCCGCGCCGACCACCCGGTCACGCACGTCTCGTACGACGACGCCCTCGCCTACTGCGCCTGGGCGGGCGTCCGGCTGCCCACCGAGGCCGAGTGGGAGTACGCGGCGCGCGGCGGCCTCGACGGCGCCCGCTACCCGTGGGGCGACGACCTCACCCCCGGCGGCCGGGAGAGGTGCAACACCTGGCTCGGGGACTTCCCGCACCGCTCCGACCGGCCCGGCGGCCGCATCGGGACCGTCCCCGTCACCGCGTACGAGCCCAACGGCCACGGCCTGTACAACACCTCCGGCAACGTCTGGGAGTGGTGCGCCGACGCCTTCGACCCCGCCGACGCCTTCGACCCGACCGGTCCCGCGCAGACGGCCGAGCGCGTCATCCGCGGCGGCTCGTACCTCTGCCACTCCTCCTACTGCAACCGCTACCGGGTCGCCGCCCGCTCCCGCAACACGCCCGACTCCTCGACCGGCCACGGCGGCTTCCGCGTCGCCCGCTCGCTCCCCCCGGAAGGACCCGCCCCCGCATGACCACCGGCACCCCGCACGACTCCGCCGCCCCCCGCCGCGACCCCTACGAGGGCTTCGCCGGACGCGTCGGCCGCACCTTCGCCGAGTCCGAACCCGCCTGGCCCGCCCGTACCGCACCGCCCGCCGAGGCCCCCAACATCGTCGTCGTCCTCGTCGACGACATGGGCTTCAGCGACATCGGCCCCTTCGGCTCCGAGATCCCCACCCCGGTCCTGGACGCCCTCGCCGACGACGGCGTGCGGCTCACCAACTACCACACCATGCCGCTCTGCTCGCCGGCCCGCGCCGCCCTGCTCACCGGCCTCAACCCGCACCGCGTCGGCTACGCCATGGTCGCCAACTCCGACCCCGGCTTCCCCGGCTACGGCATGGAGATCGCCGACGACGTCCCCACCCTCGCCGAACTCCTCCACGACGCCGGCTACGCCACCTACGCCGTCGGCAAGTGGCACCTGGTCCGCGACTCCGCCTCCAACGCCGCCGACCACCGGGGCAACTGGCCGCTGCAGAAGGGCTTCGACCAGTACTACGGCGTCCTGGAGGGCCTCACCAGCCTCTTCCACCCGCACCAGCTCGTCCGGGACAACAGCCCGCTCGACATCGACGAGTTCCCCGACGACTACTACTACACCGACGACATCACCGACCAGGCGATCTCCATGGTGAAGTCGCTGCGCGCCCACGACCCCGACAAGCCCTTCTTCCTCTACCTCGCGCACAACGCCGTCCACGGCCCCCTCCAGGCCAGGGCCGAGGACATCGCCCGCCACCGGGGCCGCTACGACGAGGGCTGGGACGTCCTGCGCGAGCGCCGCTTCGCCGCCCAGCTCGCCGCCGGACTCTTCCCGCCCGGCACCGAACTCCCCGCCCGCAACAGCGAGGCCGGACTCGACGTGCCCGCCTGGGACTCCCTCACCGAGGAGCAACAGAAGCTCTACGCCCGCTACATGGAGGTGTACGCCGCCCTCGTCGACAACGTCGACCAGAACCTCGGCCGGCTCACCGCCACCCTCGACGCGCTCGGCGAACTCGACAACACCATCGTCGTCTTCACCTCCGACAACGGCGGCACCGGCGAGGGCGGCGCGGAGGGCACCCGCTCCTACTTCAGCCGCTTCGTCCACCACCCCCGCCTCCCCGGCGACTGGGACCCCGACGTCGACCGCGACCCCGACCTGATCGGCGGCCCCCGCAGCCTGGTCCACTACCCGCGCGGCTGGGGCATGGCCTCCAACACCCCCTTCCGCCTCTACAAGGGCCACACCTACGCCGGCGGCGTCCGCGTCCCCTTCGTCCTGTCCTGGCCCGAGGGCGTCCGCGACGGCAGGCTCGCCGCCGGGCTCCGCCCCCAGTACCAGTACGTCACCGACATCGCCCCCACCCTCCTCGAACTCGCCGGCCTCGCCCGGCCCGAGAGCCGCCGGGGCGTGCCCCTCCAGGAACCGGACGGCGTCAGCTTCACCCCCGTCCTCGCCGACCCCGCCCACGACTCCACCCACCCCGAGCAGTACTGCGAGATGACCGGCAACCGCAGCCACTACCGCGACGGCCACAAGCTCGTCACCCTGCACCGCGCGGGCACCCCCTACGACGACTCCGAGTGGGCCCTCTACGACATCCGGACCGACCCCACCGAGATCCACGACCTCGCCGCCGAACGCCCCGAGCTCGTCAAGGAGCTGTCGGCCGCCTGGGAGGAGGCCGCCTGGCGCAACGGCGTCTTCCCGCTGCCCGACCACAGCGGCGCCCTCGCCCGCCGCAACCCCGCCGAGCAGCGCCTGACCCGCCCCCTCACCCTGCTGCCCGGCACCCCCGAGCTGGAGCGCTACCGCTCCTCCCGGCTCGTCGCCCTGCGCTCCTTCGAGATCGCCGTCGCCGTCGAGGAGACCGGCGACGGGGTCCTCGTCTCCCACGGCGACCAGGGCGGCGGCTACAGCCTGTACGTCGAGGACGGGCGCCTGGTCCTCGCGTACAACGAGTACGGCACCCTCCACGAGACCGACGCCGGACCCCTCGGCCCCGGCCCGCACGAGATCCTCGTCTCCGCCACCGCCGAGGAGGGCCTGCGCTGGCGGTTCGCCGTCACCGTCGACGGCGAGCACCGGGCCGCGCCCGACAGCGTCCACCAGTTGATCGGCATGGCCCCCTTCCAGGGCATCAGCGTCGGCGTCGACCGCAAGTCCCCGGTCTCCTGGCCGCTCTACGAACGCCACCGCTCCTTCCGCTTCACCGGCCGCCTCCGCTCCGTCACCTACCGGCCGGGCGCCCCCGGCCCCGACGCGCCCGAGGCCGTCGCCGCCGCGCTGAAGGAGGCGGCCGCGGCCTTCGAGTAGGAGCCCGGCCCCGCGCCGGACCCGGACCCGGGTCCGGCACGGCGGTCCGGCACCATGTCCGCATGGAACGAGAACCTCGGGCCCACGCCTCCGACACCTCCGGCCACCCCGACGTCGTCGAGGCCGTCGAGGGCGAACTGCGCCTGCTCGACCCGGCCGTGCGCTCCTCCCGCCCGCTCGCCACCGCACTCCTCGACCCCGAGTTCACCGAGGTCGGGGCCTCGGGCCGCCGCTGGACGTACGACGAGATGCTCGCCGCCCTCCCCGACATGGCCGGCGACACCGGGGACGGGACGCACTACCGGCCGTCCGCCGTCACCGGGACACCGCTCGCGCCCGGCGTCGTCCACCTCACGTTCGAGACGGTCCGCGACGGGCACCGGGCCCGGCGCAGCTCGCTCTGGCGCCGCGCCCCCGAAGCGGACGGCGGGCGCATGCGCATGTACTACCACCAGGCGACGCCCGTGCCCGGGGAGGACGGTCAGCCGTAGGCGTCCGTCACGCAGTCGGCGGCGCACCGCCCGTGCTCGTACCGGCGCCGCAGCGCCGCCGCCGCGTGCCGCCGCTCCACCCCGTCGTACCCGTAGCGCTCCTCCGCCGTCCGCACCACGGCCGCCACGGTGACGATCGCCGGTTCGCCCTCGCCGGCGGCCCGCCGCGCCGCCGCGATCACCAGGTCCGCCGACCGCCGCAGATCCCGGGCGTACTCCAGCTGGGCGAACGCACGCGCGCGCGAGGCGGCGAACGGCCGCACCGACCACCCCTCGCGGAGCACGCCCGTCGCGATGAGCCCCACGGCGATCAGGACGACGAGCACCCCCACCAGGGCGTCGACGCTCCACCTCATCACCGGCCCCCTTCCGCGCGGACCTCCCGATTTTAGGGGCCGCCGCCCCGGCGCACGAGCGCGCGTTCGGCCGGGGAGCCCGGCCCGGTGCCGCGTCACACGTTCTTCATGTCCCGTGCATGGTCCGCCGGGGCGGGCGCGTCCATGATCGGCAGTGGGCCGCACCCCCGCCTCCGCACCCCGCCCCCGCAAGGAGCTTCGCCATGTCCAGCCGCCGCCGTTTCCTCGCCGGGTCCGCCGCCACGCTCGGTCTCGGCGCCCTGCCGGCGACCGGCACCGCCGAGGCGCGCGAGACCGGGACGGCACAGGAGGCGGCCGGGACGGCCGCCGTCCGGCCGCCGAACCTGATCGTCGTCCTCGCCGACGACCTCGGGTACGGCGAACTCGGCGCGTACGGCCAGAAGCTCATCACCACCCCGCGCATCGACGCGCTCGCCGCCGACGGACTGCGGTTCACCGACGCCTACTCGACGGCCGCCGTCTGCGCCCCCTCCCGCTGCTCGCTCCTCACCGGCCTGCACACCGGACACGCGACCGTACGCGCCAACCCGTCCGGCGCCCAGGGCTCCCTCACGGCCGCCGACACCACCTTCGCCCAGGTGCTCCGGGCCCGCGGCTACCGCACCGGCCTCATCGGCAAGTGGGGCTTCGGACCGGAGAGCGCCGGCCAGGACAGCCACCCCAACGCCCGGGGCTTCGAGGAGTTCCACGGCTACATCGACCACGGCCACGCGCACCAGTACTACCCGCAGTACCTCTGGCACGACGGCGCCAAGGAGACGATCCCCGCCAACGCGAACGGCGCCGAGGGCGCCTACGCGCCGGACCTGCTGCGGCGGCGGGCCCTGGACTTCATCGACCGGCACGCGGCCGAACCGTTCCTCCTGTTCCTCACCCCGACCGTGCCGCACGCCCCCAGCGACGTTCCCGACACCGGCGCGTACGCCTCCCGGAGCTGGAGCGAGGCGAACAAGGGGCACGCCGCGCAGGTGAGCCTCTTCGACGCCCTCGTCGGCGACGTCGTCGACCGGCTGCGCGCCCTCGGCCTGGAGGACGACACCGTCCTCCTCGTCACCAGCGACAACGGCCCCCACGAGGAGGGCGGGGTCAACCCGGACCTGTTCGACGCCAACGGACCGCTGCGCGGCTACAAGCGCAACCTGTACGAGGGCGGGATCCGCGTCCCCCTCCTCGCCTGGGGCCCCGGCCGGATCCGGCCCGGCACCAGCGACCGCCCGACCCCGCTCACCGACCTCCTGCCCACCCTCGCGGAACTCGGCGGCGCGCCCGCCCCCACCGACGTGGACGGCCTGTCGGCCGCGCCCCTCCTCACCGGCGGCACGGACCCGGCCCGCCACGACCACCTCTACTGGTACCGCGACGAGAAGGGCGTCACCTCCCGCGCCAACACCCAGGACAAGCAGCGCGCCGGCTGGCTCGCCGAGGCGCTCCGCAAGGACCGCTGGAAGGCGGTCCGCTTCGCCCCCGTCCGCGACCGGGCGCTCCCCGACGACCAGTGGCAGACCGAGCTGTACGACCTGGCCACCGACCCCGGCGAGACCTCCGACCTGGCGTCCCGCCACCCGGCCCGGGTCACGGAACTGGTCGCCCTGATGCGCTCCTCCTGGCGCGACCAGTACCCCCGGGTCCCGTTCGGGGCGTCCCTGACGGTGCCGTCCCTCGCCGTCCCGGCGAGGCCCTTCACCGCCACCGCCGTGCTCGCCAACGGCTCGGCGCGCCCCTGGACCTCGGCCGCCCTCGCCCTGAAGGTCCCGGCCGGCTGGACCGTACGCGCCACCACGGCCACCACGGCGGCGCAGCTCGCCCCCGGCGCGCGGCTCACCGCCGCCTGGCAGGTCACCCCGCCCGCGGGCGCCCCGGCGGGCACCCCCTGGACGCTGACCGCCGAGGGCACCGCCACCGCCCCGGGCGGCCCGGTGCGGTACGCCGCCGCCGGCACCGCCACCACCCCGCCCCCGGCCCCCACCAAGGACGGCTACCTCTCCGACCTGCCCTGGATCGGCGCCGTCAACGGCTGGGGCCCGGTCGAACGCGACGCCTCCAACGGCAAGAATGCCGCGGGGGACGGCACCCCGATCTCCTTCGGCGGCACCACGTACCCCAAGGGCCTCGGCGTCCACGCGTACAGCGACGTCGCCTTCCACCTGGGCGGCGCCGCCGACCGCTTCACCGCCCTGGTCGGCATCGACGACTTCTCGGCCCGCCAGAGCTCCGTCGGCGCCACCCGCGCCACGGTGTACGGCGACGACCGCGTCCTGCACACCACCGGCGTCCTGACCGCCGCCACCGGCCCCGTCCCCCTCGACCTCGACGTCCGGGGCGTCCGGGTCCTCCGCCTGGAGGTCACCGACGCCAACGACAAGACCTCCTTCGACCACACCTCCTGGGCGCTGGCCCGGGTCACGGTCGTCCGGTGACCCCGCGGCCCCCTCCGCAAGCCGTCACTCCTCCGGCGGCACGCAGAGCACCGGCACCGTGGACATGTGGAGGAGCTTGTGCGGAGTGGAGCCGAGGAGGGCGCCGCGGATCGGGCTCTCGCTCCAACTGCCGACCACGATGACCCGGGCCGCGTGGCGGGTCGCCGCGTCGATCAGGGCCTGGGCCGGCTTCTCGTCGATGACCTCGACGACGGTCGGCACGCCCGCCCGGTCGGCCTCCGCGACCGCGTGTTCGAGACCGGTCCGGCCGGCCTGCCGGATGGCGTCGTAGTGGGAGCGGTACTCCTCCCCGGTGGGGCCGGGGGCCGCCGCGCCGTAGACCAGGACGAGGGTCTCGCCGAAGGCGGCCGCCACCTCGACCGCGATCCGCAGCGCGCGGGCGGCCCCGGGCGACTCGTCGTAACCCAGCACGACCGACATCTCAGCCCTTCCCTCCGTGACCGTGACCGTCCCCGCCGCCCCGGATGCCCCGGACCACGTCCGGATCGGCCACCCCCGGGCGCTCGTCCCAGAACGCGGGCGCCCGCAGCCGCCACACGATCATGACGATCACCCCGGCGGCGGCGATGCCCAGGCCGATGACCAGCGGCGGGCCGAGACCGAGCCATGAGTCGCCGCTGTACGAGTTCTCCGGATCGGCCATGTCGGAGACCGACCGCACGAGGAGCCACGTCAGGAGTCCCGCGCCCACCAGCGGGCCGAGCCCGATCAGCAGGAAGTTGTGGAGGCTCTCGAAGAGGTGCCGGCGGTAGTACACCGCGCAGGCCACCCCGGTGAGCGCGTAGTAGAAGGCGATGAGCAGCGAGAGGGCGGTGAGCGAGTCCAGGAGCGCGTTCTCGCTGATCTGGTTCACCGTCAGGTACCAGACGATCGCGATCCCGGCGACCCACCACGTGCTCACGTCGGGGGTGCGGAACCGCGCGCTGATGTGCCCGTAGTGCGCGGGCAGCGCCCGGCGGCGGGCCATCGACAGGGCGGTCCGCGAGGCCGGGATGATCGTGGTCTGGGTGGAGGCGATCGCCGACGTGGACACGGCGAGGAGCAGCACCCAGTCCCAGCCGCCCAGGACGTCCCCGGCGAGCTGGGCGAAGACGAACTCCTCCTCGTCGGCGTTCTCGGCGAGGAACGCGGGACCGGCGTAGGCCACCACCGCGAACCCCACGGACACGTAGGTCACGAGCAGGATCACGGTCGACCACAGGCCCGCCTTGCCGGGAGCGGTCGCGGAGTCCTCGACCTCCTCGGTGAGGTTGACCGCCGACTCCCAGCCCCAGTAGATGAAGACGCCGAGCAGCAGCCCGCCGGTGAGGGCCGCGCCGCCCGCGCCGAACGGGTTCAGCCAGTCGAGCGCGGGCTCCACCGAGTCGTACGCGCTGGTCCCGGCGTACACCTCGGCGAGCGCCACGCACACGAAGACGAGCAGGAAGACGACCTGCGCCAGGATCAGCACGTTCTGCACCTTGGCCGACAGCTCGGTGCCGATCACGCACACGGCCGTCATCACGAGGATGAGCAGCACGGTGAGCAGCTGGCGCACGAACGCGTTCTCCACCCAGCCGTCGAGTCCGACGGCGAGCAGCCCGAAGCTCACGGCCACGTCGGCGAGCGAGCCGACGACCAGGACGCCGGTCATCGTGATGGCCCAGCCGCCCAGCCAGCCCGCCCAGGGGCCCATCGCGCGCGTGACCCACGAGAAGGTCGTGCCGCAGTCCTGGTCGACCTTGTTCAGGTAGTAGAACGCCGACGCGATCAGCAGCATCGGGACGAAGGACGCGACCATCACCCCGGGCGCGTAGATCCCCGCGAGCGCGACGATCGGGCCGATGACGGCGGCGATGGAGTACGCGGGGGAGGTGGAGTTCAGCCCGATGACGAGGGCGTCGACGAAGCCGATCGCGTCGTGCTTCAGATCCGCCGGCCGGTCCCCGGACGCGGGGTCCTCGACTGCCATGTTCCCTCGCTCCCGTTCCGCCGCTTCAGGTCCGCTCGGACAGAGCAGAGAGACGTGTCCCTCCACCGATCGTAGGAAGGGGCGGTTCCGCCCGCATGCCGGGCGGCCGGGGCCTCGTCCGTCCGGGGGCGGGCCGCTAGCATCACGCAGGCCCGCCACCCCGTCACGGAATGGAACGGAACGCCCGATGCCGAAGGACCTCGCCGGCTTCGCCGAGCTCTCCACGCCCCTGGTCGCCGACGCCTGCGTACGGCTCGGGGAACCCCTGCGCGCCGCGCCCGCCGGGGTGCTGCCCGTCGTCGACGGACAGCGGGTCGCCGGACGGGCGCTCCCCGTCCGGCACTACGGAAGCGTCGACGTCTTCCTGGAGGCCTTCGCGCGCGCGGAGCCCGGGGACGTCCTCGTCATCGACAACGCCGGCCGCCGCGACGAGGCCTGCATCGGGGACCTCGCGGTCCTGGAGGCCGGGGCGGCGGGCGTCGCCGGGATCGTCGTCTGGGGGCTGCACCGCGACACCCCGGACCTCGTCCGGATCGGACTGCCCGTCTTCTCGTACGGACGCCACGCCCCCGGCCCCGTGCGCCTCGACCCCCGCGAGCCGGACGCGCTGCGCTCCGCGCGCTTCGGGGAGCACGAGGTCACGTCGGACGACGTGGTGTTCGGCGACGACGACGGGGTGCTGTTCGTGGCGGCCGACCGGGCCGCGGCCGTCCTGGAGACCGCGCTGTCCCTCTTCCGCACCGAACGGGAGCAGGCCCGGCGCATCACGGCGGGGGAGACCCTGCGCGACCAGACCCGCTTCGACGCCTACCTCGCGGGCCGGGCCGAGGACCCCTCGTACACCTTCCGGCGGCACCTGCGCCGGATCGGCGGGGCGATCGAGGAGTGACGGACCCGGCGCGCGGGGCTCAGCCCTCGAAGCCGACCGTGCCGTCCGGCAGGACCGCCTCGACCCGGGCGCCGTGCTCCACGGTCCGGCTCACCGTGCAGAACTTCTCGTGCGTCAGGCGCACTCCGCGCGCGAACACCTCCGCGGCCTTCGGGTTGTTGTCCGGCAGGTCGAACTCGTAGCTGACCCTGATCCGGCCCACCCGGCCGTCGTCCTCGGGGCCCGAGCCCGACTCCACCACGATCCGCAGGTCGTCGTGGTCCACCGCCCGCGCGGTCCGGTCGATCACGAGCCCGCCGCAGCCGCCCATCGCGGCGAGCAGCAGCTCGACCGGGGTGAACGAGGGCTGCGCGCCGTCGTCGTCCGCGGCGGCCATCCGCACCTCCGCGCCCCGGTTGTTGCGGGCGGTCCAGGTCCGGTACCCGGTGCGGACGGTCTCGATCCGGTAGTCGGCCATGGCGGCGGGTCTCCTTCGTGCGCGTACGGTGGCCCGCCCACGGTACGCCGGGGCGGGCCGGCGGGCGCGCGCGGACGGACTCCGGCCCTGAGTAGCGCGGTACGGACGTCTGAGTACGCCGACCGATGTGCCGTCGGCCCGCCCGCCGCTTGACTGGGACCATGACCTCCGAAGTCCGGCGCACCCGCCCCCTCCAGCACGTCACCGCCACCGGCACGGCCCTCGCGGTGGTCCTCGGGCCGGTGCTCGTCGGCGCCCTGATCGCCCGGTCGGTCGGCGCGGACCCGATGGCCTCCGTCAACGCCCTGATCGCGGGCGGCGGCCAGCGCGCCCGGATCTCCCGGGCCCAGCTCAGGAGCGGGGCGGGACTTCGGAAGGGCACGGGCGTACGGCTCTGGTCAGGTGCGGGGCTCCGGTCCGCCGCGCGCCCCCGGTCCGGCTCAGTCGCGCGGCCTGCGCGCCAGGAGGAAGCCCTGCGGCGACTTCTCCCGGGGATCCGGCTCCCGCACCAGGCGGGCCGACTCGACGAGGCCGGCCGCGGCCAGGAGCTCCGCGATCCGGTCGGGTGACCGGCGGTACACGTCGAGGGCGACCTCGTGCCCGTAGGCCCGTTCCAGCCGTACTCGCTCGTCGCCCACCTTGAACGCGATCAGGAGCCGCCCGCCCGGCGCGAGGACTCGGTGGAACTCCGCGAAAGAGGACGTGAGTTCCTCCTCCGGCATGTGCACCGTCGAGTACCAGGACAGGATCCCGCCCAGCGAGGCGTCCGGCAGGTCGAGCGCCGTCATCGACCCCACCTCGAAGCGCAGTCCCGGGTAGGTCTCGCGGGCGACCGCGACCATGCCCGGCGACAGGTCCACCCCGAAGGCCTCGGCGCCGATGCTCCGCAGGTGGGACGTCACCCGGCCCGTCCCGCAGCCGAGGTCCCCGATCGTACGGGGCCCGCCGGACCGCTCCACCTCCTCCGCGAACCCGGCGATCACCGCCCGGTCCAGCGGCACCGCGTCCAACTGGTCGGCGAGCAGCCGCTCGTAGTCGGCGGCGACGGTGTCGTACGCGCGGCGGGTGGCGGTGACGTGCGGGGCTTCGGTCATGACGGCACCCTAGGGGGTGTCTTGTCGATCATGCCGGGCTTTGCGAGCCCGGCATGATCGACAAGACACCCCGTAGGGCCGCGCGGAAAGAGCGGTGGCCCGCCCCCGGGAGGGGGCGGGCCACCGTCGCGGCGCGACTTCGCCTTCGCGCCCGGGAGCGCGAACTCCCGTACGGGGGGTGCCGCCCCGGCTCGCGGGGCGGCACCGGTCGGTCGTCGGCCGGTCAGTGGCGCCGGCCGCGGGCGTCGGGGTCGTCCGGGTCGTCGAGGCCCTCGACCTCGATCTCCTCCTTGCGGACCTCGCCCGAGACGGTCTGCTCCTCCGTGACCTCGTCGGCCTTGAGGCTCACCCGCTCCACCGGGACGGTCCGGGTCTCCACGACGGGGCGCTCCTCGTGGAGGATGACCTCGTGCTCGGCCTCGGTGATCTCCGGGCCGGACAGGGCCTCGTCACGGTTGGCGTCCGTGATCGGCTCCCGCTCGATCCGCACCTCTTCGTGGCTCACGGGAATGGTCTGCTGGACCTCTTCGGTCACCACGTACTTGCGCAGCCTGACGCGTCCGGCCTCCGTGCGCTCGACGCCGACGTGCATCTGCTCCTCGGAGCGGGTCATCGCGTCGTCGTCCGTGCCCCTGGCGCGTCCGGCGGTGTCGCCCGCCATGTACCCCTCGGAGGTGCCCATGGGACCGGACGCGGTACCGGTGTCCATTCCGGCCGCGGTACCGGTACCCATTCCGGCCGCGGTGCCTGTGTCGCCGTGGGCCCAGCCGCCCTCACCGGGCTCGTTGGCCCGCTGCCAGGCGTCGTCCCACGCGATGCCGTAGTGCTCGAAGAGACGGTGCTCCTCGCTCTCGGAGAGGTGTCCGCCGGCGTCGACGTCCACGTTGGGCGCGTCCTTGATGGTGGACTTGGGGTACGGAACCTCCAGGTGGTCGTCGACCAGAGCCGCGTCCTTGATCGGGACGAAGGATTCACTGGTGCCGAACATGCCGGTCTTCACCGTCACCCACTCCGGAAGGCCGGTCGCGTCGTCGACGAAGATGTGCTTCGCGTCGCCGACCTTCTTGCCCTCGGCGTCGTAGACGGGGTGGTCCAGCACGGCGTGGATCTGCTCTCGGGCGATCATGTCGACCCTCCTGCTCTCTCTCGTCTCGTTCACCACGCCTCTTACCAGAGGAAGCGGAGAGAAACGGGGCAAATCCATCTAATTATGTTGAATGGTTAATCACCCGGAGGGGGCGCGGTCGGCGGGAACGGGTGAGGGCCCCACCGCTCCGGAGCGGTGGGGCCCTCGACGGGTTCCGGACGGGTCAGGCGGTCGGCGGGACCCGGGACGGGCGGCCCGCGCCGCGCGTCAGGACATAGCCGCCGATGCCCGCGAGCGCCGCGAGGACGCCGCCCGCCGCGGTCCAGAGCCAGCGGTCGGACCACCAGCCGGAGGACCAGCCGTCCTCCGGGGCCGCCGCCCCGACGGCGGACGGGCGGCCCGCGTCGGCGTCCGCCTCCGCCCGGTCGGCGGTCGTCGCGCCCGGCACGAGCGGCGCGGCGAGCGCCCCGTCCGTGGCGTAGGCGCCGCCCTTGTCCTTGACGTCCGCTCCGAGCCGGGCGTCGAAGGGCTGGCCGAGGTCCTCGTCCGGCAGGCCCGTGACGGTCAGGCGCACGTAGTAGCTGCCGGGCAGCGGGTCGTTCGCCCAGGCGTCGGCCGAGGCGCGCACCGGGCGCAGCACGCAGGCGAGTTCCACCTTCGCCGCGTCCTTCGCCGCCGTGCGCGACTGCGCCCCGTACATGCACGGCTGACGGCGCCGCAGCCCGTCGTACACGTCGATCCGCCAGGTGGAAGGACCGTGCCGCAGGGCCGCGTCCGGCAGGGTGACCGCGGCGTTCACCGTCGGCCGCTGCCCGGTGTCCGCGGGGAACACCCAGTACAGGTAGTCGCCCGTGGCGGCCTGCGCGGTGGCCTGCTGTCCCGGGAGGAACCTCGCGGCGGTGCGGAAGGTGGTGCCCGCCTCCGTCGGACCCGCAGTGGAGCGGGTGTCCGGGGTCGCGGTGCCGGAGGGGGAGTCGGCGACGGCGGCCGGGCCCGCGAGCCCGAGCAGGGCCGCGCCCGCGAGCGCGGCCGCGGCGAGCGTGCGTACGGTGCGCATCAGTGGGTCCTCCAGACGGCGACGCGCCAGCGGGACAGCCAGCCCCAGATCAGACCGGCCAGGAAGCCGGCGAGCACCAGCGCGCCGAGCAGCCACCAGCCCCGGCCGAGACCGAACGAGGCCACGTCCGAGGCGCTCGCGGGACCGTCGACGACGTCCACGGCCAGCTCGATCGGCATGCCTGGCGCGGTCTTGACCGACGGGGGAGCGGAGAAGGAGTTGCTCACCTGGAGGCAGACCGTCTCGGCGGCCGGCTTGGCGTCGTCGGAGTCGGTGCCGGACAGCTCCGGCTTCGGATAGCGCAGCCCGGTCGATATCACGTCCGTGCGCCCGTCACCGGCCTCGGAGCCGCGGGTGATCTCCCGGCCGTGGCGGGTGACGGCGCGCAGCAGCACCCCGTAGTCGTCGTTGACGGCGCGGTCGGCCGACACGCTGACGGAGGCGCGCAGTTCCTGGCCGGGCAGCAGGTCCACCCGGTACCAGCGGTGCTCGCCGAAGGTCTCGCGGTCCGTGTACAGACCGGGCTTCAGCTCCGGCGCGTCGGCGCACCGCGCGGCGCCCCGGGCGGCGACGGGCGTGACGACCGGGTCGGCCGCGCGGTCGACCAACTGCCGGACGCGACGGGAGAGTTCCTCGGTGCGGTGGACCGAGGTGTACGTGCCTCCGGTCGCCTCCGCGATGCAGGTGAGCTGCTGCCGGGTCTTGGCGTCCGGCACCAGGCCCAGGGTGTCGATGACGAGGTGGATGCCCTTCGCCGCGATCTCCCGCGCCACCTGGCAGGGGTCGAGCGGGGCGCAGGTGTCCTCGCCGTCCGTGATGAGCACGATCCTGCGGGTGGCGTCGCCGCCCTCCAGGTCCTTCGCCGCGCCGAGCAGCGCCGGGCCGATCGGGGTCCAGCCGGTGGGGGCCAGGGTGGCCACCGCGGTCTTGGCCTCGGTCCGGTCGAGCGGACCCACCGGATAGAGCCGGCGCGTGTCCTCGCAACCCCGCTTGCGGTCCTGCCCCGGATAGTCGGCGCCCAGGGTCCGGATGCCGAGGCGCACCTCCTCGGGCACCGCGTCGAGGACCTCGTTGAAGGCCTGCTTCGCGGCGGCCATGCGGGACTTGCCGTCGATGTCCTCGGCCCGCATGGAGCCGCTGACGTCGAGCACCAGCTCGACCTTGGGGGGTTCCTTCGCCGTCGGCGCGTCGGCGGCCGCCTGCGTCGGCAGGAGCACGGCGCCCAGGGCGGCGAGCAGCGCGCAGGCCCCGGTCGCCAGCCGTTTTCTCGTGATCATCGCCGGATCGTATTGATGATCGTCCGACAAACCAAAACGGGAGGTGGCGACGGGGCCCGGGGTGCGGGGCGCGCGGTCTCAGGCGGGAGGAGCGCCGGGATCCTCCGCGTCGTCCTCGGGGAGGGCCCGGGCCCGCACGGCGTGGGCGGGGTCCTGGTGCCCTCCGGAGGGCATGACGCGCACCTCGCCCCGGTCGCTGATCTCCGCGCGGATGATGCCGGTCGGGTCGGTGTAGATGGGGTGGCCCCCGGAGCCCTTGTAGAGGGTGCGTTCCACGACCACGACGTCCTGGGTGGCGCCTGTGACGTCGGTGAACACCAGCTCGTATCTGGATATGCTCATTTGCCCTATTTTACGCCGTTATCGAAATGCTCCGGTCCGGGGCGGCGGGAACACCGCTCAGGCCGTGCGGGACACGGCGTCCACCAGGTTCGCCAGAGCCGCCCCGAGGGCCGCCGCCCCGGGACCCGCCGCACCGCCCGGTTCCGACACGTAGAGGTCCCGGCGCATCTCCACCATCAGCGCGTGGACCCGCGGGTCCCGGCCGTAGTACGCCAGCGGGACGTAGGTCCCGGCGAAGGGACTGTCCGTCCCCACCCCGCCGAACCCGCCGAACGCCTCCCGCGCCGCGTCGAGGAGCGCGCGAGGCGTGTGGAAGGCGTCCGTGCCGAGGCAGACCGGGGGCCGGGGGCCGTCGCCGTGCAGCTCGTACGGCAGCGGTTCGCCCGGGTACGAGTGGACGTCGATCACCACCGCCCGGCCCGTCGCCGCCAGCCGGCCGGCCACGGCCTCGGCCATGCCCCGCGCGTACGGCGTGAAGTACCGGTCGAGCAGCGGCGCCGGGTCGAATCCGGCCGGCCGCAGCGCGGCCCGGTGCGTGGTGCGCGTGTACACCGCCCCCATGCCGACGGCCGCCATCTCCTCCCGCTCGTCCGGGAAGCGCTCGGGGTCGACGACGAGCCGGGAGAGCCGGTTGACGAACCGCCAGGGGGCCGCGCCGGCCGCCGCCGCGGCCGAGGCGGCGATCTCCGCCGTGTGCGCGTCGGTGATGTGGTCCAGCTCCCGCGCCAGCTCGTCGTCGCCGAGCAGGATCCCGGCCCGTACGTCGGCGGGCACCGCGCGGGAGGAGTGCGGCACGTGCAGGAGGACGGGGGAGTCCGGGGCGCCGGGAAGGAGCGCGAAGGAGGGGGCGCGGGGGGTTTCGGCCGTGGTGGCGCGCGGAGTCTCGTTCATGCCGGGATCCTCTCCGACCCCGGCCGCGGCGTCACGAAACCGCTGGTTAGAGTGGTGGGAGGTTGCGCCGCCGCACCAGGACCGGGCGCGAGACCGGGCCGACTGTCGACCACAGGGACCCGTACGACCACCCCGTCCCCGCTCCACCCGGCCCACGGCCGCCTGCCCCGGAAACGCCGCATCGCATGAGTACCGACACCGCCCTGTCCCCCGACGCCGCCCCCGCCGCCCTCGCAGCTCACGGATCTCCCGCGTCCACCACCGGCCCCGCGCCCGCCGCCGACGCCGGCTCCGGCCGGGAAGGTCCCCGGCGGCCGAGGATGGCCGGGCGCGCCCCGGCCCGGCCCGCCCCCGCGGCCGCCGTCCACAGCGTCAGCGCCGCCACGGCCGCCCTCCTCGGGCTCGTCGGCCTCGGCGCACTCCTCCACGAGCCCGTCCTGATACCCCCGCTGGCCGCCAGCGCCGCCCTGGTGCACTGCGCCCCCGCGCTGCCCCTCGCCCAGCCCCGGAGCGTGGTCGTCGGCCATCTGCTCGGAGCCGCCGCCGGATACGCGGTGGGCGCCGCCGCGAGCGGCAGCGCCTGGGCCGCCGCGCTCGCCGCCGGCGTCACCCTCGCGCTCACCACCCTGGCCCGGACCCCGCACTCCCCGGCCTGCGCCACCGCCGTCGTGATCGTGCTCCAGGCGCCCGCCCCCGGCCGGTTCGTCCCCCTCCTCCTCGGCTCCACGATCGTGCTCGTCCTGACCGCGTTCACCGCCTCCCGCGTCCGGCGCGCGGCGCCGAGGTACCCCGCCTACTGGTGGTGACCCCGGGCCCGACGCCGGTGTGAGCCCCGGCCGGGCGACCGTACGCCCTCCCGCCGTGCGCGTGTGCGGGCGCCTGTGACCCGATGCGCCCCGCCGTTCCGCGCCCCCGCGCGCCCTCCGCAGGGGTGATCGCGTCAACTTCCGTCCGGTTCCGGTCGGAAACCCCTGCGGGGACCCGGGTTGTTCGCGGTCCGGCCCGTCCGTGCGCATTACCCTTCGTTGGTCTTCGCTTGACCATGTCTTGGTGAAGCGTGATGCCGGTGGGACTCCGGGGAGGGACGTGCCGTGCCCGGACACGGGTCGTCCCGGACCGCCCTGGCCCGTCCCGTTCCTCCTGCGCGACCACCGGCCCGTCCCCGCTCCTCGGATCCCGTGAGGGGAGATCCGCATGCCGCCCTCCTCGTCCCGCCCCCGGCAGTTCCCGCGCCCCCGGCAGTTCCCGCACCTCCGGCAGGACTTCGCAGCCTCCCTCGTCGTCTTCCTCGTCGCCCTGCCGCTCTGCATCGGCGTGGCCGTCGCCTCCGGCGTGCCCGCCGAACTCGGCCTGATCACCGGCATCGTCGGCGGCGTCGTCACCGGCCTCATGCGGGGCAGCAGCCTCCAGGTCTCCGGGCCCGCAGCCGGCCTCACCGTCCTCGTCCTGGAGGCGGTCCGGGCCTTCGGCCTCGCCGCCCTCGGCGTCATCGTGCTCCTCGCCGGACTGCTCCAGATCCTCATGGGCCTGCTGCGGTGGGGCCGCTGGTTCCGGGCCATCTCCCTCTCGGTCGTCGAGGGCATGCTCGCCGGCATCGGCCTCGTCATCGTGGCCGGCCAGCTCTACGCCGCGGCCGGACTCGACGCCCCCGGCTCCGGCCTCGCCCGGCTCGTCGGACTCCCGGCCGCCCTGGTGCGCGCCCTGACCTCCACCGCCCACCTGGTCCCGCTCGCCGTCGCCGCCGGCACGGTCCTCGTGATCGTGGGCTGGCGGCACCTGCCCCCGAGGGCGCGGGCCGTGCCCGGCGCGCTCGTCGCGGTCCTCCTCGCGGCCCTCGCCACCGCCCTCCTCGACCTGCCCGTCGCCACCGTGCGGGTGAGCGGCGTCCTGGACGCCGTGCGCGTGCCCGGCGCGGACGCCTTCGCCGGCCTGGCCGACCCCGCCCTGCTCGGCACCGTCCTCGCCTTCGCGCTGATCGCCTCGGCGGAGTCGCTGTTCAGCGCGGCGGCCGTGGACCGGCTGCACGACGGACCGCGCACCGAGTACGACAGGGAACTGCTCGCCCAGGGCGTCGGCAACACGGTCTGCGGCGTCCTCGGCGCCCTCCCCATGACCGCGGTGATCGTGCGCAGTTCGGCCAACGTCCAGGCGGGGGCCAGGACCAGGGCGTCCCGTGTGCTCCACGGTGTGTGGCTGCTGCTCTTCGCCGCCCTGCTGCCCGCCACCCTGGAGTACGTGCCGCTCGCCGCGCTCGCCGGCATCCTCGTCCACGCCGGCTGGAAGCTGATCCCCTTCAAGGGGCTGGTCGCGCTGTGGCGCGGCCACCGGGGCGAGGCGCTCGTCCTGGTCGCGACGGCCGTGGCGATCGTCACGGTCAACATGTTCGAAGGGGTCCTGATCGGACTCGTGCTCTCCGTCGCCAAGGCGGCCTGGGACGCCTCCCACCTCCGCGTCGAGCGGACCGACGACGGCCACGGGCCGGTGCGCGTCAGCCTGTCGGGGAACGTCACCTTCCTGCGGCTGCCGAAGATACTCGACACGCTCGAAGCCCTCCCCGGGGACCGCCCGGTCGAACTGGACCTCTCCGGACTCCAGCACCTCGACCACGCCTGCCGCGCCGCCCTGGAGACCTGGGCCGAACGCCACTCCGCCGGCCCCGACTCCGTACGGCTGCACGGCCCGCCGGGGCACGCCCCCGGCCGGCCGGCGGACGGCGAGCCCGCGCGGACGGGTTCCTGACCCGCGGTCACCTCCACGTGTCCGTGGGGGAGATCGGGGATGAGGGCGCCGGACCGGGGTACCCGATGACCGTCCAACCCACTAGGGAGGAATCATGGGTCTGGGAGCTTTCATCATTCTGATCGCGGTGGGGGCCATTCTCACGTTCGCGTCCGACTGGCAGATGGAGGGCGTCAACCTCGATCTGGTCGGCCTGATCCTCATGGCCGTCGGCATCATCGGGACGGCGGCCTACGTCAGCGTGCTGCGCCGTCGCCGGATGATCGTCCCCCCGGTCGCCCCCGCGGTCACCACCGAGGACGACCGGAGGGACCTGCTCTGAGCGAATGAGCGAACGGAACGCCACCGTTGCCGTCACCGTCACGGGGACACGACACGAGTCCCGGAGGCACGACGCGGGACACGGCACGAGAGGGGTGGCCGCGCTTCGGGCGTGGCCACCCCTCTCGTGCCGTTCCCGTCCCGTCCTCCGTCGCACCCGGCGCGGACGGCGTTCACCGGTCCACCGTCACCGCCGCGTGGATGGTCTTGCCGTCCTGCCGGGTGTCCACGGTGACCTCCCGGCACAGCCGCAGCACGATCGGCCAGCCGAAGCCGCCGGGGCGCAGCTCGTCGTGGAGCTCGTGGCGCGGCGCCTCCCCGCTGGCGTCCGCCACGGACACGGTCACGCGGTCGGGGCCGACGGCGATGCCGAAGTCGGTGACCCCGCCACCGTGCCGGTGCGCGTTCGTGACCAGCTCCGACGTGACGAGCAGCAGGTCGTCGACCTGGCCCGGCGGCAGCGGACCGAGGGCCGCGAGCGTGTGGCAGACCAACTCCCGTGCCTGTGCGGGCGTACCGACCGGCGACGGCCCGTACGATCCGGCGCCGGGGCGGGCCGCCGGCGTACGGGACCGGGTGTCGCTCCGAGTGTTCATCACATGGTCCCTTTCTTACCGATTCCTCAACAGGTGACGGAATTCGCCTGCCCGTTCGCACAGAAGTGATGCACGCCACTCCGACCGGAGCGGAAGTCGCGTTTCGGGGAGTGCGTTCGGAAAGTGGGGGTACCAGATCCGGAACTGCTGAACGGACCGTGAGAAAGAGGAGGTTGTCGCGTGCGGACCGAGACGGCCGAAGCGATGGCGACGTACGTGACGAACGGTACGTGTGAGGACCTGCCCGTTCTGGAGGCCCCCCACGAGGTGGCGCCGCAGGACGCCCGTACCCTGACGAAGGTGTTCCTCCGCGAGCTGGCGGAGCGGGAGGAGGGCACCGAGGCGTACCAGTACGTCCGGAACACCCTGATCGAGATCAACATGTCGCTCGTGCGGTACGCGGCGGGGCGGTTCCGCGCGCGGGCCGACGAGATGGAGGACATCGTCCAGGTCGGCATGATCGGCCTGATCAAGGCGATCGACCGCTTCGACCTCTCGCGCGAGGTGGAGTTCGCGACCTTCGCGGTGCCGTACATCGTGGGCGAGATCAAGCGCTTCTTCCGGGACACCACCTGGGCGGTGCACGTCCCCCGCCGGCTCCAGGAGGCGCGGGTGGAGCTGGCGAAGGCGACCGACGAGCTGAGCTCGCGGCTCGGCCGGGCCCCCCGGGTCGCGGAGCTGGCGATGCTGATGGGGCTTCCCGAGGAGGAGGTGGTCGAGGCCCAGATCGCCTCGAACGGCTACAACTCGACCTCGCTGGACGCCGCGATCAGCGGCGGCGACGAGGAGGACGAGGCGGCCCTGGCCGACTTCATCGGCGAGGAGGACCCGGCCCTCGAACTCTTCGAGGACTTCCACACCCTCGCCCCGCTCGTGGTGGCCCTCGAGGAGCGCGACCGGCTGCTGCTCCACCTCCGCTTCGTCGAGGAGCTGACGCAGGCGCAGATCGGCGAGCGGCTCGGCGTCTCCCAGATGCACGTCTCGCGGCTCCTGGCCCGCAGCCTCAACCGCCTGCGCGAAGGCATGTTCGGGAAGCCGCGCGCCACCGCCTGAGCGCCCGGCGCACACCGACGACAGGGCTCCCGCTCCGATTCCTCCGGAGCGGGAGCCCTGTTCCGTTCGCGGGCGACCGGCGGCTGGGGGGTGTCTCGTCGATCGGGCCGGACACCGCGAGCCCGGCATGATCGACGGGACGCCCCCTAGGGGCGCGCGGCGATGAAGGAGGGGCGCCGGACCGGGGCCGCGAAGGGCGCCTCCGGCAGGTTCTCCACGCTGTTGAAGACCAGGAACACGTTGCTCCGGGGATACGGGGTGATGTTGTCGCCCGACCCGTGCAGGGCGTTGCAGTCGAACCAGGTGGCCGAACCGGCGGCGCCCGTGAAGTGCCGGATGCCGCACGCCTCGGCGAAGGTGGTGAGCGCCTCGTTCGAGGGCGTCCCCGCGTCCTGCATCCGGAGCGACCGCTTGTAGTTGTCCCGGGGGGTCTCCCCGGCACAGCCCAGGAAGGTGCGGTGCGAACCGGGCATGATCATCAGGCTGCCGTTGGTGGTGAAGTTCGGCGTGAGCGCGATCGACACCGAGACCGTCCGCATCCGCGGCAGACCGTCCTCGGCGTGCCAGGTCTCGAAGTCGGAGTGCCAGTAGAAGCCGCTGGCGCCGAAGCCCGGCTTCACGTTGACCCGCGACTGGTGCACGTAGACGTCGGAGCCGAGGATCTGGCGGGCGCGGCCGACGACCCGCGGGTCCTCGGCGAGCCGGCCGAAGACCTCGCTGGTCCGGTGCACCTCGAAGACGGAGCGGATCTCCTGGGAGCGGGGTTCGACGACCGCCCGCTCGTCGGCCCGGACGGCGGGGTCGGCGACGAGCCGGTCCAGCTCCGCCCGGAGCTCGTCGACCTCGTCCGGGGTGACCAGCTCGTCCACCGTGACGAACCCGTCGCGGTCGTAGTCCTCCAGCTCGCGCGCCCAGAAGGGGCCGGGCGTGCCGGGTTCGGACCACACGACGGGGTCCTTGCGGCCGATCAGCTCCTCCCGGTGGCTGCGGGTGGGGTAGAGGTCGACGGGGCGGGTGGGTGCGGAGGCCATGGGGCGGTGTGCCTTCCTTTCGTACGTCTCGTACGGCGGGTGCGTCTTGTACGGGGGAGCGGGGCGGGGTGCCGGGTCAGGCGGCGTCGTCCGCGGCGCCGGCGCCGGCGTCGGTCGGCTCGGACTCGGGCTCGGTGAGCAGGGGGTAGACGCCGTTCTCGTCGTGGTCCTCGCGCCCGGTCACGGGCGGGTTGAAGACGCACAGGCAGCGGAAGTCCCGCTTGACCTTGAGGGTGTGGCGCTCGTGCCCGTCGAGCAGGTACATCGTCCCGGGCACGATCGTGTGGGTGAGCCCCGTCTCGTGGTCGGTGAGTTCGGCCTCGCCCTCCGTGCAGACGACGGCCTCGACGTGGTGCGCGTACCACATGGACGTCTCGGTCCCGGCGTACAGCACCGTCTCGTGGAGGGAGAAGCCGACCCGCTCGCGGGCCAGGACGATGCGCTTGCTCTCCCAGGTGCCCGAGGCGGCCTTCACGTGCCGCTCGGTGTTCTCCAGCTCGTCGAAGGAACGGACGATCACGGGGATCTCCTTTCGCGGATTTCGCGGATTTCGCGGTGTGGGGGTGGCGGGGTGTCGGGCGGTCTCAGGCGGTGTGGCGGACGGAGCGGGCCAGGATGCCGAGGCCCTCGTCGAGTTCGTCGTCCGTCGCGGTCAGCGGCGGGAGCAGCTTGACCACCTCGCCGTGCGGTCCGGACGTCTCCAGGAGCAGGCCGATCTCGAAGGCGCGCCGGCACACGGCGTCGGCGCGCTCCCCGTCGGCGAACTCCAGGCCCCACACGAGGCCGCGTCCGCGCACCGCGACGCCCGACCGCTCGTCGTCCCCGCACAGGTCGAGCAGGGCGCGCTCCACCCGGTCGGCCCGGCGCAGGGTGCGCTCGCGCAGGGCGCCGTCGCGCCAGTACGCGTCGAGGGCGGCGGTGGCGGTGACGAAGGCCGGGTTGTTGCCGCGGAAGGTGCCGTTGTGCTCGCCGGGCTCCCACAGGTCGAGCTCCGGGCGGAACAGGCAGAGGGCCATGGGCAGGCCGTAGCCGCTGATGGACTTGGACAGGGTGACGATGTCGGGCGTGATGCCCGCCTCCTCGAAGGAGAAGAAGTCGCCGGTGCGCCCGCAGCCCATCTGGACGTCGTCCACGATCAGGAGCATGTCGTGGCGGCGGCAGAGGTCCGCGAGGGCGCGCAGCCACTCGGCGCGGGCCACGTTGATCCCGCCCTCGCCCTGGACGGTCTCGACGATGACGGCCGCCGGGTGGTCGAGGCCGGAGCCCGGGTCCTCCAGGAGCCGCTCGAACCACAGGAAGTCGGGCACCTGCCCGTCGAAGTAGTGGTCGAAGGGCATCCGGGCGGCGTTGGGCAGCGTCACGCCCGCGCCGGCGCGCTTGGCGGAGTTGCCGGTGACGGCGAGCGAGCCGAGCGACATCCCGTGGAAGGCGTTGGTGAAGGAGACGACCGTCTCCCGGCCGGTGACCTTGCGGGCGAGCTTCAGGGCCGCCTCCACCGCGTTGGTGCCGGTGGGGCCGGGGAACATCACCTTGTAGGGCAGGGCGCGGGGCTCCAGGACCGCCGAGCGGAAGGTCTCCAGGAAGTCGCGTTTGGCGGTCGTCGACATGTCGAGGCCGTGGGTGATGCCGTCGTCGGCGAGGTAGTCGAGGAGGGCGCGCTTGAGGACCGGGTTGTTGTGCCCGTAGTTCAGCGAGCCGGCTCCGGCGAAGAAGTCGAGGTACGGCCGCCCCTGCTCGTCGTACAGCCTGCTGCCGGAGGCGCGCTCGAAGACGACGGGCCAGGCGCGGCAGTAGCTGCGGACCTCCGATTCGACGGTCTCGAAGACGGAGGAGGGGGCGAGGTCGGTCAGGGTCACGGAGTCTCTTCTCCAAAGGGGTTGCGGATGCGGGCGGGAGGGGGCTGCCTGGCGGCTCAGGAGGCCGCGGAATCCAGGGGGCCGATGCGGTAGAGCACCTCGGCCTCGTGTCCCGCCGTGGGGAAGGAGGCGGCCGGGAAGAGGACCTCGCGCGTCACCTCGGCGCCGCGACGGCGCGCGTAGGACCGGAACATCCGGTCGGACGCCAGGTTTCCCGGCGTGACGGTCGCCTCCACGCGATCGAGTCCGTGCTCGGCCGCCACGCGGACGGACAGAGCGTCGAGCAGGGCCCCGGCTACCCCGCTTCCGCGGTGCGAATCCTCCACGGCGACCTGCCAGACGAAGAGCGTGCCCGGTGCTTCGGGCCGCAGGTATCCGGTGACGAAGCCCACCGGACGTCCGGAGGCGTCACGGGCGACGGCGGTCGTGTCGGCGAAGTCGCGGCACCACAGCAGATAGCTGTACGGGGAGTTGAGGTCCAGCTCTCCCGAGCCGCGGGCGATCCGCCAGAGGTCGGCGCCGTCCTCGATCCGGGCCGGACCGACGGAGACGTCTCCGTTCCGGCACGTCGTAGGGGCAGTGGTCTGGGCAGTGGTCATGGGCGCCGAAGGTACCCAGCGGATCTTAGAACTTCCTGGGGCTGAGGGGTTGTTCGGGCGAGGAGTACGTGATAGGTGCACTTATCGCGCTCGTGAGGTGAATCCCACCTTCCCGCTACGGCGAACCAATTCAAAAGCTGACAAAATGCCCGTTTATAACGGATGGGTAACGGCTTCGGGATGTGGGGTCCGCCCCCTCAGGAAGCGTGAGAACATTCCGGGTTTCATGTTTGAAGACGCCAGGAGCGGTCAGGTGTAGGGGTCACCCCGTGCCGCGCCGTCCTCGTGACGCGGCACGGAGTGGTCCGCTCGGCCTACCAGATCGCCTCGACCCACTCCGGGTGGTCGACGAACGGGTTCCGGTTGCCCTGGTAGGTGCCGAAGATGACGTCGTTGCGGCGCTTCTCGAAGGCGCTCGGCGGGTCCAGCTCGTTCCACTGCTTCAGGACCGAGAGCCGGCCGTGGTACGGGACGCTGCCGTTGGACGTCGACTCGTTGGGCTCCAGGTCCGCCCAGGAGTCGCCGCCCTCGTAGCGGACGGCCATGTAGAGGAGCATCCGCGCCACGTCGCCCTTGTCCGCGTCGCGCGGCTCGAAGGAGTTGCTGTCCGTGTAGCTGCCGGGCGCGCCGCCGACCGGGCTGCCGCCGGTGTCGAAGTCCTTGTTGCCGCGGATGCCGTTGACCTGGACGTCCGCCGCGCGCAGGTGGTGCAGGTCGGTGCCGGGCCCGGCCGAGGTGCCGAAGTTGCCGTGGGACTGGGCCCAGGTGTGCTCGCGGTTCCAGTCGCCCACGTCGCCCCCGTTGAGGGACTTGCTCCGCGAGACCCCGCTGTAGAGCAGGACCACGTTGTTGGGGTTGTTCGGGTCCTGGTCGGTGGTCTTCAGCGCGTTCCAGACCGCGTCGTACGAGATCTTGCTCTGGCTGCTGATGATGGTGTGCAGCGAGGACTTGAGGGCCGGACCCGTCTTGCCGACCGCGTCCTTGTAGTACGTGCTGTCGTACGGGGAGGTCGTGGCGCTCGCGGGGGTCGCGGCGACCGCGGGCAGGGTGAGGGTGACGAGGACGGCCGCTATGGAAGCCGCCCAGACCTTCCGACGGCGGGGCTGTGCAACGGACATGGGGGGTGCCCTTTCCCGATGGGTCACGCGGCGGAGCGCGGCGCCCGGCTCAAGGGCGCCGCGCTCTACGCGTGTTGACTTCTTGTCAGCCGGGAGCGTGGCACGGGGGAGGGGCCCACCGTGTAACCGGGAGGAGGCGTTTCCGTGACGTTCTCGCATACGCGGGCGCCGAAGGGCCCCGGAGCCCGTCCGGAGCCCGTCCGGAGGGCGCCCAGAGCCCGTCCGGGGTGCCGTCAGGTGCCCCGGACGTCCACCGGCATCCCCTTCGGCTCCTTGATCCGCTTCATGATGATCTGGGAGTTGACCTCGGTGACCCCGGCCAGCGTCGTCAGCCGCTCGATCCACAGTCGCTCGTACGCCGCCAGGTCCGCCACCGCGATCCGCAGCAGACAGCCCGGACTGCCGAAGAGCCGGTACGCCTCGATCACGTCCGGCACGTCCTGGAGCGCCTCCTCGAAGGCCTCCACCGTCTCCCGGTCCCGCCGCACCTCCACCGAGACGAGCACCTCGAAGCCCCGCCCCACCGCCTCCGGATCGATGACCGCCCGGTATCCCCGGATCACCCCGTCCTGCTCCAGCTGGCGCACCCGCCGCAGACAGGGGGAGGGGCTGAGTCCCACCCGCTGGGCCAGCTCCTGGTTGCTCAGTCGGCCGTCGTCCTGGAGCTCGCGCAAGATGTGGAGGTCGATTCGATCCATGGCGCAACATCCTGCCACGAAGAAACATTTCCTCAGCTCATTCGGCAATCGTATTGCGCACCTTTTGCCCTATCCTTGCGGACTCGAAGGTCCCGGAGGGGCCTTCCGTCAGCCCTTCACCACGGGGGCGGAGCCCCTTTCGGTACGGAGTCGAGGACGGCAGCCATGAAGCGGACGCACGACGGGGAAGCGCGCAGGATCGTCGTCATCAGCACCGGCGGCACGATCGCCAGCCGCTGGCAGGGCACCGGCTACGCGGCCGACGCCTCCGGCCGCGACGTCCTGGCCACCGCCCCCCTCCCCGAGGACGTCACCGTCGAGGTCGTCGACCTCTTCAACGTCAACAGCTCGCGCATGACCGCGGCCCACCAGCTCGCCCTCCTGCGCACCGTCCACGAGACGCTCGCCGACCCCGGCGTCGACGGCATCGTGATCACCCACGGCACCGACACCCTGGAGGAGACGGCCTTCCTCCTGGACCTCCACCACACCGACGCCCGCCCGGTCGTCCTCACCGGCGCCCAGCGCCCCTTCGGCACCGGCGACGGCGACGGCCCCGGCAACCTCTACGACGCGCTCCAGGTCGCCTCCACCGTCCGCGACCTCGGCGTCCTCGTCGTCTTCGACGGACGCGTCCACGCGGCGCGCGGCACCGTGAAGTACCGCACCCTCGCCGCCGACGCCTTCTCCGACCCGACGGCCGAGCGCCTCGGCCGCGTCGGCTTCTCCCGCGTCGACATCGAGCGGCAGCCCGAGCGCCCGGCCCCGCTGCCCCTCCCCGCCGCCGCGCGCACGGCGCAGCCCGGCGCCGTCGGCGCCGCCCCGCTGCCCCGCGTCGACATCGTGACCCACCACTCCGACGGCGACCCGTTCCTCCTGAACGCGGCCGTCGACGCCGGCGCCCGGGGCATCGTCCTCGTCGCCACCGGCGCGGGCAACGCCACCCCGGAGATCGCCGCCGCCGTCGCGGACGCGGTCGCCCGGGGCGTCCTCGTCGCCGTCACCACCCGCGTCCCCTCGGGGCCGCTCGCCGAGATCTACACCGGCGGCGGCGCGGTCGACCTCGTCGCCGCCGGAGCCCTCCTCACCGGCACCCTCCGGGCCGCCCAGGCCCGGATCGCCGTCCTCGCCACGCTCCTCGCCGAGGAGGGCGGCGCGGGCGACCCCGCCCGCGCCACCGCGCTCCTGCGCCGGCTCCTCGACGGCCCGGTCCGCGCGGAGCCGGCCCTCGCCACCGGCGGCTCCCGCTCGGCCTCGGCCGTCGTCGCCCGCGCCTGACCGGCGAGGCACCCCCGACCCCGGCTCGCGGACGGCGCCCCCCGGCCCGTCCGCGAGCCGGAATCAATCCGTCGCGTGCGTCACGCCAGCCGCAGGGTCACGAACGGGACCGTGTCCCCCGGCAGGACGTACCGCTCCACCTCCACGAAGCCCCGCGCCAGCGCGAACCGCAGCCCCTCCTCGTTGGAGGCCAGGACCACCGTCTCCACGCCCCCGTCGCCCAGCGTCCGCGCGTGCGCGAGACCCCGCTCGTACAGCGCCGTCCCGAAGCCCCGCCCCCGGAACCCCGGCAGCGTCCGGGCGATGACGGTCGCCGCCGCCGTCTCCCCGTCCGGCGGACGCACCGTCGAACAGCCCACCGCCACGTCCCCGAGGTAGGCCACGTCCAGCCGGTTGCGGCCCGCGCGCTCCCGCACCTCGTCGAGCGAGAGGACGGCCGTGGGAATCACCGCGTTGTGGACGGCGCGCCAGTCCGCGATCTGCGCCCCGCTCCGGGCCCGTTCGACGTGAAGATCGTTCATCCGGGCAGCCAACCGCCTCCCGCCCGGCCGGTCAACCGCTTTCGCGGGCCCCGGGAGTGTGCGTCCGTACGGGTGAGGGCACGGGACCGGCGGCAGCGCCGCCCGCCGAACGGGTACGGATCGCTGCACTGTCCCTCCGGTCAGATCGCCGCTCCACCCCCCCCGGTCAGGAGGAATGCCGTCCCATGCCCGTCCGCAAGGGCGCCCCCGCGCTGCTGAGCGCCGGCACGCTGTGTGCCGCCCTGCTGCTCACCGCCTGCGGGAGTCCCGCCGCCCCGCCCGCCCCCGCCCCCACGACCACCCCCACCACCCCGTCCGCGCCCGCCGGCGGCGCCCACCCCGTCCCCGGCTCACCGGGCAGGGGCGCCGGCAGCCCCGCCGCCGCCCCGCTCCCCGAGACGCCGCTCCCCGGCATCGGCCCCGTCACCCGCGCCTCCGTCCCGCACGGCACCTCCCAGGCCCTCGTGGTCACCGGCACGTCCCCCGACTCCAGCAGCTCCACCGCCACGCTCTACGCCCGCGACCCGGCCACCGGCTGGAAGGCCCAGGCCGGCCCCTGGCCCACCCACAACGCGCTCCGGGGCTGGACCGCCGACCACACCGCGGGCGACCTGCGCACCCCCATCGGGGTCTTCCGGCTCGGCGACGCGGGCGGCCGGCTGCCCGACCCCGGCGCCCTCCTGCCGTACGACCAGGACGAGCAGTTCGCGATCAGCGGCACCGGCTTCATGGGCGAACCCCTGGAAGGCTCCTTCGACCACGTCGTCGCCATCGACTACAACCGGGTGCCCGGCCGCAGCCCGCTCGACAAGGAGCGCCCCCTCGGCGCCGAGAAGGGCGGCGGCGTCTGGATCCACGTCGACCACAGCGGCCCCACCCAGGCCTGCGTGACCCTGGAGCGCGAGGACCTGCGCGAGCTGCTCCGCGCCCTCGACCCGGCCCGCGAACCCGTCGTGGTCATGGGCCCCGCCACCGAACTGGCCCGCTGACACCGCCCGTCCGCCACGCACGCCGAGGGGCGCCCGGCTCTCCGCCGGGCGCCCCTCGGCGCCGTTCCCCGTCGCTCAGCTCCCGCCGGGCGCGATCGCCCCGCGGAACGACTCCGTGTGGCTGCGGACCTGATCCGGCGACAGGTACGCGTCGGTGTACTCGAAGTCCTTCAGCGTCCCCGCCTTCGAGGCCAGGAACCCGGTCCGCACGTAGTCGTCCCCGGCCAGGGCGTTGAGCACCCAGTTCGTCATCACCCGGGTCTTGGCCACGTTGGTCCGCAGCGCGCCCCAGTGATAGGCGCGGGCCACGGCCTGCGCCGGCATCCCGTGCAGCTCGACGCCGAGCGGCTTCGACACCCCGTCCAACCCGCCGAGGTCCACCACGAGCCCCAGGTCCTTGTGCCGGTACGGGTGGAGCGGCTCGCCGCGCAGGGTCGAGACCAGGTTGTCGGCGACCGCCTTGCCCTGCCGCATCGCGTGCTGGGCCGTCGGCGGGCAGATCGCCCCCTCCTCGCCCTTGGCGAGGTCGGGCACCGCCGCCGCGTCCCCGAGCGCCCACACCCCGTCGAGCCCCGGCACCGCCATCTCGGGCGAGACCACGGCCCGGCCCTTCAGGGTCTCCGTGCCGAGCGTGCCGATCAGCGGGCTGGCCGCCACCCCGGCCGTCCAGATCAGCGTCCGGCTCGGCAGCACGCGCCCGTCCGTGAGCGTCACCGTCTTCTCGTCCACCGAGGCCACCGACACGCCGAGCGACACCTCGATGCCGCGCCGGGTCAGGATGTCCGTCGCGGCCTTCCCCAGCTTCTCGCCCAGCTCGGGCATGAGCCTCGGCGCGATGTCCACCAGGTGCCACTTGATGAGGTCGGGATCGAGCCGCGGGTACCGCTTGACCGCGTTGTGGGTGAGCAGTTGGAGGCAGGCCGCCGTCTCCGTACCGGCGTAGCCCCCGCCGACGACCACGAACTGCAGCCGCGCGGCCCGCTCCGCCTCGTCGTTGCTGGCGTCCGCCAGGTCCAGTTGCGCGATGACGTGGTCGCGGACGTACACGGCCTCCGCGAGCGTCTTCATCCCGCGCGCGTACTCGGTGAGCCCCGGGATGTCGAAGGTCCGGGTCACGCTGCCGGGCGCGAGCACGAGGTGGTCGTACGGCTCGTTCACGTACTCCCCGGAGATCGTCCGCACCACGCAGACCTTCGCGGCCGTGTCGATGCCGACCACCCCGCCGGGGACGATCCGGGTCCGGTGCCGTTCGCTGCGCCGCAGCGACAGGGCGACCGACTGCGGGGTCAGCACCCCCGCCGCCACCTGGGGGAGCAGCGGCAGATAGAGCTGGTAGGAGAACGGCGAAAGGAGCGTGATGACCGCCTCCCGCTCCGCCAGCCGCCGTTCGAGCCGCCGTACGCAGGCCACTCCGGCGAAGCCGGCGCCCACCACGAGAATCCTCGGTCGCGTCACGCTGTCCGCCCTTCCGTATGAGCGTGCATGGAGCCACTGGTTGTGGCTGAGTATGACCATGTGACAATTTTTCGCTGACTATCCGTGGTTTACCCTTTTTATCGTCATTGCTGCAGGATCGCTCTTCGGCATGGTCCGCTTCGGTCCCGTGCGGCTCGGCGCCGCCGGCGTCCTCTTCGCCGGACTGCTGCTCGGCGCGCTCGACCCGGACATCGGTCCGGCGGTTCCCGCGGGCCTCTCCGTCCTCGGCCCCGCCCTGTACGTGTACACGGTCGGCCTGGAGGCGGGTCCCGCCTTCTTCCGCGAACTCCGCCGCAACTGGCCGTGATGACCGGAGCCGTCGTCGCCCTCGTCCTCACCGCCCTCGCCGTCGGCTTCCTCGGCAGCACCGTCTTCGGCATCGACGGTCCCTGTCTCGCGGGCGGCTACGCGGGCATCGGCACCACCACCCCGGGTCTCGCCGCCGCCCAGACCTCCTCTCCCGATCCGGCCCAGCCCGCCACCGGTTACGCCATCGGCTACCCCCTCGCGGTCGTTCTCACCATCCTTTTCGTGACCGGTGTCGCCGCCGTGCGGAACCGGCCCTCCCGCCGCACCCCCGGCAGCGGCCTCCCCGCGGAGCTGATCACCCGTACCGCCGACGTCACCCGGCCGGTCCGCCGGGCCGACGTCCCCGGCGCCGCCGGCGTCGAGGCCCTCAGCACCCCGGCCCCCGCCCACCTCCACGACCGGCGCGACGCCGTCGACTACAGGCGCGTCCTGCTCACCACCCCCGACCTCGCCGGGCGCACCGTCGCCGAACTGGGCCTGGGCGACCCCCCGGGCGTCCTGCCGCTGCCCTCCGGGCGCCTGGTGCGCGGCCGGGGCCTGCGCCGCCCGCTGCCCGAGGGCCCCGCCCCGACGTACGCCGTCCACCTCCTCGGCCGGACTCCTCCCGAGGTGCCCTGGGAGTCCGTCGGGCTGCGCCGGCCGGACTTCCGGCTCCCCGCCGACCGGGACACGGCCCGTACCGTCCTCGCCGAGGCCTGGGAACGTGCCGCCGGGGAGCGCGTCGAGGTCGCCTGCGGCGGCGGCCGGGGCCGCACCGGCACGGTCCTGGCCGGCCTCGCCGTCCTCGACGGGGTCCCGGCCGGGGAGACGGTCGCGTACGTGCGCCGCCACTACGACCGGCACGCCGTGGAGACCCCCTGGCAGCGCCGCTACGTGCGCCGGTTCACGGGGTGAGGAGTGTGAGGAGGGGGCCGGTCCGGTTCACGCCGTGACGCCCTCCAGGAAGGACAGCGCCCGCTCGGCGCACAGCGCCGCCGCGTCCGGCGCGTAGGACGGCGTGCCGCGCTCCGCGAACAGGTGCGCGCTGCCCGGATACAGGAAGAGCTCCCGGTCCGCCGCGCCCGCCACCAGCTCGCACGCCGCCGCCAGGTCCCCCTCACCGGCGAAGTACGGGTCGTTCTCCATCCCGTGCACCTGCACGGGCACGCCCTCCGGCCAGACCGTGCCGAACACGTCCGCCGGCACGCAGGCGCTGATCAGCAGGGCGCCGCGCGCCCCGGGGCGGGTCTGCGCCAGCTTCTGCGCGGGCAGCACGCCGAGTGAGAGCCCGGCGTACACGAGGTCCTCCGGCAGCCCCTCGGCCACCCGGCCGCCGCGCTCCACGAGCGTGTCGAAGCCGATCTCCTGCGCGTGTCCGGCCCCGGCCCCGAGATCGTCGAACACGCGCCCCTCGTACAGGTCGGGCACGTGCACCGTGTGCCCGGCGCGCCGCAGTCCGTCGGCGAACGCCCGCACGCCCTCCGTCAGCCCGAGCGCATGGTGGAAGAGCAGAACCTCGGCCATGTCGTCATCTCCCGGTCACCGGGCCCGCCCCCTCGCGGCGCGAGCCGTCCCGGAAGGCAGCATGGCGCACGGCACCGACAACGCCCCGGCCCGGTGCGGAGGATCGTTACCGCTGCGGCCGGTGCGCGACGACGGCGCCGGCGGCCTGGCCCACGATGCCCAGGGCACCCGTGACGCCCATCGCACCGCCCGGACCGCCCTGGCCCATCGGACCCCCCTGGCCCATCGGGCCACCCTGCCCCATCGGACCGCCCTGGCCCATGGGGGCCCCGGCGTGCGGCGCGCCCGCGTGGGCGACGCCGCCCTGCGGCGCGGGAGCGCCCTGCGGCGGAACCTGGATGACCCGGCTCAGGTCCCGCAGGACCTCCTCCGCGGTCTGGCGGACGTCACCGGGAACATCCCCCCGTTCCCGTATGAGCTCGGCGTAGATCGGTGCCGTGCCGTCCGCGTGGTTCATGGGGCTCGCTTCCTTCGTCTGCGCCGGCGTCCGTCACCGACAGGGCGACGGCGAGTCTACGGGGCACCACCGACACGACCGGGCCCGGGAGCCCGGTCGTCACCCCGACGGACCCCTCCCGGTCCGATAATCACTGTTCTTCCCGTCCCCTCCGTCCGAGAATGGATCATCGAACACCACGGGAGGGGACCCCATGAGCCAGGACACCCTGACTCTGCACGACCTGATGCCGTCCGACGAACTCGCCGCCGCCCTCGCCGACGGGCACGTGACGCGGAAGCCGCACCCCGAGCTGCCGCTCTCGATCTACACGTACACGCGCGCGTGCCAGTACGCCCAGCACTGGAACCGGGCCACCCTCCGCTGCCGCGGCCTCGTCGCCGACGACACCACCGGACGGATCGTCGGACTGCCCCTCCCCAAGTTCTTCAACCTCGCCGAGCACGCCACCGGCAGCCCCTACGCGCCGCCGCTGCCCGACGAGCCCTTCGAGGTGTACGACAAGGTCGACGGCAGCCTCGCCGTGGTCTTCCACTACGCCGGCCGCTGGCACGCCGCCTCCAAGGGCTCTTTCACCAGCTCCCAGGCCGTCTGGGCACAGCGCCGCCTCGACGCCGCCGACACCACGGGCCTGACGCCCGGCACCACCTACCTCGCCGAGATGCTCTACCCGGCCAACCGGATCGTCGTGAACTACGGCGAGCGCCGCGACCTCGTCCTGCTCGCCGCCTTCGGCCCGGACGGCACCGAGGTGCCCCTCGCCGAGGCCGCCGCCTCCTGGGCGCCCCTCGGCAGCGTCGTCCGCACCTGGTCCGTCGCCACCCTCGACGAACTCGTCGCCCTCACCGAGTCCAACACCCTGCCGGGCGGGCACCCGGCCACCGGCACCGACGCCGAGGGCTTCGTGCTCCGCTTCGCCTCCGGCCTGCGCGCCAAGGCCAAGCTCAGCGAGTACGTCCGCCTCCACAAGGTGCTGACCGGCGTCACCGAGCGGGACATCTGGCGCGGCCACGGCGTCCAGCGCTTCGCCGGCCTGCCCGCCGGCCGGGTCGCCAAGGGCCTCGGCTGCTCCGTCGCCGACGTCGAGGCCTCCGGCGGCAAGCCCCTCGACGCCCTCCTGGAGCAGGTCCCCGACGAGTTCGACCAGTGGGTGCGCGGGGTGGTCGCCGGCCTGGAGACGGCCGCCGCCGACCGCGAGCGGGCCGTCGACGAGGCGTACGCCCGCCTGGCCCACCTCGCCGGCGATCGGGCCGCCTTCGCCCGCGCCGCCGCCGCACTGCCCGACAAGGGCCTGCGCGCCGCCCTCTTCCAGCGCCTCGACGGGCGCCCGACCGACCTCCTCGTCTGGCGGCAGATCCGCCCCGAGGCCACCGACCCCTTCGCCCACGACCAGGAGAACTGACCGTGCCCGTCGTCCACGTCATGACCGGACTTCCCGCCTCGGGGAAGACGACGGCCGCCCGCGCCCTCCAGGCCGACGCCGAGGGGCGCGTGCGCCGCGTCAACCTCGACGACCTGCGCACCATGCTCGACCTGCCCGACCCGGAGCGCGGCCGCTCGCACACCCACGAGCAGACCGTCCTCGCCGTCCAGGACGCCGCCGTCCGCGCGGCCGTCGACGGCGGCTTCGACGTCGTCGTCGACAACACCCACCTCACCCCGCACATCCCCAAGCGGCTCAAGGCCGCCGTCGCGGGCCTGGACGCCACCTTCGCCGTCCACGACTTCACCGGCGTCCCCGTCGACGAGTGCGTCCGCCGCGACGCCGCCCGCGAGCGGCCCGTCGGCGAGGAGATCATCCGGATCCTCGCCGACAAGCACGCCAAGGCGACCCGGGGCGGCTGGCGCCTGACCGCCGACTGGCTGAACGACCGGCCCGCCACCGAGCCCTACGTCGCGGACCCGGCGCTCCCCACCGCCGTCATGTGCGACATCGACGGCACCCTCGCCCTGCGCGTCGACCGCGGCCCGTACGACTTCACCCGCTGCGACCGCGACGCCCTCAACATCTCCGTCCGCGACGCCCTGCGGGCCTTCCGGAACGCCGAGCGCGACCGGATCGTCCTCCTGTCCGGCCGCAGCGAGGACCACCGGGCCCTCACCGAGGAGTGGCTCGCCCGGCACGAGGTGCCCTACGACGAACTGTGGATGCGGGCCTCCGGCGACGGCCGGGGCGACGACCTCGTCAAGGCGGAGCTCTTCGACGCCCACGTCCGCCACCGCTACGCCGTCCGCGTCTCCCTCGACGACCGCGACCGCGTCGTGGCCCTCTGGCGCCGCATGGGCCTCCCCACCTGGCAGGTCAACTACGGCGCCTTCTGACCGGCGGCCCGGGGGCGGCACCGACCGCCCCCGGCGCCGTGTCAGGATCGTGGGATGGTGGAAAAGATCATCGCGGCGTGCGACGGCGCGTCGAAGGGAAACCCCGGCCCCGCGGCCTGGGCGTGGGTCATCGGCCGGGCCGACGGTTCGGTCGACCGCTGGGAGGCGGGCCCGCTCGGCCGGGCGACCAACAACGTGGCCGAACTCACGGCCCTGGAAAGGCTCCTGGAGGTCCTCGACCCCGACGTGCCCGTCGAGGTCCGCATGGACTCGCAGTACGCCATGAAGGCGGTCACGACCTGGCTGCCCGGCTGGCGCCGCAAGGGCTGGAAGACCGCCTCCGGCAGCCCCGTCGCCAACAAGGACCTGGTGGTCCGCATCGACGCGCTGCTCACCGGCCGCGACGTCGACTTCGTCTACACCCCCGCGCACCAGGTCGACGGCGACCCCCTCAACGACGCCGCCGACCGCGCGGCCAGCCACAGCGCCCGCACCCAGGAGGCCGCGGGCTCCGACTCCGGATCCCCGCTGCCCCCGCCGGAGGCGCCCGCACGGGCCTCCGCGCCCCGCTCGCGCTCCTCCGCGCCCTCCGGCTCCCGGACCGCGTCCGGCAGCGCCTCCTCCGCCCGCCGGACACGCCCGTCCGGCGGCACGCTCAAGGCGAGATTCGCGGGCCGCTGCCGCTGCGGCAAGGCCTACGACAAGGGCGAGACCATCAGCAAGAACCCCGACGGCTGGGGCCATCCCACCTGCGTCTGAACGGCCGGGCCGTCCGATTGGCGGGCGGCCCCGTCCGTTGCTTGAGACCGCCGCGTCCGGGGCGCGCGCGAGGCTTCACCCACCCGTGTACGCGGGTTCGTCCGGGGTTCTGTTCTCCGAGCGGCCGGGGCTGCATACTGTCCTCCTCGCACCGGTGACGAACCGCTCTCACCTGCTCATTCGTCGTTCTCACGACATGGTCGGCACCGGCGAGAACCTCCCTCCCGCTGCCGCCGCGGACCCTCCGCGACGGGAGCCTCCCCTGCCCGTGAAAGACCCGAGGTTCCGTGCCAGTACCTGTTCTCCTGACCGGGCGCTCCGTGCGCCTGGAGCCGCTGGCGATGCGGCACGCCGAAGCCCTCGCCCGGGCCGGCGGGGCGGACCGATCGGCCTACGCCTTCACCCCCGTGCCCGACGGCCTCGAATCGGCCCTCGACTACATCGCCCGCGCCCTCGCGGACCAGGCGGCGGGCCGTTGCCTGCCCTTCGCCGTGGTCAGTACGGCCGACGAACGGGTCGTCGGTTCGACCCGTTTCCTCGAACTCGACTACTGGCGGGGCCCGCTGGTCTGGCCGCCGGTCCCCGGCATGCCCCACGGCGATCCCCTGACCGCCGTCCCGGACGCCGCCGAGATCGGCAACACGTGGATCGCGGGCGCCGCCCGGGGCACCGGCATCAACACCGAGGCCAAGTACCTCATGTTCCGGCACGCCTTCGAGGTCTGGGGGGTCCGGCGCATCACCCTGCGCGCCGACGCCCGCAACACCCGCTCCAGGATCGCGATCGAACGCCTCGGCGCGACCTGCGAGGGCGTCCGCCGCGCCCACTCCCGCGGCCTCGACGGAGCCGTCCGCGACACGGCCTTCTACTCGGTCCTCGACGACGAGTGGCCCGCCGTCCGCGACATCGTCGAACTCCGCCTGTCCACCCCGCGCCAGGTCCGCGTCCCCCAGGACCTGCTCCCGGCCTGAGGCCCGCGACCGCCGCCCCGGCTCCCCGGGGCGGCGGTCGCCCGCGCCCCGCCGGTACGGTGGCCGGAACAGCCAGCCGTACCGCCCGAAGGGACCGAGTGACCGTGCCGACCGGAACCGCCGACGTACTCCTCCGGACGGAGGGCCGTGCCGGGTTCGTCACCCTGAACCGGCCCCGCGCCCTCAACGCCCTCACCCACGCCATGGTCCTCGCCGTCGACGAGGCCCTCACCGCCTGGGAGCACGACCCGGCCGTGGAGACGGTCGTGATCGACGGGGCGGGCGAACGCGGCCTGTGCGCGGGCGGCGACATCCGCGCCATCCACGACGACGCCCGCGCCGGCGGAACCGCCTCCGCGGCCTTCTGGCGGGACGAGTACCGGCTCAACGCCCGGATCGCCCGCTACCCCAAGCCCTACGTGGCCCTCATGGACGGCATCGTCATGGGCGGCGGCGTCGGCGTCTCCGCCCACGGCTCCCACCGCGTCGTCACCGAACGCTCCAGGGTGGCCATGCCGGAGACCGGCATCGGCTTCGTCCCCGACGTCGGCGGCACGTACCTCCTCGGACGCGCCCCCGGCGAACTCGGCACCCACCTCGCCCTCACCGGCACCCCCGTCGGAGCCGCCGACGCGATCCTCACCGGCCTCGCCGACCGGTACGTCCCCGCCGCCGGACTCCCCGCCCTGGCCGACGACCTGACCCGCCTGCCGGCCGGGGAGGCCCTCGCCCGCCACGCCGCCACGCCCCCGCCCGGCGTCCTGGCCGGACAGCGGGAGTGGATCGACGCCTGCTACGCCGTCCCGACCGTCGAGGAGATCGTCGAGCGCCTCTTCGACACCGGCCTCCCCGCCGCCAAGGAGACGGCCGCCACCCTCCTCACGAGGTCCCCGAGCGCCCTCAAGGCGACCCTGGCCGTCCTCCGCCGCTCCCGCGCCCTCGCCACCCTGGAAGAGGTCCTGGACCTGGAGTACCGCGCCTCCTGCGCCGCCCTGACCACCCCCGACCTCGTCGAGGGCATCCGCGCCCAGGTCGTCGACAAGGACCGCGACCCGCACTGGACCCCCGCCGCCCTCGAAGCGGTCACGGACGCGGACGTCGCCCGCTACCTCGCGCCGCCGCCCGGCGGAGACCTGGGCCTCGCCGGCGGCGAGGGGGAGACCGGCCGGGACCCCGGGGCCCGCGCGTGACCACGGCCACCTCCTTCCGGCCGGTGCTCGACCGCATCGCCGAGGAGATCGCGGAGCTCGCCGACCGGGGCGCCCCCGCCGACTACATCCCCGCCCTCGCCGCCGGGGACCCGGCCGACTTCGGCATGGCCGTCGCCGAACTCGACGGCACCGTCTACGGGGTGGGGGAGTGGCGGCGCCCCTTCTCCACCCAGTCCGTCACCAAGGTCTTCACCCTCGCGCTCGCCCTCGCCGGGGAGGGCGACACCCTCTGGACCCACGTCGGCCGGGAACCCTCCGGCGACCCGTTCAACTCCCTCGTCCAGCTGGAGTACGAGAACGGCATCCCGCGCAACCCGTTCATCAACGCCGGCGCCCTCGTCGTCACCGACCGCCTGCACCGCCTCACCGGCGACGCCTCCGGAAGCCTGCTCGCCTTCCTGCGTGCCGAGAGCGGCAACCCGGACCTCGCCTTCGACCCGGACGTGGCCGCCTCCGAGGCGGCCCACGGCGACCGCAACGCCGCCCTCGCCCACTTCATGGCCTCCTACGGCAACATCACGGGCCCCGTCCCCGACCTGCTGCGCGAGTACTTCCGGCAGTGCTCCCTCGAAGCCTCCTGCGCCGACCTGGCGCTCGCCACCGGCTTCCTCGCCCGGCACGGCCTGCGCGCCGACGGCACCCGGCTGCTCACCCGCAGCCAGGCCAAGCAGGTCAACGCCGTCATGCTCACCTGCGGCACCTACGACGCGGCCGGCGACTTCGCCTACCGCGTCGGCCTCCCGGGCAAGAGCGGCGTCGGCGGGGCCGTCGTCGCCGTCGTCCCGGGCCGCTGCACCCTGTGCGTCTGGAGCCCCGGCCTGGACAGCCGGGGCAACTCGGTGGCGGGCGTCGCCGCCCTCGACCGGTTCACCACCATCACCGGCCTGTCCGTCTTCTGACGCCGGACCCGACGGTACGCCGGGACCTCAGCGCCGACGCGCCCGCGGCGCCTCGACGGGCCTCCCGCAGCCGCCGAGGGCCGCCGGCTCGCCCAGCGCCCCGGCCGCCGTCCGCCAGGCCTCGGTGACGGCCCCGTGCGCGAGCGCCGTCGCCTCGGCCACGTCGGCGGGCAGTGTCAGCGGCGCCCCGATGTGGACGTGGAGACCGGGCCTGCGGACGGGAGCCGTGAGCACCCCGGCGAGCTGCTTCGCCCGTCCGCCGGAGGTGATCCGCCGGGCCCCCGCCTGGCCGATCGGCACGACCTGCGCCCCGGTGGCCAGGGCGAGCCGGGCGAGCCCGGTCCGGAACGCCTCGGGCGGGTTCTCGGCGGAGTCCCGGCGCGGCGGGATGCGCCCCTCCGCGTACAGCATCACGTGCCGCCCCGACGCGAGCGCGACCGCCGCCCGGTCGAGGGCCGCCGCCGCGTGGGCCGTGCCCCGGTGCACGGGCACGTGCCCCTCGCGGGTCAGGGCCCGGCCGAGGACCGGGACCCGCCAGAGCCCCGAGGTGGCCATCAGGACGGGCTCGACCGCGAGCCGCCGGCGGAGCGCGGCGAGCACGAGCGCCGGGTCCGCGAGCGAGGTGTGGTTCACGACCAGGATGCTGCCGGGCGCGAGGCGCGCCCCCGGGTCGGCGGTGACGGTCAGTCGCCCGAAGAACGGGACGACGCGGGCGGCGATGCGGCTGAGCACGGGCGGGCCCCCTGGAGCCGAGGCGGATGAGCTGGCCCCGTCATCGTCGCGGGACCGGCACGGCCCGGCATGAGCGGACGTACTCAGCGGACGTACTCAACCGTCGTGCTCGGGACGGGAGCCGGTGACCGGGCGCGTCCCCCGCCGGTCTACGCTGGGCCCGGACGGCCCGGCACGACGGGCCGTCACGGACGGGGGAGGTGCCGGGCGGTGGAACGTTCCGCACGGCGCCTCGCGGCCCTCGTCCCCGCGCTGCTCTGCGCGCTCTGGTCCCTGGTCCTGACCCCGCCCCCCGCGTCGGCCGCGGACACGACCGCGACCCCGGCGGTCCGCCCGGCGGCGATCTCCTCGATTCCGGCCCCGGCCGCTGCCCCGGCGCCCTGCACGGCGACGATCTCCCCGGCTCCAGCCACGGCCGCGCCCCTGGCGCCCTGTACGGCGGTGACCTCCAAGGCCCCGGCCGCGGTCCCGGCGGCCCGCGCGGACCCGGTCTCGCCGGACCCGGCCCGTACGCCCCCGCTCCCCGCCCAGGCCTCCGGGGACCCGGCCGTCACCCCGGCGGTCCACGCGGTTTCCGCGCCCCCGGCCCCGGTCCGTACCGCCCCCGCCTCCGTACCGGCGCCCGCTCCCGCCCACCGGCTCGCGCCGCCCGAGCCCCACCTCGCGCCCGCCGCCGTCGCGGGGCTCCCGGCGGCCGTCGAGCACTCCGTACGGTTCCCGGCGGCGCCCGCCGCCCCCGCGGCCGCGCCCGTCGACCTCTCCCCGCCCCCGCGCGGCCTCCTGACCGGCGACCCCCGTCGCGAGCGGGCGCCGCCCGGCGGTCCGTACGTACCTAGGGACCCCAGGGGCCCTCCCTCCACCCGGCACCGCTGACGTTCCCCCGCGTCGCCGTCCGGGCCCTCGGCATGCCCCGGGCCGGTCGCCGACGCGCGTCCGACCGTACGCCCGGCACGGGAACGGCCCGCGCCCCCCAGGGGCCGCGCCCGCCGACCCGTGCACCGCCCGTGGAGACACCCATGTCCTCTCGTGCCACGCCGTGGCGCGCGCTCCTCGCGCTCGCCGTCGTCGCGCTCTCCCTCTGGATCGCCCTGACCACCCCGCCCCGCCTCGGACTCGACCTGCGCGGCGGCACCCGCATCGTCCTGCAGACCGAGGACGGCCCCACCGCCCGCGCCGACGCCGCGGCCACCGACCGCGCCCTGGAGGTGCTCCGCAAGCGCGTCGACGGCCTCGGCGTCGCCGAACCCTCCCTCGCCCGCTCCGGCGAGCGCCGCATCGTCGTCGAACTCCCCGGCCTGCGCGACCCGCGCCAGGCCGCCGAGACCATCGGCCGCACCGCCCAGCTCACCTTCCACGCCGTCACAGGCGAGGCGAAGGGGCCGGCCGGACCGGCCGCCGCCGACGGCACCCGCGTCCTCGCCGACCCCGACGCGCCCGGCCGCTTCCTCGCCCTGGCCGCCCCCGCCCTCACCGGCGACGGCGTCGAGAACGCCGAGGCCGTCCTCGACACCACGAGCGTCCGGGGCTGGACCGTCGACCTCTCCTTCCGCGACCGGGCCGCGGGCGACTGGGCGCGGATCACCGGCGACGCCGCCTGCGCGTCCCCCGGCGACCCGGCCCGCCGGGTCGCCGTCGTCCTCGACGACCGGATCGTCTCCGCGCCCGGCATGCAGACGGGCGTCCCCTGCGGGGCGGGCATCGGCGGCGGTTCCGCGCAGATCACCGGCGGCTTCTCCGGCCAGGAGGCCCGCGACCTCGCCGCGCTCGTGCAGGGCGGCGCGCTGCCCGTCCCCGTGACGACGGTCGAACAGAGCACCGTGGGCCCGACGCTCGGCGCGGAGGCGATCCGGGCCAGCGCCCTGGCGGCGGTGATCGGCCTCGCCTGCACCGGGCTCTTCGTCATCGCCGTCTACCGGCTCCTCGGCCTCCTCGCCACCGTCGCCCTCCTGCTGTACGGCCTGATCTCGTACGCCGCCGTGGTCGCCCTGGGCGCCACCCTCACCCTGCCCGGCCTCGCCGGCTTCGTCCTGGCCGTCGGCATCGCCGTCGACGCCAACGTCCTGGTCTTCGAACGGGCCAGGGAGGAGTACGCGGCCCTGGGCAGGACCGCCGGACGCGACCTGCGGCGGCCGGTGACGACGGCGTTCGGCAAGGTGTGGAGCGCGGTCGCCGACTCCCACGTCACCACCCTGCTCGCCGCCGGCCTGCTGTTCGTCTTCGCCACCGGACCGGTCAAGGGCTTCGGCGTGACGCTCGCCGTCGGCGTCGTGACCTCGCTCCTCACCGCCATGGTGGTCACCCGGCTCCTCGCCGACCTGGCGCTCCGGCTGCCCGCCGTGCGCAGGCGGCCGGCGGTGACCGGCATCGCCGGACCCGGCCGGCTGCGGACCCGGCTCACCCGCCGCGTCCCGCGCCTGACGGCCCACCGCCGCCGCTGGCTGACCGGCTGCGCCGGACTGCTCCTCGTGGCCCTCGCCGGAATCGGCGTCCGGGGCGTGGAGTTCGGCGTCGAGTTCACCGGCGGCCGGGTCGTCCAGTACGCGGCCGACCGCCCGGTGGACGCCGACGCGGCCCGCGCGGCCGTCGCGGCCGCCGGCTTCCCCGACGCCGTCGTGCAGACCACCGGCGACGGCGACGTGTCGGTCCGGGTGAAGGAGACCGGAGACGGCGAACAGCGGGAGATCGAGGAGGCGCTCACCGGGGCCGCCGGACCGGTGACGGTCGAGCGCGACGACCTGATCGGCCCGAGCCTGGGCAGCGAGCTGCGCACCCACGCCCTGCTCGCGCTCGGCCTGGCGGTGGCGGCCCAGCTCCTCTACCTGACGGTGCGGTTCCGCTGGACGTACGCGACGGCCGCCGTCGCCGCCATGACCCAGGACGTCCTCCTGGTGATCGGCCTGTTCGCCTGGCTGGGCAAGCCGGCGGACAGCGTGTTCCTGGCCGCGCTGCTGACCGTCGTCGGCTACTCGGTCAACGACTCCGTCGTGGTCCTCGACCGGCTGCGGGAACTGCGGCGGCGCGGTGGCGGCACACCGCTGAGCGACCTGGCCGACCGGGCGGTGGCCCAGACCCTTCCGCGCACGGTCAACACGGGCATGGGCGCGCTCTTCGTCCTGGTGGCGCTGGCCGTCCTGGGCGGGGACTCGCTCACGGACTTCTCGGTCGCGCTGCTCGCCGGCGTCGTCCTGGGCATGGCGTCCACGGTCTTCACCGCGATCCCGCTGGCCGTGACCCTGGAAGCCCGTCACCCGGCCCCGGCCCCGACGGCTCCCGCGCCGCGCCGCCGTACGGGCGCCGTCGTCTGATCTCCGTCCCCGTCACCCCGCCCGTACGGCGGGGTGACGGGGACGTCGGGGCGTCGGGCACGGGGGGGGAATAATCCGGGCATGACGACGAACACGCCGGGCACCGACATCGTGGAAGCCGCGTGGCAGGAGCTGCTCGCCTCCGACCGGGTGAGCGCCGATCTGGTCGCGGCGGCGTACGCCGAACCTCGGCTGCGGCAGCTCTTCCCCTGGATCGGCATGTGGGAACTGCACTTCAGCCGCTGCACCGAGCAGCGCTGGACGTGGGACGTGCCGTACGTCGGTCCGACGGCGGCCGGCCCCGGCCACACCGGGCCGTACTACGTCGAGGGGCCTTCGCGGACGCGGAGGATCGGCGAGGCCGGCACGGCGCGGGAGGCGGTCGCCATGGTGGTCGAACGCCTCCCGCCCGGCTGCGGCCCGGCGTTCGTCGGCACGCCCGGGGAACTCGCCGCGCACGAAGGCGCGAAGGAGGCCTGACCGGTCGTCAGTCCGTCGTGCCGCCCGGGCGTTCGCGGCGACGGGCCGGGCCGCGCGCCGCCCTTCCGGCGCCCCGTGCCGCCCGGACGCCCCGGTCGCGGGGCCGTCAGCCCGGCAGCTCCGCCTCGATCAGGTCGGCCGCGTGCCGCGTGCCGCCCTCGCGGGCCATCGACCGCTGGATCTCGCGCGCCCGGCGGGCCACCTCGGGGTCGTCGACGAGCGCGAGGACGGACTCCCGCAGCCGCTCGGGGGTCACCTCCTCCAGCGGCAGGTGCCGTGCCACGCCCAGGGACCGGAGCATGTCGGCGTTGCCGAACTGGTCGGTGGCCAGGGGCACGGCCACCATGGGGGTGGCGGTGGCCAGGCCCTCCTGGCTGCCGCCCGCGCCCGCGTGGGTGACGAAGGCGTCGGCCTGCCGCAGGATCGCCAACTGGGGCACCCAGGAGCGCACCTCCACGTTGTCCGGCAGGGCGCCGAGCTCGGCAGGGTCGACGAACTTCCCGATCTGCAGGACGACGTGCCAGCCCGGCAGGTCGCCGAACGCCTCGACGCAGGCCCGGTAGAAGCCGGGCTGCTTGGTGAAGGCGGAGCCCAGGGAGACCAGGAGCACCTTCTCCGCGCCGGCCGGCCGCTCCCACGCGCCCTGGTCGGCGCGCTCGCCCTGGCAGGCTCCGACGAAGGTGTAGACGGACTCGTCGACCCGGTCGGCCTGCGGCTGGAGGGCGCGCGGGATGAGGACGACCGCCCGGCGCGGCCGCGCGACGAACCGGTCGGGGTGGGTGTCGATCCCGTGTCCGGCGAGCCACTCCTCGAACCGGGCGTAGTACGCCTGGCCGCGCGGCGAGGCCTTGAGCTCGGCGTACATCGGCTCGGCGACCTCCTCCTCGTACCCCTCCCACGGCACGAGGTTCGGCCAGAGGGAGACGGCGGGGACGCCCCACGTGTGGGCGAGGACGGGGGCCGGGTACGAGGTGATGTCGTGCAGCACCAGGTCCGGTCGGTCCCCGTCGAAGGCCTCGGCGAGCTGGGGGAGCGCCTGCACGGCGTCGGCCAGGAACGGCTCGATGTTGTCGATCAGTTCGGTGCCCCAGGCGTCCGGGTCCTCGTCGGTCGGCAGCGTCGAGGTGTAGACGACGGGGGTGGCCCCGGTCTCCGCGACCTTCGCGGCGAAGGAGGCGGGAACGGCGTAGCTGACCCGGTGGCCCCGGGCGACGAGCTCGCGGACGACCTCCAGGCTGGGGTTCACGTGGCCGTGGGCGGCGATGGAGAACATGGCGATGTGTGCGGGGGAAGCGGTGGTCATGACGGCCACCTTAGGTGAGACGATACGTCTCGTCTAGTCTTTTCCGCGGAAACCTCCGGCGCGCCGGCCCACCGCCCGTCGGACGGTGTTCACCGGCGAGAGCGGTCGACGACTCCCTATATTGACGTGACCATGCCACGATGGCGCATGCCGTGCGGCGCTCCACGACGCCGTGTGCCGCACGCCCTCGCCCGCCGCCGTCCGACCCAAGGGGGACGCAGTTGAAGACACCCGTGTACGCCGCCCGGGGCGCCCTCGCCCTCGCCGGCGCCCTCGCGCTGGTCATCGCCCTCCCGGGCAGCGCGTTCGCCGCGCCGCCCGCCGCCCTGCCCGGCAACGCCGACGCCCTGGAGCAGACCTTCCAGCCGGCCTTCGACTACGACACGGACGGCTGCTATCCCACCGCCGCCATCGGCCCCGACGGCACCCTCAACGGCGGCCTCAACCCGTCCGGCGCCCTCAACGGCCAGTGCCGCGACGCCTCCGACCTCGCCGCCACCAACGGCTACTCCCGCGCGAAGTGCGACAACGGCTGGTGCGCGATCCTCTACGGCCTCTACTTCGAGAAGGACCAGGCGGTCCCCGGCAGCGGCCTCGGCGGACACCGCCACGACTGGGAGCACGTCGTGGTCTGGGTGCGCGACGGCCGGGCGGAGTACGTCTCCACCTCCGCCCACGGGAACTTCGACACCTACGCCCGCGACCGGATCCGCTGGGACGGCACCCACCCCAAGGTCGTCTACCACAAGGACGGCATCGGCACCCACTGCTTCCGTCCCGCCGGCGCCAACGACGAACCGCCCGAGAACCACCGCCACACCTGGCAGTTCCCCACCCTGATCGGCTGGAACGGCTACCCCGCCGGCATCCGCGAGAAGCTCGTCGCGGCCGACTTCGGCAGCGCCCACTTCGGCCTCAAGGACGGAAGCTTCGCCGACCACCTCGCCAAGGCCAAACCCGCCGGGATCACCTTCGACCCGAACGGCTGACCCGACCCCCTCCCGCCGCTCACGAAGGAATGAATCCACGGCGATGGCGCCCCGCCGGACACGGCGGGGCGCCACGCTGCCGACGTGCGCAAAGAAGGCAACAAGGCCGTTCCCGGACAGCGGAACGCCGCACGGGGACCCGGGGCGGACCGACCCGCGACCACCCCGGCCGCCCGGCCCCGGCCGCCGTACCCCGCCCCCTCGGCGGAGGCACGCCTCCGCTACTGGTTCGACACCACCCTCGCCCGCGGCATACCGGCCCTCTGCGGCTGGCTCGCCCTCGGCTGCCTGGCGCTCGTCGTCCCCGTCAGCGCCCTCCTGGTGTGGACCGACCGGAGCGCCCCCGCCACCCTCGGAGCGAGGATCGCGGCGGTCTGGCGCAGCACCGGACAGACCATGCGCCTGGGCGGCGAGGTCGGACCGCCCCTGCGCATCGTCCTGTCCGTGCTCCTCGCCCTCATCGCCCTCCTCTACGTCTCCACCCTGGTCAGCCTCATCACCACCGGCCTCACCGACCGGCTGATGGCCCTCGACCGCGGCCGGGCCACGATCCTGGAGCGCGGCCACACCGTCGTCCTCGGCTGGTCCGAACAGATCCCGACCGTCGTCTCCGAACTGGTCGCCGCCCGCACCGACCGGCGCCGCCGCGTGATCGCGGTCCTCGCCGAACGGGACAAGTCCGCCATGGAGGAGGACCTCCACACCACCGCCCGTGCCACGGGCCGCACCCGCGTCCTCTGCCGCACCGGCCGGACCGCCGACCCCGTCGCCCTCGCCCGCGTGAGCCCCGCCACCGCGGACTGCGTCCTCGTCCTGCCGCGCGACGACCCCCGGGACGACGCCGAGACCGTCAAGACCCTGCTCTCCCTCTCGGCCGCCCTGGGGGAGGACCGGCGGGTCCGCGTCGTCGCCGCCGTGCGCGACGACCGGCACCTCGCCGCCGCCCGGCTGGCCGGCGGCCCCCGGACCACCGTCCTGGACGTGGACGACATCTCGGCCCGGCTCGTCGTCGACTGCGCCCGCCAGCCCGGACTCTCCCTCGTCCACCAGGAACTCCTCGACTTCGCCGGACACGAGTTCCACACCCTGCGCGACCCCCGCCTGCCCGGCCTGACCTTCGAGGAGGCCGCCGGAGCCTGCCCGGAGTCCGTCGCCGTCGGCATCGCCCACGACGACGGCACCGTGACGCTCAACCCACCCCTGTCCGCCGGCTTCCGGGAGGACGACAGCCTCCTCGTGATCGCGCGGGACGAGTACTCCACCCGGCTGTCCGACCTCCCCGTGCCCCACGACCCGAGGGTCCTCGCCCACACGCCGCCCCCGGCCCCCGCCCCGGCCGAACGCGTCCTCCTCCTCGGCTGGAACCGCAGGGCGCCCCGGATCGTGGACCAGCTCTCACGGCGTACCCCGCCCGGCTCGACCCTCGACGTCGTGGCCGGGCCGCGCGCCGCGACGACCGCCGCCGTCCGGTCCGCCGCCGAGGCCCTCGCCCCCCGCATGCCGGTGCGCCACCATCCCGCGGACCCCGCGCTGCGGTCGACGACGGACGCACTCGACCTCACCCGCTACGACGTCGTGATCGTGCTCGGCCCCGACCCCCGCCCCGGCCGCGGCGACCCGGACGACCGGACCCTCGTCACCCTCCTGCACCTGCGGGCCGGGGAGGAGGGCGGCCGTCACGTGCCCGTGGTCACCGAGATGGCCGACGACCGCAACCGGCTGATCGCCCCGCGGCACCCCTGGGCCGACTTCGTCGTCAGCGGCAGGCTCATCGGTCTCCTCATGACCCAGATCTCCCAGAACCCCCATCTGACCGCCGTGTTCGAGGAACTCCTCTCCCCGGCCGGCAACACCCTCCACCTCCGCCCGGCCTCCCACTACGTCACCCCCGGCCGGACGACCTCCTTCGCCGCCGTCGCCGCGTCGGCCGCCCGCCGCGGCGAATGCGCCATCGGCTACCGCTCCGCGACCGCCTCCGGCCACGGGATGCGCGTCAACCCGCCCAAGGCCCACGTACGGTACTGGCACGCGCGGGACCAGGTCGTCCTGATCGCGCCGGGCGACTGACACCCGGACCACCCCCTTGACCACGCGGGAGAACACCTATGGTGGACACGACGTCATGGCGGGTGACGCGCGCGTGAATACGGGGGGAAGACGATGACGACGACGGCCGGTGCCGACGGCGACGACTGTGCCGTGCCCGAGGACGACCTCATGCAGGTCGGGTACGCGTGGGACGAGGGCGACGGGCTCACGGCCGAGGCCCGCGACCGCGCCACCGCCTTCCTGGAGAAGGCCCGCACCGTCTGGGGCGTACCCGTCTCCGAGCGCGCGGCGGAGCTGACGCGGCTCGTCGTCAGCGAACTGGTCACGAACGCCCGCCGGCACGCCCCGGGCCCGGTGCTGCTGCAACTGCGCATCGACGCCGGGACCGTGGACGTCGTGGTGTGGGACAGCGAGCCCACGGTTCCGGCGGCCCACGCCGCCGACCCGGACCGGGTCGGTCAGCACGGCCTGGAGATCGTCAAGGCCGTCGCCCGGGAGCTCCGCGTCCGGCGGGAACCGGTCGGCAAGCGCATCACCGCCCGCATCGACCTGGACTGAACCCGCCCCTTGCGGACGTCAGGGGCGCGGGCGGGCGGCGGTGTCGAGGTAGAAGGCGTCGATGCTCTGGACGGCCTGTTCGAACTCCTCCAGGTTGACCGGCTTGGTCACATAGGCGTTGGCGTGGCTGCTGTACGCCCCCGTCACGTCGTCGGGCGCCGTCGACGTGGTCAGGACGACCACGGGAATGGTCTGGAGGTTCTCGTCGGACTTCAGGACCTTCAGCAGCTCCCGACCGTTCATCCGGGGCATGTTCAGGTCGAGGACGATGAGGTCGGGCCGGGCGGTGTCCGGGGCGCGCAGGTGCTCGAGGGCGGCGACCCCGTCGGTGACCTGGACCAGGTTGCGGGCCCCGCGCTCGGAGAGTGCCTCCTCGATGAGCATGGCGTCGGCGACGTCGTCCTCGACGAGCAGGACGTCGAAGGGGCGGGCGGGGGTGGTCATGATCGGTTGCTCCGTGGGTTTGTCGTGTGAATGGTCGAAGAGCCCCGGCCAGCGGCGGCGGGCTCCCTGTCGGGTCATGCCGCAGGCCGCGCCGAGCTGCGGATAGCCGGCTCCCGCACGGGCGCCGGCCACGACCGCCTCCTGCTGGAGGCGCTCGGCGGCCTTCTGGACGTGGTCCAGGACGTGGAGCAGGGCCAGGGCCTGCGTGCGGTCGTCCGGTGCCGGTTGCGAGGGATCGTCCAGGAGCCGCCGGACGAGACGCCGCGCGAGGTCGCCGACCGCCGCGTCCGCGGCGGCGGCCGTTTCCTGCGGAGTGGTCCGCAACACGAAGTTCTTGCCTGGCACATCCGGCACTCTAGGTCCCCGGGAGGCCTGGCGACAACAACCGTTGTCGCCCATTACAGTGATCGCGCCGCACCTTCGGCGGCTGTCGCAGTGAGGAGTCCGCACCATGACCGGCGATGGGAAGCAACCGCGTGGGCGGGGCCTGTCCGCATGGACGACCCGGCGGTGGCTTCGCGTGGGCGTGGCCATATCCCTGGTCGTCCTGGCCCTGCTCGGAACGACGGGCGGCTGGATCCTCTTGAGGACCGAGTCGCTCAGCAAGGAACTCGTGGACGTGCGGTCCCCCGCGCTGACCACGGCCATCCGCCTGGAGTCGGCCGTCCTCAACCAGGAGACCGGGATCCGCGGCTACGGCCTGACCGGCACCCCGGACTTCCTCACCCCCTACCGGGAGGGACTCGCCGAGCAGGAGACGCGGACCGCGCAGCTCTCCGAACTCCTCACCGGCGACCGGGCGGCCCGGGCCGACCTCGGGACCGTACGGGACGCCGTGGCCGTATGGCAGGAGCGGATCGCGCGCCCGGTCGCCGCCGCGCCGCCGGGATCGGCCTCGCCGCTGGCCGCCGAACGGGCGGCGGAGGGCAAGGAAGCCTTCGACGCCGTGCGCGCCGCCCTGGGTGCGCAGCAGGAACGGCTGCGCGGGGAGCGCCTCCGCACGAGGGACGACCTGATGGCCATGATGGGTGTCCGGAACTGGGTCTTCGGTTCCATCGCGGTGCTCATCCTCCTGCTCACGGCCCTGATCTTCGAAGGGCTGCGCCGGGGCATCAACGAGCCCATCGACCGGCTCGGCGCGGACGCCCGGACCATCGCCGGGGGTGACTTCGATCACCCCATCACCCCGTCCGGCCCCGCCGACCTGCGGCTCCTCGGCGAGGAGATCGACTCCATGCGCCGGCGCCTCGTGCGGGAACTGGCCTTCACCGAGGAGGCGCGCCTGCGCCTCGACGCGCAGGCCGCCGACCTCCAGCGCTCCAACGCCGAGCTGGAGCAGTTCGCGTACGTGGCCTCGCACGACCTCCAGGAGCCGCTGCGCAAGGTCTCCAGCTTCACCCAGCTCCTCCAGCGGCGCTACGGAGGACAGCTCGACAGCCGGGCCGACCAGTACATCGACTTCGCCGTCGACGGGGCGAACCGCATGCAGGTCCTCATCAACGACCTGCTCGACTTCTCCCGCGTCGGACGCCTGCACAACACCCACCAGAGCGTCGACCTGGACGACGTCCTGGAGCGGACCCTGTCCTCGCTGAGCGTCGGCATCGAGGAGGCCGGGGCGGTCATCACGCACGACCCGCTGCCGACCCTGGTCGCCGACCCCACCCAGATGGGGATGCTCTGGCAGAACCTGATCGGCAACGCCGTGAAGTTCCGCCGCCCGGACGAGACGCCCCGCATCCACGTCACGGCGGCCCGGGAGGGCGGTCTGTGGCGCTTCACCGTCACCGACAACGGCATCGGCATCGCCCCGGAGTACGCCGACAAGGTCTTCGTGATCTTCCAGCGGCTGCACACCAAGGACGTGTACTCCGGCAGCGGCATCGGCCTCGCGATGTGCAAGAAGATCGTCGAGTTCCACGGCGGCACCATCGCCGTCGACACCGACCACCACGACGGAGCGCGCATCACCTTCACCCTGGCGCCCGAGCCGCCGGAGACCCCCCTCCCGGCCGTCGAATCCGGCACGGAGCGGACGAGATGACCTCGATCGTGACCGGCGGTGGCACGTCGCCCCATGAGCCGATGTACCGCATCCTCCTGATCGAGGACGACCTGGGCGACGCCCTGCTCGTCGAGGAACTCCTCCACGACACGGGGCTGCGGTTCGAGCTGACCACCCGGACCAGCCTGGCCGAGGCGCGCGCCGAGCTGGCCGGCACGCCGATCGACTGCATCCTGCTCGACCTGCACCTGCCCGACGTGTCGGGCACCGACGCGGTCACCACGGTCCGGGCCATGGCCCCGCACACCGCGGTCATCGTCCTGACCGGACTCGCCGAGGCGCAGGCCGGCCCCGACGCCATGGCCGCCGGAGCCCAGGACTACCTCGTCAAGGGGAAGGTCGAGGCGGACCTGCTGCACCGGACGGTCCGCTACGCCGTCTACCGCAGCAAGACCGAGCGGGCGAACTCCGAGGCCCAGGCCGCCCGGCTGCGGGCGGAGGAGAACGCGCGCCTGGAGCGCAGCCTGCTGCCCCAGCCGATCCTCGACACCTCCGCGGTGCGGGTGACCTCCCGCTATCTGCCGGGCGCCACCCTGGCCCTGCTCGGCGGTGACTTCCTCGACGTGGTGGAGGGGGACGACGGACTGCTGCACGCCGTCGTCGGCGACGTCAGCGGGCACGGGCCCGACGCCGCCGCGCTCGGCGTCTGCCTGCGGATCGCCTGGCGCTCCCTCGTGCTCGGCGGACACCGCGGCGACGACCTGCTGCACCTGATGGAACGCATCCTGCTCGCCGAGCGCGGCGACCAGCACATGTTCGCCACCTGCACCCTCCTCATCCTCGACCAGAACGCCGGTACCGCCACCCTCCACCTCGCCGGCCACCACGAGCCCCTGCTCACCACGCCCGGGGGGACCAGGGAGCTGGAGGCCGCCCACGGCATCGCCCTGGGCATCTTCCCCGGGCCGCACCGCTGGCCCGCCACGGTCGTCCCGCTCCCCGCCACCGGCGCCCTGACCCTCTACACCGACGGGCTCACCGAGGGCCACAGCGGGACGGAGAACGAGCGGCTCGGCGTCGAGGGACTGCTCGACCTGATCGCGGCCCTGCCGGCGGAGGACCCGGCCGTCCAGGTCGACCTCCTCATCAAGGAGACCCACGAACTGAACGCCGGCCGGCACTCCGACGACCTCGCCGTCCTGCGCCTCGACTGGGGGGCTCCGCCGGCGCGCTCCTGAGCGGGACCCGCACCCGTCACGCGGCGGGCCGGCGCGCCTCGATCAGGGTCCGGGCGGAGTGGGCGACGAACGGCCCCTCCGCCCGGATCAGGGCGTCGAGTCCGCGCAGCCGGGACAGATGCGCCCCGACCGTGAACCCGGGCACGATCCAGATCACCTTGCGCAGGAACCAGACGACCGCGCCGACGTCGTGGAACTCCATCCGCAGCCGCTCGGTGCGCAGGTCCACCACGTCGAGCCCGGCCGCCCGCGCCGCCGCGGCCTCGTCGTCGGGGTGACGCGCCCGGGCCGCCTCCGGCTGCGGGCCGAGGAAGTACTCCACCACCTCCCAGACGCTGGCGGGACCGACGTGCTGGGCGAGGTAGGTGCCGCCCGGCCGCAGGACGCGGGCGATCTCCGACCACCACACGGTCGCCGGGTGCCGGCTGGTGACGAGGTCGAAGGCGGCGTCGCCGAAGGGCAGCGGCGGCTCGTCGGGGTCGGCGACGAGCACCACCCCGCGCGGGTGGAGGAGTTCGGTGGCCCGGGCGACGTTCGGGGGCCACGACTCGGTGGCCGCCATCGCAGGCGGCAGCACCGGCACCCCGGCCAGGACCTCGCCGCCGCCCGTCTGGACGTCGAGCCCGGCCGAAGCGGTGGCCAGCCGCTCGGCGAGGAGCCGGTGGTAGCCCCAGGAGGGGCGCCGCTCGGTCGCCCGTCCGTCGAGCCAGGAGAAGTCCCAGCCGTCGACCGGGGCCTCGGCGGCCTCCGCGACGAGTTCTTCGAAGGTGCGTTCCATTCCTTCATCATCGCGTCCGGCCTCCGGGGCGCGCACCCGCATAAACGACGGCGCGAGCCGCTCGAAGGGCGCCGGCCCGGCGGCCCCGGCGAGGACGGACGGCCACCCCATGGTCACGGAGGCGCGCGAAGGGCACCCTGGACGGCACCACGGCGGGCGACCCGGGCGCCCGCCCCTGACGTGAAGGGACGGGCCCCATGCCCCCGCACTTCGGCGACTACCAGAACGAGATCTACTTCGAGGGCCTCTTCGGCACCGTCCCCGCCCTGCCGATGACCTTCGCCGAACTGGAGTCGAAGGCGCGGTCGGCGCTGTCGCCCTCGCTGTGGTCGTACGTGGCCGGCGGCGCGGGCGACGAGCACACCCAGGAGGCCAACGCCACGGCCTTCCGCAAGTGGGGACTCGTCCCGCGCATGATGGTGGGCGCCGCGCGGCGCGACCTGTCGGTCGACCTCTTCGGCATGACGCTGCCCTCCCCGCTGTTCATGGCCCCCGTCGGCGTCATAGGCCTCTGCGCCCAGGACGGCCACGGCGACCTGGCGACCGCCCGCGCCGCCGCCCGCACCGGCGTGCCGATGATCGCCTCCACGCTCACCGCCGACCCCCTGGAGCAGGTCGCCGCCGAACTCGGCGACACCCCCGGCCTCTTCCAGCTCTACACCCCCGCCGACCGGGCCCTCGCGGAGAGCCTGGTGCACCGCGCCGAGGCGGCCGGCTTCCGGGGCATCGTCGTCACCCTCGACACCTGGATCACCGGCTGGCGCCCCCGCGACCTCGCCACCAGCAACTTCCCCCAGCTCCGCGGCCACTGCCTGGCCAACTACACCTCCGACCCCGTCTTCCGGGCCCGGCTCCCCAAGCCCCCCGAGGAGGACCCGCGCGCCGCCGTCGTGGAGTGGGCCGGCATCTTCGGCAAGCCGCTCGTCTGGGACGACCTCGCCTGGCTGCGCTCCCTCACCGACCTGCCGATCCTCCTCAAGGGCATCTGCCACCCCGAGGACGTCCGGCGCGCCCGGGACGGCGGGGTCGACGGCGTCTACTGCTCCAACCACGGCGGACGCCAGGCCAACGGCGGCCTGCCCGCCCTCGACGCCCTGCCCGCGGTGGTCGAGGCCGCCGACGGCCTGCCCGTCCTCTTCGACTCCGGCGTCCGCACCGGGGCCGACGTCGTCAAGGCCCTGGCCCTCGGCGCCACGGCGGTCGGCGTCGGCCGCCCGTACGCGTACGGACTCGCCCTCGGCGGCACGGACGGCGTCGTCCACGTCCTGCGCTCGCTCCTCGCCGAGGCCGACCTGATCATGGCCGTCGACGGCTATCCCACCCTCGACGACCTGCGGGCCGACGGAGCCCTGCGCCCCGTCTGACCCGCCGGGAGGAGCGCCGGGACCGTCAGGAGGGGCGGCGCGCGCGGGACGCGAGGGAGACGACCTTCTGCCTGCGCGCCCTGCGCTCGCGCGTGTGCCGGTCCAGTTCCTCCATGAGGCGGCGGCCCCGGTGGCCGGGGTCCAGCTCGTTCAGGACGCGGTCGATCTCGGTGAGCAGGGCGCCGTACAGCTGCCAGCGCCCCGGGTCGTCCGCCGCCTCCGCCCTCAGCATCCCGGCGGCCCGGTCGCGGGCCTCGCGGGCCGCCTCCAGCTGCTCGGCGAGGCGGTTCTCCGCCGTCTCCGCGCCGGAGCTGGAGTGCGAGGTGACGAGGACCGCGAAGCTCACCAGGGTGTCCCCGAGGTGCCGCACCACCTCCTGGAGGACGAGGGCCGTCTCCCGGCGGAAGAGCACCGCCCCGTCCCGCTCCCGCGCCAGGTCGGTCAGGGTCCGGGTCAGGACCCGCAGCACCACGGCGGAGATCTCCAGGGTGTCGAGCCCCGTCCGCAGCACGATCCGGTGCAGCAGCCCCTCCTTCACGCGCGGGTTCAGCCGCAGGCTGTCCTCCGCCTGCCGCAGGGCCGCGTCCACGTCGGCGACGTCGTTGTCGAGGCGCCGCGCCTCGTAGAGCCGCGCCGCCGCCAGGTCCACGGACGACGGCCCGTCGAAGTCGCCGAACGGATCGGGCTCGGCGGGCACGTCCGGGTCCGTGAGCTCCTCGCCGAGGCCCAGGAGCAGCTGGCGCATCCGCCGGGCCAGGTCCACGATCGAGTCCCCGGCGGTGTCCACCCAGACCGGCGGCACGAGCACCATGTTGAACACCATGCCGACGATCGCGCCGATCAGGGTCTCCAGGACGCGGTCCCAGGCCGTGTCGGCGACCTGGGTGACCCCGAGGACCAGCATCGCGCTGATCGCCACCTCGGCGACGAACTCCTCCACCCGGACGAACCGCCCCACCACCAGCGCCGCCAGGATGACCATGGCGAGGCTCCACCAGGTCAGACCGACGAGCACGCTGAACGCGATGGCGATGAGGACGCCGACGACGACGGAGTTCACCCGCCGCAGACTCGTCACGAGCGTCGAGTACAGCGTCACCTGCACCACGAGCAGCGCCGTCAGCGGCGCGGTCAGCGGCGCCGGCTCGGAGCTGAGCCGGAGGGCGACGACGTACGAGATCGTCGCCGCCGCGGTGGAACGCAGGGTCTGGACCACGAAGGGGTCCCGCCGCTGACGCTCCCACCACTGCCACAGGCGCCACTGGCGCAGCGAGGCGAGCGATACGGAGCGGTGGGGCATGAAGTACTCCTCCTCCGGTGGGCGAGGGACGCGTCCGGGGCCGGGCGCGATCTTGTGCGCGCCTACCCGCCCGACGCCTCCGCACCGCGATGCTCCGTGGTGCCGCCCCGCGAAGGCGCGCCGACGCGCCGACGCGCCCCGACGAATCCCGAGGCGCGGAGCGGTGGCCGGACCGGTGGCGGGGCCGGCGACTGAACGGAACCGTTCCGGGTAGCCGCCGGGTGCCCGTCCCGTACCACTCCCGTGCCCCGTGAGGAGACCCCGACCATGGACCGCGACCGCGCAGCGCTCTTCGACGTCGACGGCACCCTGGCCGACACCAACCACCTGCACGCCGTCGCCTGGTGGGAGGCGCTCCGCCAGGGCGGCCACCGGGTGACCATGCACGCCGTGCACCGGGCCATCGGTCTGCCGGGCGAACGGCTCCTCGACCACCTGCTCGGACAGGACCGCGACCGGTCGGACGACGAGCGCCTGAGCACCGCGCACGACACCCTCTACGGGACGTACTTCGAGCGGCTCCAGGCCTTCGACGGGGCCGCCGACCTGCTGCGGAAGCTCGCGGGCGACGGCTGGAAGGTGGTCCTGGTGACCTCGGCCAAGAGCCGCGAGCTGGAGGCCCTGCGCCGGGCGATCGACGCGGACGACGCGCTCACGGACACCGCCACCTCCGACGACGTCGACGAGGGCAAGCCCGCCCCCGACCCCGTCGAGCACGCCCTCTCCCTCGTGGACGTGCCGGCCGACCGGGCCGTGTTCGTCGGCGACAGCGTCTGGGACATGAAGGCCGCCCGCCGCGCCGGGGTGACCGTCGTCGGACTGCTGTGCGGCGGCATTCCCGAGGCCGATCTGACCGGGGCGGGCGCCGCCGCCGTCCACGACGACCCGGCCGACCTCCTCGCCCGCCTCGACACCAGCCCCTTCGCCTCCGTACCGCCCGCCTAGGGGGTGTCCCACCGCCCGGCCAGACCGGGGAGTTCGACGCGGGAGCGGATGCCCAGCCGGGCGAAGACGTTCCGGAGGTGGTGGTCGACCGTGCGCGGGCTCAGCGCGAGCCGGCCGGCGATCTCCCGGTTGGTGGCGCCCTGCGCGGCGAGCCGGGCGATCCGCTGCTGCTGCGGCGTGAGCAGGCCCCACGCCGCCGGATCGGCGGTCCCGCCGCCCGCGCCGCCCGTGGCGCGCAGCTCGGACCGGGCGTGGTCGGCCCAGCCGTCCGCCGCCGCCCGTTCGAAGGCGACGAGGGCGTCGCCCAGCGGCCCCCGCGCCGCGCCCGGGCGCCGCCGGCGCCGCAGCCACGTCCCGTACGCGAGGAGGGTCCGGGCCCGCTCGAAGTCGTTGCCGCAGTCCTCGTGGCGGCGGACGGCCTCGCCGAACCAGTACGCCGCCTCCCCGTCCTCCTCGCCCTGCGCGAGCAGCGCCCGGCAGCGGGCCAGCAGGGCCGGTGCCGCGCGGTCGACGCCCTGCGCCGCCCAGACCGCGTACTCCCCGGCCGCCGCCCTGGCCTCGGCCGCCCGCCCCGCCGCGACGGCCGCCTCCACGAAGCAGGGCACCACCAGCATCCGCAGCGCGAAGTGACCGCCCCGGGGCCCGGCGCGCACGAGCGGCACGAGCCGCGCGGCCGCCCGCGCGGCCGGACCGCTCCCCAGCTCGGCCCGGGCCAGCGCCCACTCCGCGAGCGTCGCCGCCTGGGCGAGGCCGTGCGGCCGCGCCATGTCGAGGGCGAGACCCGCGTGCTCCGCCACCGCGGGACCGTCGCCCGCCACCGAGGCCACCAGGGCCAGGACGGCGTGCTGATGGGCGGCCACGTTCCGCTGCCCCGTCAGCTCCGCCGCCCGCAGTCCCTCCCGGGCGGTCCGCGCGGCCCTGCTGTACCGCCCGGCCCGCAGCTCGGCGTACGCGAGGTGTTCGAGGGCGCGCGGCAGCAGGGCCGTGCGGTGCTCCGCCCGGGCCCGGGCGAGCGCGCGGGCGTGGACCCGGGCCGCCGCCGCGGTGTCGCCGAGCACCAGCGCGGCCGACCCCGCCCGCAGCAGCAGCCGGGGATCGTCCTCGGCACCGTCCCGCGCGACCACCCGCGCCAGGGACGGACGGGCCTCGTCGAGCCGTACGGCCAGGGCGGCGCCGAGCCCGTCGAGGAAGTCCCGCTCCGTCCCCCCGGCGTCCCCGCCGCAGCCGAGGGCGGCCAGACACGCGTCGACGTCGCCACCCGCCCAGGCGGCCTCCATCGCGAGGAACCGGGCGTCGGACGCCTCGGCCGGCGCCCGGTCCCGCAGCAGCTCCGCCGCCCGCAGCAGCGCCTCGTGCGCGTCCATGACCGGCCCGCACGCCAGTGCCGCCAGACCGCGCACGAGGTGCGAGCGGCCCCGGACCACGGGGGCGAGGGCGCGCACGGCGGCGGGCGGTCCCAGGCGGTCGGCGCGGTGGCTCTCGCCCCGGGCGAGCGCCGACGCCGTACGGGCCGGCCGGGGCGCGCCCGCCCGCCGGGCCCCGTGGTGTCCGGAGGCCGGGGCCGACGCGAGGACGGCCCGTCCGAGGAACGGGTCCTCGAAGCGGAGCAGGCCGTCGGCGCGGCGCAGCAGCCCGTCCGCGACCAGGCCGTCCAGCGGCTCGGCGGGAACGCGCGCCGCCCGTGCCAGGTCGAGGACGGCGTCGACGGCGACACCGGGGAGGCGGTGCGCGCCTTCCCGTCCGCCCGCGTCGGTACGGCCCGCGAGTGCCACCGCCGTGAGCAGCCGCCGGGAGTCCGCGGGCAGGTGCGCCAGGAAGCCGCCGTACACCTCCGTGAGGACGGCCCCGTCGACCGGCGGCTCCGGGAGGGGCGCGGAGCCCGCGCGCTGGGCGGGGGTGAGGCGCCGTACCGCCGAGACGAGGACACCGGGGTGCCCCGCCGCCTCCTCGACGAGCCGCCGTACGACCGGCGGCGCCGGGAGAGGGGCGCACAGGTCGCCGAGGAGGGCCCGGGCGCCGTCCGGACCGAGCCGCCCGAGCCGTACGCTCTCCGCCCCCGGCACCTCGGGCGGCCGGTGGTGCCGGGCGGCCGACACGAGCCAGCGGGGCCCGCCGCGGTCCGGCCCGCGCCCCCGCCGCCACGCCACGGCGAGCGCGGCACGCGCATGGGCGTCCCAGAGGTGCAGGTCGTCCAGGCAGATCAGGGCCGGACGGCCCCCGAGGAGCCCGGACACCGCCGCCGCGAGACCGTCCTCGCCCCGCGCGGTCCGCAGCGCCCGGCGTGCGTCCGGAGCGGAGGGCGCGAGGGCGGCGAACAGGGCCCGCGCGCCGCTCCACGGCACCCGGTGACCGGGCGCGGCGACCCGGTGCGCCGTGCCCGGGAAGTCGGCGGCCGCCCGGGCGAGCAGGGCCGAGCGGCCCTCCCCGGGACCTCCGGTGACGAACAGGACCCCGCCGCCCCCGGCGGCGGGATCCGTCAGACGGGCCACCGCCGCGAGTTCGGCCGCGCGGTCGTACAGCCGGTGACCGGGGGCGGTGCCGTGCGTCGCTCCGCTCACGGCGGTCACGCTACCGACCCGTACGGAACGGCGGAAGGCTCCCGGTCCTGGGCGGTGGCCCAGAACCGGGAGCCTCGTCCTGTGACGGCGCACAGGCGTTGCGCGGACGCCGTCCGTACGGCATGCGGATGCCGTACGGACGGCGTGCGGACGGTACGGGGAGCCGTCAGGAGCCGAGCGGGCAGCTCCCCCGGTACTCCTCGATCGTGAGGTCGGGCCGCGGCAGCGGGCAGAGGAACTGCTCGTAGCGGGTGTCGTCGTCGACGAAGCGCTTGAGCCACGCGATGCCGTACTTCGCGATCGTCGTGTTCGAGCTGTTCGGGGTGAAGTGCGTGGCGCCGTTCAGCTCCAGGTACGCCTTGTCGAGCGAGTCCGGCAGGCTCTCGTAGAAGGGCTCCGAGTGGGTGGCGACGGGCGCCACCGTGTCGCCGTCCGCGCCGATGACCAGGGTGGGCGTCGTGATCTCGGGCCAGGTCCTGTCGGTGTTCCAGCCGGTGAGGGGGACGGCCGCCTTGAGGGAGGGCCGGGTCTTGGCGGCTTCGAGGGTCCCTCCGCCGCCCATGGAGTGCCCCATCACCGCGAGGCGGCCCGCGTCGATCCGGCTCCGCACGGCGCTGCGCTGTGTCAGGTGGTCGAGTGCGGCGAGGAGCTGCCGGCCCCGGCTGTCGGGCTGGTCGAGCGTGGTGAGGGTGTCGATGGTGAACACCACGAACCCCTGCGAGGCGAGGCGGGGCCCGAGCCAGGCGATGGAGGACTGGTACGCGGTGAACCCCGGCGAGATCACCACCGCGCCGAAGGTGCCGTCGGCCGTGGACGTCGGGTAGTAGACGGTGCCGCCGCCGAAGCCGGTGACGGCGAGGGAGGAGACGCTCGTCTCGGAGACGGCGTAGGGGCCCCGGAGCGCCTCCACGCCCGCCCGGGTCGGCGCGGGGCCGCGCTCGTACGGATTGGCGGCGGAGGCGCCCCCGGCGTCGGCGGCCCGGACGCCGGGGGCGAGGAGCAGGGTGAGGGAGGCGGCGGTGGCGGTGGCGGCAAGGTGTCGTCTCACGACGGAGTCGTCCTCTCGTGTCGTGCGGCGGCCGCCCTCCGGCAGAGAGGCGGAGAGCGGCCGGGCCTGGACTGGCCCGGCCACTCTCCGCGTCCGGCGCCCGGCAGGCATCGGCAGAATCACCGGTCTCCGCCGCCGCCCTCCGGGTTCAGTCGAGGGTGTCGGGGTCCGGCCCGGTGCGCAGACCGCGGTCGAGGCCCGCCACGGCCTCCATCTCCTCGGGGGAGAGCGCGAAGTCGAGCACGTCGAGGTTCTCGCGGATGCGGGCGGGGGTGACGGACTTCGGGATCACGACGTTCCCGAGCTGGAGGTGCCAGCGCAGCACCACCTGTGCGGGGGACTTCCCGTGCCGGTCCGCGATGCCGGTGATGACCGGGTCGGCGAGGACGGCGCCCTGGGCGAGCGGGCTCCACGCCTCGGTGGCGATCCCGTGGGCGGCGTGCAGTGCGCGGAGCTCGCGCTGCTGGAGGCCGGGGTGGAGCTCGATCTGGTTGACGGCGGGCACGAGGTCGCCGCTGTCGAGCAGCCGCTCCAGGTGCGCGGGGTTGAAGTTGGAGACGCCGGCGGTACGGACCCGTCCGTCCGCGACCAGCGTCCCGATGGCGCGCCAGGTGTCGACGTACAGGTCGCGGGCCGGGGCGGGCCAGTGGATCAGGTACAGGTCGACGTGGTCGAGGCCGAGCCTGGCGAGGCTGTCGTCGAAGGCCCGCAGGGTGGCGTCGTACCCCTGGTCGGCGTTCCACAGCTTGGTGGTGACGTACAGCTCGTCGCGGGCGATGCCGGAGGCGGCGAGCGCCCGGCCGACGCCGGCCTCGTTGCCGTAGACGGCGGCGGTGTCCACGGAGCGGTATCCGGCGTCCAGGGCGTGGGCGACGGCGGTCGTGGTCCCGTCGTCGGGGACCTGGAAGACGCCGAAGCCGATCTGGGGGATCTCGGTGCCGTTGTTGAGGGCGACGGAGGGCACGTGGGGGAGGGCCATGGGGGTGCGGCTTTCTTTCCGGAGCGGTGTGCGGTGACGGGGAGGGGTCAGTGGTGTACGGGGACGCGGGTGTCGGCGGTCCCGGCGGTCCCGGCGGTCCCGGCGGTCTCGTCGGCGGGGGAGTCGGCCCCGGTGGCGGGGGCCCGGCGTTCCAGCGCGGCGGACCAGAGGGCGAGGCCGAGCGCGGCGGCGGCGAGGGCGGCACCGACCCAGTTCGGGGAGGTGTAGCCGAAGCCGGCGGCGATGACCATGCCGCCGAGCCAGGCGGCGAGCGCGTTGCCGAGGTTGAAGGCGCCGATGTTGACGGCGGAGGCCAGGGTCGGCGCGCCGTGCGCCTGGTCGAGGACGCGCTTCTGCAGCGGCGGCACGGTGGCGAAGCCGAGCGCTCCCACGAGGAAGACGGTGAGCGCGGTGAGGACCTTGTCGTGCGCGGTCACGGTGAACAGCGCGAGGACGATCGCGAGCCCGCCGAGGGTGGCGTACAGCAGCGGCATCAGCGCGCGGTCGGCGTACCGGCCGCCGAGCAGGTTGCCGAGGAACATGCCGGTGCCGAAGAGCACGAGGAGCCAGGTGACCGCGCCGTCGGAGTAGCCGGCGACCTCGGTCGTCATCGGCGCGATGTAGGTGATCGCGGCGAAGACGCCGCCGAAGCCGAGCACGGTCATCGCCATCGCGAGCAGTACCTGGGGGTTGCGGAACGCCTTCAGCTCCCGGCGCAGGTGGGTGCCCTCGGGGCGGGGCACGGCGGGCACGAGCCGGGCGATGCCGACCAGCCCGGCCACACCGAGCGCGGCGACGACCGCGAAGGTGGTGCGCCAGCCGATCGCCTGCCCGATGAACGTGCCGAGCGGCACGCCGACGATGTTGGCGACCGTCAGGCCGGTGAACATGGTGGCGATCGCGCCGGCCTTCTTGTCCGGGGCGACGAGGCCGGCGGCGACGACGGACCCGATGCCGAAGAACGAACCGTGGGCGAGCGAGGCGACGACGCGGCCGGCCAGCATCAGCCCGAAGCTCGGGGCGAGGGCGGAGAGCGCGTTGCCGAGCACGAAGAGGCCCATCAGGAGCATGAGCATCCGCTTCCGGCTCACCCTGCCCCCGAGGACGGTCAGCAGCGGCGCGCCGACGACGACACCGAGCGCGTAGCCGGTGACCAGCAGGCCCGCGGTGGGGATGGAGACGCCGAAATCGGTGGCGACCTCGGGCAGCAGTCCCATGACGACGAATTCGGTGGTGCCTATCCCGAAGGCCCCGACCGCAAGAGCGAGTAGCGCGAGCGGCATGGCTCGCCCCCTTCCAGGATTGATTGAGTGATCCCTTTGCACGCTTCGACAATAGTTGCATGCGCGCTATAAGTGCAAGCGCGGGTAGATGGTGGGATCTGGGTGATGCTGCGTGCGGGCGGGGCCGGCCCAGGAGGCGCACGGGCGTTCGGCGCTCCTGCGGACGGGGGGAGCGGGCGGCCTGTACTGCCTTGACGCATCCGGCCGGCCGGCGCGGGGTGCGGCGCGCCGCGCCGTCTCCCGCGTGCGCGGCGCTGGTCTCGGCCGGCTCCGGCTTCGCCCGGGTACTTCTACTCTTCGTCGCCGGAGCCGGGCTCGGCCATCTTCCGATGCACCCGCGCCTTGAGGCCGTCGGGCAGGACCTTGTTGGCCGCGGCCTGCGCCTTGGTCCCGACCGAGCCCGCGACGACCTCGGTCTTGCCGTCGAAGAGGGCCTCCAGGCCCTGGCGGGCGACCTGGGCGGGGTCGTCCTTGTCCATTCGGCCGACCCTGGTGTCGTCCATACCGGCACGGCGGAAGACATCGGTCCCGGTCGGGCCGGGCATCAGGGAGGTCAGGGTGACACCCGTGTCCTCGAGTTCGTTCTGCAGGGCCTGGACGAAGGACCGCAGGAACGACTTCGAGGCGTTGTACACGCTGTTGAAGGCGCCGGGCATCGCCGAGGCGGTGGACGAGGTGACCATGACGCGGCCCGCGCCGCGGGCGGCCATGTCGCGGAGGACGAGCTTGGCCAGGTGGACGGTGGAGCGGACGTTGAGGTCGATGATCTCCAGTTCGTCCGCCAGGCGGGTGTCGACGAACGCGCCGCCCCGTGCGACACCGGCGTTCAGGACGACGACGTCGAGCGGTCTGCCCAGGGAGGCGCAGCGGGCGAAGAGGGCTTCGGCCTGCTCGGGGTCGCGCAGGTCGGCCCGGACCACCTCCACCCGCGCCCCGGCCGCCCGGATCCGTTCGGCCGCGCGCCGGAGCCGCACGTCGTCCTCGGCGTTGACGACGAGGTCGTAGCCGCGTTCGGCCAGCTGCTCGGCCAGCTCGAAACCGATGCCGCTGGAGGCGCCGGTGACGAGGGCGAGGGGCTTCGCGTCACTCATGTGAGAGTGCTTCCGGCCCGGGCGGCAGAACGGATGCGGGGAAGCCGGCGTCCGGCCGGGTCGACCGTGGTCGCGGGAGACCGCCCGCGCGCCCCTCCTGCCCGCACGGTGGGTGAATACCGGCCATTGCCGAGCGCTCTCCCGGAAAGGCGACCTGCCCCCTTGTCAGGTCGACCGGTCCTTCCTAGCTTTGTGCAGCACGCCCTTGGCCCAGCGGGTTCACCTGCCCGCGCCCCCCGCCGGCCCGCTCCGGCGCACGACAAGACATGGAGGCGTCACATGCCCGTAGCCGTGCCCGACCTTCTGCAGGACGGCGAACTCCGCGACGCAGGACCGTTGGAGATCGACGACGAGATGATCGTGTTCGAGGACGACGACCGCGGTGGGCGCGAGCACACCCCGTGTCTCGCCGATCCCTGGGTGACCGCGACCACCCGCTTCGCCTGCGACCTGAACTCGTAGGGGTGCCCGGTTCCATCGCCGGCCGCGGCGACCGGTCCGACGACACGTGGTCGTACCTGAACGATCCGCGCATGCCGGCGATGGAACACGGCTGGAAACTCCACGTCTCCACGCGTCCCGGTGACCTCGGGGCCGTGACGGAACTCGTCCTGCCGGTGCTGGACCGGTACGTCTGTCACGCGAAGTTCGTCCGGGATCCGGAAACGCTCCGCCGCATCAACTCCGGAGTGCCGAGCGGGGGCGCCGTCGGAAAGGCGGTCACCGTCTACCCCCTGGCCTGCACCGTGGTGGAGGTCGCCCGCGAACTCGTCGCCGTACTGCGCGGCCGGGAGGGACCGCAGGTCCTCAGCGACAGGAGGGTCGACCCGCGGGCGCCGGTCTACTACCGCTACGGCCCCTTCACGGGCGACTACAGGACCGGCCGGAGCGGACGGCTCGAATCGGTCATGACCGGGCCGGACGGCCGGATCTTCGACGGCCTGGCCGTCGGTCGCTACCGGTGCCCGCCCTGGGCCGAGGACCCCTTCGCGACCGGCTCCGGACACGGTGCCGAACGACCCGCACCCGGCTTCGGCGGCGGCCGTTACGCGGTCACCACCGGCATCGTGCGCGCACCGCGGGGCAACGTCTACCGGGCGGTCGACCGGACCCTGGAGCGGCCGGTGGTGGTCAAACAGGCGAGGGCCTTCGTGGGCGAGGACGAATCGGGCGCGGACGCCCGCGACCGGCTGCGCAACGAACGCACCGTCCTCACCGCCCTCCACGGCGTGCCGGGCGTGCCCCGCGCACTGGACTACTTCGGTCACCACGCGGACGAGTACCTGGTGATGAGCGACTGCGGCGCCCGGAACCTGCGCCGGGAGGTCCAGGAGGAGGGGCCCTACCGCGACGACGACGTCCGGCCCGCGCGCACCCTCTCCGGCCTCGCGGCCCGGCTCCTCCGCGTCCTGGACGCGGTCCACCGCCGAAACGTGGTCGTCCGCGACCTCAAGCCCGACAACGTCGTGCTCGACGCCTCCGGTCACTGCCACCTGGTCGACTTCGGGATCAGCGAGCTGGACGGCACCGGTCCGGGGGGCGCCACCCCCGGGTACGGCGAGCCGGTCCTGCGCGCGGCCGGTCCGGCCGCGCCCGCCGACGACCACTACTCCCTCGGCGCGACCCTGTTCTTCGCCGCCACCGGCATGGATCCGGTGGTCGTCGACGCCGACCACCGGGTCAACCGGGACCGGACCCTGGCCTGTCTGGAGCGGGCGCTGCCCGGACGCGTCCACCGGCGGGCCCGCTCGGTGGTCGCCGGCCTGCTGAGCCTCGTCCCGGCCGAGCGGACCGCCGCCGCCGACCGGCTGCGCACCGGCACGACCACCGTCTCCCGCCCGCCCTCGCGGCCCCGGATCGACGAGGGCCTGCTCGACGAGGTCATCGAGCACACGACCGGGTTCTGTGTCGACGAGGCGCAGGGAATCGTGGATCCCGTACGGGCCGCGCACCGCAACACCCCCATGCCGGTCGACGTCTACGGCGGCAGTTCGGGACTCGGCCTCGAACTCCTCCACCACCTGCACCGTCCTCGCGTACGACCGGCCGTCACGGACCTGGCGCGGTGGACGGCACGGCAATCAAGGAACCTGCCGCCGGGCTTCTACACGGGGCACACCGGCGTCGAACTCTTCCTGACGGCCGCGGGAGCGGACGTACGGCCCGGCCGCCCCGCCCTGCCGGAGCGCGCACCGGACGGCGGGCCTCCCGAAGCGGATCTGATCGCGGGCGCCGCCGGAATCGGCCTGGGCCGACTGGCGCTCGCCCGGCACGCGCTCCGGTCCGGCCACCGGGATGCCGCGGACCGGCACCTCGCCGTCGCCGCCGACTGCGACCGGATGCTGGCGTCCGGCACGGCCCGGCTGACGCCGACCGGCTCCGGCGCGGCCGGCGCCGCCGCACTCCGCGAAGGCCTCGCGCACGGCGAGGCGGGCATCGTCTGCTTCCTGCTCGCGTACGGCGGTGCGACCGGGGACCGGACCGTGATCGACCGCTCCGAAAGGGCCGCCGCCCGTCTGGCCGCCGTGACGCCCGGGATCATCTCGGCGGCCCTCTCGCCGGGAGCGACACGCCGTTACGGCTCCTGGTGCCGCGGCCTGGCCGGAATCGGCGCCGTACTGGTCCGGGCCGCCCGGCACCTGGAGGAACCCGAGTACCTCACCCTCGCCCAGCGGGCCGCACGCGCCTGCGCCGCGCTGGCACCACGGATGCCGCTGGTCACCCAGTGCTGCGGCCTGGCCGGAGTGGGCGATCTGATGGTGGACGTCGCGGAGGCCTCCGGGACGGAGGAGTTCTGGGACGCGGCGGAAACCGTCGCCGTGCTCATCCTGAGCCGCAGCGGCGGCACCTGGTCCCGACCCGTGTTCCCGGATCCCGGCCTGGTCCGGTCGAGTGCCACCTGGGCCGGCGGTTCGGCCGGTGTGCTCGCCTTCTTCAGACGGCTGCGGGACCGGGGCGGACCGAGGCTCGGCCTCCCCGGCTGACGGGCGCCCCCGGTGGACGGACCGCCGCGCCGCCGCGAACGGACCCGGCGCCGTCCCGTCCGCCGGGCGAAGGGGGTTCGTGCACGGGGGTCACCGGTGGTCGTCGACCAGGCCGACGACGGTGGTGATCCGCTTGCCGAGGGGCTCGCGGCACACCGCGAAGCTCCGGGCGACCTTCATGACGATCTCCAGCCCGTGCTGGCCGATCCGAGCGGGGTCGGGCGGGAGGATGGCCGGCGGAGTGGGGTTGCCGTCCCACACGCTGATCTCGATCGTGCCGCCCTCCAACCGCAGGGTCAGCAGGCTGGGGCCGGGGGCGTACTTGCTCGCGTTGGTCATCAGCTCGCTGACCACGAGTTGCACGACGTCCATCGCGTACTCGGAGACCGGCAGGCCGTGGACGGCCTGGACATCGGCGAGGAAACGGTACGTGAGGTCGCGGGCGGCGGCGATGTCCTCGCTGCCCTCGAACGCCCCGGACACCGAAACGGCCTCGTCCCGGCGCGTCCGCCGGTCCCCGCGGTTCGCGATCTGCTCCATGATGCCCAGTCCTCTTCCCTGCCCGACAGAAGCGCAACCCGCATACCCCTGGAATCCGATCTCAAGCACCTCCCGAGCACGCGTACATCAGGGAGGGGGTGACGAGCGCCCGCGGACCTCGGCCCGTCCTCACCCCCCCCCGTAGGGCGCGGTCCGGCACCAAGTGGTCTCCCGCGCGGTCCCCGCACGTGGGCGTCACCCCTATCCTGGGACGGAGCGGGACCGCGCGTGGTCCCGCAGGTTGCGTGCCGTGGCAGAGTGGTCCATTGCAATCGTGGCGGGGGAGGCCCCTCCCGCCACGAGTGATGGGGAAGGGGCGGGCCTGCCCCCATCCGTCTCGCGGGTTCGAATCCCGTCGGCACCGCAACCGTCGGTCCGGGCGACGAGCAGGTCCGCCCTCGCCGCCCTGGCGGTCTCCGCACTCCTGCCGCCTCCTCCGCCCGGAGGACGGCGACCGCGTTGATTCCCTCGGCGAGTGATGGCCGATAACGGCCGATACCGAAGAGCCGGTCACCCAGTTGGGCGGCACATGACGGATCGACACGCTTCCCAGGGCCTGGTCAAGATCGAGATCACGGCCGGAGACCGGCGCGCCGCCGAGGCGGCGGCCGAAAGGATCTCCCGGCTCTGGCTCACCGGCCTCGTGGCCGCGGGACCCGGCGCGGGGCCCGGCCTCCGTACCGCCGACCGTACCGACACGGACCGCACCGCGCGGGCCGGAGCGGCACCGGAGGACTGACCCCAACCGTTCCCCGTCGCACCAGTGACAGGATCAGATCGAAGTCGTTCACAGAGCGTGGACGCTCTCGGGGTTGTCGCACCGACACCACTGCGGGAACCGTTCTGCGGGATCGGCGCACGCGTCGGCGGGAGTGGCGGCGACAGGACGACCCGCTCACGTTCCCCGACGACGGCACCGACGCGGCCCTCACCGGCCGGAGCCGGCCATGGGGCGCCCGGCGCGCCACCGCGGCCGGTGACGCCGGTCCTGCCGGGGCCGTCGAGCCCGACGTGTCCACGCCCGGAAGCACGGACGACGAGGAGGACCCGCGGTGACAGCGGAAGTCAGCAGGGCGAGTGCGAACGAGACGGTCATGGAGCACAGGTTGTCGTACGAGGGCTTCGCCTACGACGCGCGGGTCGTGGGGTCGCCGGCCGCACCGGGCGCCGTGCCGGTGGTGATCCTGGGAGGCTCCTCGCAGGACCGCTACACCTGGGTGAGGCACGAAACGCGGCTGACGCCGACGGCCGCGGTCATCACCGTGGACCTGCCGGGTTACGGGTCCGCCGACTTCCTGCCGGCCACCTACGGCCTGGACTTCCTGGCCGACGCGGTCCACCACATGATCACCGGTCTCGGACATCCCGTCGTGCACCTGATGGGAGCCTGCTACGGAGGCAACGTCGCCCTGCGCTTCGCACAACGCCACCCGGAGGCCGTGAGGAGCATGATCCTGGCGGGTACGACGCTGGTGGTGCCCGAGAACTTCAAGGCGGCGGTCGCCGGATGGGAGGAGATGCTGCGACGGGGGGACCGCGTCGGCTACGCCTCCGGCATGGTGGCGGCGTTCACGGCGCCCGCGGAACTCGGTCCCGTGCGCAAGCGCAACGTCATGGCCCGCATGCTCCACCGGCAGGGCACGAACCGTACCGCGCGCGAACTGCGCATGGACGCGGAGCACAGCGACCGCCTGCTCCGCCACGGCGTGTACGCCTCCGGCCCGCTGCCCGACGTGCCCTGTCTCGCTTTCACCGGCGAGTACGACACCCTCACGCCGCCTTCGGACAGTCGCCAGGTGGCGGGTCTCTTCCCCCGGGCACGGTTCACCACGGTCAAGGAGACCGACCACCTCTCGCTCCTCGAGAGGCCCTCGGAGGTGGCTGACCTCTGGCAGCGCTTCTACACCGGCAGTCCTTTCGACGAGCTGGACTTCCTGAACGACGTCGAACGGCTCGAGCGCCCCGCGGCGCCCCTGGCGGCCGTGTGAAGCACCGGGGCCCGACCCCTCGCGAACGCGGTCGTTCATCGCCCCGACCCGTCTGGCGTCCGTAGCGCCTCTCCTCCGTTCCCGAACGCCGGCGCCGCCCGACCGCGACGCCGGCGAGGAGCACCCCGAGGACGAGGACCACCGGACCGCACAGCCGCACTCCGGCCTCGACCCGGGCGGCCGGCGGGGCGCGGGGTTCTCAGAGGCGGCCGTCCAGGAGCTTCCGCACCTCGGCGGTGGTCAGGGGGCCCGTGCCGTGCGCGACCGCCTCCCCCTCCTCGATGAGGACGCAGGACGGCGCCCCGGTGACCCCGTACCGCTCGGTCGCGGCCGGACAGCGCGCGATGTCGGCGCGGACGACCGTCAGGCGGCCCGCGTACTCGTCGGCGACGCCGCCCACGACGAGGTCCATCGCCCGGCAGGCCTCGATCGCCTTGGGCCACGTCCCGATGAAGTACGCGAGGACCGGGACCCCGCTCAGCCCGAGGACGAAGTCGAACTCCGCGTCCTCACGGGGCCGGTGGACCCGCTTCGTCATGAGACTCCCGTCCTCGTGATCCGTGTTCTCGTCCCCATCATCTCCCGCATCATCTCCCGCGCGACGAGCACGGACGCGCGGCGCCCGAGATGCCGGGCCGGTGGGTCCGCTCAGCCGAAGGTGCGCCGGTAGGTCTGCGGGCTGACGCCGGTGGTGCGTTTGAAGCGGTCGCGGAACGTGGTGGGCGAGCCGAAGCCGACCTGGGCGCCGATGCGCTCCACGGAGTGCTCCGTGGTCTCCAGGAGGTGCTGTGCCCGGCGGATGCGGGCCCGGTGGAGCCACTGGAGCGGGGTGGTGCCGGTCTGGTCGCGGAACCGCCGGATCAGGGTCCGGGTGCTGGTGCCGGACCGCGCGGCGATGTCGGCCAGCGTGAGGTCGCGGGCCAGGTTCTCCCGCAGCCAGGCGAGCAGCGCCTCCAGTTCGGAGCCCCGCGGCGCGGGGGTGTGGTCGTGGACGATGAACTGCGCCTGGCCGCCCTCGCGTTCGAGGGGCATCACCGACAGGCGGGCGGCATCGGCGGCGACCGCCGATCCGTAGTCCCGGCGGATCATGTGCAGGCACAGGTCCAGGCCCGCGGCCGCGCCGGCCGAGGTGAGGATCCGGCCGTTGTCGACGTAGAGGACGTCCGGGTCGACGTCGACCTCCGGGTGGAGGGCGGCCAGGAGTCCGGCCGCCTGCCAGTGGGTCGTGGCCCGCAGCCCGTCGAGGAGCCCGGTGGCGGCCAGGGGGAAGGTCCCCACGCAGAGGGAGGCGATCCGGGTCCCCTCGGCGGCGGCCGACCGCAGCGCGTCGCGCACGGCGGGGGAGAGCGGGGCCGTGGGGTCGGCGACGCCCGGCACGACGACCGTGTCCGCGCCCCGGAGGCCCTCCAGGCCCCAGGGGGCGCGCAGGACGAAGGCCCCCGCGTCGACCTCGTCGCGCTCGGCGCAGACCCGGACCTGGTAGCCGGGCCGCCCGTCGGGCAGGCGGGTCCGCGAGAAGACCTCGATCGGGGTGGACAGGTCGAACGGGATCACCCGGTCCAACGCGAGAACGGCGACGGTGTGCATGGCCGGAACCTACCCCCTCGCCGTACGACCGCTCCAGGACGGACCGCGGAAACTGCCATGTCAGCGCAGTCCTGAGGCCTTCACAGACCTCTGGCAATTTCCCGTTGGAACCTGTCACTCCTGCCACTGGGCGAACGGGCCGACGGACGGTTGACTTCAACGCGTCGCAGAGAGAGATCGACCCCGAGGAACGCCCGTGCACATCCAGATCGTCCTGTTCGACGGTTTCGACCCGCTCGACGTCGTCGCCCCCTACGAGGTGCTCTACGCCGGCGGCACGGCGTCGGGCGGCGCGGTGACCGTCGAGCTGGTCTCCGCGGAGGGCCCCCGCGAGGTGACCAGCGGCACCGGGGGGTTGGCACTGCGCGCCACCAGCCCCCTCGACCCGGAGCGGGCGGACGTGCTGCTCGTGCCCGGCGCCTCCGGCCGCGCGGGCGAACCGGGCGAGCTTCCGGAGGAAGAGGTGGGCGCCGGAGGGCGGAAGCAGGACGAGTTCGTCCCGGTGCTGCTGGGCCGCGCGCTGACCACCGGACTCCCCGCCCTCCTCGGGCGGGCGATGGACGACCCGGACGTCACGGTCGCCACCGTCTGCGGCGGCTCCCTCGTCCTGGCCATGGCGGGCCTGCTGGAGGGACGCCACGCCACCACCCACCACCTGGGCCTGGACCTGCTGGACGCCACCGGCGCCCACGCGGTCCGCGCCCGCGTCGTCGACGACGGCGACCTGATCACCGGAGCCGGCGTCACCTCCGGACTCGACCTGGGCCTGTACCTGCTCGAACGCGAACTGGGCCCCCGCGTCGCCCACGCCGTCGAGGAGCTGTTCGCCCACGAGCGGCGCGGCACCGTCTGGCGCGCCCGGGGCCCGGTCCCCGCCGCCCTCTGAGCCTCCCCTCGTACCGCACCGCACCGCATCACACCGCGCTGCACCACATCGCACAGTCAGGAAGAACATCGGCATGACCGTCGAAGGCATCTGGGACCTGTCCCTCTCCACCCCCATCGGCAGGATGAAGGCCGTGCTCGAACTCCGTGAGCAGGACGCCGTCCTGACCGGGGTCGCCCACGGAGCCGGCGAGCGGGTGCCCCTCGTCGACATCGCCCTCGACGGCGACCGGCTCACCTGGAAGCAGGCCGTCACCAAGCCCATGCGGCTGAACCTGGCGTTCGACGTGACGGTCGACGGCGACACCCTCCGGGGCACCTCCAGGGCCGGCCGCCTCCCGGCCTCGAAGGTCACCGGCACCCGCCGGACCGCCCCGGAGGACCGGGCGTGACCAAGCTCCTGCTGTCCCTGCACGTCCTGGCCGCCCTCGTCGCCGTCGGCCCGGTCACCGTCGCCGCGAGCATGTTCCCCGCGACGCTGCGCCGCGCCCTGGGCGATCCCGGTGACGGCGACGCGCGGACGACCCTGCGGACCCTGCACCGCGTCTGCCGGGTCTACGCCGGCGTCGGCGTCGCCGTCCCCCTCACCGGCTTCTTCACGGCCGGCAGCCTCGGCGTCCTCGGCGACGCCTGGCTGATCGCCTCGATCCTGCTGACCGCGGCCGCCGCCGGTGTCCTGGCCCTGCTCGTCCTGCCCGCCCAGGAGGATGCGCTGACCGGGACGGCGGGTCCCATCACGCCGCCGACCCCCTCGGACCCGAGCCGACTGGCCGTGTCCACCGGTGTCTTCAACCTGCTGTGGGCCACCGTCACCGTCCTGATGATCGTCCGCCCCGGCTCCACGACGGGGGCGTGACCACGAACACCCGGTATCCCGACCGCGGTCCGTGATGGCCCATGAGGCAGGGTGGGTCCATGACCTCGTACAAGGCGATGGCGTACCACCTGGAGACCGAGCGGCTCGTCATGCGGCCGTGGGCCGAGTCGGACGCCTCCGAGTTCTGCGCCCTCCTCTCCGAACGCGGCAAGGGGACGCCCCCGGTCGAGCGCATCCGGACGGCCATCGCGGGCTTCCTCACCGCGACGGAGGAGACGGGCATCGCCCTGCTGCCCGTCCAGCGCCGCGAGGAGGGCGACTTCATCGGCTACTGCGGGCTGATCGTCGGCCGCACCACCCTGGAGGAGCCCGAGATCGCGTACGAACTGTTCCAGCGCGTGCACGGACGCGGTTACGCCACCGAGGCCGCCGCCGCGGTCCTCGACGCCGCCGCGGCGACCGGACGGAAGCGGCTCTGGTCGACCGTCGGCACGTGGAACGGGCCGTCGCTCCGCGTCCTCGAGAAGCTCGGGTTCGAGCGGGACCGCGTCTCCACGGAGGAGAACGGCGAAGTGGCCTGGCTCACGCGCGCGTTGCCGTGAAGCGGACGCCGTGACCACCGGTGTCGGGGGAGCGGGGGAGTCCTGGCGGCTCCGCCGCGACCAGGGAGATCAACCCTTTTCGTACGCGCATGGTCGTCCTCGCTGTGAACCGTCCCGCCTCGGTGCGGGACGGTTCACGGGTATCGCGCGGCCGTGTTCGAGCTCCGGCTCACCCGCCGGGTTCCACTCTCCGAGCGCAGAAACGCCCTCGGTCCGGCGGGCCCCCGTGTCCGAAGCCCCGTCAGAAGCCACGCCCGATGCCGCGTCCGATGCCGCCTCAGGAGCCGTGCCCGATGCCGCGTCCGAGGCCGTTGTCAGTGGCCGGGGATAGGTTCGTCGACGTTCCGCCGGTCGGGCGTGAACACCCCCTTCGACGTGCATGGGAGAGGTACGTTGCCGGTCTGGGAGAGGTCGAGTACGGCGCGGGTGGTACCGCCCGCGCGACCGCGGAAACTCGCCAAGGTGCCGTTCGTCGAGCTGGCCGACGGACGGTTGCAGGGCGTCGTGTCCAGCGGTTCCGACACGGGACGCGTGTACGTGTCCTCCGTCGCCGCCGGGACGTACGCGTTCGCGTGCAGCACCAACAACAACCGCCCCTGCGGCGGCGCGCGCGGCTCCTTCTGCAACCACATCCGCGCGCTCGTCGGCGAGGCCGTCCTCCAGTACGGCGCCGGGCGCGTCGCCCGCTACCTGAAGGCCGACGCGCCGGGTACGGAGCCCGACGCGTCCGCGCTCGTGGCGGCGATGACCGCCACGCGCCCCGCGCAGGGCGACACCTCGGCCGCCGCCCCGGTCTTCAGCCGGTTCCTGCGGCACCTGGCCTACCTCGAACTGGAGCCGACGACCCTGCCGGTGCCCGAGCTGCACTGGTTCCCGCCGACGAGGGCGGTGGCCTGATGCGCACGGACCTGCTCGCCGATCCCCTCGACGGCCTCGACGAGGCCCTGGACGCCGTCGACGCCTTCGACCGGGTGCTCGTCGCCGGCCTGCTCCGGCCCGGGCCCGAACAGGCCGGCGGACTCGCCGCCCTCGTGGACGCCGTCGCCGGGACACCGCTGGCGACACGGGTCGCCGAGGCGGCCGACAAGGCCGCGGCCGGTGCCGCCGGCGAGGACCACTTCGTCGCGCTCGCCGCCGCCCGCACCGCCCTCATGGGCTCCGCGCACGACGCCCTGACGGCCCGCGTCGCGGACGTCACCGGCCGGCCGGCCGCCGAGCCGACGGCCCCGCGGACCGCGGCGGAGGAGCCCGCCGCGCACGTGCTCGCCGCCGCCCGCGCCTGGCTGTGCGACCTCGCCCGCGCCGGCTGGCGGGGCATCGACCACGACCTCGTCGGCGGCGCCGCGCCCGTCGTCTCCGCCCTGCTCCCGGACCCGGCGCTGCGCCGGCAGGCCACGCTCCTCGACGGATTCGCGGCCGAACTCGCCGCCTCCTGCCCGGGAGCCACCCTGGAACACGTCCCGGTGCGCCGCTGGGCCGACCTGTGGTCGCGCGCCCTGCTCCTCACCCTGCCCGGCGCCGACCGCACCGCCGCCGTCTCCACCGCGACCGGCCGCCTCCTGCCGCTCGGCGTCGACCTCCAGGAGCACGCCACCGCCGTACAGGCCCAGGTCCACGCCGTGTTCGAGCCCGCCGACGGCACGGCACCCCGCCTCGTCCGGGCCGCGGTGTCCGCGCCCAAGCCGGACACCGTCGTCGGCGCCGGCCTGTGGCAGCTGCTCCGGCCCCGCATGTCGCTGCTCGCCGCCGCGGGCGAGGGCCGTTCCGTGGAGCTCGACGCCATGCCCGTCACCGCCGAGGGCGACCTCCTCTGGGACGACGGGCGGGCCCGTACGGGAGAGCCCGCCGATCCCTTCGCCACGGCCCGGGTGATCCTCTCCACCGCCGCCGACCCGGTGACCGCCCCGCTGGACCGCCACCCGTCCCGCATCGCCGTGCCCGTCCTCCTGGAGGGGTACGCGACGGAGCGGGCGGACGACGGGGCGCTCGCCCTCACGGTCGCGGGACACCGGCTGGCCGTCGACACCGACCGGATCCCGGTCGCCGGGCCGCTCACCCCGGAGGCGGTCGCCGCGTCCGGCGCGTGCCTGGGGCTGCTCCGCTGGGACGCGGGGGAGTTCGTCCTCCAGCCGCTCGCCGTCGAGACGACCGTCCGGAAGAAGACCATCGCCGTCCACGCGGGCGCGTGGGCCGGGGGCACCACCGACAAGGCCGGGGCCCGCGCGGAGAAGGCGGCCACGGACGCGGTCTCCGTCCTGCGCGAACGAGCCGGAAAGCTGCTGCGCACATGACCGACTCCACCGCTCCGGCGCCTACTGGTACGGCATCCATCGGCCCGGCATCCATCGGCCCGGCGCCCGCCGCGCCGCAGACCGCGGGCCCCGCCGGTACGGGACCCGTCCCCGATCCCGACGACAACCGCCGCCAGGTCCTCTACTGGCGTCTCCTCGCCCGGCTCTTCGACCCCGAGGAGCAGGCCGCCCTGGAGTCGGCGAGCCTCGCCGTCGTCGAGGACGTCGGCCTGCCGCCGGCCCTGCTCGACCCGGGCGTCTCCGTCGACTCCGTCGTCCAGCGCCACCCGGAGCTGGCCGACGAGTTCGACGGCCTGATGAGCCCAGAGGCCGAGCCGGACGGGGCGCGCGACCGGGCCGCCGAGGTCCGGCGGGCCGCCCTCGCCTCGAAGCTGCTGCTCAACGTCTTCTCCACCGGCTCGGGCGCCGTGTCCGCCGGACAGCTGGCCCGCTGGCAGTCGGACGCCAAACGGCTGGAGCGCGCCCTCGGCCGCCCGCCCGGCGGGAGGGGAGCCGGAGCGTCCGCCGACGGCGGCCTCGGGGCCGAACTCGGCGACATCGAGGCCGACCTCGTGAGCCGCATGCGTCTGCGCGAGGTCCTCGCCGACCCGAAGCTGGCCGCCCGGCTCACCCCCAGCATGTCCCTGATCGAGCAGTTGCTCCGCGACAAGGGCAACCTCTCCGGCACCGCCCTCGCCCAGGCCAAGTCCCTCATCCGGCGGTACGTCGACGGGGTCGCCGAAGTCCTCCGCACCCAGGTGGAGAAGGCCACCGCCGGCGAGCTCGACCGCTCGGTCCCGCCCAAGCGGGTCTTCCGCAACCTGGACCTCGACCGCACCATCTGGAAGAACCTCACCAACTGGAGCCCGGAGGAGGAGCGGCTCTACGTCGACCGCCTCCACTACCGGCACACGACCCGCAGGACCACGCCCCAGCGGCTGATCGTGGTCGTGGACCAGTCCGGTTCCATGGTCGACTCGATGGTCAACTGCACCATCCTCGCCTCGATCTTCGCCGGGCTCCCCAAGGTGGACGTCCACCTCGTCGCGTACGACACCCGCGCGATCGACCTCACCCCCTGGGTGCGCGACCCGTTCGACGTGCTCCTGCGCACCAACCTCGGCGGCGGCAACGACGGGCCCGTGGCGATGGCCATGGCCCGGCCGAAGATCGCCGAACCGAAGAACACCGTCATGGTCTGGATCTCCGACTTCTACGAGTTCGACCGCTCGCAGCCGCTGTTCGAGGGCATCGAGGCGGTCCACCGCTCCGGCGTGCGGTTCATCCCCGTCGGCTCGGTGACCAGCTCGGGACGGCAGGAGGTCAACCCCTGGTTCCGGGAGCGCTTCAAGGCGCTCGGCACCCCGGTGGTCTCCGGCCGCATCGACAAGCTCGTGCACGAACTCAAGACCTTCCTCACCTGAGAACCCGAAAGGCCCCTCGCATGTCCGACCTGCTCCGCGCTCCCGCCGAGATCAAGTACGCCGAGGAACTCGACTGGCTGGAGTCGATCGACGACGCCCCCAAGCCGTTCTCCTGGCGCCTGTCCCCGAAGATGGTCCGCCTGTTCGTCCTGGGCTCCGAGCGCGCCGACGGCCTGGACCGGGAGGTAGCGCAGAAGTGGTTCGGCGACCGCAGCTTCGTCGAGCGCTCCATCGTCACCCTCGCCTCCGACCGCGGCCTCCTCCTCATCGGCGACCCCGGCACCGGCAAGAGCTGGCTCGCGGAACTCCTCGCGGCCGCCATCAGCCGCAACTCCACGCAGGTGGTCCAGGGCACGGCCGGCACCACCGAGGACCACATCAAGTACTCCTGGAACGTCTCCATGGTCATCGCCAAGGGACAGTCCCGCGAGTCGATGATCCCCTCGCCGATCATGACCGCCATGGAGACCGGCACCATAGGCCGCTTCGAGGAGCTGACCCGCTCCACCAGCGACGTCCAGGACGCCCTCATCTCGATCCTCTCCGAGAAGTACGTCTCCGTCCCCGAACTCGACGGCGCCGACGGCGGGAACATCGTCTTCGCCAAGCCCGGCTTCTCGGTCATCGCCACCGCCAACAGCCGCGACCGGGGCGTCAACGACCTCTCGTCCGCGCTCAAGCGCCGGTTCAACTTCGTCCGCATCCCGGTCGTGACGAACAAGAGGAGCGAGGCCGAGATCGTCCGCTTCCGCACCGAGGAGCTGCTGCGCCGGCACCGGATCGAGCTGGACGTGCCGCCCACCCTCCTCGACGTCCTCCTCCAGAGCTTCGCCGACCTGCGCGCCTCCGCCGCCGCGGCCGGCAGCGACGACGAGAAGCTGGAGTCCGCGCTCTCCACCGCCGAGCAGATCGGCGTCCTGGAGGACTCGATCCTGCACGGCACCTTCTTCGGCGAGCGCACCCTGACCGCCCGCACCCTCGCGGCCTCGCTCGTCGGCACCCTCGCCCGCCGCGAGCCCGAGGACCTCGCCATCCTCAACAAGTACCTGCACGGCGTCGTCGAGCCCCGGGGCAAGGAGGAGGGCGGCCCCTGGCCCGAGTTCCTGGAGGGCGGTCGCGAGGCGATCGCGAAGCTGGCATGAGCACGGCCCCCGAGACCCGCGCGGCCTCCGCCACCGGGACGACCACCGAGTCCCGCGCGGCCTCCGCCACCGGGACGGCCGTCACCCCGACGGCCGTCACCCCGTCCTTCGCCGCTCTGCGCGGTCAACTGCACACCGCAGCAGAGGAGTTCGCCGGAGGGCCGGACGCCCTGGAGGACATCCTCCTCGGCATGGTCGACGACGTCGACCGGGCGGTCCGCGAACCGCTGGAGATCTTCCCCGTCTGCCACCACTCGCCCGCCTCCGCCCTCGCCATGGCCCGCCGACTGCGCGAGAAGCGGCCCAAGGTCGTGTACCTGGAGCTGTGCGAGGACATGGCCCCGCTCCTGACCGAACTGCGCAACTGCCGGCTGCCGGTCGCGGTGCAGGCCTTCGCGAGCGACATCGACGGCTTCCCGCCCGACTGGGCCCCGCTGTCCGTCGTCGCCCCGATCACGGAGGCCTCCGCCGAGTACCAGGCCGTCGCGTACGCCCTCGACACCCCCGGCGTGGAACTCGTCCTCGTCGACCGCTCCTCCGACCACGTCTTCCAGTGGGACGCCCGCCGCCCGGCCGGCGACGACCAGGAGGAGACGGCCCGGGAGGACGGGGCCGCGCTGCACGGCGAGGCCGTCGGCGTCGAGATCGGCGACCTGCGCCCGCGCTTCGCCGAGCTGGAGGAGCACCTCCTGCGCCACGGCAAGGTGCGGCACTGGTCGGAGTGGTGGCACCAGTACGTCGAGGTACCGCTCGGCGACGGCGACCACGACACCTACCGCCAGGTCATGTTCCTCATCGGTAGCCTCTTCCGGCGGCTCGCCCCCGGCGACGGGGATCGCGTCCGCGTCGACGAGGACCGTGAGCGGTACATGTGGACCCGGATGCGCGAGCACCTGGCCGCCACCGGCACCGACCCGGCGGACTGCCTCTACGTCTGCGGCGCCTTCCACGCCGCCAGCCGCGTCGAGGAGTTCGGCGTGCACGGTGCCGACGGCTTCGCGATCTCCCCGCGCACCGCCACGACCTGGCAGTACGGCCTGATCCCGTCCAGCCACGCGGCCATCGAGGCGCAGTTCGGCCTCGCCTCCGGCTCCGTGTCGATCGCCGCCGCGCAGTGGACGAAGAACCTCGCGCGCACCCGCGTGCGGCCGTACCGCCTGGAGGGACAGGCCGGGACGAGGAAGAGCTCCGCGAAAACCCCCACGAAGGCCCTCGCGAAAACCCCCGCGAAGACCCTCGCCGAGAAGACGGCGGCGCCCGTCGCGATCCCGGGCCCGGACCAGAACCCGGACCAGGACCCGGCTCCCGCCGAGGACAGGCTCTCCGGTTTCCTCCGGCGGCCGCCCGTCCTCGACGCCCTGGACGAGGCCGAACTGCTCGGCTGGTCCGTGGACGTCGTCCGCGCCGCCCGCCGCAGCGGCTACCTCGCCTCCACCGCCGACGCCATCGCCGTCTTCGAGACCTCGATCCTGCTCGCCGGGATGCGGGACCGGGCCAAGCCCACCCCGTACGACTTCCAGGACGCGGCGGTCACCTGCATCGAGAAGGACGCCGTGCCCGGGCGGCGGGACGTCCGCAGGATCGTCGAGATCATGATGGGCGGCGACCGGATCGGCCAGGTCGGCTACGAGGCGCTGCCGCCCCTCGCCCGCGACGTGCACGACCGGCTCGCACCGCTGGAACCGAACCTCCAGCAGCGCGGCGTACGACGGGCCCTGCTCGACATGACCTCCCGGCCGGAACTGCGGGCCTGCTCCGACGTGCTGTGGATGCTGCGCCGCCTGCTCCCGGCCGGCGCGGCCCGCCCCGTCATGGGGGAGCGGCGGCTGGGCGAGCGGTCCCTCCAGGAGTCCTGGGACCTCGCGCTCGGCACCCACCAACGAGCCCTCATCGAACTGGGCTACGAGGGCGTCAGCCTCGAACAGGTCCTGGAGCAGCGCCTGCGCCGCACCTCCTACGGGCCGCGGGCGACGGCGGCGGAGGTCCTCGCGGCCGTCGAGGACGCCACCCTGTACCTCGGCGGCCGGCGGCTCGCCGACGAACTGGGCACGCGCGCCCTGGAGGTCCTCGCGGGCGAGCGCACCGTGGACGGGGCGCCGGAGGTGCTGCGCCGGGTGCGCGGCCTCCTCGCGTACCACCGCACCGCCGAACCGGTGCTGCCCCCGTGGATCGAGTCCTTCGTCCGCACCGGGTACGCGCACTACTGCACCCTGCTGCCCACGGCCTTCCAGGACGAGGACGCGACCGCGGGGCAGGTGGCGGCCATGCTGGGCTTCCTGTTCGGCATGGAGGGCCTGGCCCTGTCCCTGGGCTGCGACAGGACCCAGCTGGAACTGGCCGTCGCCCAGTCGCATCCGAAGGACCCGGCGAAGACGGCGCTGCTCTGGGCGGCACAGGTGCGACTCGGCACCCTCTCCCGGGAGGAGCTGCGGGCCCGCTGCGACGAACTGCTCGCCAGCCCCCTGGTCGTGCCCTCCTACCCGCGCTACCTCAGCGGCTTCGTGCACGCCCTCGAACCGGTGCCCGGGCTCGCGGACGTCGTGGTGGAGGCCGTGTCGAACGCCTTCGCACGGCTGCCGGACGCCGTCCTGCTGCCCTGGCTGCCGGTCCTCGTCACGACCCTCCGCGCGAACGCGGCGGACCTCGCCCCGCTGCTCGTCCGCGAGGCGGGACGGACCTTCCCGGCCCGGCTCGCCGACCTGGACGCCTGGATCCCGCCGTGGCGCCGGCCCCCGGCCGCGCCCCGCGCCGCCCGCCCCGGCCCGGCGTCCGCCGCCCCGCGCGGCGCCGCGCTCCTGCCCGCCCACCCGGCGACCTGCGACGCGCTCGCGGAACTCCTGGGCTGCACGGAGGAGTGGGCTCCGGCCGGCGGACCGCCCCCGGGCGCGACCGGCGCGGCGCTCCTGTCCGCGCACCCGGACACCTGCGACGCGCTGGCGCGGCTCCTGGGCTGCGACGAACCGTGGGCCCCGGCCGGCGCGGCCCCCCGCCCGCCGTCCCTGACGGACCGCCACCCGGCCACCGCCCACGCGGTGGCGGCCCTCCTCGCGGACCGGTGACCCCTCGGTCCGGCCCCGTCCACCCACGGGGCCGGTTCACTCGTCACGGTGATACGGGCCGCGCCGCCTCCCCGTCCCGTACGGGCTCGGGCAGCGTGGCCCCATGCACGCCCGCCGCACCCCGTACCTCCTGATCGCCGCGTTCCTCGCGAGCGGCTGCGTGGCCGTTCCGCACGGCCCCGCCCCGGGCCCGCCGGACCGCCCCGCCGCCCTCGCTCCGGCCGCCGAACGAGCCCCTTCGCCGCTGCCGACCTGGCCGGATCCCCCGCAGGGAACACCGCGCGAGGCGCTCGTCACCACGGAGCCCCGGACCGAACCTGCCCGAACACCGGCCTCCCGTCGGCCGGCGGCGGAGAAGAGCGGCACGGGATCCGTCCCCCGCTCCCCGAAGACGACGATGAAGCAGAGAACGACCAAAAAGAGGGAGACGGCCAAAAAGAAGGAGACGACCAGGAAGAACCGGACGCGAGCCGTCCCCCGCCCCCCGAAGCAAAAGAGACCCCTCCAGGACCGCAACCGTCCGTCCACCGCCGCCGGTCAGCCCGAGCTGCGCCGGCTCTGCCGGCAGGCCGAACGGATCGAGGCCCCCATGGGCGCGGCCGACCTCTGCCGGGGAATGTACGGCCGGTGAGCGCGCCCCTCCGGGAGGGCGGGCTCAGACCCCGCCGAAGGGCCAGGACTCGACGTCGCGGTAGCGGATCGGCCCCGGGCCGCGCCCGAAGTCGCTGCCGACCAGGTGCAGCCGCCCGGCCCGCCACCGGCGCCCGGTGAACCCGGCGAGTCCGGCGGCGGCCTCGACCACGGAGGCGGTGTCGTTGCGGCGGGCGCGGGCCAGCGTCAGATGCGGGCGCAACGGCCGGTCCTCGAAGGGGATCCCGCACTCCTCGACCACGCCGCGCACCCCGGCCGCGAGCCCGTGCAGCCCCTCCAGGTCCCCGTCGATCCCGCTCCACAGCACCCGGTCGTCGAAGTGCCCGCCGCCGCGCAGCGCCAGTTCGACCGGCCGGTGCGAGGCCGCGAGGTCCGCGAGCGGCGGCCGGAGGAGCGGGACGGTCGCGACCGGGAGCTCACCGAGGAACGCCAGCGTGATGTGCCAGTCCGCGATGCGGTTCCACCGCATGCGCGGGTACGCCGCGTAGGCCGGGCCCAGCGCGTCGGCCAGCTCGTCCTTCGCGTCGTCGGGCGGCGCGAGCGCGACGAACACGCGGACGGTCGCGGACCGCGCCCGTACGTCCCCGCCGGACTCGCCGGACCCACCGGACTCGCCGGGTCCGGGCCCCTCGCCCATGTTCCGTTCCCCACTCACCGCTCACCGCTCGCCGTGCCGCTCTGTTCCCGCTCTGCTCCGAGGCGAGGGTACGCGGCCGGCGCGCCGCGACCGGCACCGGCCCCGGCCCCTGAGGCCGGGGCCGGGCGCGGCTCTCCGGCTCACGTCCCCGGTCCACCGCCGGGGCCGTCGAGGGTGATCGCCTGTACGGGACAGGCACGGGCGGCCTCGCGGACCAGCGTCCCGCGGCCGTCCTCCCGGCCCGGCACGACCGTCCCGAACCCGTCGTCGTCCTGGGTGAAGACGTCCGGCGAGGTCAGGGCGCACTGCCCGGCGCCGATGCAGACGTCCCCGTCGATCGAGACGTGCACGCGTGTCGCCCCCTTCACCAGGTCACGGGGAGTTCGAGCATCCCCTGGATCGTGTCGCCCGGCTTGAACGGGACCTCCTCGGCGGGAACGGCGAGCCGCAGCCCCGGCATCCGGCGCAGGAGCGTCCCGAGCGCGATCTCCAGCTCCGCGCGGGCCAGGTTCTGCCCCAGGCACTGGTGGATGCCGAAGCCGAACGCCACGTGGTGGCGGGCCGGGCGCTCCCAGTCGAGGACGTCCGGGTCGCTGTAGGCGGCGGCGTCCCGGTTGATGACGGACGTCGAGAACACCACGCCCTCTCCCGCCCGGATCACCGTCCCGGCGACGTCGATGTCCTCGCGGGCGACCCGCAGCAGCCCGTCCGCGATGGACAGGAACCGCAGCAGCTCCTCCACGGCGGTGGGCACGAGCCCGGGATCGGCCCGCAGCTCGGCGAGGCGCTCCGGGTGGCGCAACAGCGTGAACGTGCCGAGGGAGATCATGTTCGCCGTGGTCTCGTGCCCCGCGACGAGGAGGATCGTGGCGAGCTGCACCAGCTCCTGCCGGTCGGGCCCGCCGTCCCCGGCCGCCGCGCGCGCCACCAGGTCGTCGAGGACGCCCTCGCCGGGCTCCCGCCGCTTCCGGTCGATCAGGTCGCCGAGGTAACCCTCCAGGCGGGCGAGCGCGTCCTCGGTGTCCGCGCCCGTCGGTCCGCGCAGCAGCCGCCGCGACTGCTCCTCGAAGAAGTCGTGGTCCGCGTACGGCACGCCGAGCAGGTCGCAGATGACGATCGACGGCACCGGCAGCGCGAACGCGCTCACCAGCTCGGCCGGCGGCCCCTGGGCCTCCATCGCGTCGAGCAGCCGGTCCACGGTCTCCTGGATGCGGGGCCGCAGGCGCTCGGCGCGCTTGAGGGTGAAGCTCGGGATCAGCATCCGGCGCTGGACGTTGTGCTCGGGGTCGTCCCAGCCGAGCAGCGCCGCGCGCCGCCGCCTGCGCAGGCCGGCCACCCGCTCGGTCGGCAGCGGGAAGTCGTCCCGCGTGGAGTCGGTCGACAGGCGCTGGTCCGCGAGCAGCGCCCGGGCGGTCGCGTGCCCGGAGACGAGCCACACCTCCCGCCCGTCCCAGAGGGTCACCCGCGACAGCGGGCCCTCGTCGTCGACGCGGGGGTAGGCGGCGGGCGGGTGATAGGGGCAGGTACGGCTCTGGGGGAACGCCACGGGCTGTGTCACGGGTCGTGCCGCGGGCTCTGTCTCGGACCGCGTCTCGGAGCGTGTCACGGGTTGCGTCATGGGGGCCTCGCTAGGGGCGAATCGGTGGCTCTGACGTCGCTTCCGTCACCACTACATGCCTCAGGCACCTATCCGGTCTACGCACAGTTCGGCCAATCCACCGGAATGGCCCCGTACCTTCCGTCTTCCCCGTGTTCCTACGGGTTCTCAGCGCTCGAACGGGGTAAGGCGGGCGTCCGATCGGTCGGTGGAAACCCCGCCTGACCCGATGTCAGGAGTGGCCGGTAATCCGCCTCGCACCCCTTCCCGGGCCCCGGTCCGCCCGCCCCGGAGGAGAGAGTCCCTCCGGGGCGGGCGGGTCCGGGATCAGTGCCGGCCGGGGGCCCGGCGGCGACGGGTGAGCACCAGGATCCCGGCGCCGGCGGCGGCGAGGACCCCGGCGGCCACCGCGTACGGGGTGAACTGCGCTCCCGTGGTCGCGAGCGAGCCGTCACCGTGGTCGGTCGCGGACGGCGAGGGCGTCGCCGTGCCGGGTGCGGCGGGGGCGGAGGCGTCCTCCGTGGGCGGCGCGGAGGGCTCGGAGGTCCCCGGCGCCGTCGTCTCCGGGGTGCCGGGAGTGGCGCCCCCGCCGGTGGGAGGCGTGGTGGAGGGCGCCGGGCCGGAGGGCTCGGTCCCGGGCCGCGTCGGCGTCGGCGCGGGCGTGGTGCCCGGGCTGTCCGGCGTCGGCTTGCAGCCGAAGGTCGAGGAGCCGTTCCACGGGTAGTTGTGGGTCTCGTTACCCGATCCGTGGGTCCGCAGGTCGCCGCCGACGTAGACGCGTCCGTTCGTGCTGGCCGTCAGGTCCGCGGACGCCTTGGGCGCGAGGATCGAACCCATGAAGTTCCCGCCGCCGCCGAGGGCGATCGACGGGGACGCCTCGAAGTTGTAGAGGATCCGGGACGCGGCCTCGCCGAAGTGCGCGGATGCGTAGGCGTCCACGCGGTCGCCGTTGAAGCCGACGGACAGGGGCGAGATGCCGACCGGGCGGCCGCCCGTCACGTTCACCACGACCGGGGCGTCCTCGGGGATCGACCGGAAGTCGAAGGACGAGGCCCCGTCGAGCTTCTCGGCGGAGATCTCGAACACCTGCGGGCTGCCGGAGCCGCCGCCCTCGAAGGTGACGGTGTCGCCCGAGCGCACGCTCGTGCCGGTGGGCTTCAGCGCCCCCAGGGACGTGGACTCGCCCCGCAGGGTGTCGCCGAAGGTGTCGTACGGGGTGAGGGCGCCCCGCGCGCCCAGACCCGAGGAGCGGCTGCCGCCGTTCGTCTCCAGGTCGCCCTTCTCGTCGATCTTCCCGCCGACGCGGACGGCACCGCCGTAACGGGGGCCGGCCGTGAGGCCGTGGCCGACGTCGACCCGCGTGCCCTCGGCGATCGTCAGGTCCCCGCCCACGGAGAGCATGACCGCCCCGGAGTCCGGCAGGATGCCCGAACCGGCGCCGACGCGGCCCACGTTGAAGGTGCCGCCGGACGCCTTGGCGAAGGTGGCGCTGCCGCCGACGACGAGCAGGCCCTCGGCCTCGGCGGTCGCGCCGTCGGCGGTGTAGTCGCCGCCGGCGTAGAGGGCCACGTTGGCGTCGAGGAACCGCGGCTCGTGACCGATGCCGGGCTCCGCGCCGGGAGCCGGACAGGTCCGGGCGGCCCCCGGCGCGGGGGCGGGGGCGAAGGGCGCGGCCAGGGCGTTGCCCGCGGTGGTGAGGCCGAGGACGAGCCCGACGGCGACGGCGCTGCTCAGCCGCGTGCGCGCTCTTCCGGTGTTGCTCATGTGCGTGAACCTTTCCGATGTCCTGTGAGGGGCATGAGGGGCATGAGGGGCATGAGGGGTATGAGGGGTATGAGTGGTGGGGAGGGACAGGGGGTCTCAGTCGGTCTCGGCCCGCAGGACGGCGCGGGTGAGCGGGCCGTAGACGCCGTTCTCCTGCGGGATGTTCCGCGCCACCTGGTAGCGGCGCAGGGCCGCCTCCACGGACTCGCCGAAGACGCCGTCGGCGGGGCCGAGGTACAGCTGGAGCTGCTGGAGCCGCCGCTGGAGGTCGGCGACTTCGGGGCCGGTGCTTCCCCGCCCGACCTCACCCCGTCTTCCCTCGTCCCGCCCGCCCTCGTCCCGGCCGGAGTGCGGGGGGCGGTGGCGGTGCGACGACGAAGGAGTGGGCGTCGGGGCGGGCGCGGCGGCCTGAGGGGCCGTGACGGTGGGGGAGGCCGTGGACGGGGTGGAGGCGGGGGTGGCGCCGGGGGTCGGGGTCCCGGACGTCGAGGGGGTCGTCGGGGACGGGGCGGACGGCGTCGTCCGTACGGTGCTCGTCCCGGGGGACGGGGGCGCGTCGGAGGCGGCGCCCCGGGCGGGGGGCGGGACGGGCGTGAGGAGGTCGGGGAGCGAGACGGACGGGTGCGACGCCGGTACGGAGTCGGGTTCGGCGGAGAGCCACACCGCCACCGCGGCGCCGAGTCCCGCGGACAGCGCGCCCGCGAGCATCAGGGGGAGCGGCATGGACCGCCACGCGGGTGCTGCCGCGCGGGCGCGCCGGGTCCGCCGTGACGCGTGGGCGGGCTTCGCGGCTCGCGGGGGCACCTTCGGCAGTCGGACGGTCGCGTCGAAGAGCGCGATGTCCTGTCCCCGCGCCCCCGTGCCGTCCCGGTCCTGTCCGGCGACCTTCCCGAAGACGTGGTCGCCCCGGTGTTCCGCGCCCGTTGCTTCACGAGTGACGGACGTGACCGCTGTGGTCGGGGCAGCCCTGTTGCGCATCGAGTGCTCCAGAAGAGGGGAAGCCGAGGGAGGTGTGGCGAAGCCGTGGAGATATTGACCGTCGTTCAAAGCAAGCGTCAACTATGCTCGAAGCAGCACAAATTGGGCTTTCCGAGACCTTGTTTCTTAAAGAACTTTTAACGCGTGACGCAGGTCACACGGGAAAGCGGTCCGGAGTCGTCTCCGGGCCGCTGACGCGAGCCGCTCCGACCGCTTCCGCTCAGCGTGTGCCCATGTGCTTTTCGAGGCGGGTGCCGTGGCGAAGGGGGATCGACATCAGGTCGCCGGGGCGTCCAGCTCCAGGCGGTGCCGGCGGCTGCGGGGGACGATCGCGGCGGTGCCCGCCCGCAACAGGACCAGGTGCTCGGCGCCGTCGGGCCCGGTGGCGCGGCAGGGCTGGTGGCCGTGCCCGTGCGGTGTGCGGCGACGGTGGCCAGGGAGGCCAGGCCGATGCAGCCGCCGGGTTGGCGGGAGCTGTTCATGAGCCCGGAGGCCGTGCCGGCCTCATGGGGGGCGACGCCGGTGGTCGCGGCGGCGACGATCGGGGCGATGACCAGTCCGACGCCGGCCCCGGTGACGACGCGGGAGCCGAGGACGTCGGTGAGGAAGCCGCCGTCGGGGCGGACGAAGGCGGAACCGGACCAGGCCCGTGGCGACGAGCAGGGCGCCGGGCACCAGGGACGTGCGGGGGGTGTGCGCCGCGGTGACGCGGGTCGCGACGAGGCTGCCCGCGATCAGGCTCACGGAGGCGGGGGAAGCCCGAACGCGACGGCGGCGTGGCGGCGCAGTCGGCGCTCGGCGTCGACCGCCTGGAGACCGTGTTCACCGGGGCTCATGACCCTCGCCCGCCTTGGCGTCCACACGGCCGACGTCGGCCTGCTCTTCCCGTACCGCGGTGTGCGGGCGGCCCGTTCGGGCGCCGCCGAGGTCGCGAGGGCGCCCCGGAGAACACGGCGTCACGGCGTCCCGGCGGGCCCCGTGACGCAGCCCCGGGGCGTTGTCAGACCCATGGGCAAGGATGTTCCCATGACGAACGTTTCCGCCGTTGAGGCGTCTTTCAGCATGTCCGGCCGCGCCGAGTACGAGGCGGCCGTCCAGCGTCTGCGCGACGCCTCCCGCGCCTATTACGGCGCGGGCTACAGCCTCATGGACGACGCCGCGTACGACCGGCTGCGCCTGGCCGTGCTGGACTGGGAGGCGGAGCACCCCGACGAGACCGCCCCGGACTCGCCCACGGACCAGGTCGCCGACGGCGCCGCCCCCGCCGGCGACGTCGCCCACACCTCGCGCCTCCTCAGCCTCGACAACGTCTTCGCCCCCGAACAGCTCGTGGCCTGGGGCGCGTCGCTCCGGCGCCGCCTGGGGCACGAACCGGCGGGCGGGTTCACCGTCGAGCCGAAGATGGACGGCGCGGCCGTCGCCGCCCGCTACCGCGACGGCCGGCTCGTGCAGATCGTCACGCGCGGCGACGGCACCCACGGCGAGGACGTCAGCCACGTCATCGGCACCGTCGTGGGCCTCCCCGAGCGACTTCCCGTGCCCGCCACCTTCGAGGCCCGGGGCGAAGTCCTCTTCACCCAGGAGCAGTTCGAGGCGGCGAACGAGACGCGCGCCGCGCACGGCGCCGCCGTCTTCGCCAACCCCCGCAATGGCACGGCCGGCACGCTGCGGGCGAAGGACCGCCCGTACCGGCTCGCCATGACCTTCTGGGCGTACGGCGCCGTCGAACTGGACGGCGTGCCCTTCCTGCCCGCCGGCGCCGGACACGCCGAGACCCTCGCCGCCGTCGCGCGGGCCGGGGTGCGGACCACGGCGGACACCCCGGCCGGTCTGCACGTGGTCGCCACGCTCGACGAGGCGCAGGAGAGGATCGACGCGATCGCCACGATGCGCGCGAGCCTGCCGTTCGGCATCGACGGCGTCGTCGTCAAGGCCGACAGCGCCACCGAGCAGGCGACGGCCGGCTTCGGCACCCGCTTCCCCTATTGGGCCGTCGCCTACAAGCTCCCCGCCGTCGAACGGCAGACCGTCCTCCAGGACGTGTTCTGGGAGGTCGGCCGCACGGGCGTGCTCGCCCCCACCGCGGTCCTCGCCCCCGTGGAGCTCGACGGCTCCACGGTCACCCGCGCCACCCTCCACAACCCGGCCGACATCCTCCGCCGCGACCTCCACATCGGCGACACCGTGACCGTCTACAAGGCCGGCGACATCATCCCGCGCGTCCAGGCCGCCGTCGTCGAGCTCCGCCCGCGGGACGCCACCCCCGTCCCGCTGCCCCACGAGTGCCCCCACTGCGGCGGCGGGATCGACAAGAGCCAGGAGCGGTGGCGCTGCGCGAAGGGCACCGCCTGCGCGCTCGCCCCGCTCATCGAGTACGCCGCCGGCCGCGACATCCTCGACATCGACGGCCTCGGCAGGAAGTACGTCGACGCGCTGATCGCCTCCGGTGACGTCGGTGACGTCGCCGACCTGTTCACCCTCACCGAGGAGCAGCTCACCACCGCCTCCGGCAGCGCCAAGCGCGGCGCCAGACTGGCCGAGCAGATCCGGCTCGCCAAAACCCGCCCCCTCAGCCGCGTCTTCTGCGCCCTCGGCGTCCCCGGCACCGGCCGCAGCATGTCCCGGCGCATCGCCGCCCACTTCGGCACGATGGAGGCCATCCGCGCGGCCGACGCCGACACCCTCCAGGACGTCGGGGGCATCGGCCCGGAGAAGGCCCCGGTCGTCGTCGAGCAGGTCGCCGCGCTCGCCCCCGTGATCGACAAGCTGATCGCGGCCGGCGTCACCATGACCGAGCCGCGGCCCGAGAAGGCCGAGGGCGCCGTCGAGGGTCCGCTGAGCGGGAAGACCGTCGTCGTGACCGGGAGGATGACCGGTCCCCTCGACGGCTGGGGGCGCTCCGAGATGGGCGCCCTCATCGAGAAGGCCGGCGGCCGCATGGGCAGCGGCGTCAACTCCCGGACCGCCTTCCTGGTCGCCGCCCCGACGGCCGGCGGCAAGCCCAGCTCCAAGGCGGTCAAGGCGCGGGAGGCGGGCGTCGAGGTGCTGACCCCGGAGGACTTCGCGGTCCTGGTCGCCGACCACCTGGAGTAGGCCCGGGGCCGGCCCCTCCCCGCGCACGCCGCTCGCCGTGCGGGCGGTCCGGAGGTCGCACAGGGTCGCGGTGCCGTCGCGACCGGACCGGAGGCACGACGCGGGGGAGGGGCACGGCCCGGCCGACCGGAGGTGGCCCGTGTCAGGACGGTTCGAGGCGACGACCGAGATCGACCGGCCCGTCGAGGACGTGTGCGCGTACCCCGCCGACGGGCGCAACGACCCCGAGTCCAGCCCCGGGGTCCTGCGGATCGACCGGATCCCCGACGGTCCGACCGCCGTGGGCACGGTCTTCCGGTGCACCGTCAAGGACGCCGGGACGAAGTCCGCCCGGGAGTTCCGCGTCACCGCCCTCGAAGCCCCGACCCGGATCCGGTGGGCCGAGGTCTCGAGGAACAGCGCGACGGCCCGCGAGGGCGGCTACGACCTGCGACCGTTCCCGGACGGGGGACGCGGGTCCGCATCTTCAACGTCCGGGAGGGCCACGGGATCGGCCGGCTCCTCGTCGGCCTCGCGCTCGCCGCCGCCCGCAAGGGCGCCGACGCCTTCGGCGCCCGGATCGGGGCGGCGGCCGAGGCGGCGATCCCTCCCCGCTGACGGCCCTGCCCCCGCCCGGCCGGGGACGCGGCGCGGAGACCCCGGCCGGGAGCCGGGACGGGGCGCCGCACCGCACCGGCACGGCCCGGCGAATGGAGCACGCCGACGGGCTCTCCGAGCGGCCGGCGGAGGGCGACGTCTGCCGCGCCCTCGACCTGACCACCGGTGAGGTGCTCGCCGAGCACGTCCTGCCGTCCCGCGCCGCGGCGCACGAGTTCCAGGGGTTTCCCGACGCACGGCCCGAGGTCCTCCTCACCGCCCCCATGGGGCAGGACGGCACCTTGTGCCTCCTGGTGACCCACACCGCCGACGGGCTCCACGTGCGGGTGACCGGCACCGTCACCGAAGCGTGCGTCGGCGCCGGCCCGGAGGGGGCGCCGGTCATCCAGGACATCGGTGGCGGACACCTCGCCCGCACGCAGGACGGCGCCGACGTCGCCGACGACGTCGCCGGCGAGGTCCTTCCCGAGGGATGGGTCTTCGTCGGCCACACCCCGGGCTTCGTCGACGGCGAGCGCGTTCTCGTCGTGGCGGCCGAGGAGCAGTGGGCGGAGGAGGGCACCCCCCTCCTCCTCGACGCCCGCACGCTCGGGCCCCTCGCCGCGCTCGACCACCCGCGGGCACCGGGAGTCTCCGTCCTGCCGCCCGGCGACGGCACGTGGCTCGCCCACGACGGGGACACAGTGCTGCGCTGGACGACCGCCCGAACCCACGGCCGGGGCGTGCGGCGGCCGTCAGCGCGGCTCCGGACCCGGCCACGCGCGCGGGTACGGCACCCGCAGCGACCCGGCCGGTACGGGGGTGTGGTCGGCGGACGCGTGCAGGCGGCCGTCCCGCAGGACGACCGCGCCGCTGCCGAGCATGGACGTGACCAGCTCGGCGGCCAGCGCCTCGGGCGCGAGGCCCAGGAGGCGGGCCGCGTCGGTCAGCCAGGCCCGCGCGAGCAGATAGGGCTCGGCCTCGCCGGCCGGGACGCCGCCGCGGATCATCAGGGCGAACGCGAAGATCCGGCGTGCGCCGTACCGGACGGCCCCGGCGGGGTCGTCGACGAGGCGTTGGGCCCGCCGCAGGGCGGCGGCGAAGGCGGCGGCCGGGTCGGCGGGGACCGGACCGTGGGACGGGAGCACCACGCGCGCTCCGAGGTCGGCCATCCGCTTGAGGGAGGCCAGCGCGGTGGCGGCCGCGTCCGGGCCGTCGAGGGCGAGGTTCACCCAGCCGACGTCGTAGTCCGAAAGGGCGTCCCCGACCACGAGCAGCCCCTCGTCCGGCTGCCACAGGGCCAGGTGGCCCGGCGTGTGCCCGGGCGTGCGGACGACCTCCCAGTCGGCGTCGCCGAGCCGGAGCACCTGCCCGTCGTCGAGCGACACGTCGACGGTGTACGGGGCCACCGGCTGGTCCAGGTACTCCGCCGCGCAGCAGCCGGGGTCCCGCCGCGCGATCGCCTCGGCCTCCGGCGCCCCGGCGGCGACGCCCGCGCCCCGCGCCTGGAGGAGGGCGTTGCCGCCGACGTGGTCGGAGTGCCAGTGGGTGTTCACGACGAGCTCGACCTCCCCGGCCCGCTCGCGGACCCAGGCGGCGGTCTCCTCCGCGTGCCCCGTGAAACCGGAGTCGACCAGGGCCGCCCGCCGCCCGTGGAGCAGCAGCGTGTTGGCGTCGGGGAAGGGCCGCTGCCACCAGGTCGCCCAGGAGGGCAGCGCGGGTGCGACCTGCCGCGCGCTCACCGTCCGGCCTCTTCCGGCCGTATCCGGTCTTCCACGTGCTCTCCTCCGATGGCAACCGACGGACGTCACGGACGACGGGCGTGCGGCGGGCGGACGGCGGTACGGCTTCGCCGACCGGGGCCGTCCACCCGCGACGATCATCATGACACCGGGCCCCGCCCTCCAAAGGCTCCGGGCCGTTCGTCCCCGCCACCCTTGTTGCACATATATTGCAGTTGCGGAATCAGTGCAGAAGGAGTGAGCGGTGAGCGGACCAGTGGTGCTCGGGATCGAGTCCTCGTGCGACGAGACCGGGGCGGGGATCGTCCGGGACGGGAAGCTGCTCGCGCACGTCGTCGCGACCAGCATGGACGAGCACGCCCGCTTCGGTGGGGTCGTGCCCGAGATCGCCGCGCGGGCGCACCTGCACTCCTTCAACCCCGTCGTGCGGGAGGCGCTCGACCGGGCCGGACTGCGGCTGAACCAGATCGACGCGGTCGCCGTCACCACCGGGCCCGGCCTCTCCGGCGCCCTCCAGGTCGGCCTCGCCGGAGCGAAGACGCTCGCCTACGCCGCCGGAGTCCCGCTCCACGGCGTGCACCACCTCGCCGGACACGTCGCCGCCGACACCCTGGAACACGGGCCGCTGCCCAGCCCCTGCGTCGTCCTGATCGTCTCCGGCGGCCACACCTCCCTGCTCCTCGTCCGGGACCTGGTCCGCGAGCCGATCCTGCACCTGGGCGATACCCTCGACGACGCGGCGGGGGAGTGCTTCGACAAGGTCGCCCGCATCCTCGGCCTGCCCTATCCCGGCGGGCCCGCCATCGACCGGGCCGCCCGGGACGGCGACCCGCGCGCGGTGGACTTCCCCCGGCCGCTGACCCGCGGCGGGGACGACCCGTACGCCTTCTCCTTCTCCGGCCTCAAGACCGCCGCCGCCCGCTGGGTCGAGAAGCACCGCCTCCAGGGCCTGGACGTGCCCGTCGCCGACGGCGCCGCCGCCCTCCAGGAGGCCGTCGCCGACGTCCTCAGCCGCAAGGCCCTCGCGGCCTGCGAGGCGTACGACGTGAAGACGCTGATCGTGGTCGGCGGGGTCGCCGCGAACTCCCGCGTCCGCGCCCTCACCGAGCGGCGGTGCGCCGCCGCCGGGGTCGAGCTGCGCGTCCCGCCCATGACGCTGTGCACCGACAACGGCGCCATGATCGCCGCCGTCGGCGACCTCCTCGTCCGCTCGGGAGCGGAGCCCGCCCCGCTGAACGTGTCCATCGACCCCTCCGCGCCCCTGGAGTACGCCTCCCTGACCCCGCTCCCCGCCCCCTCCGCCCGCGCCGCCTGACCGTCCCCCTCCACCGGAAGCAGTGAGAACCTTGCGTACCGCCGACATCCGCCAGCGCTTCCTCGATTACTTCGCCGCCCGGGGACACACCGTCGTGCCCAGCGCGCCGCTGCCCACCCCCGACCCCACCCTGCTGTTCGTCAACGCCGGCATGGTCCCCTTCAAGCCGTACTTCACCGGCGAGGCGGCCCCCCTGTGGCAGCGGGCCACGAGCGTGCAGAAGTGCGTGCGGACCCTGGACATCGAGGAGGTCGGGAAGACCACCCGGCACGGCTCCTTCTTCCAGATGAACGGCAACTTCTCCTTCGGGGACTACTTCAAGGAGGAGGCCATCGCCTTCGCCTGGGACCTGTCCACGAAGCCGTGGGCCGAGGGCGGCTACGGGCTCGACCCCGAGAAGATCTGGGTGACCGTCCACCACTCCGACACCGACGCCCGCGGCATCTGGCGCGAGGTCGCCGGCCTGCCCGACGAGCGGATCGTGGCGCGCGGCGACGAGGACAACTTCTGGTCCATGGGCGTCCCCGGCCCCTGCGGCCCCTGCTCCGAGCTGTACTACGACCGCGGCCCGGCCCTCGGCCGCGAGGGCGGGCCCGCCGTCGACGAGGACCGGTACATGGAGTTCTGGAACCTCGTCTTCATGCAGTACGAGCGCGGCGAGGGCCCCGGCAAGAGCGGTTACCCGATCCTCGGCGAACTGCCCCGCCGCAACATCGACACCGGCATGGGCCTGGAGCGGATGGCCACCCTCCTCCAGGGCGTCGACAACCTCTACGAGATCGACGAGACCCGCCCCGTCCTCGACCGGGCCGCCGCCCTCGCCGGCGTCCGCTACGGCGACGACGAGCAGGCCGACGTACGGCTCCGCGTGGTCGCCGACCACGTCCGCACCGCGCTCATGCTCCTCGCCGACGGCACCGCCCCCGGCAACGAGGGACGCGGCTACGTCCTGCGCCGCATCCTGCGCCGCTCGGTCCGCTCCATGCGCCAGCTCGGCTTCCAGGACCCCGCCCTGCCCGAACTGCTGCCCGTGGCCCGCGACCGCATGGCCCCCGGTTACCCCGAGGTCGTCGAGTCCTACGCCCGTATCTCCGACCAGGCGTACGGCGAGGAGGACGCCTTCCGCGCCACCCTCAAGCAGGGCACCACCGTCCTCGACACCGCCGTCGCCAAGGTCAGGGAGGGCGGCGGACGCTCCCTGCCCGGCGCGCAGGCGTTCCTGCTCCACGACACCTACGGCTTCCCCGTCGACCTCACCCTGGAGATGGCCGCCGAACAGGGCGTCGAGGTCGACCGCGAGGGCTTCACCGCCCTCATGAACGAGCAGCGCGAACGGGCCCGCGCCGACGCCCGTGCCCGCAAGTCCGGCGGCACGGCGGACACCACCGCCCTCCGCACCGTCCTGGACGCCCACGGTCCCACCGACTGGCGGGCCTGGGACACCCTCACCACCGAGTCCCGCGTCCTCGCCCTCCTCGGCACCGAGGGCCCCGTCCCGGCGGCCCGCACCGGCGACCTCGTCACCGTCGTCCTCGACCGCACCCCCTTCTACGCCGAGTCCGGCGGCCAGGACAGCGACGCGGGCCTCCTCTCCGGGACTTCGGCCGAGGCCGAGGTCGTCGACGTCCAGCGGCCCCTGCCTGGCCTCGTCGTCCACCGGGTCAGGATCACGGCGGGCGAACTGGCCGTCGACGACACCGTGCACGCCGCCGTCGACCCCGAGTGGCGCCTCGGCGCCCGCCAGGCCCACTCCGGCACCCACGTCCTGCACGCCGCCCTGCGCGAGGTCCTCGGTCCCACCGCCCTCCAGTCCGGCTCCTACAACCGGCCCGGCCACCTCCGCCTCGACTTCCCCTGGCGCGGCGCCCTCTCCCCGGCCGTCCGGAGCGAGGTCGAGGAGGCCGCCAACCGGGCCCTGCGCCGCGACCTGCCCGTCGGCGTCCGCTGGACGACCCTGCCCGAGGCCAAGGAACTCGGCGCGCTCGCCCTCTTCGACGAGACGTACGGGGAGAAGGTGCGGGTCGTCGAGATCGGCGGCCCCTGGTCACGCGAGCTGTGCGGCGGCACCCACGTCGACCACGCCTCCCAGATCGGCACGGTCGCCCTCACCGCCGAGTCCTCCGTCGGCGCCGGCATGCGCCGCCTGGAGGCGGCCGTCGGCATCGAGGGCTTCGGGTACCTCGCCCGCGAGCGCGACCTCGTGGGCCGGATCGCCGAGCAGCTGAACGCGCCCCGCGCCGAACTGCCCGACAGGATCGCGGGCCTCCTCGACCGCCTCAAGGCCGCCGACCGGGAGAACGCCCGCCTCAAGGCCCGGGCCACGGCCGCCCACGCCGCCGAACTCGCCGCGGGGGCCGTCGAGGCGGGGGACACGCTGGTCGTCACCGCGACCGTCGACGGCGGCGCCGACGAGGCCCGCGCCCTCGCCCTCGCGGTCCGCGACCGCCTCCCGCACGCCCGCCCCGGCCTGGTGGCCGTCGCCACCTCGTCGGGCGGACTGGTCCTCACCGTCAACGCCCCGGCCCGCGAGGCCGGCCGGAACGCCTCCGCGACCGTCAAGCAGCTCCTCGGCGGCCGGGGCGGCGGCTCCCCGGAGGTCGCCCAGGGCGGAGGCGTCCCCACCGGGGACCTGGCCGCGATCCTCGCGAACCTGCCCCGGGTCGTGGCCGGGGCCTGAGCCGGCGGTCCTGCTTCCGCGTTCGGTTCCGGACGCGGAAGTCGGGGCCGAGGGACCCTTCGTACGGGCTTGCGCGGGCTTGCGCGGGCGACCCTTTACGCGGGCGACACCGGGCGTAGCAGGCCCGTAACACCGGGCCGGGAGACTTCTCGGCATCGCGCAGCACCCGGAGGCCCGGAGAAGGGCCGGGGGGCTGCCAGTCCACGACGCGTCGGCAACCAGGCCGTACGCGAGCGTGCCCGGTCCGCCGCGAGCGGACCGGTGGAAGCGCCGGGGGCGGTGACCGCGCTTCGTTCCCCCGCGCGTCCGGCACGGTTCCGGACGCGCCCCGAACAGGGAGAACCACGTTGACCACCCAGCACCACGACCCGCGCACCCCGAACGCCGACGCGGAACTCGACCGGGAGCGGCGCATGGGCCGCTCCGCGGGCACCGAGACGACGGCGCGGGAGATCCAGGTCGTCGATCTGACGGACTTCGAGAACCGGCGCGCCCGGATCACCGAGGAGCTGTGGCGGGCCGCCACGGAGACCGGTTTCCTCCAGCTCTCCGGGCACGGAATCACCCGCGCCGAGACCGACGCCGCGTTCGCCGCGGCCGAGGCCTACTTCGCGCTGCCGGAGGAGACCAAGCGCGGGCACGCGCTGAAGAAGGGGCTCAACGCCGGCTGGGAGTACCGCAGTCAGGTGCGCCCCTCCACCGGCACGCCGGACGAGAAGGAGTCGTACCAGCTCACCCGTCCCCACATGGCGGGACTGTGGCCCGGCGAGGAGGAGCTGCCGGGGTTCCGCGACACGCTCCTGTCCTTCGAGGCGCGCTGCCACGCCCTCGCCCAGCGGGTCCTGTCCTGCTTCGCCGAACGCCTCGGACTCGCACGGGACTTCTTCGCCGAACGCCACGACCCGGCCAGTCCGCTGCACCAGAGCACCCTGCGGCTGCTGCACTACTACGCGGTCCCCGAGGCGGCCCGCGGGCGGTCCGACGGCGCCTGGCGGGCCGGCGCGCACACCGACTTCGACTGCCTGACCCTGCTGTTCCAGCGGGACGGGCAGGACGGACTGCAGGTCTGCCCCGGCGCCGAGGCCGACACCCTGGCCTGGACCCCGGTCCCCGCCCGCGCCGACCTGGTCACCTGCAACATCGGCGACATGCTGATGCGGTGGAGCGGCGACCGGCTGCTGTCCAACTTCCACCGCGTCGCCCCGCCCGCGCCCGACGGCGACCAGGGGCCGCGCCACTCGATCGCCTACTTCGCCCAGGCCGACCGGAACGCCGTGATCACCTCGCCGGACGGACGCCACGCGCCGATCACCGCCGAGGACTACCTGAGACAGCGCATCGCCGCCAACTTCGGCGGCTGAGCCTCCCCCGTCTCCCTCTCCCTTCCCCTCACCGGAGGCCGGCCGCCGGGCCCCGCAGTCACGCGCGGGTCGCGGCGGCGGCCCCGGCACCCCCGGACCGAAAGCGGGGCACGCCCATGCCCGAAAAGTCTCCCGACCCCCTGCCCGACCCCCTGACCGCCCCTCTGCCCGCACCGCGCCCCTGCGCGCTCCTGCTGTCCGGCGCCCAGGTCGTCACCGTCGACGACGAGCGGACCGTATACGCCTCCGGCTCGGTGGCCGTCGACGGCGACCGGATCGTCGACGTCGGACCGGCCCGCGAGGTCGAGGCCCGCTGGCGTCCCCGCCGCACCGTCGACTGCCGGGGCCGCGCGATCCTGCCCGGCTTCACCGACGCCCACACCCACCTCTTCCAGTCCTTCGCCCGCGGCATCGGCGACGGCGAGCCGATCCGGCCCTGGCTCAACCACTTCATGTGGCCCTACGCCGTCCACCTCGACGCGGAGGACGCCCTCACCGCCGTACGCCTGAGCGCCGTCGAGGCGGCCCGCGCCGGCATCACCAGCGTCGTGGACCACCACTACGCGCCCACCGACCCCGAGACCGTCCTCGCCGTGGCCGACGCGATCGAGGAGGTCGGCCTGCGCGGCGCGGTCGCCCGGGGCATGCTCGGCGACCGCACGAAGACCGCCGACGCGCGCGGCCTGCCCGACGCGCTGTACCGCTACGGCACCGCCGAGGAACTGGAGCTGACCCGGCAGTGCGTGGAGGCCCGCGGCCCCGACGCGCGCGTCCGTGTCTGGCCCGCCCCGCTCAACCTCTCCTACGTCGACCAGGACCTGATCGGCGGCGCGGTCGCCCTGGCCCGGGAGCACGGGGTCCGCTGGCACACCCACTGCAGCGAGGGCGCCGGGGACCCGCGGAGCTATCTGGAGGCCCACGGCGTCCGCCCGGTGACCTGGCTGGCGCGCGAGGGCCTGCTCGACGCGCGGGCGACGCTCGCCCACGCCGTCTGGCTGGACGAGGAGGAGACGGCCGCGGTCGGCGCGGCGGGCGCAGGCGTCGCCCACAACCCCTGCTCCAACGCCTATCTGGCCTCCGGCACGATGCCCTGGCTGCCGCTGCGCGAGGCGGGCGCGGTCGTGGCCCTCGGCACGGACGGGCCGAGCGCCGGCGGCCGGCAGGACATGTTCGAGGTGATGAAGCAGACGCTGTTCGCGCAGCGACTGGCCACCCTCGACCCGGCCGGGGTGCGCTGCGAGGACGTCCTGGAGGCGGCCACCCGGGACGGGGCCCGGTACACGGGCGTGCGGGACGCCGGTGTCGTCCGCCCCGGGGCCCTCGCGGACCTGGTGGTCGTGGACCTCTCGGGCACGGCGGCGCAGCCCGTGCACCGGGCCGTGTCGACGCTGGTGTACACGGCCCGGGCGGGCGACGTGGTGATGACGCTGGTCGGCGGGAGGGTCGTCTACGAGGACGGTCACTGCCCCGGCGTCGACGAGGAAGCACTGGGCGCGCGGGCCCGCGAACGGGCGGACCGCCTGGTGGAACGGGCCGGATTCGGCCCGCTGACGGTGCCGTGGCGGCACCGGGCGCGACGACTGGGGAGGACCTCATGACGGATGTGACGCGGGTACCGGGTGGGGCTGCTGCGACGGACGAGACGCGGTTGCCGGGGAGGACCGCCGCGACGGACGCGATACAGCCACCGGACGGGGCCACTGCGTCGGCCGTGACGCAGCCGTCGGACGTGACGCAGCCACCGGGCGGGACCGCTTCCCCGTACATCCCGTGCGCCGCAGGCACCACGGGCCGGGGCCCCGTCGACGCCGCCCCCGCCTGGTGGCGGCTGGCGGCGCTGGGCCTGCAGCACGTGCTCGCCTTCTACGCGGGTGCCGTGGTCATGCCGCTCCTGGTCGCGCAGGGCATGGGCCTGTCCGAGACCGACACCGCCTCGCTCGTGAACACCGCGCTGGTCGCCTGCGGTGTGGCCACCCTGCTGCAGACCGTGGGCCTGCCCGGCGTCGGCATCCGGCTGCCGGTGGTCCAGGGCATGTCGACGGCGGCCGTACCGTCCCTGGTGTCCGTCGGCGTGGCGGCGGGCGGTGCGCGTGCCGGGCTGCCCACGGTGTTCGGGGCGGTGATCGCGGCCGGGCTCGTGCTCTTCCTGGTGGCCCCGGTCTTCGGCCGGCTGGTGCGCTTCTTCCCGCCCCTGGTCACCGGCACGATCGTCACCGTCGTCGGGGTGACCCTGATGGCGGTGGCCGCCCGGCAGGTGGGCGGCGGGAACCCGGACGCGGCCGGCTTCGGGGCTCCGGTCCAGCTCGGTCTGGCCGCCGTCACCCTCGTGGTCGTCGTCGTGCTGTACCGGTTCGCGAAGGGCTTCGTCGCCTCGGTCGCCGTCCTGCTCGGCCTGGCGGCGGGCACGGCGGTCGCGGCCCTTGCCGGACGGGCCGACTTCTCCCGCGTCGGCGACGCCCCCTGGTTCGGGATGCAGGCCCCGCTGCACTACGGCGTGCCCCGCTTCGACGTGATGGCGGTCCTCGCGATCGTCCTCGTCATGGTGATCATCGCGGTCGAGTCGATCGGCCAGTTCTTCGCCGTCGGGGAGATCGCCGGACGCGAGGTGGACGAGCGGGCCGTCGTCCGCGCGCTGCGCGCCGACGGCCTGGCCACGGTGGCGTCGGGGCTGCTCAACTCCTTCCCCACCACGGTCTACAGCCAGAACGTGGGGCTGCTGCGGCTGACCGGGGTGACGTCCCGCCGGGTCGTCGCGGCCGGAGGGGTGATCATGCTGGTCCTCGGTACGGTTCCCAAGGTGGGCGCGGTGGTCGCGGCGATGCCGCCGGCCGTCCTGGGCGGCGCCACCGTCGTCCTGTTCTCGACGATCGCCGTCGTGGGCATGCAGATCCTCGTCAAGGCCGACCTGTCGGGGGCGCGGAACACGGTCCTGGTGGCCGCGAGCCTCGGCATCGGCTTCCTGCCCACCGCGTATCCGCAGTTCGCCGAGCACATGCCGACCCGGCAGCTCCGGGTCCTCTTCGAGAGCGGCATCATGCTGGGGACGCTCACCGCGGTCGTCCTCAACCTGTTCTTCCACCACCTCCCGTCGTGGCGCGGCTCCCGCCACGGCGCGCCGCCCGTGACCGCGGCCGACGTGACGTGACGCGGGGGAGCGACCGGCCGGGCGGGGGAGGGGCCCCCGCCCGGCCGGTCACGCGTCAGCCGTGGACGAACCCCGGCGGACGCTTCTCCACGAAAGCGGACATGCCCTCCTTCTGGTCCGCCGTGGCGAACACCGCGTGGAACAGGCGCCGTTCGAAGCGCACGCCCTCGGCGAGCGTGGTCTCGAAGGCCCGGTTCACGGACTCCTTCGCCATCATCGCGACCGGCTTGGACATCGCCGCCACCGTGCCCGCCACCTTCCACGCCTCGGCGAGGAGCTCGTCCGCCGGCACGATCCGGGACACCAGACCGGCCCGTTCGGCCTCGACGGCGTCCATCGTCCGGCCGGTCAGGCACAGCTCCATGGCCTTCGCCTTGCCGACGGCCCGGGTCAGCCGCTGGGAGCCGCCGATGCCGGGGATGACCCCGAGCCCGATCTCCGGCTGCCCGAAGACCGCCGTGTCGGCGGCCAGCAGGACGTCGCAGAGCATCGCCAGTTCGCAGCCGCCGCCCAGGGCGTACCCGGCGACCGCCGCGACCGTGGGCGTACGGACCTGCCCGAGGCGGTCCCAGGCCGTGAACCAGTCGGAGAGGTACATGTCCATGTAGCTCCGCGGGCGCATCTCCTTGATGTCGGCGCCCGCGGCGAACGCCTTCTCCGAACCGGTCAGGACGACACAGCCCACGCCCGGGTCCCGGTCCAGCTCCTCGAAGGCGGCCACGACCTCCTCCATCACCCGGAGGTTCAGGGCGTTGAGCGCCTCGGGGCGGTGGAGCGTGACGAGCGCGACGCGGTCCTCGCGCTCGACCAGGATGGTCTCGTAGGTCATGGGTGCGTCCCGTCCGTCGTCGTTTCCTCCGGTGCCGCCCCGGACGCCCGGATCGTCCGTACGATCGCCGAGAAGTCCAGCCCCGCGCCGTCCCCCTCCGCGAAGGCCGCGTACAACTCCGCTGCCTTCAGGCCGAGTTGCGCGTCCACGCCGCCGGCCCGCAGGGCGTTGGCGGCGAGGTTCAGGTCCTTGGCCATCAGGGGCGCCGCGAAGCCCGGCCGGTAGTCGCGGTTCGCCGGGCTGCCCGGCACCGGCCCCGGTACAGGGCAGTTGACGGTGAGCGCCCAGCACTGCCCGGAGGCCGTGGACGCCACGTCGTACAGCGCCTGGTGGTCCAGGCCCAGGCTCTCGGCGAGGACGAAGGCTTCGCTGACGCCGATCATCGAGATCCCGAGGATCATGTTGTTGCAGATCTTCGCCGCCTGCCCGGACCCGGCGGGCCCGCAGTGCACGACCTTCCGGCCCATGGCCGACAGGAGCTGTTCGGCCTCCGCGAACTCCTCCGCGCCGCCGCCCGCCATGAAGGTGAGCGTCCCGGCCTCCGCGCCCATCACCCCGCCGGACACGGGCGCGTCGAGCCCCCGGTGGCCTGCGGCGCGCGCCGCCCCGTGCGCGGCGCGGGCGTCGGCCACGTCGATGGTGGAGCAGTCGACGAACAGCGTGCCGGGCCGCGCCGCGGCGAGCAGGCCCCGCTCGCCGTAGAGGTCCAGGACGTGGCGGCCGGTCGGCAGCATGGTGATCACCACGTCCGCCTCCGCCGCGGCCTTCGCCGCCGACCCGGCGGGCTCCGCCCCGGAGGCGGCAGCGGCGGCCACGGCCTCCGGCACCACGTCGTACCCGAGGACGCGGTGCCCGGCCCCGACGAGGTTGGCGGCCATCGGCCCGCCCATGCGGCCGAGTCCGACGAAGGCGACGGTACGGGTCACCACGGCACCTCCTGGAGGGACGCGGGCCCGGCGAGCCGCAGTTCGCGGTCGCCGAGCGGGGCGAAGAACCGGTCCACGTCCGCCGCGCCCACCTCGGCGAGCGTCGCGGGGGACCAGCGGGGGGCGCGGTCCTTGTCGATCACCTGGGCACGGATGCCCTCCACCAGGTCGGGGGAGGACAGGGCGGCGCAGGAGACGCGGTACTCCTGCTCCAGGACCCGTTCCAGCGGGCCGAGCCGCCGCGCCCGGCGCACCGAGGCCAGGGTCGCCTTGAGCGCGGTCGGGGACTTGGCCAGGAGCAGGTCGGCGGCCCGCTTCGCGGCCGGGACGCCGCTGTCGAGCAGCCGGGCGAGGATCTCCTCCACGGTGTCCGCCGCGTAACAGGGGTCGATCCACTCCCGGGCGGCGGCCAGTTCGCCCGGCGGGGGCGTCTGGACGTGCCGGGCGAGGGCCCCGTGGACGGAGGTCCGCGCGAGGTCGCCGGCCAGCTCCGGGAGCCGGCCCGCGGGGACGAAGTGGTCCGCGAGCCCGCACAGCAGGGCGTCGGCCGCGCCGACGACCGCACCGGTCAGGGCGAGGTGGACGCCCAGTTCCCCCGGCGCGAGCCCGAGGAGGTACGTGCCGCCGACGTCGGGGACGAAGCCGATGCCGGTCTCCGGCATGGCGACCCCGGAGCGTTCGGTGACGACGCGGACCGTGCCGTGGGCGGAGATCCCGACGCCGCCGCCCATGACGATGCCGTCCATGAGGGCCACGTACGGCTTGGGGTAGCGGGCGATCCGGGCGTTCAGCCGGTACTCGTCCCGCCAGAAGTCCGCCGACGCCGTCCCGCCCGTCCGGGCGTCCTCGTGGATGGCGCGGATGTCGCCCCCGGCGCACAGGCCGCGCTCGCCCGCCCCCCGGACCACGACCGTCTCCACGGCCGGGTCGTGCTCCCACGTGGTCAGGGCCTCGTCGATGCGGAGCACCATCGCGTGGGTGAGCGCGTTGAGCGCCTTCGGACGGTTCAGGGTGAGGTACCCGGCCCGCCCCTCGACATGGACGAGGACGTCACCGGAGCCGTGCTTCCCGGCGCTCACCGCAGCGCCTCCGTGAGCCCCCGGGCGACGATGACCCGCATGATCTCGTTCGTTCCTTCCAGGATCCGGTGCACCCGCAGATCGCGGACGATCTTCTCGATGCCGTACTCGTTCAGGTAGCCGTAGCCGCCGTGGAGCTGGAGCGCCCGGTCGGCGACCGCGTACCCGGTGTCCGTGGCGAACCGCTTGGCCATCGCGCACAACCGCGGGGCCTGCGGATCGCCCCGGTCCAGGGCGTCCGCCGCCTGCCGCACCAGCGCGCGGGCGGCGGCCAGTTCGGTGGCCATGTCCGCGAGGCGGAACTGCAGCGCCTGCGCGTCGAGCAGCCGGGCCCCGAAGGCCTCCCGGTCCGCGAGGTGGGCCAGGCTGCGGTCCAGGGCGCTCTGCGCGCCGCCGAGCGAGCAGGCGGCGATGCCGAGCCGGCCGCCGTTGAGCCCGTTCATGGCGATGCGGAAGCCCTCGCCCTCGGCGCCGAGGCGCCGGTCGGCGGGGATCCGCACCCCGTCGAGGACCACCTGCCGGGTGGGCTGGGCGTTCCAGCCCATCTTCCGCTCGTCGGCGCCGAAGGAGACGCCCGGGTCGTCGCGCTCGACGACGAAGGCGGTGACCCCGCCGGGGCCCTCGGCGCCCGTACGGGCCATGACGACGTACACGGCGGAGGCGCCCGCCCCGGAGACGAACTGCTTCACCCCCGTCAGGACGTAGTCGTCGCCGACCCGCTCGGCCCGGGTGCGCAGCGCGGCGGCGTCGGAACCGGCACCCGGCTCGGTCAGGCAGTAGCTGCCGAGCCGGCGCGCCGAGCACAGGTCCGGGAGCCAGCGCCCGCGCTGGGCGTCGTCGCCGTACCGGCCGATCATCCAGGCGACCATGTTGTGGATGGAGAGGTACCCGGCGATCGAGGGGCAGCCGGTGGCCAGGGCCTCGAAGACGAGGACGCCGTCGACCCGGCCGAGGCCGGAACCGCCGTGCTCCTCGCGGACGTAGACGCCGCCGAGGCCGAGCCCCGCGGCCCTGCGCAGGACGTCGACCGGGAAGTGCTTCTCCCGGTCCCAGGCGACGGCGTGCGGGCCGAGCTGCTCCTGCGCGAAGTCGAGGGTGACCTCCGCCAGGGCGAGCTGGTCCTTCGTGAGCATGCTGGTGGACACTCCGCTCACCCCATCGTCGGCATGGTGAAGCTCGCGCCCTCCTTGACCCCGGAGGGCCAGCGCGAGGTGACGGTCTTGGTGCGGGTGTGGAAGCGGATCGAGTCCGGCCCGTGCTGGTTCAGGTCCCCGAACCCGGACGCCTTCCAGCCGCCGAAGGTGTGGTACGCCACGGGGACCGGGATCGGGACGTTGACGCCGACCATCCCGGTGTCGACCCGGCGCGCGAACTCGCGGGCGGTGTCGCCGTCCCGGGTGAAGAGGGCGACGCCGTTCCCGTACGCGTGCTCGCTGGGCAGCCGGAGCGCCTCCTCGAAGTCGGCGGCGCGCACGACGCACAGCACCGGGCCGAAGATCTCCTCGCGGTGGATCCGCATCTCCGGGGTGACCCGGTCGAAGAGCGAGGCGCCCGCGAAGAAGCCGTCCTCGTGGCCGGGCAGGGTGAACCCGCGTCCGTCGACGACGAGTTCGGCCCCCTCCTCCACGCCGATGTCGACGTAGCGGGTGACCCGTTCCAGGGCGTCCCGGCTCACCAGCGGCCCGAAGTCGGCCTCCGGGTCGTCGGAGCGGCCGATCCGGAGGGCGGCGACGCGCTCCTTCAGTGCGGCCACCAGCCGGTCGGCGGTCTCCTCGCCGACGGGCACGGCGACGGAGATCGCCATGCAGCGCTCGCCCGCCGAGCCGTAACCGGCCCCCACCAGGGCGTCGACGGCCTGGTCGAGGTCGGCGTCGGGCATCACGATCATGTGGTTCTTGGCGCCGCCGAAGCACTGGGCGCGCTTGCCGTGGGCGGCGGCCGTCGCGTAGATGTGCGCGGCGACCGGGGTGGAGCCGACGAAGCCGAGGGCCTGCACGCGGGGGTCTTCGAGGAGGGTGGTGACGGCCTCCTCGCCGCCGTTGACGACGTTGAGGACACCGGCCGGGAGCCCCGCCTCCAGGAACAGCTCCGCGAGCCGGAGCGGTACGGAGGGATCGCGTTCGGACGGCTTGAGGATGAAGGCGTTGCCGCAGGCCAGGGCGGGTGCGGCCTGCCACAGCGGAATCATCGCGGGGAAGTTGAACGGGGTGATGCCGGCGACGACGCCGAGCGGGCTGCGCAAGGAGTGCACGTCGATGCCGGTTCCGGCGTTGTCGGTGAACTCCCCCTTGAGGAGGTGGGGAGCGCCGGCGGCGAACTCCACGACTTCGAGCCCGCGTTGCAGATCGCCGTGGGCGTCCGCGACGGTCTTGCCGTGCTCGGCGGACAACAGCCTCGCCAGCTCGTCGCGTTCGCCCTCGACGAGCCGGAGGAACCGCAACAGGACGCGGGCGCGCCGCTGCGGGTTCCACGCGCCCCACTCCCGCTGGGCGGCGACCGCGTCCGCGATCGCCCGCTCGGTGTCGGCGCGGCCGGCGAGCGGGACGCGGGCCTGGACGGCGCCGGTGTTGGGGTCGTACACGTCGCCGAAGAGGCCGGACGTGCCGGCGGTGTGCTTCCCGCCGATGAAATGGGTGAGTTCACGGACCATGGGGGCCTGCTCTCGTCAGGTCGGATCCGGGGATGGCACGGCGGACCGCCGGCCGCACCGGGTGGGTGCGCCGCGGGGGGACGCCGTGGGACGGGGCGGCGCGGGGCCGCCGAAGAGCTACGTGGACGCGGGGGTCGCCGCTCGCTCCGCCGGATCACCAGGGTCGTGGGTACGGACCGGTGCCATGCGTGTCTGCTCCATCCTCGTGGACAACACGGAACGCTCCGCGGCCGGTATCCTGACTCCCGGATCCCCGCGTGCCGCCCGCCTTCCCGACGGACCTCGTCAGTGACGTGTGGACGGCGGCACACTCCCCGGTCACAGTGGCGGGACCGTGCCGGATTCACACCGGCTTCCCTGCACCGCGGACCTTGTGTCACGAACATATAGTTGGACGTCCTAGTAAGTCCACCCCCGCGCCCCGCCACCATCCGTGTCGGCCGGATCCCGCCGATCCCCCTGCGGCCGGCCGGACCTCCGTCGCGCACGGGGTCTCCCGGGGCGTCCGGGCCTTCCTCCGCTCCCGAGGTCTGTCAGGCGGATCAGGACCGTCGGCGTGCCCGGAAATTCCCGGCCGCGCCCTCCGACGACCGGGCAGAATCGCGGCATGACCGCCCCGCACCTCGACGAGGAACCGCCCGAGCACCGGAGGTTCGCCCGGTACCTGGAGGCTCTGGAAGCCGTACCGGAGGAGGCCGAGGCCGAGCTGGTGTCCGCCGTCCTGCGCGACCGGGACGCGACGATGGCCGGCAGCGCGGTGGTCCGTCACCTGGACCGCAGGGCCGCCGGCCTCCTGGCCGGCCCGCACTTCACGGAATGGGCCCGGCGCCTCGCCGAGACCGTCGCGGCCCACGACTTCCCCGCCCGCCGCCTGCGCGAGTGGTCCCTGCTCCACGCCCTCGTACAGGACGAGGCCCGGTCCCCCGGAGAACTCCTCGACGCGTCCGACTGGCTCCAGCGCACGGCCGCCTCCCGGCGCTTCGCGACGCCGCCCACCGCCCTCGCGCTCCTGGCCGAACGGGGACGCACCCGCCGCGTCCGGAGCGAGGCGAGCCGAATGCTGTGGTACGGGCCGGTCCTTCGCGGCCGGTCGTCGGCGCACGAGCCGCCGGTCTGAGCGGACGGACCCGCGCGGGTCGTTCGACACCGCCCCGTACGCGGAGCGGGCCGCCGTCCACCACCTCGCCCTCGTCGCCCCGGCCGAGCCCCCGGCGACTCAGGCCGCCTTGCCCGACTCCTCGGGGGCGGAGGCGGTGACGACCCGGGGAAGGGCGCCCGGGTGCTCCCGGGCCAGCCAGCGCACGAGTTCCTCGCGTACGGCGCAGCGGGTCGTCCACAGGTCGTCGGCGTCCTTGGCGGTCACGATCGCGCGGACCGTGATGGCGGTGGGCGACGTGTCCGTGACGGCCAGGTCCCAGCCGCGCCCGTCCCAGGCCGGACAGGCGGCGAGGAACTCCCGCAGGTGCGCCCGCATGAGCGCGACGGGCGTGGAGTGGTCGCAGTGGACGAAGACCGACCCCGTCATCTGGGCACCGCCCCGCGACCAGTTCTCGAACGGACGCGAGGTGAAGTACGAGACGGGCAGCGTCACCCGGCGCTCGTCCCAGGTCCTGACCGTGAGGAAGGTCAGCGTCACCTCCTCCACGAGACCCCACTCGCCGTCGACGACGACCGTGTCCCCGATGCGGACCATGTCGCCGAAGGCGATCTGGAAGCCGGCGAAGAGGTTGCCGAGCGTCGACTGCGCCGCCACGCCGGCCACGATGCCGATGATCCCGGCCGAGGCCAGCAGCGACGTGCCGAGGGTGCGGAAGGAGGGGAAGGTGACGAGGGCGACGGCGGCCGCGAGCACTCCGACGGCGACCGACACCACCCGCATGATCAGCGTGACCTGCGTACGGACCCGGCGCAGCCGCGCGGCGTCCCGCGCACGCCCGGCGTAGCGCGTGTACGAGGACTCCACGACGGCCGAGGCCGCCCGGATCGTCAGCCAGGCGCCGCCGCCTATCAGGCACAGCAGCAGCACGTGGCCGATCACCTGGGCGTGCTCGTCCAGGAGGGACGCGGCCGACGCCGGATAGGTCCAGCGGAGCAGGGCGGTCAGCAGGACGACGAACAACGGCGTACGGCAGCGGCGCAGCAACCCCCACAGCGGTGTCTCGTGGTGGCGCGCGTCCGCGTGACGGGCCAACAGGTCCGCCAGGCGGACCACGACGAACGCCACGAGGGCCGAGCCGCCGACGGATGCCGCCAGCCGAAGAACGCTCTCCATGTGCTCCCCAGTCGATGAGACGAACAGGTTCGTCGATGACGCCTGACCGCCGACCGGCACCCCAAACATCCCGCCGGACCGCCGCCGACGGCCCGGACTCACCCCACCTGGGGTTTCGGCGCCCCGTCGCCGCCGCGCCACCACGCGAGGGTGACGAGGGACACGGCCAGGACGAGACCGGCGACCACGCGGAAGCCGAAGGACATCGCGGTGGAGAAGACCTCCGAGCCGTGGGAGGAGAGCGCCGTCCCCATGACGGCGACGCCCAGCGCACTGCCGATCTCGCGGGTCGCGCCGTTCAGCCCCGACCCCAGACCGGCCCGGTCCTGCGGGAGGGAGGTCATGACGGCGGCCGACAGGACGGGGACGCACAGGCCCATGCCCAGGGAGAGGAGCACGAGGAAGAGGGCGTAGAGGGGGTACGGGGTGGAGGCGGTGGCGAAGGACATCAGGACCAGACCGGCGACGATGCCGGCCAGGCCGACGGCGACGACGCCGTCGCCGAAGCGGGCGGCCAGCCGGATGCTGTGGCGCGAGGCGACCATCATGCCGATCGCCAGGGGGGCGATCGCGCAGCCCGCGACCAGCGGCGAGTACCCCTTGGCGTACTGGAGGTACTGGGCGTTGACGTAGAAGAGGGAGAACAGGCCGAAGAACGCGGTCCCGACGCCGAGGGCGCCGGCCCGCAGCCTGCGGACGCGGAAGACGCGCGGGTCGAGCAGCGGGCGCTCCGCGCGCAGCGAGCGCGTCACGAACAGCGCGATCAGGACGGCCGACAGGAGCAGCCCGCCGATCACCCGCGCGGACGCCCAGCCGGACGAGGGCCCCTCGATGATCCCGTACAGCAGGGCCCCGACGCCCGCGACGAGCAGGGCCGAGCCCGGCAGGTCCAGGGTCGCGGGCCGCCGCCCGCCGCGCGGCGCGAAGCGGGCCGCCAGCAGGCCGAGGACGACGGCCGGCGGCGCGACCGACAGGAACAGGCCCTGCCACGGCAGGTACTGGAGGGCCAGACCCCCGCCGATGTTCCCGACGACACCGGCGATGCCGGTCGCGGCCGTCCAGACGGCGACCGCCTGCGGCCGCCCGGCCGGTTCGGTCACCTCCAGCATCAGCGACAGGGTGGCCGGCATGACGAGCGCCGCCCCCACGCCGGTGACGGCCCGGCCGGCGATCAGGACGGCCACGCCGGGAGCGGCCGCCGACACGAGGGCGCCGACCGCGACCAGGGCGAGCCCGGTCAGGAGCGCGCCCTTGCGGCCGTACCGGTCGCCGAGCGCGCCGGCGGGGATCAGCAGGCAGCCGAAGACCAGCACGTAGGTGTCGACGATCCACAGCAACTGGCCGGGGGAGGGCGCGAGCGCGCTCGCCGCCAGCTTCGGGATCGCCAGGTTGACCGCCGCCACGAGCGACACCACCAGCACGGAGCACGCGGCCATGACGGCGTACACGGCCCGCAGGCCGACGGGGCGCGGCGCGGGACGCACTTCATCCAGGAGCATGGGAAGGATCTTTCGTTCGAAGAGACCGAAGGAGGGGGCCGGCCGACCGTGCTGCCACGGTAGGCTCGCACCGGACTTGCCTTCAAATGCAACTTCGCGAAGAGATAAGTGCACGCCATGCAACTGAATCTGGACCTGAACCTGCTGGTCGCCCTGGACGCCCTCCTGGAGGAGGGCAGCGTCGGCGGCGCCGCCGACCGGCTCAACCTGTCGTCGCCCGCGATGAGCCGGACCCTCGGCCGCATCCGGCGCGCCCTCGGCGATCCCGTACTGGTCCGCTCCGGGCGCGCCATGGTCCCCACCCCGCGCGCCCTTGCCGTACGGGCCGAGGTCCACGAACTGGTCGTACGGGCCCGCGCCGTCTTCGCGCCGGCCGGCGAGATCGACCCGGCCCGCCTCGAACGGGTCTTCACCGTCCAGGCGGACGAGTCCCTGGTCGTCCGCCTCGGCGCACCGCTCCTGACCCGGATGCGGGCCGAAGCCCCGGGCGTCTCCCTCCGGTTCCTGGGCGAGGGCCCGCAGGACGTGCAGTTCCTCCGCGAGGACCTGGCCGACCTGGAGATCGGCAACATCACGGGCACCGGCCCCGAGACCCGGATCGAACCGCTCCTGGAGGACCGCTTCGTGGGCGTCGCCCGCGCCGGGCACCCTCTCCTGGACGGCGGGGTCACCCCCGCCGGGTTCGCCGCCGCCGACCACCTCAACTACTCGCGCCGGGGCCGGTTCACCGGCCCGATCGACACGGCCCTCGCCGAACACGGCCTGACACGGAGGGTCGTGGCCGTCTACCCGACCTTCGCCTCGGCCCTCCTCGCCCTGCTCGACACCGACTTCGTCGGCATCCTCGGAGAGCGCGTCCACTCGGCCACGGCCCGCCGCTTCGGCCTGGCCACCTTCCCGATCCCCCTCGACCTCCCCTTCCTCCGCCTCTCCCTCGCCTGGCACCCCCGCTACCAGGCCGACCCCGCCCACACCTGGCTGCGCGGCCTGGTGGGGGAGGTCGTCAGGAGCGAACTGGGCGACGAGCCGGAGTGAACCCGTCCGGGAACGGCGGGCCGGGATCCGACCGAGCCCGTTCGACGCGGTCGGCGGCACGCGAGCGCCGGTGCGCCGCGACCCGTTCGCGGGTCGCGCACCGACGGGAGCAGTAGCGGCGCTCCCGCTCGCCGCCCTGGACGAGGAAGACGTTCCGACAGCCGGACGAGGCGCAGATCCCGCCCGGCGGGCCTCCGCCCTGGCCGCCCACGCCGTACTCGCCCGCTTCCCGCGGGCCATCGCCCCGGACACCCTTCTCTGGACCGGCGCCCTGGTCCAGGCCGCGGCCCCGACCGCGGCCGTCTCCGGCGACCCGGTCGTCCTCGTCGTGGCCGCGTTCGTCGCCGGAATCGGCGAAGGCCCCCAGTTGACCGCGTTGTTCGCCGTCCGCCACCGGGAGGCACCGGAGCGCCTGCGGAGCCAGGTCTTCACCACCGGTGCCAGTCTGAAGACCACCGGGTTCGCCCTGGGAGCCGCGGTCGCGGGGCCGGTCGCGACCTGGTCCCTGCCGGGCGCCCTGCTGCTCGCGGCGGGCACGGCGGCCCTCGCGGTCCCAGCCTTCTTCGCCGTCCCCGCGGCGGACGCCGGACCGTCCCGGGACCGGGCGGTCGCCGGGTGAGCGCGTACGGACGAGCACCGGGCCTCGTCCCGCCGGAACGCGTTCACGCCACGGACACCCGGAGCCGGGCGGAGGGCCACCGAGGTTGCGTATCCATAACGGGTCCGGATCGAAGCGCGGTGCCCCGGACACGCGTGCGTGGGCCCGGGAGGGCGCCGGCACCGCCGCAACCGAAAGGAACCCCCTGTGGATCGCAGGTCTCTCCTCACCGTCGCGACGGGCGGGGTGGGAGCGGTCGCCGCCTCCCAGGTGCCGGCGGGCACGGCGTCCCCCGCGCACGCCGGCCCGGGACGCCCCGTCACCTCCTTCAACGTCATCAGCGACATCCAGGGCGACCTCCGGGACCTCGGCGTCGCCCTGGAGGACATGAACCGCACCAACCCCCGGAGCTCGGGCCTCGCCGTCGCCGGCGACATCACCCCGCGCGGGTACGACGCCGAGTACGCGGAGGTCTCCGCCGAACTCGCGCGCCACACCCGTCCCCGCACGGTCGCCTGGGCGATCGGCAACCACGAGTTCTACGTCCCCAAGTGGCGCGACCCGTCGACCCTCGCGCAGGACACCTGGCCCAACGGGACCACCGAGGACTCCCTGTTCCGCAGCTTCTACCGCTTCGCCGGCCGCGACACGGTGCACGCCGAGCACTCCTTCGGCGGCATCCCGGTGCTGAGCCTCGGCACCGAGAAGTACATGCACTACCACGACCCGAAGCTCTGGGACGAGGTGTGGCTGAGCGAGGCGCAGCTCACCTGGCTCGAACAGCGCCTCGCGTACTGGGCGCGCCGCCGCAAGCCCGTCGTGGTCGTCACGCACCACCCCCTCCCGAACACCGTCTCGGGCAGCCGCAACCGGCTCTACTCCCGCGACTACCTCCAGGCGGACCGGCTCCTCGGGATCCTCGGCCGCCACCGCGACGTCTTCCTCTTCTGCGGGCACACCCACTGGGACCTCGCCCTGTCGGACTGGTACGTCCGCAGGGTCGTCCCCGGCACCGCCAACCCGGAAGGCTTCTCCGTCGTCAACACCGGCGCCGTACAGACGGGTTACACCGACGACGGCAAGGGCGGCGAGGTCTCCGTCCCCGGCACGTTCAACCAGGGGCTCCAGGTCGAGGTCTTCCACGACCGCGTCGTCGTCAGGGCGCGCGACTTCGCCGCCGGCCGCTGGCTGAAGCAGATCACGGTCCCGCTGTCGACGCGGATCTGACGTGCCTCGGCCCGCCCGGTGGTCCCCACCCGGCGACGCCCGCCGGGTGGGCCGTACCGGTGACCGAAAGTCCGTCCGCGGTGACCGCCGGGGCGGCGAATCGTTCTGTCGGACGTGAAGAAGATGCTCCTGGCGGCCCTCGCGGCCGCCTCCGTCACCGCCCTGATCGCTCCGGCCGTCGCCACCGCGGCCCCGGAGACCGCCGACGCCACCGCCACCGCGGTCCCCGCCGTCCTCGATGCGGCCGCCCTGCCCGGCGCCCGTACGACGGACCACGCCGGGACGAGGACCCAGTGGCCCGAGACCCTCGGGCTGCCGAAGGCCTGGGCCGAGAGGGTGATCCTGCGGGACCGGCCGGACCTGCACGTCGTGCACGTCCCCGAGGGCGCCCTGGTCACCATGGACTACAACGAGAGCCGCGTCCGGATCGTCCACGACGCCTTCGGCCTCGTCAGCCAGGTCCCCACCATCGGCTAGGGCCCGTCCTTCGGATCACGGCGGAGCCCGCGCCGACCGGTCCGGCTCACGCGTCCGGCCAGTCCAGGCACTCCTCGTGGAACCTCCCCGCGAAGGCGTTCCGCGCGTGGGCCCGCATCCTCGGGCCGTACACGGGATCGGCGGCGAGCGAGGAATAGCCGCCCTCCGGCCGCGCGACGAGGCCCGCCGTGTCCGCCAGGTAGACGTCGAGGCCCGGGTACATCAGCTCGACGCACGGCAGGTCGTCCACGTCGAGCGCGAACACCGGGTACTCGCCGTACGCGTCCGGCTCGCCCGTGGCGAGGACCCGGCGGGAGTCGGAACCGCCGGGCAGGAGGAAGCACTCGTCGAAACGCTCCGACAGCGCCTCGAAGGGTGCTCCCCAGCCGTCGCCGAACTCGTCGCGGCCGATCCGCCCGAGCGTCCGCGGCGTGAAGCCCGACCCGGAGTCGAACCAGCCGAACCGGCGCAGCAGACCGCTGTCGAACGCCAGCCACCGGCGCAGACTGGGCGGCAGCGGGCGCCCGCTCGGGAACGCGGCCCCCGCGAGCACGTCGTCGGCCAGCGGCTCCGCCGCCCCCGCCACCCAGGGGCCCGCCCACGCGTTGTAGTCCAGCACCGGCCGCCCGGGATCGGCGCGTACGGAGGCCATGACGCGGTCGGTCAGCGGAACGCCGTGCTCGGCGGAGGGGTTTCCCATGATGCGGATCGTCCTGTTCGCGATGTGCTGTCGGCCGGTGCCCGGTCGGCCCCAACCTAAAGCCCCGGCACCGGCCCGGGGCGGGGATCAGTCGTTCCCGTCCGCCGCGAGGGCGAGGTCGCGGCGGGCGTGCCAGGCCGGCGAGTCCGCGATGCCCCGCTCGATGGAGAGGGCCGGTTCCCGGCCCAGGAGTTCGCGGGCGAGGGTGACGTCGGGGTAGGCGCCCGCGTTGTCACCGGGCCGCCGGCCGACCACCTCGGTGGCGAGCGGCTCGCCGGTGACGTTCTCGAACGCCCGGATCAGCTCGAAGACGGTGGTGCCGTGACCGGTCCCCGGGGCGATCGGCCGGTACGGGGCGGCGCCGGCGTCCCCCGACGTGATCGCGTCGAAGCGGCGGAGGGCCGCGACGTGGGCGCGCGCCAGGTCGTGGTCGTGGTCGTGGTCGCGGATCCCGGGGACGCAGCCGATCGGGTTGAAGTACCGCGGGGAGATCGCGCGCAGCGGCGTGCCGGCGGCGACGTCCTCGCAGTAGCGCAGCGGCTCCGCCACGGACTCGGGGACGACGATCTTCGCCGCGCACCCAAGGGCGGCGTGGACGTCGGGATGGTCGGAGAAGATCCTGTCGACCAGCTCCCCGTCGGCGATGTAGCCGCGGTACAAGATCCGCCCCTCGACGAACTCGGCGCGTCCCGTCGACAGGTCGTCGAGGACCACGACGTCGATCCCCTCGTCGAGGCAGGCCGCGGCGACGGTGGAACCGATGAACCCGGCTCCGCCGGTGATCAGTACCTTCACGTGCGCTTCTTCAGGGTCGGACCCGGACCCGGCACGCCGATCGCGCGCCGGGGGCCGGTTGACGTGGCACCACCACCACATGGCACCACCACCATGTGACCCACCGCCATGTGACCCCGCTACCACGTGGAACCAGTACCGCGTGGTTCCGCTACCGCCCCGCGTCCACCTCGTCCGGCATCTCCTGCTCCGCCCAGATCGTCTTGCCGTGCCGCGTGTAGCGGCAGCCCCACCGGGTGGTGAGCTGGGCGACCAGGTACAGGCCCCGGCCGCCCTCGTCGGTGAGCAGGGCGCGGCGCATGCGGGGCTGGGTGGCGCTCGGGTCGGAGACCTCGCAGACCAGGCGGCCCGCCCGGATCAGCCGCACCTCGACCGGACCGCCGGCGTAGCGGATGGCGTTGGTGACCAGCTCGCTCAGGACCAGCTCGGTGGTGAAGGCCAGCTCCGTGAGGCCCCAGTCGTCCAACTGCCGGGCCGCGGCCCCGCGCACCTCCGCCACGGCGGCCGGATCGGCGGCCACCGGCCAGACGACGTGGTCGTACGACGGCACCGCGCGCGTACGGGCGAGCAGCAGGGTGATGTCGTCGGTGAGGTGGTCGGCGGGGCGGCCGGCGACGATCTCGCGCCCGAGCCTCCGCAGCGGCGTGTCGAAGACCCCCGGCGCCGCGAGACGGCGGGCGAGGTCGGCCATGCCCTCGTCGACGTCGCGCTCGCGGCTCTCGATCAGACCGTCGGTGTAGAGGGCGAGGATGCTCCCCGGTTCCACGTCGACCTCGGCGATCTCGAAGGGCAGCCCGCTCACGCCCAGCGGAGGCCCGGGGTTCACGGGGACGAAGGCGACGGTCCCGTCCGGGGCCGCCACGGCCGGCGGCGGATGCCCGGCGGAGGCCATGGCGAGCCGCCGGGACACCGGGTCGTAGATCGCGTACAGACAGGTCGCGCCGATCGGGTCGGTCCGGGGCCGGGCGGGCCCCGTCGCGTCGTCGGACTCGTCGCTCCCGTCGGTCTCCACGCCGAGCTGGGAGACCAGGTCGTCGAGGTGCACGAGCAGCTCGTCCGGCTCCAGGTCGAGGTCGGCGAGGGTGCGGACCGCGGTCCGCAGCCGGCCCATCATCGCCGTCGCCGCGAGGCCGTGGCCGACGACGTCGCCGGCGACCAGGGCGACCCGGGCGGACGAGAGCGGGATGACGTCGAACCAGTCGCCGCCGACTCCGGTGCCGGTGTCGGCGGGCAGATAGACCCCGGCGGTGGTCACGGCGACGTTCTCGGCCTCCGACGGCGGCAGCAGGCTGCGCTGGAGGCCCACCGACGCGCGGTGCTCGCGGGTGTAGCGGCGGGCGTTGTCCAGGGCGAGCGCGGCGTGCCCGGCGATCTCGTGCAGCAGGTGCAGGTCGGCCGCCTCGTACGGCGGCTTCCCGGCGTCGCGGTGGACGGTCACGCGTCCGAGGACACTGCCCCGGGCGCGCAGCGCGACGGTCATCGAGGTGAGCGGGTCGGCGGGCTTCGCGGGGGCGTCGGGCCTGGCCAGGACGACGTGGTCGAGCGGCGCCTCCGCCGTCCTGTGCCCGGCCACGGCGGTCCGGCGCAGCGGCATGCTGCCGTCCGGGGCGGGGGTGGGCTCCTCGCCGGTGAACACCTCCTCCGCGATCTCCACCACGGAGAGGTCGCCCACCGCCGGCACGAGCGCCGCCGCCAGGTCCTCGGCGGTGCCGACGACCGACAGCGAGCCGCCGACGGCCGCGGTCACGCGGTGCAGCACGGACAGCCGCTCACTGGTGCGGCGCAGCTCGGTGACGTCCGTGAACAGCGCCGTCACCCCGAACACGTGCCCGTCGGGCGCCTGCAGCCGGAACGCCGAGATGGCCATCACCGCCCCGCCCCCGGGCTCTTCGAGGGTGCGGACCGTCTCCTCCGCCCGCACGAGCGGCAGCCCCGTCCGCAGCACCTCGCGCAGCTGCCGTTCGACGGCCGCGGCGTCCTCGGCGTACAGGAAGTCCATGAGCCGCCGGCCGCGCAGGTCCGGCGCGAGCCCGGTGTACGGGAGGAGATGGGTGTTGGTCCTGACCAGCCGCAGGTCCACGTCGAAGACGGCCAGGCCGAGCCGGTCCTGGAGGAACAGCTCCGTGGTGAACGCCTGGTCCTGCCGCCACCGCGCCGCCGTCCCCTCGGGGGCCGCGAGGACGAAGTACCGGGACGCCCCGGCGCACGAGCCGGCGTCCGTGAGCGGCAGGACCTGGAAGTCGACCCTCAGCTCCCCGCCGCCGCCCGTGAGCGCCACGGCCACGCCGGACCAGGCCTCGGGCCACCGGTCGGACGGCGGTACGTGCCGGGTGTCAGGATCCTTGAGCAGTTCCCCGATGTGCCGCCCGCAGGCCCGGTCGGCGGACAGGGAGAGCAGGTCCTCCGCCGCGCGCGTCCACCCGATGATCCGGCCCTCGGAGTCCAGCAGCGCCCCCGCGGTCTCACCGGCGAAGGGCAGCCCCCGGTACTCCGGTGCGAAGGGCGGGATCTCGTCGTCCACCTCGTGCTCTGCCTCCCTCACACGACACGGCACCCCCGCGCGGGCTCACCTTGAGCGTTTCCTCCATGTCACACCGGGCCCCCTGCTGCGCGGGGCCGGACCTCCATCATCCCTCGGCGGGCCCCGCCCGCCAGTCGGCCGGGGCGGCCCACTGGGCCGAAAGAGCCGCGAGGGCCGTGTGGGCCGTGTGGGCCGTGCGGACGGTACGGACCTAGAGGCGCTTCGCGCTGCGCAGGGCCTTGGCGTAGTAGCCGTTGCCGTCGAGCCGGGAGACGCCGCCGATGTCGCCGATGGTGGGGCCGTTGACCTCCTCGCGGCTGGAGACGAAGATCAGGTGCCCCTCCGTGTCGTGGCCGAGGACCATGCCGACGTGGTCGAGGCGCTGTCCGGTCCGTCCGTCGAGCTTGAAGAAGACGAGGTCGCCCGGCTGGAGCTGGTCGATGGCGGTGGAGCGGTGCTCCGCCGTGACACCGGTCAGCGGCAGGACGTCCACGCCCTGGCGGGAACGCGCCATGCCGTTGGCCGTGCGGGGCAGGCCGTCGCCCGACTTGTCCGAGGACATCAGCGGGTAGCGGGCGCGGTAGCCGAGGACCATCCGCATGTAGCCGGAGCAGTCCAGGGACCGGGCGCGCACGGCGTCCGGCGCCCCGACGGTGCCGTCCCGGAAGGGGTACGGCGTGCCCAGGTAGTCGTAGAAGTCCGACTGTTCGAGGCGCAGGTCGCCGCCCTCGGCGCCGGTGGTGTTCAGCGGACCGAAGTTCGCGTCGCCCGCGAAGGCGAGGCCCTTGGCGTCCTTCCGCTGCGGCGCCCCCGCCACGTACTGGAAGGCGAAGGCGAAGACGTCGTCCTGCTCGCTCCCGGCGTACTCCGCGTACCAGTCCTTGAACCACTTCTTCTTCTCGGCGCCCTTGGTCCAGGGCTCGGGCATGACCCGCACCCAGTCCGTCGTGGAGACCTTGGACGCCGTGGAGGCCGGCTCGGCGAAGGTCCGGGCCGGGCCGGTCAGCTTCGCGGTGCGCGCGCCGTCGGTCAGGACCGCCATGACCTGGCCGTCGGCGCCGCGCAGCACGCTGCGCGCGGGGTTGTCCAGGCGGGACCACCGCTCCCCGCCCTTCTCCCGGGCCGCGCCGGTCTGCTTCCCGGCCCCGTCGAGCACGCCGACGTTGCGCACCTCGGTGACGCCCTGCTCCTCCCGCTCGCGCAGCTCCAGGGTGAGGTAGCCCGAGGCCGCGACGAGCCCGAGGACCGCGAGGCCCGAGAGGAGCGGGCGTGACTTCTTCTTCCCTGCCATGGGGTTGTTCCTCGTTTCTGGGGGTGCCGGGGACGGTCAGGCGACGGGCATGACGCCGAGCAGCAGACCGGCGGCGACGACGATGTAGGCCATGAGCGAGACGGAGGCCGTCGCGAGGAGGGTGGGGCCCTTGGGCTGGCGGACCAGCTGATAGGCGATGAGACCGGGCACGATGAAGCCGAGGGTCTGGTTGCCGTACATCAGCGGGAACTCCAGCGAGAGCACGATCATCACCGTGGCCTGCAGCAGCACCCCGAGGAGGACCACCGCGGCGAACAGCCGCTTGCCGTACAGGATCACCAGCCGCTGCATGAGCTTGGTGCCCGCGTACGTGAGGGCGGTGACGCCGACGACCATGGCCGCCCGCTGGAGGTCCTCGATGAGGGTGAGGGCGAGCCATCCCGGTGTGATCATCCCACCGGGGGAGAGGTTGGTGGTGAGGTAGCACAGCAGGGAGAAGAGCAGGCCGATGGCGATGCCCAGGGCGGCCATCTCGGGGGTCAGGGCAGCGGTGGTCAACGGGGGCTCCGGGCGCGTGTACGGGTGGTGAGGCGGGACGGCGGTCAGGGACGCGGGGACGGGGGCTCGTCCTCAGGGGCCGGCTGGTGGAACCAGCCGAAGGTCTCCCCGCCGCCGTCTCCGTGCGGAGCCCGGACCGGTCCGTGCTCGTGGTGCGGCTCGTCGTGGCGCGGTTCCGCGTGGTGGTGTCCGGCGTGGTGCGGTTCCGCGCGGTGCGGCTCGTCGTGGTGCGGTGCGGGGCGGTAGTACTCCGGCGGGATCCGTACGAGGGGGATCTCCTGGGTCTGGCTGACCTGGTACCGCTCCTCGTAGGCCTGGGGGTACGAGGCGTACGGGTCGAGGTGCATCGGCTGCGGGGCGACGGCCGCGGCCGTGTCCGGGCCGGTCGGGGCGCCGCTCTCGTCCGCCGGGAGTTCGGCGAGGTACTCGAGCAGCTCCTCGCCCTGTCCGTGGATGTTGCCGATGGCGACGAGCGAGGACCCGTCGGGCATCCGGTCGAGCATGGCCGGCATGAACTCCTCGGCCGCCCGCCGCTCGCCGCCGAGGTCGACCGCCCGGTCCCGCCACTCGGCGGGAATGGCGTCGATGGCGCTCTTCGAGGGGTGCCCGATGACGAAGACGTTGTCCGGGCGCAGATCGGGGATGATCTCGCCCATCTGCCCGTTGCGCTCGACGCGGTCGGGCCGGCAGTTGATCACGACGTTCAGCGGGCGGCTGACGGCCCCGAGGTCGAGCAGCTGGTTGACGTTCATCAGGGTCGACTCGGGGTCGTTCGCGGCGAAGACGTTGGCGAAGGCCAGCCGCTTGTCCCCGGGGGCCACGTAGCGCTCCACGGAGAGGACGCCGGGGTCCGGCGGAGCGTCGTACATGCCCTGGAGGGCGACCTGCCGCTCGACGCCGAGCAGCTCCGCCACGGCCAGGGCGATCGCCACGTTCTCCTTGAAGGTGAACCAGCTGAAGCCGCGCAGCTCGGCGTCGCTGACCGTCTCGGGGTCGGCGTAGACGAGCTCGCAGTCCCGGGCGTCCGCCTCCTCCTGGAGGATGTGGAACCGCTCCTTCTCCGCGGTCACGCAGATCCCGCCCTCGGGCATGGAGCGGCACAGGGACCGGGCCACGTCGTCCAGGGTGGGGCCCATCTCGGCGAGGTGGTCCTCGCGGACGTTGCACAGGACGCCGATGGTGGAGCGGATCAGCTTGCTCTGGTTGACCTCCTGCAGGGCCGGCATGACGGCCATGCACTCGATGACGAGCGCGTGGGGCCGGTACGCGGCGGCCCGGCGCACGATGCCGATCTGCTCCACCACGTTGGCGATGCCGAACTTGCGGTAGACCGGCTCCTCGGTGGCGTCGGGGTGGATGAAGCGCGCCGCCGTGCCCGTCGTCTTGGCGACGGTGACGAGATCGCCGCCGCGCAGCGCCCCCGCGCACAGCCGGGTGATGGAGGACTTGCCCCGGATGCCGTTGACGAGCACCCGGGCGGGGATGACGTGCAGGGCGGCGTAGTGCCTGCGCTGTTCCACGATGCCCGCGACCAGCAGGGACACCCCGCTGATCAGCAGGACGAAGTAGAGGTAGAGCACGGCCTTGTCACCTTCCGTCCGGCCGGGGCTCCGCGGACCGGCGCGCCTGGTTGTGTCGATGGGCCTGCGCCTGCTGGCGCAGGAGTTCGAGGCTGCGGACGACGGCGCCCACCTCGTCCTGGTAGCGGGGGTACAGCACGGTCTTGAGGTCGCCGTCGGCGAGGTTCTCGGCGCTGGTGGCCAGCGCCCGCAGGGGCCGTACGACCACCAGGTGGATCCAGCCGAGCGAGAGGATGATCGCGGCCAGCCCCAGCATTCCGGCGAGGACGCTGCGGTCCTCGCGTTCGTACGCGGCGATCTGGAAGCGCTTGGCGTCCTGCCAGCTGACGACGGTCCAGCCGATGTCGGCCGTGACGCCGCCGCCGGAGAACGGGGCCGCCGCGGCGACGGTGACGCCCTTCCCCTCCCGGATGAGCAGACCGTTCTCGACGGGGCCCGCCCCGACCCGCATCCCGCCCGCCCGGACGAGGTCGGTCAGGGTCTCGCGGGGCAGCTCCTCGAAGGCCAGGAAGCCGCCGCTGGAGGCGAGGGTCAGACCCTCGGAGTCCACCACCCGGACCTCCCCGAGGCCCGGCCGGGTCAGCAGGGAGTTGAGGAACTCGACCCGGATCTCGCCGACCAGGGTGCCGCCCTCCTCCCCCTTCGCCGCCTTCACCGGGGCGCCGGCCTGGATGACCGGCACCTTGCCGCCCTTCCCGGACACCCGCACGAGCGGCAGGTCCTCGTCGCGGTTCCAGTCGTGGGGGTCGGCGCCCGCGCGGGCGCCGACGCGCCCGTCGGCGTCGACGACGTACAGGGCCCGGTAGCGGGAGTGCTTGACCAGGGCCTCTTCGAGGACGCGGTCTGCGGCCCCCGCGTCGGCGGAGCCGATCAGGTGGGAGGTGGAGACGAGGTCCGCCTGCGCCTCGTTGAGCGCCCTGCGCAGCCGGTCGGCGATCAGGTCGGTGCGGTCCCGCTGGTCGTCGACCATGGTGGCCGGAATGCTGACCGAGCCGTCCGTACGGTTGAGGAGCAGGCCGACGGGCACGCACCACACCAGCAGCAGGGCACCGGTCAGGAGGAGCGGGCCGCGCCCGCCGATCCGGATCCTCCGGCGCGGGGCGCCGGCGGAGCCCGCCCCGTCGTCGCCGTGGGCCAGGCGTCTGCGCAGGCGTTCGAGCGCGGCCCCGATGCGGGCGGCCTCGCCCCGGCGGGGCACCGTGACGGGCCGGGTCAGGTCGCCGCGGGCGAGCCGCCGCGACTCCAGGAACAGGCGCAGCAGGGGCCGCTGCACGGTCGCCCAGAGGACGGCCGCCGCGAGCAGTCCGAGCAGGACGAGGACGCCGGCGGCCGCCAGGCCGTACAGCTCGCGGCCCTGGTCGGAGGCCTGCTGCTCGACCACGGGCAGCAGGGCCACGACCGTCAGGCCGAGACCGGCGGCCACGCTCTTCTTCCCCTCCGGGTCGGAGGAGGCGAGCGAGGCGTATCCGGCGGTGCTCACGCGGCCGTTGTACGCGTCGCCGACGAGGGAGCCGCTGACGCCGGGGTAACCGCGCGAACCGGGCTCCTTCGCGCTCACGGGGTGCTGCTCGGTCCGCTCCGCCGCGATGCCGGCCAGCCGGCTCATCTCCTTGTGGAGGAAGGCGAGCTCCTTGCGCTCCTGCTCGGAGTCGAGCGCCTCGGCCCGGTCGAAGCCGGCCGTGGCCAGGACCTCACCCTTCTCGGTCACCACCGCCATGCTGCGGAACGGGCCGAGGTTGATGGCGGGCACGGAGAGGCTGCTCGACGCGATCAGGAGCTGCTGCGGACGGTCCCGCCAGTCCAGGACGGCCATGGTCATCAGCCGGACGTCACCGGTCTCCAGCCGCACCATGCGGGGCTTCAGGGCTCGTCCGCCGGTGAGGACGTCCTTGTCCAGCCAGGCGAGAGGGATCGTTTCCCCGCGCGCGGCGACCACGTCTCCGCTCTCCAGGTCGAGGACGGTGGTGCCGGTCCACTTCTGGTACGCCCGGCTCAGGTCCGACAGGACGCGCCCGGGCTTCACGGAGGGCCCTTCGCTCAGCGCCGCGGCGGTGCGCTCCAGGTCGGCGACGCGCTCGTCGACGGAGGCGCGCAGGGCGATGGCGCCGTCCTCCGCGAAGTACTGCTGCGAGGAGAGCACCGCCTTCGGCGCGGCCGCCTCCTTGCCGGGGCCGAGCACCTTGACCGTCAGCCCGGCCAGGGCGAGGACCAGCACGCACAGGACCGCGATCGGCGGGCGGATGCCGCCCAGGAGGGGCATGTCCGCGCGCCGGCGGTTGCGTCGCCGCCCCCCTCGCGCGGAGTACGCGGCATTACTCGATGTCACTGCTGCTCTTTCCTGGTTCCTGCGGACGCCCTGCCGGAAGGGGCCGCTCCTCGGGCGGTCCCGGCGCGCGGGTGCGCGCAACGGTCGGTGCGCCGGCTCAGTCCTTCAGGGAGAGCTCGGCCAGGCCGTCGCCCCCCGGGGCTCCCCGGTTGAAGAGGAACCCGCGCGTGCGCTCCGCCGCGAGGCGGTAGCGGGCGAGCCGGTCCGGTGCCAGACCGCCCGGCTCGTCGAGCACCTGCCGGACGTCGACGAGCCGGTGGTCCTCGACGGCGCCCGCGGGGAGCTTCTCTCCCGGCCCGGTCTCGGGCGGGATGTCCATGAGGGTGGTGCGGTACCGGGCGGAGACGTTCCAGCCGGAGGCCGTCTCCCGGAACTCGAACCAGCCGATCGCCCCCTCCTCGGTGAGCCCCGAGGGGGAGGAGTGGCGGGCCACCTGGTTCCCCAGGCCGAAGGCCACCCAGGTCCCGTTCAGCTTCTGGATCGGCTGCACCACGTGCGCGTGGTGACCGATCACGAGGTCGATCCCGGTCTCCTCGGTGATCCGCCCGGCCGTCTTGATCTGGGACGCGCTCGGCTCGTTGCGGAGCTCCGCGCCCCAGTGGACCGAGAGGATCACGACCTCGGCGCCCTGCTGCCGGGCCCGGGCCTCGGCCTTCTTGATCGCGTCCAGGTCGAGCCGGTTGAAGGCCCAGTCCTCCTTCCGGGGCGTGGGATTGCGGAAGGACTCCCACGAGTAGGAGAGGTGCGCCACCTTCACTCCCCGGACGTCGAGGATCCGGACCTTCTCCGCTTCCTCGGGGGTGCGTGCCGAGCCGGTGTGGCCCAGACCCACCCGGTCCATGGCGTCCAGGGTGCGGCGGACGCCCTTGGAGCCGTGGTCGTAGGCGTGGTTCGAGGCGGTCGAGCAGGTGTCGTAGCCCACGTCCTTCAGGGTCGTGAGGATCTGCGGCGGCACCAGGAACTCCGGGTACCCCTCGAAGGGGCCCCTGGGGGTGCCCACGGGGGTCTCCATGTGGCAGACGGCCAGGTCGGCCCCGTCGATCACCGGCTTCACGCCGGCCATCAGCGGGCCGAAGTCCAGCCCGGCCTCGCCCTTGCCGGTCCGCTTCGCGTCCTCGGCCGCCTGTTCGACGAGCTCGGGATGGATGAGAACATCTCCCGTGGCGGCGACGGTGAACGACCGCCCACCCGGCTTGTCCTGTGACTCCGAAGGGGTCGACGCACAGCCGGCGGTGAGCACGGCGAGGGCCGCCGTCACTGCCAGGGCACGACCGAAGGGGAGAGAATCACAGAATGTCACTGGCCGATCTTCACACGAGTACCAAGATCGACTTCCCCTGGGGCATCACGAGATCATCACTATCTCTTCACGTTCTCGCCCTGCTCGTCGCCGTGTCCACGCTGGTCGGCTGCCAGACGGCGCCCCGGAACGGCGCGGAGGGCGAGCGGCCGCCGGCTCGTGAACTCGTGAACCTGGAGGACCGGATCACTGAGTACGCCGGGCGGGCCAAGGACCGCGAACCCTACACGCCCCTCGACGGCGATCAGCGGGAACACCTCGCCCAGGGCGTCGGGGCGCTCCTGGGCGGCGACCTCGAAGGGGCCGGGAAGCACTTCTCCGGCATCGGCTTCCGCGTGACCACGCTCACGGACGCCGCCTCGGGCCGGCGCTACCACGAGGTCGCCGCCCGGGGACCGGGCGCCGAGGCGCGGTGGGGACGGCTGTACGTCAGCGCCGACGCCGCGGTCCGGTGGAGCGTCCAGGTGCCGCACCCGGTCTCCGACCGCGGCACCGAGACCCTCGGGGCCCGCCTCCTGGAGAGCGCCCCGGGTGGCGCGCTCGTCGTGGCCGGCGCCCACCGCACCTCCGGCGAGGAAGGCGCGGCGGACGTCGCGCACCGCACCGACAGCGCGTTCCACGTCGTCATCACGGAACTCCAGAAGCGGGGCGTCCCCGGCGTCCAGATCCACGGCTTCGCGAAGGCCTCCGACCGCCCCTACGACGCCATCCTCTCCACCGGCGCCGCGCGGACGGCCCCGGCGGACGCCGGACGGCTGGCCGCCCTCATGGAGGACCGCCGCTTCCGCGTCTGCAAGGGGTGGTCCGACCGGTGCCCCCTGGAGGGAACCACGAACGTCCAGGGCCGGACGGCGAAGCACCTCGACGCGACCTTCCTGCACGTCGAACTCGCCCCGGCCCTCAGGAGCGACGACGCCAAGGGCGTCCGGGCGCGGGAGGCCCTCGCCGAACTCCTCGCGGGGTGGGCCGGGGCCGGCCGGTGACGGCGGCCCCGCCCTCCGGGGACTGCTCCGTTCACGAGGACGCCGGACGCGGAGGCGGGCCCCCGCCGGGCTTCGCGGCCGGGTCGTGGGGGTCGCAGGAGAAGCGCGCCGCCGCCAGGGCCGGATCCCCCTCCTTCGCGTCCTCGGCGGGCAGGGAGCAGTCCAGGACCCCCGAGCCGTTGACGACCCAGCTGGTCGCGCGGCCCGTCGTCCGTCCGCCGTTCCCGCAGGTGTACGTGAAGTCGGCGACGACCTGCTTCACCCAGGAGTAGTTCACGAAGGCCCCGGCGCCCTCCACGGCGGTGGTGACCGCCCGGGGATCCGGGGCGGGCCTGTGCACGTCGGTGAACCCCGGATCGTCGTCGACGTCCCCGGTGCGGGTGCCCAGCGAGCGGAGCACGGCCCTCGTGTCGATCCTCGGTCCCCTCTCGAAGGCGACCGCGACGCGCGGCGCGTGGAGCGGTGTCACCTCGCGCGTGAGCGTGCCGCCCCCCTTGCCGAGCTTCTGCTGCGCGGCGACGCCGGTCAGGACGTCCCGCCTGTCCACGTTGAACCACGCGTAGGTCCCGTCCTTGCAGGCGGGCTCGGCCGTCGCCTTCGGCTCGGCCACCGGCTCGCCGCCGTCGGACGTGCAGGCGCCCGCCCCCGCGAGCAGCGCGGCGACGACACCCGCCGCGAGGCAGCCCTCTTTGATCCCCATGTGCGTTCCCCCTCCGAAGGCCACTGGTCGATGGCGGAGACGACATTGCCCGCCCGCGGCCTTCCCCGGCAAGGGAGTTGAGCGACTTCTGAGCTGGGCGGGGATGCCCACGGGTCCACGTGGCGCGGGGGTTGTCGCCGCCGTGCTGCTCGACGGCAATCTGCGGATCCGTCCGCGACGTGGGGGAGTGGCATGGGCGCCGTCACGACGTTCGATCCCGTCACCGGGCACGAGAGGACCCGCGCCGCGCCGGCCGCCGCGATCCCGCGCCTGGCCGGGCTGCTGCGCGCCGTGCCCGACCCGGACGCGGGATCGGGCGTCCCCGTGTGGTCGGTCGGTGACGTCGGCGCGCACCTGGCGGCCGTCCACCTCGGGTACACCTCCCTCGTCCTGCCCGGCGAGGAAGTGGAGCGGGACGACGTCCTGGCGCCCGGCGAGGGGACGTTCGTCGAGCGGATCGCGGCCATGAACGCGCGGTCCGTGGAACTGTTCGCCGGTGGGGAACGGGCGAAGACGGCCGGCTTCGTCGCCGAGCGGGGCGAGACCTTTCTGCGCGCCACCGAGGGCCTCGCCCCGGGCACCCCCGTCTCCGCGCCCCGGTACGGGGACCTGCCGTTCACGCCGGCGACGGCGACCGGCCTGCTGCTCGGCGAGACCCTCGTGCACGGCCTGGACATCGCGCGCGGCGCCCGCCTCCCGTGGCCGATCGGCGACGACGAGGCGCGCCTCGTCCTGGGGCAGTCGATGCCGACGATGATGGCGGCGGCCCTGAACCAGGTGAGGTCGCGGGGCGTGAACATCGCGGTCGACCTCGCGATCAAGGGGGGCCCGCGCCTCGCGGCCGTCGTCGACGACGGGACGGTGACGGCGACCCGCGACGCCCCGCCGCGCGCCTACGACTGCCGGATCGTCGCGGCGCCGGCCACCTTCCTCCTGGTCTCCTTCCGGCGCACGCCGGTCTGGAAGGCGGTCGCGAGCGGCCGGATGCGGGCCGGCGGCCGCAGGCCCTGGCTGGCCGCGCGGCTCGGCCGGCTCGTCACCGGCCCCTGATCCCGGCCCGGCCGCCGGGCCGCCGTCCGTCCCGCCCGTGCCTACCTGTCGGCGGCCAGGGCCCGGTCGGCGCCCTTCCGCCGCTGCCACCACCGGCGCCGGACGCGCGGGTGCACCGCACGGCCCAGACGCCGCCCGATCAGCAGATAGCCGAGCAGCGCGCCGGCGGTGTTGAGCAGGACGTCGTCGATGTCGAAGGCGCGTCCCGTGATGAGGGCGCCCTGCACCAGCTCGACGAACAGCATCGTCACGACCGTGAGCAGGGCCACGCGCACCAGCCCGCGGGTCCTGAGCGAGAGCAGCGGCAGCAGGATGCCGAACGGCACGCCGAGCAGCACGTTGCCGCCCAGCTGCTTCACCGTCTCCACGAACTCCGGCTGCCCCAGGTACGCGCGGATGGAGCTGCCCGGGGTCAGATTGCTGTGGGTGAGCGGCACGGACGCCGGTGACGCGTTCAGGGTGAGCCGGGCCAGGACGATCGCGAAGGCCACCATGCCCACGACGGCGACGAGGGCCACCAGCGCCCGGACCACCAGGCCCGGCCGGCGCGGCTCCTCCCGGCGCGCCCTCTCCCGGGAGGACTCCTCCCGGGGCGGCTCGGACGGTACGGGAGGAGCGGCGGGTACGGGATCGTCGGCCGCCACCGCCTTGTCCGCACTCCGACCGCGTGTCCACATCCTCATGTTCCGCCCCCAGGGTCAGTTCTCTTCGAGGGGGTGCGGCTACCCGGGAAGCGAAGCGGCAACCCATGCGCGCGGACCCGGCGCGACACCGGCCACAGCAGCCCCGGGCGACCCAACCGCCGCCGAACGAGGCCGGGTTCCGCATGCCCGTGGACGCGGCGGGCACGAGACGCGCATGGGAGACGACACGGAGAACAGACCCTCGCGCGAGCGCCGGCGGACCGGACGGGCCATCCGCGGATGGCCCCTCGCCGCCGTACTCCTCGCCCTGATCCTGGTACTGGTCCTGCTGGGCCGGTTCTTCCAGCCGCCCGGCCTGGGCGACCTGTTCGGCACCGAGACCAAGGACCGCTCCGGCCCCGCCGTGCTGAAGTCGATCCAGGACATGAACCGCCACGAGGGAGCCGCCGGCGCCTACCAGGTCGTGGTCGACCTGGAGAAGGACGCCCGGTTCCTGCCCGACGCGATCCGCGGCACCCGCACGCTCTACGTGGCCAGTGGCAGCGTCAGCGCCTACGTCGACCTCTCGGGCCTCGGCGAGAACGCCGTCACCGTCGACGAGAAACGCACCACCGCCACCCTCCGCCTGCCGCACGCCCGGCTCGCGCAGCCGTTCCTCGACCCCGAGCGCTCCTACACGGTGTCCAAGCAGCGGGGACTCCTCGACCGGCTGGGCGACCTCTTCTCCGACAACCCGGCGAGCGAGCAGGCGGTCAACGTCCTCGCCGCCGCGCGCATCGGCGACGCCGCGAAGGAGAGCGACCTCACCACCCGGGCGGAACGCAACACCACCGCCATGCTCCAGGGCCTCCTGCGCGCCCTCGGCTTCGAACGGATCACCGTCACCTACGGCTGAGCGGACGCTCCCGCACCCCGGCCCCCACCGGGACCCGGAGCGTCAGTCCAGCGTCTGGGTCAGCTCGCCGCGTCCCGAGGCGTGCACGACCCGCCCCCGCGCCCCGTTGACCAGGGGCAGGTACGGCGGGACGTGCCCGCACTCGACGTCGGCGACGACCGGCACGCCCAACGGCCCGAGCGCGTCGAGCACGGCCTCGTGCTGGGTGAGCGAGCCGGTGCCGGGCGCCGAGGTCCGGCCGACGAGAACCGCGTTCGCCGCGTCGAAGAACCCGGCCAGCCGCATCCCGTGCAGGTTCCGGCAGACGGCGAACGCGTCGTCGCCCCCGGCCTCCACGTACACGAGGAGCCCCTCCGGGGACTCGGCCCGCGCGAAACCCGAGACGTCGAGGTAGGGCGTTCCCGTGAGGTTGCACAGCGTCTCGATGCAGCCCCCGACCAGGCGCCCCTCGGCTTCCACGTCCCCGTCCGCGTCCAGCCTGGTCCACCCGCCGGACGCGTCCAGCGTGAACTCGCGCACCTCGGGATCGGTGCGGTAGTCGTCCCACCCCCCGGCCCGGAAGCGGTTCGGCGGGACCTGCGTGAACCGGTGTCCCCGCGGCGCGGCGACGACGTCGAGCCAGGACAGGAGCCCCTCGGGCACCCGGTAGGGGGTGTCCATGAGGTTGTTCCCGTGCACGGTCGCCACCCCGGTGAGGAGGGTCAGCGGCGTGATCAGGGTCGACAGGTCGGAGAACCCGACGAGCCAGGTCGGCTCGGCGTCGCGCAGCCGGTCCCAGTCGAGGAGCGGCAGCAGGTCGATCCCCGTCTCCCCGCCCCACGGCGGCACCACCGCCGCGATGCCGGGGTCCGTCAGCATGGACATCAGCTCGTCCGCGCGGTCGGCGGCGGGCGCGCTGACGTGGCCGGCACCGTCCATGCAGCGGCCGACGACCACCTCGTACCCCCGCGCCTCCACCTCGCGGACCGCCACGTCGAGGCGGGCGCGCAGTTCCTCGGGGATTCCGCTCGACGGAGAGGTGACGCCGACGCGGTCACCGGGACGCAGGGGGCGCGGGTATCGAACGGCCATGCGCCGGATTCTGGCACGGCACGGCACCGTCGCGACATCGGATTCCGGCACGCCCGGACGTGCACGAGCCTTCGGACTCGGCCCCGCGTCCGCGGAGTTCGGGAACGCCCGCCGAAAGGGGAGCGTGGGGTGCGTCGCCGGCGCGGAACGGGGCATACGCAGGAGAAAGTTCCTGTCCCGCACCGCTCGCGGCCCCTTCCGGGGCGGCCGGCGGCGCGGGGCATTCGTCGCAGTGACAGCAGTAACAGGAGAGCCGATGCGCACGGTAGGAGTCGAGGAAGAGCTGATGCTCGTCAACGCCAGGACGGGCGAGCCGTTCGCCGTGTCGTCGGCGGTGCTGGCGTCGGCGGCCCTGCGCGGTGGCGAGGCGGGGGAGGTCTTCGAGAAGGAGCTGCACCAGGAGCAGCTGGAGTTCTCCACCCAGCCGCTGACGGACATGGCGGAGATGCGGAAGGAGATCGTACGGTGGCGGGGCGAGGCGCTGCGGTACGCACGGGAGTCCGACGCGGTCGTCGCCGCCCTCGCCACCTCGCCCGTCCCCGTCGAGCCGTCCCGCCACCGGGGCGAGAGGTACCGGTGGATGGCCGAGCAGTTCGCCCTCACCACCAAGGAGCAGCTCACGTGCGGCTGCCACGTCCACGTCGCCGTGGACTCCGACGAGGAGGGCGTCGCCGTCCTCGACCGGATCCGGCCCTGGCTCTACCTCCTGAACGCGCTCAGCGCCAACTCCCCCTTCTGGCAGGGGGAGGACAGCGGGTACAGCAGCTACCGCAGCCGCGTCTGGAACCGGTGGCCGTCGGCCGGCCCGTACGAACTGTTCGGCAGCCCGGAGGTGTACCACCAGCAGGTCGAGGCCATGGTGGAGACCGGCGTCCTGCGGGACTCCGGCATGATCTACTTCGACGCCCGCCTCTCCGCGAACTACCCGACCGTGGAGATCCGGGTCGCCGACGTCTGCCTGGAGCCCGACACCACCGTCCTCATCGCGACCCTCGCCCGGGGTCTCGTGGAGACCGCCGCCCGCGCCTGGCGCAAGGGCGAGCCCCCCGCCCCCCTCTCCGCCGGTCTCCTGCGGCTCGCGTCCTGGCGCGCCGCCCGGTCCGGCCTCCGGGGGCCGCTCCTCCACCCCCTCACCCTGGAGGAGACCTCCGTCGAGACGGCGTACGAAGCCCTCCTCGACCACGTCGAGGAAGCCCTCGCGGACACGGGTGACCTCGACGACGCGCGCAAGGGGATCGCCGCGCACCTGGCCGGCGGCGGCGGCGCGGACCGCCAGCGGGCCCTGCGCGACGAGGGCCTGGACCTGCACGAGGTCGTGAAGGCCTGCGCCCGGATCACGACCGCCGGCGAGTGAGACCCGAACGGCCCGGAGGGCCGCCCCCCTGTGGGGGCGGCCCTCCGGGCCGTCGGTCCGGGACGGACTCAGGCGGGCCAGGTGCCCGTCACCCGGCGCACCGCCGTGGCCCCGCCCCGGTCGACGGCGGCCTTCACCAGGGCGAAGATCGCGCCGTGCAGCGCCGCGGCGAGCAGGACCTCGCCCCAGCCCCGGTGCTCGTCGGTGGCGTCGGGGGTGTCGTCCTCGTGTCCCAGGAGCTGCCACGCCTTCTTGAACGCGGCCCCCGCGAGCACGCCGGTCCCGGCGCTCACGGCGAGCGAGAGCGGCTTGAACACGAGACGTGACGGTTTCATGTCATTTTTCCTTTCCTCAGGTCACTGGCCCGGCTACCCCGCTGCCCGACCCGCATGCGCCCCCGCGATCAGCGGTGCCGCCGCAGCGCGAGGCGGGCGGCCCGGTACGCGCGGACGGGGTCCCGGTGCGGCCCCGCGACCGGCTCCAGGACGCCGTCGCGGTCGGCGTACGGGTACCAGCGCCCGTCCGGGCCGTGGCGCAGCTCCACCCCGGCGGGCCGGTCGGTGAGCCGGTCGCGGTGACGCTCGACGGGTGGTTCGGCGAAGGGGCGCAGCGGCCGGATCGCGGCCTCCGCCCCGGCGAGCACGGCGGGGTCGGCGGGCCGGGGGGAGAGACAGGCGGCGACGCCGTGCGGACCGCCGTGGTGGTAGGCGGCGGTCAGGTGCCGCATCCGGAGGGGCGTGACCCCGAGGTGGGCGGCCGCGGTCTCCAGGTGGGCGCCGCCGGTGCCGACGATGAAGCGGACGGCGTCGGCGACGGTGTCGTGGGCCTCGGGCACGTGACCCTGGAGGAGCGCGGCGGCGCGCCGGGCGGCGTCCCGGACGAGTGTGCGCAGGACGGCGAGGTCCGGCAGCGGGGCGGGCGGTTCGGCGGTGACCGCGTCGAGGACCGGCGCGGTGCCGTGCGGGTCGAGCGGCGGGAGCGGCGGCAGGGCCCCGGTCCGTACGCCCTGGCCGGGGAGGCGCGGCGCCCCGGCGGCCGTGGGCGCCTCGGGCGCCGGGACCGCCCGGTCGTCGGTCGCGGTGTCGCCGCCCGGGTGTTCGACGGGAGGAGGCGTACGGACGTGGCGCCCGGCGGCGGGCCGGTGGGGCGGGACCGCGGTCATCGGGGTGCCCCCAGGCGGACGAGTTCGGTGAGTTCGCGGTCGGTGAGGCGGGCGAGGCCGGTGCCGCCGGAGGCCAGGACCGTGTTCTGCAGGGCGCGTTTGTGGGCCAGGAGCCGGTCGATCCGGTCCTCGATCGTGCCGCGGGTGACGAGCCGGTGGACGGTGACGGTCCGCCGCTGGCCGATGCGGTGGGCCCGGTCGGACGCCTGGTCCTCGACCGCCGCGTTCCAACTGCGGTCGAAGTGGACGACGTGACTGGCCCGGGTCAGGTTGAGGCCGGTGCCGCCCGCCTTGAGGGAGAGGACGAGCAGCGGCGCCCCGCCGCCCTGGAAGGTGTCGACCAGCTCCTGCCGCCGCCCGGCGTCCAGGCCGCCGTGCAGGAACAGCGGACGGTGGCCCAGGTGCGCGAGGTGCTCCTCCAGGAGCCGGCCCATGGCGACGTAACCCGTGAAGACGAGGGCGGCCTCGCCGCGCCGGGCGATCGCCCCGGTGAGCTCGACGAGCGCCTCCAGCTTGGCCGACCTCCGGCCGAACCGCCGCACGTGCGCGGGCCCGGGGTGCGTCTCCCGCAGGTAGTGGGCGGGATGGTTGGTGATCTGCTTGAGCGCGGTGATCAGCTTCAGGACCAGGCCGGAGCGGGTGGCGGCACAGGAGCCGGCGATCCGGTCCATCGTCTCCCGGACGACGGCCTCGTACAGGGCGACCTGCTCGGGGGTGAGGTCGACGATCCTGCGCGTCTCGACCTTGGCGGGCAGCTCCGGCGCGATGCCGGGGTCGCTCTTGGTGCGGCGCAGGACGAACGGCGCGACGAGCCGGGCGAGGGCCCGGGCGGCGGGACCGTCGGGCTCGCGCTCGGCGGCGGCCGCGTACCGGGACCGGAACGCCTCCAGGGTGCCGAACAGGCCCGGGTTGGCCCAGTCGATCAGCGACCACAGCTCGGAGAGGTTGTTCTCCACGGGGGTGCCGGTCAGGGCGAGCCGGGCCGTGGAGGTGAGCGACCGCAGGGCCCGGGCGGTCGCCGAGGCGTGGTTCTTGGTGTGCTGGGCCTCGTCCGCGACCACCAGGTCCCAGGGGACGTCCGCGAGTTCCGCGTCCCGGCGCAGGACGCCGTAGGTGGTGAGGACGACCGTGTGCCCGCCGACGGCGTCGAGGCTCCGGTCGGCGCCGTGGTAGCGGACCACGTCCAGGTGCGGGGCGAACCGGTCGATCTCCCGCTGCCAGTTGGTGACCAGGGAGGACGGGCACACCACCAGGACGGGTCCGGTGTGCCCGGTCTCGTGGCGGTGGAGGACGTACGCGATCGCGGTGAGGGTCTTGCCGAGGCCCATGTCGTCGGCGAGGACGGCCCCGAACCCGACCCCGCCGGTGTGGGCGAGCCAGGCCAGGGCCCGTTCCTGGTAGCCGCGCAGCACGGCCCTCAGCCGGGACGGGACGGCGACGGGGGAGACGCGCTCGCCCCGGCGCAGCGTGGCGACGACACCGGCCAGGTCACCGGCCGCCCGGCAGGGGACCTGGTGGCCGTCGACGCCGACGGTGCCGGTGAGCGCGGCGGCGAGCGCGTCGACCCCGGCCAGCCGGCCGAGCTCCCGGCGCCGCGCGCGGGCGCGCACGGCGGGGTCGAGCAGCACCCACCGGCCGCGCACCCGGACCAGGGGCCGGGCGGCCTCGGCCAGCGCGTCCATCTCGGCCTCGTCGAGGGTGTCGTCGCCGAGCGCGAGCTGCCAGCGGAAGTCGAGCAGGGCCCGGAGACCGAACCCGGGCGCCCCGGTACCGCCCGCCGGCGTGGTCGTGGTGCCGACGACCGCGTACGAGGAGAGCCCCCGGCGCAGCCGGTCCGGCCAGCGCAGCCGCAGGCCGGCGGCGGCCAGTTCCTCCTCCGCCCCCAGGAGCCGCGCGATGTCCGCCGCGTCCACCGTGAACGCCCCGGGCCGCGAGGCGAGCCCCGACAGGCCGGGGCACAGCCGCTCCAGCCGTTCCAGACGGCGCCCGACCCGCTCGCGCGACCGGTGCGGGTCGACACCGCGCGGGAAGGCGCGCTCCGACCAGAGGAGATGGGCCGGGACCTCGCCCCCCTCCCGCCCCGGCCCGGTGTCGAGCAGGAGACGTCCCGTCAGGCGTCCGGCCAGGGCCTCCTGTTCGGAAGGCTCCTCCATCTCCAGGACCAGGCGGGGCGGCGGCCCGTCGTCCAGCCGGTCTTCGAGCGCGTCGAGCCACGGCCGTACCGCCTCGGCCTCGGCTGGCGGGACGCGTCCCCCGGCGGGGCCCGTGAACGGGCCGGAGCCGAACATGGCCGCCGCGGGCGTACGCACCAGGCCGTCGGCCACGGAGTCCAGGAGGGCGAGCACCGCCCCCCGCGCCGGCACGACCGCCTCCCGGGCCCACGGGACGGGTTCGTCGCCGATGACGGCGTGGGCATGGGGCGACATGTGGTGCGCCAGCTCGTCCACGGCCTGTAAGGCGGCGTCCGGCAGGGGGCCGGCCCTCCACCGGCCGGCCCCGTCGGGGCCGAGCGCCGGGCGGACGAGTCCGGCGGCCACCAGGCGTACGCCCAGGCGCGCGGCCTGCTCCCACTCCACGGCCGTGGGGTGCCACGCGGCGAACCGGGCCCGTCCGAGCAGGAGCGGCACGGCCTCGGCGAGGGGGAGGTGCCAACCAGTCACCGGGACGGGCCCGTCGGCCGCCGGTACGGCGAGCCGGCGGACGGTGGTGGCGAGCGGGGCGGGCAGCGGCACCTCGGGCATCGGCGCGCCGTCGGCCCGGTAGAGGAACATTCCTGCCGCCGGCTCACCGGCTGTCGGGGGGACGAGGGACAGGGCGCACCCGGCCGCGAGCGCCTCACCGGCCACGGCACCGGCCGACAGCCCTTCCCACGGGGCCTCCGGCGCGTCCGGTGCCACGGGGGCCTCCGGCGCCGCGGGGTCTCCCGGCGTCACGAGGGTTCCCGACGGCACGGGGACTTCCGGCGCCATGAGGGCTTCCAGGGCCCCGGAACCTTCTGGCGCGACCGGGCTTTCCGGCACCATCGGGTCTTCCGGCACCATCGGGTCTTCGGGCACCATCGGGCCTTCCGGTGCGACCGGGCTTTCCGGCACCACCGGGCCTTCCGACACCACGGGATCTCCCGACACCACAGGGGCTTCCGCGCGCGGCGCGGGCAGGAACACCGACGGTCCCGCGGGCGGGGCCGCCGCAGGTCCCGGCGGCAGGGCGGTCGCCGGTCCCGCCGGCCGGGGCCTCGGGATCACGACGGGCGCGGGGGAGGGCGGCGCGGGAGGCGCGGACCGTTCCGGCCGTGCGACGGGCCGCGCGTCCAGGCGGGCCAGCTCCTCCAGGAGCGCCGCGGCCGCCTCCCGGCGCGCGTCCCCCTTCACCCGCGCCGTGCCCGTGCCCCGTACCGTCCTGCCCGTCGCCACGTGCCGGCACGTGTACGCGCAGACGATGCTCCTCGGCCTGGAGACGACGTCGAGCTCCGGCTTCGTGATCACCTCCAACTGGGTGTACTTGTTGAGGTACTTCACCGGATCCCCGCCCCGGGGCACCGGCCGGATCCGGGGCGGGGCCTTCCGGGGCCTCTCCACGACCCGTTCTTGTGGTTCGGGCAGCCCGCACAGCAGGGCGAGGAGGGCGACCGCGGCGGTGTGCAGGGACGCGCGCCGGTCGTCGGAGACCCGCTCGGGGCCCGTGCGGACCCGGCCGTCGGCCTCCTTCCAGCTCCAGGCCGAGGCGAAGCCCCCGGAGCGCTCCACCGCCGTGTGGCGGAGTTCGGCGCGGCACGCCTCGGCCCGCCACTGGAGGAGGGTCGCCGCCGTCGGCGGCACCCGTGCCGTGTGGTCGAGGGCGAGCAGCCGGACCTCCCGCCAGCCGGGGGCCGCCGTGTCGAAGAGCAGCCGCAGGGCGTCGCGGTGCCGCAGCCGCGAGGCGGCCGCCCGCCGCACGAGCTCGGCGTGGAGCTCCTCACCCGGATACGCCGCGCTCTCCAGGCGCGTGCTCAGGAGCGAGTCGAACAGCTCCGCCGTCATCCCCGGGAGCCGCAGCCGCTCCGCCCCGACGCCGGCCAGGGCCCGCAGCATGGCGTCGGCCGCCGCCCGGCGCGCCCGCTCCGGCGAAGGGGCCGTCCGGGCGGGGCCGTTCACGACCGCGTCGGCCGGGCCGACCCGGAACTCCGCCCGGTGGAGGGGCTCCCCGTGCGGCGCCCGCTCGGAGGACTCCGCGTACGAGGGCGGCGCCCAGGCCTCCAGCTGCGCGTGCAGGGCCAGTACCTGGTGCGGCACCTCCGGGCGGGCGTCCAGGGACGCGAGCGCGCACCTCCGGGCGGGGAGCCACCCGGGGTGGTCGCCCGTCACGAGCAGCAGGATCCGGAGGTCGCGCGGGGTCAGGCCGCCCGCGAGCGCCGACTCCTCCGCCTCGGCCGCGAGGCGCGGATCGAACCCGCCGAACGCGACGACGTCCCGCGCCCGCTCGTGCCACGGCGCTCCGGACCCGCCCGCCGAGGGCGAGGACGAGCCGACACCGGCCGTCCGAGACTGCGTACTCACCAAGAGGCTCCCGCACTGTGGGTGACATGTCGAACACGCACAGAATACGAAGCGGAGCCCCCTCGCCCGTCCCGATGCGGCGTCCGAAAAGCGCCAACCTTCCCTCTTCGTCAAGCCCTTGAGAGGGCGTCACTCGTTCCGGTGAACGTCCGGTGCGCCCGCGCGGCCCGGACGGTGCCCGCGCCCTCCATTGGTATGGACATGTCCAAGTGGCGGGTCTAGCCTTTCACTTGGTCTAGACCGCATCGGACGCGTGTCCTCCGGTTGTGCCGTCCGTTCCGCCGCTCCGTCCCCACTCCTCGGACCGGCGGCACGGCCGGGGCACGCGTCCGCCCCCACTCGCCCTCCAGGACCACGGGAGCACGTCATGCGCAGGAAGATCACCTCCTTACTCCTCGGCCTCGGCCTCGTCGGCGGCACCCTGCTCACCGCCACCGGCAGCGCCCAGGGCCACGGCTACACCGACTCGCCCGTCAGCCGTCAGCAGCTGTGCGGCAACGGCACCGTCCGCGGATGCGGGCAGATCCAGTGGGAGCCGCCGAGCGTGGAGGGACCCAAGGGCTTCCCCGCGCGCGGACCGGTCGACGGGACCATCTGCGCGGGCGGCAACGGCCGCTTCTCCGAACTGGACGACCCGCGGGGCGGGAACTGGCCGGCCACCGCCCTCACCGCGGGCCGGGACCACACCTTCGTCTGGCGGATCGCCGCACGTCACGCCACCACGGACTTCCGCTACTACGTCACCAAGGACGGCTGGGACCCGACCAAGCCGCTGACCAGGGCCGACCTGGACCCGCAGCCGTTCCTTACGGTGCCGTTCGGCGGACGGCAGCCCGGTGCCACGGTCAGCCACACGGGCGTCCTGCCCCGGAAGAGCGGCCGGCACCTCATCCTCGGCGTCTGGACGATCGCCGACACCGGCAACGCCTTCTACGCCTGCTCCGACGTGCGTTTCTGACACCGCGACGAGCCGCGGACCGCCCCGGGACGGACCGCCCCCGGGCAGGCCGTCTCCGGACAGAGGCCGCTCCTAGACGGACCGTTCCTGATCGGACGGGCCCTCGTCGGGGAGCGTCCGCGGTTCGAGCGGGTGGACGGCGGGGCCCTGGAGCACCGAGCCGTCGACGGCGAAACGGGAACCGTGGCAGGGGCACTCCCAGGCGCGCTCGGCGTCGTTGAACCGGACGAGGCACCCCAGGTGCGTGCACCGCGCGGACACCGCGTGCGTCCCGCCGTCCTCGTCGCGGTAGACCGCGCAGCGCCGTCCGCCGACCCGTACGAGGGCCCCGGTGCCGGGCGCGATCTCCGCGACGTCGTCGGCGTGCGAGGGGCGGAGCCGGTCGCCCGCGAAGTGCTTGAGGACCGCACCCTGCGCCTTGAGCAGCGACGGCACCTCGTGGGCGTGCAGCCGGCGGGGGTCGTAGAGGGAGGCCCAGGGCGACTCCCCGCCCGTGATCAGGTCGCCGAGGAGCCGGCCCGCCATGACGCCGTTGCTCATGCCCCAGCCGCCGAAGCCCGTCGCCACGTACACGTGCCGGGAGCCGGGGTGGAAGCGCCCCACGAACGGCACCCCGTCCGTGCTCGCGTTGTCCTGCGCCGCCCACCGGTGGGTGATCCGCGCGTCCGGGAAGTGCTCCAGGGTCCAGGCGGCGAGCCGCTCGTACCGCTCGCCCACCCCGCCGGGGCCGCCCTCGCCGGGCCTGAACTTCTCCCCGGTGACGATGAGCAGCCGTTCGTCCCCGCCGTACGGGGCGGTGCGCACCGACCGGGTGTTCCGCTCCGGCGTCAGGTACATGCCCCGCGGATCGCGCGCGGCGGGGAGGACCGCGGCGACCACCAGCTCGCGGTGCGGTTCGAGCCGGGAGAACAGCAGGGCGCGGTCGAAGACGGGGTAGTGCGTGGCCACGACGACGTCCCGGGCGACGACCACGGCCCCGTTCTCCGCGGTGAGCCGGCAGGGCTCGCCCTCGTGGAGCGAGACGATCCGCGTCCGCTCGTACACGGCCCCGCCCCGCGCGACGAGGTCGGCCACCAGGCCCAGCAGGTACTTGCGCGGGTGGAACTGCGCCTGGTCCTCCACCCGGACGGCGCCCGCGACCGGGAACGGCAGCCCGGTCTCCCGGACGAAGGACGCCGCGAGGCCCGCCTCGCGCGCCGCGTCGGCCTCCTCCTTCAGGCGGTCGACCGCGTCCGCCGACTCCGCGTACACGTGCGCCGGGACCCGTTCGAGCTCGCAGTCGATCCCCAGCTCCGCCGCGACCCGGCCGACGTGGTCGACGGCCTCCTGCTGGGAGCGGGCGTACCGCCGGGCCCCCTCGGCGCCCAGGGACCCGCGCAACTTCGCGTAGAGGGGCCCGTGCTGGGCGGAGAGCTTCGCCGTGGTGTAGCCCGTGACCCCCGCCGCCACGCGGTCGGCCTCGACCAGGGCTACGCGCCGGCCGGCGCGTGCGAGCTCCCAGGCGGCGCAGATGCCGGCGACACCGGCACCGACCACCGCGACGTCGACCTCCGTCTCGCCCTCCAGGGCCGGGTACGCGGGTCCCGTCCCGGTCTCCATCCAATACGACTCGTACGTACCGGGCAGTTCCGTCATCTCGGCGCTCTCCGTTTCGCTGTTCTCGTGCCCCCGGCCACTCCGGCACCACCGTGCCGTCCCCGGACGCCGGTTCCTTCCCGACGTCCCGCCCCTGCCCCCCGAACCCCGGATCACCCCTGGGGGCGCGGTCACAGGTCGGCCAGGACCTCCCGGGCCGTGCGGGCGCCGGAGGCCAGGGCGCCCTGGACCGAGCCCGTCGCCCGGTGGTCGCCGCACACGTACCGGCCGGGGGAGACCCGGCCGGTGCGGGAGAGCGGGAGGGGCGGCGGCATGGCCGGGAGGGCGTCGCGCACCACGACGCGGTGCACCGGCTCCCAGGACCGGGCGTCCGCGCCGTAGACCTCGGAGAGGGCGGCCAGGACCGCCGCCTCCCGCGCCGGATCCGGGTCCCCGAGGACGGAGGTCGCCACCAGCGCCCGGCCGTCCGTCGAGAAGCCGCGGTGCACCTCGGTGAGGACGCAGGTGTTGAGGAAGCGGCGCCGCGCGTCGACCACCAGGGTCGGCTCGGACAGCGGGGAGCGCTCCGCCGCGTGGTAGAGGGTCGTGACGACGCGCCCGTCCGGCACGTCCAGGCCGGGGAGCAGCCGGGCGGCGGCGCCCTGGCCGGTGGCGACCACGACCGCGCGGGCGGGCACCTCGCCGCCGCCGGCCAGGGTCACGCCCCCGTCGGTGAGCGCCGCGACCGGCTCCCCGGTGCGCAGCACACCGCCGGGGAGGCCGGACGCGAGCTGCGCGGGCACGGCTCCGATGCCGTCGGCCGGCAGGCACAGGGTGCCGCGCAGCATGGTGCGCCAGACGAGGTGGAAGAAGCGGGCGGAGGTCTCCAGTTCGTCCTCCAGGAAGATCCCCGAGAGGAACGGCCGGAAGAAGGTCTCCACCAGGTCCGCCGAGACGCCGGCGTCGGCCAGGGCGGTCAGGGCGGTCGCGTCGGGACGGCTCCGCAGGTACCGGACCGGCGCCAGGACGTCCCTGGCCGACAGTACGCCCAGGGCGGCCAGGTCCCGGGCCGAGGCGAGCCGGCCGGGCAGCAGGTCCCGGCCCTCGCGGGGACGGCGGGTGGGGTCGACGAAGCGGCGGAACCCGTCGTCGGTGTGCACGAGCACGCCCGGCGTGAACGGCCTCAGCCGCAGGGCCCGCAGGTCGAGCCGCCTCTTCACCTGCGGATAGGAGGTGTTGAACACCTGGAAGCCGCGGTCGACGGTGAAGCCCGCGACCCGGTCGGTGCGCATCCGGCCGCCCACGGCGTCGGAGGCCTCGAACAGCCCCACCCGGACCCCGCCGGCGACCAGGTCGGCCGCACAGGCCAGACCGGCCGCTCCCGCCCCGACGACCACCACGTCGACGTCGCTGTTTCCCCGTCCCCCGGGCTTCTGCCCCACGGACCTCTCTCCCCCGGACCTCTGTCCCATGGACGTCGTCACTCCTCACTGGAACGCCGGACTCCGGGCCGTCACGTTACGGCGGCCCCCGGCCCGTGGAGGGAGGGCGCGCCGCTCGGGCTTCCCCGCCACCGGTGTTCCGGGGTTCTGCCCCCGTCGGATTCACCGGTGCCGCACGGGGATGCCCCGGCGTTCCCGGGGCACGCGTACTTCCGTGCCCGCGCACGGGCGGGGCCCGCGGCCCGGAGCGTACGGCGGTCGGGTCCGGCGCGCACCGGGCGGGCGAACGGCGGAAGACGGCAACGGAACGCAGGGAGCGTCGATGATGGTCCGTCCATGGTCGGTCCGACCGGATCTCCGGCTCACGGCCCACGCGGTCGCCGGACGGTACCGGCTCGACGGTCTGCTGGGACGCGGAGGCGCGGCCGACGTGTACGAGGCGCTGGACCTGCGGCTGCGGCGACCGGTGGCGGTCAAGATCTTCCGGCCGGACGGCGAGGTCCAGGGGGAGGAGCACTTCGACGACGAGGGGCGGCTGCTGGCGCAGATGGAGCACCCCGGTCTGGTGACGCTGTACGACTCCGGACGGGAGGACGGACGGCCCTACCTCGTGATGCGGCTCGTCAGGGGAACGACCCTGCGCCGCCGCATCGCCGCGGCCCCCCTCACGCCCCACGAGACCGCCCGGACCGGCGCCGCGCTCGCCTCCGCGCTCGCCCACGTGCACGCGGCCGGCGTCGTGCACCGCGACGTGAAGCCGTCGAACGTCCTCCTGGACGGGGCGGGCACCCCGTACCTGACCGACTTCGGCATATCCCGGCTGCTCGACGCCACGACCCGCGTCGAGACCGGCCCCCTCGTGGGGACCGCGGCCTACATGGCGCCGGAGCAGGTCCTGGGCAGGGGAGCCGGGCCGGCGGCGGACGTCTACAGCCTCGGACTGGTGCTCCTGGAGTCCCTGAAGGGCGAACTGGAGTACGCGGGGGCCCCGTTGGAGTCCGCGCTCGCCCGGCTGCACCGGCCTCCCGTCATCCCCGCGGACCTCCCCGCGGAACTCGCCGGCCTCGTGGCGGCCATGACGGACCCGGACGAGGCGGCCCGGCCCGACGCGGACACCTGCTTCCGCCTGCTGACGGCCGTGCCGGGCGGGGCGGTCGCGCCACCCGGCACGGCCGTCGGGCCCACGCCCGGCGAACCCCCGTCCGTACCCGCGCCGCCCGGCGCACCTACGCGCCCCGCCACCCGCCGCCCGGACCCCGTGTCCCGCCGCTCCGGCCGCGCCCTCACCGCCTGCGCGGCGCTGACCGTGCTCGGTGCGACCCTGACCGGCTCGATCGGCGCTCCGACCGCGAAGGAGGAGACACCGTCCCGGGCACCGCAGCGGATCACGGCCGAAGCACCGGCACCCCGCCCCGCGACCGGGGCACCGACGCCCCGGACGGACCGCGCCACCGGTTCGCCGTCCGACCGCGCGGACCACCCGGCCCTCCCGCCGACGGCACCCGTGCCCCTGCCCCGCCCCCGTACGGCGTCCTCCTCCGGCACGTCCGTCGAGCGGCCGGCGGTTCCGTCGAGCGGCGGGCGCCCGGGTCGCCTCCCCGCCACCTCTCCGAAGAAGCAGGGCCCTCCCCGGGCCGAGGCCGCCCGGGGCCCCGCACGGGGCGGCTCCGGACACCGGTCGCCGAAGGCGGGGACCGGGGGAGAGCGCAGGAACTGAACGCGGACCGTCACCCGGGTCCGGTCGGCGCGGCGGAGGCCGGCCCCCGTCCGTGCGGCGACCCGTCGGGCCGCGTGTGCGGACGGGCCGACGGAGGAGGGCTCATCGCCCAGCGGATCCCGCCGATCGCCAGCCGCCCGCCCGTGCGCGCCGCCGCCCGCACGGGCCGGGGGAGCGGCGGGAGGCCCAACTCCCCGAGGGCCCACGGCGGCAGCAGCTCCACCGCCCCCGCCGCGAGCAGCGCGTACGGCGCGCGGGCCCGGCGGGGGATCGGCGGGTCCCGCAGCAGGAACCGGGCGGCCTCCCGGGCTTCGGGGGTGCCGCCGAGTTCGCTCCGGTACGCCTCCATCCGCCGTGCCAGTTCGGCCAGGGTCCGGGGCGGGTCCTCCGCCCCCAGCTGCTCGGCGATGCGGGCCGCGTCCGCCACGTAGCCGTCGCAGTCGGTACGGCTGAGCGGAGCCGCGCCGTAGCGCAGGTGCGCCCGCAGGAAGCTGTGGACCTCCGCCACGTGCACCCAGCCCAGGAGGTGCGGATCGGAGGCCCGGTACGGCCGTCCTCCGGCCGTCGTGCCCCGCACCCGTTCGTGGACCGCGCGGACGCGCTCCACCGCGTGCCGCGCGTCGTCGGCCGTGCCGAACGTCGTGACCGCGAGGAAGGTGCTGGTCCGCTGCAGCCTCCCCCACGGGTCGCCCCGGAAGCCCGAATGGGCCGCCACGGCCGCCATGGCCGACGGGTGCAGCGACTGCAGCAGCAGCGCCGTCAGGCCCCCGACGAACATCGACGCGTCGCCGTGGACCGTGCGGATCGGCCGGTCCGGACCGAACCACCGGGGCCCCGGTGTCCCGTGGACGCGGGCGCGCGTCTTCTCGCCCGAGGGTCCGGCGACGCGTCGGAAGAGCTCGCTCCCGAGCCGTTCCCTCAGGTCGTCGACGAAGGGCGGCGACCATTCCACAGGGCCAGTATGCGCCCGGCGCGGTGAAGGCCCCCGGTGCGGCGGACGCCGGCCCGCCGCACCGGGGGTCAGTCGGCGAGGACGTCGAGGAGCGGCCGCCAGTCGAGGTGGGAGCTCTCGTCCCCGGCGGGCACGACGCTGTACGTCGTGTTCAGCCAGCGCAGCGCGGGGCCGCGTCCCAGGCTGATCAGGGCGGCGTGGGAGGGGTCGCCCAGACGCAGGACGACCTGGTCGTAGGGGGCGGGCCGGATGTGGACGTCGCCGATGCCGACGGGCCCCTCGGTGCCGGTGAGGAACATGTCGCGGTCCAGCTGCCACACCGTGTCGCCCGTGGGCGTGTGCAGGGTGAGCTCGATGACGAAGGGGGAACGGGACCGGTAGCGGACGGTGGCCCCGAGCGGGACGCGGCAGGAGTCGGTGACCAGGAAGGCGGTGGTCTTCCAGGTGATCTCGCGGCAGACCGGCGGGACGGGAGAACTGGAACGGGACACGGAGGCTCCAACTTCGGACGCCACCCGGGGCGGCGGCGCTTCACAACGCGGTTACCCCGTGAGCCGTGATCACTCCTCGAAAGTGTGGGACTACGGAGGGGAATGTGTCGAGGGATGGTGAGGGTCGTCAACCGACCGTGACGCGCGTCCTCCTCACGGGTCCGCCGAGGGCCGGAACGGGAGGGACGGGCGGCGCCGCGGCCCGCCCCGTGTGAAACGGCGACCGGCAGGAAAGCCGGTGGGCATGGAACTTCTGACGAGACTGCGCGAGGCCGACCACGGACTGTCCAGACGCATGGCCTCCTGGGACTCCCCGTGGGTCCGCGGCCTCCTGCCCCCGCTGGAGGAGGCGGCCGAGCACACCAAGCTGTGGTGGGCGGCGGCCGCGCTCATGGCGGCCGGCGGGGGCCGGCGGGGCCGGGGGGCCGCGGTCGTCGGCGTCACGTGCATGGCGGTCGCGGAACTGCTCTCCAACGGGGTCGTCAAGCAGTGCGTCGAACGGCGCCGGCCGCCGAAGGAGTGGATCCCGCACGACGACGTGGAGGACAGGCCCGAGAGCTCCTCCTTCCCCTCCGGGCACACCGCCGCCGCCGTCGCGTTCGCCGGGTCCGTCGCGCTGTCCTGGCCCCCGGCCGGAGCCGCCTGCGCCGTGCCGGCCGTGCTGGTGGCCGTCGAACGGGTCCACAGCGGCGCGCACTACCCCTCCGACGTCGTGGCCGGTGCCGCGGTCGGCCTCGCGGCGGTCGCGCTGGTGCGGACGGCGCCCCGCCTCCTCGTCCGCGCCGTGGCCTGATGCGGCCGGGTGGCACCCCGGTCCGGTGGTGCCGGAATGGCTTCAACCAGCCGTCCGGAAGGCGCCGCGATGGCCGGGGGGACCACTTTTTTCGGCGTGAGGTTGCCTCCCGGACGGGGCGCATGCCCGGCGCATGGGAGCGCACCGCGCTTCCGGGGGGCGTAACGGGGAACCGGCGGGGGCGTCGGGCAGTCAGCCGGAATGGTGCGGGTGATAAGGCCTCAAGCGGGGGTCAAACGGACTTTCCTTGGCTGGATATCCGACCGAGGGTGGCTCTTGGCATATGACTCGTGCCCTTCCCGAACTTTCCACTTGACGAATTACTGGAAAGTAACGTGAAGGCTCGCATCCTTGGCCGAGGAGGATCCTTTAATCTGACCGGAGTGAGTTCGGTTTTAGGGGGAAGTCTTGGCCGGGGGTGCTCGCCGCCCCGATCCGGAGCGGAGTGGACCGCCGGCCTCCGCGGTCGTGCCGAGACCTCCTCGAAGGGGCGGCGTGCGTGCCGCGCCGTTCGGGGGAAATCCCGATCCGGTCGCCCGGTGGAGCCGGGTGAACCGCGCGTGAAAAAGGCTGGAACGAGATATCGAGAACGGGTGGGAACGTGAGCAATCCCTTCGATGACGAGTCGGGGCGCTTCGTCGTACTGGTGAACCGCGAAGCCCAGTACTCCCTCTGGCCCGCGCACCTCGACGCCCCCGGCGGCTGGGACCGCGAGGGCGTCGAGGGGTCGCGCCAGGAGTGTCTGGAACGGATCGAGAGCGTCTGGACCGACATGCGCCCCGCCAGTCTGGTGGCGGCGATGGAGGCCGAGGCGGGTTGACGGACCGACGGGTCGCCGAGGGGGAGCTGTGCAGGTCAGGCGGCCCTTGAGGTGACCCCGGCGTCAACTTCGTTCGCATAATGAGCAGTTCCGCTCAGAAATGATCCCCTGTCGGTCATGTGTGGCCGACAGGTGTCCGTGGTGTCCCGAAAACCCCCTTCGCGAGACGGCGGTGGGGCACCTCGCGACCTCCTTCCCCTCCTGTCCGGTCCGTGTGGTCCACACGGACCGGACAGGGCGGGCGCGTCCCCGCGCGAGATCCCCACGGCACCCGCGGCGAAGGCCTCGCGGTGTCTCCCCGTGTGCGCCGCCACGCGGGAAAAGACCATTTCCGATCTCAGCCCGCCGAATGCCCGCCCGCCGCTCGACCGTCCCCTGCAAAACCTCACCGAAGGTGTCGTCGGCATGCCTGAATACCCCTCCGTTCCGTCGGACGAATCCACCCCCGAATACCTCGAACTGACTACGGCCCAGCAGGGTGTGTGGTACGGCCAGCTGGTCGATCCGGACAGCCCGAAATACAACATCGGGGAATGCCTGGAGATTCGCGGGGGAGTCGACGAGGGATTATTCTCCGCGGCCCTCGACCGGGCGGCCCGCCTCTGCGACAGCCTGAACCTCGTCTTCGACGCCGACGACGGCGCCGTCCGGCAGCGCGTCGTCCGCCCGCCGGCCGGAACCGGCCGGCTGCACCGGGTCGACCTCACGGAGGCCGACGACCCCGTCGCGGCGGCCGAGCGGTACATGGCCGACGACATGGCCACCGTCGACCGCCTCGAAGCGCCGACCCACCACTTCGCGCTGCTGCGGCTCGGCCCGCGCCTCCACTACTGGTACGTCCGCTACCACCACATCGCCGTCGACGGCCTCGGCGGCGCGCTCTTCGCCCGGACCGTGGCCGACCTCTACGCGCGTGCGGCACGCGGCGAGGACCTCGCGCAGGCGGAACCGCCCACCGGACCCCTGCGCGCCCTCGTGGCCGACGAGGCCGCCTACCGCGCCTCCGACCGGCTGGAGGCGGACCGCGCCCACTGGACCGGCAGGTTCGCCGACCGCGCCGCGGACGGGACCGCTCCCGAGGCCGGCAACCCCCTCCTCAGGAGGCGCACGGACCTGACCCGGCCCGCCGACCGGTCCGCGGACGGCGGCGACCCGCCCGGTCCCGGCACCGTCGACCTGCACACGGGCGAGACCCTCCCGCCGCCCGTGTTCGACGGCCTGCGACGCCTCGCCACCGGCCACCGCACCACCTGGAGCGCGGTCCTCGTCGCGGCGGTCGCCGCCTACACGGCACGGGTCACCGGACGCCGGGAGGTCTGCGTCGGCCTCGCCTCCCACGGCCGCCACGGCTCCCTCCTGCACGTGGTCGGGATGACCTCCACCGTCCTGCCCCTGAGACTGACCGTCGACCCCGGCACGACGGTCGGGGAACTCGTCCGGAGCGTCGCCGCCGAGATGCGCGGAGCCCTGCGCCACCGCCGCTTCTCGCGCGAACAGCTGGCCCGCGAACTGAACCTGGCCGACGGGGCGGCACGCCTCACGGACCTCGTCGTGAACATCATGGGGTACGACTACGACCTGGACTTCGGCGGCAGCCCCGCCACCTCCCGGCTGCTGTCCATCGGCCCCGTCGACGACGTGTCCCTGTTCGTCTCCGAACGGGCCGAGGGAACCGGCCCGCTGATCGGCTTCGACACCAATCCCGCCCTCTACCACCCCGACGACGTCCGCCTCCACCAGCAGGCCGTGGTCGGCTTCCTCACCACGCTCGCCGGCGCGGACTCCGGCACACCCGTGCGCGACCTCCCGCTGCTCGACGCGGAGGCCGCCGGAACGCTCCTCGACCACGGGCGCGGCGCGGCACTGCCGGCCGGGACCACGGCCACGAGCCTGCCCGAGGCGTTCGCCGCGCGCGTCCGCACCGCCCCGGACGCCCCCGCCGTCGTGGACGGCGCCACCACCCTCTCGTACGGCGAACTGGCCGAGCGGGCCACGGACCTGGCCCGCTCCCTCACCGGCTGGGACCTCCGCGCCGAGGACGGGGTCGGCGTCCTCGTGGGCCGCTCGGCCGCCGTCGTGACCGCCTCGCTCGGCGCGGTGGAGGCGGGAACCGCGTACGTGCCGATGGACGCCGACTGGCCGGCCGAACGCCTCGACCGCGTCGCCGGGACCGCCCGCGTCCGCGCCCTGGTCGTCGACGAGGACGCCGCCGGGCGCGACTGGGTGAAGGTGGCCGCCACCCGGCTGCCCGTCCTCGTGGTCGACCGCACGGGCACCGTCCTCCGGGGCGGCCCGCAACGGCCCGGCCCGCTGCCGGGACCCCTGCGCGGCGACCGGCTCGCCTACGTCATGTTCACCTCCGGCTCCACCGGCCTGCCCAAGGGCGTCGGCGTCGGTCACGCCGACGTCCTCGCCCTGGCCGCCGACTCCGCCTGGACCGGCACCTGCGACGCGGTCCTGCTGCACTCGGCGTACGTCTTCGACGCCTCCACCTTCGAGATGTGGGTGCCGCTCCTCAACGGCGGCCGGGTCGTCGTCGCCCCCGCCGGCCTCCTGGACGCGCGCCGGCTCAAGGAGGCGACCGCCCGCGACGGCGTGACCGCCCTCTTCCTGACCACGGCCCTCTTCAACGTCGTCGCCGAGACCGACCCGACGGCCTTCGCGGGCCTGCGCCTGGTCGCCGCGGGCGGCGAGGCCGCCGCCCCCGACCTGATGGGACGGACGGCCGCCGCGGCGCCCGGGACCCGCGTCCTGAACATATACGGGCCCACCGAGACCACCACGTTCGCCTCCCGCCACCTCGTCGGGCCCGGCGCCCCCGGCGTCCCGCCCATCGGCCGGGCCCTCGACGGCACGCGCCTGTACGTGCTCGACGACTCCCTCCGCCCCGTGCCCCCCGGCGTCGTGGGCGAGCTGTACGTGAGCGGCGCCGGCGTCGCCCGCGGCTACCTGGGCCGGCCCGGCCTCACCGCCACCCGGTTCGTCCCCGACCCGTACGACCCGGACGGCGGCCGGATGTACCGCACCGGCGACCTGGCGCGCTGGACCGCGCACGGGGACGTCGAGTACGCGGGACGGTCCGACGGACAGGTCAAGCTGCGCGGCTTCCGGATCGAACCGGCCGAGGTCGAGAACGTCCTGCTCGCCCGCCCCGACGTCCGCGCCGCGTGCGTCCTGGTCCGCGAGGACGCCCCGGGCGACCGCCGGCTCGTCGCCTACGTCGTACCGGCCCCCGGCACCCGCCCCGACGGTTCCGAACTCGCCCGTGCCCTCGGCCGCGTCCTGCCCGCGTACACGGTCCCCTCCGCCTTCGTCCTCCTCGACGCGCTGCCGCTGAACGCCAACGGCAAGGTCGACCGACGGGCCCTGCCCGCACCCCAGGCCCCCGCCGCCCGGGGGACCGCCCCGCGCACCCCGCAGGAAGAGGTCCTGGCGGGCCTGTTCGCCGACGTCCTCGGCGTGCCCGCCGTCGGCGTCGACGACAACTTCTTCTCCCTCGGCGGCCACTCCCTGCTCGCCACCCGGCTCGTCGCACGGGTGAGGGCCGTGACGGGCGCGGACACCGAACTGCGCGACCTCTTCGAGCACCCCACGGTGGCCTCCCTCGCCACCACCCTCGGCACGACCGGGGAGACCCGGCCCGCCCTCGCCCCCCAGGACCGGCCCGACCCGCTCCCGCCGTCCTTCGCACAGCAGCGGCTGTGGTTCCTCAACCGCGCCGAGGACGCGGGGGACACCTACAACGTGCCGCTCGTCCTCGACCTCGACGGGCCCCTCGACACCGGGGCGCTGCGCGGCGCCCTCGCCGACGTGGTCGCCCGCCACGAGAGCCTGCGGACCGTGCTCGCCGAACACGACGGCGCCGCCCGCCAGATCGTGGCCGACGCGCGGGACGCCGGGGCCCTCGTCCCCCTCGCCGTCGAGACGCCCCCGGCGGGCGAACCGGCCGGGGACTGGGCCGAGCGGACGGTACGCCGCCTGACCTCGGAGCCCTTCGACCTCACCACCGACCTCCCCGTGCGCGCCCGGCTGCTCGCCACCGGCCCCGACCGGCACGTCCTGGTGCTCGTGCTCCACCACGTCGCCGCCGACGGCTGGTCCCTGGCCCCGCTCTGCCGGGACCTCGGCTCCGCCTACCGCGCCCGGACCACGGGCACCGCCCCCGACTGGCCGGAACTGCGCGTCCAGTACGCCGACTACACCCTCTGGCAGCGGGAGCTGCTCGGCGACGACGGCGACCCGGAGAGCCCGGTGGCACGCCGGCTCGCCTTCTGGCGCGACGCGCTGCGCGGCGCCCCCGACCTCCTCGAACTGCCCCTGGACCGGCCCCGCCCGACGGTCCCGGACCACCGGGGCGACGCGGTGCCGTTCGACCTGCCCGCCGACGCGTACGCGCGGCTCGGCGCGCTCGCCCGCGACGCGGGCTGCACGCCCTTCATGGTCCTCCAGGCCGCGCTCGCGGTCACGCTCCGCGCGCACGGCGCGGGCACCGACATCCCGCTGGGCACCGCGGTGGCGGGCCGGAGCGACGAGGCCCTGGACGAACTGGTGGGCTTCTTCGTCAACACCGTCGTGCTGCGCACGGACCTCTCGGGCAACCCGACCTTCCGCGAACTGCTGCGCCGCGTGGCCGCGTTCGACCTCGCGGCCTTCGACCGGGCCGACCTGCCGTTCGAGCGGCTGGTCGAGGAGCTCAACCCGGACCGGTCCGGCGGCCACCACCCGCTCTTCCAGACCATGCTGGTGCTCCAGAACCAGCGGACGGCCGCACTGGACCTGCCCGGCGTCACCGTGCGGGACAGATCCCGGCACACCGGCATCAGCAAGTTCGACCTGACGTTCTCCCTCGTGGAGGTCCCGGGGACTCCTGACGCCCCGGAAACCCCGGGGGCCGTACGGCTCGGCGGCCATCTGGAGTACGCCACGGAGCTCTTCGAGCCCGCCACCGCCCGCGCGCTCGCCGACCGGTTCGCCCGCGTCCTCGCCCACGCCGTGGCCGACCCCGACCGCGCCGTCGACGACTTCGACCCGCTCGCCCCGGACGAGCGCGCGGACCTCCTGGAGCGGGGGCGCGGCGAGCGCCGCCCGCTGCCGGCCCTCACCGTGCCCGAGGCCGTGGGGGAGTGGGCCGCCCGCACCCCGGACGCGCCCGCCGTGCGCGACCCGCGCACCACCCTCACGTACGCCGCGCTGCACGCGCGGGCCGACGCCCTCGCCCGCGTGCTGCGCGAGCGCGGCGCCGGCCGCGGCACCCTGGTGGCGCTCGCGGTCCCGGCCTCGGCGGACACCGTCGTCGCCATGCTGGCCGTGCTGCGGGCCGGAGCCGCCTACGTGCCCGTCGACCCCGAGTATCCCCACGCCCGCATCCGCCGGATCCTGGACGACGCGCGCCCCGTGCTGCTCCTCACCGGGAAGGACGTCCCCGCCGACACGCCGACGGGCGGCATACCCCGGCTCTCCCTCGACGACCCGGCCGTACGGGCCGGGGACCCGGCGCCCGGATCCGGGGAAACCGCCGCCCCGCACCCGGCGGACGCCGCCTACGTCATCCACACCTCCGGGTCGACCGGCCGCCCCAAGGGCGTCGTCGTCCCCCACGCGGCCCTCGCCAACCACATGGCCTGGATGGCGCGCCACCTGGACCTCACCCCGGACGACCGGGTCCTCGCCCGCACCTCCACCAGCTTCGACGCCTCCGTCTGGGAGCTGTGGCTGCCGCTCACGCACGGCGCCCAGGTCTGCGTGGCCCCCACCGGCGCCAACCGCGAACCGCGCGAACTCCTCTCCTGGATGCGCCGGTTCGACGTCACCGTGGCCCAGTTCGTGCCCTCCCACCTCGAACTCGTCCTCGCCGAGGAGGCCGGGACGCCGCCGCCCGCCCTGCGAGCCGTCCTGTGCGGCGGCGAACCCCTCCCGCGCGCCCTCGCCGACGCCGTCGCCACCCGGTGGCACGCCGAGCCGCACAACCTGTACGGACCGACCGAGGCGACCATCGACGCCACCGCCCACCGGGTGGACCCGGCGGAGCCCACCCGCACGGCGCCCGGCGGATCCGTCCCCATCGGACGGCCCGTCGACGGGACGCGCGCCTACGTCCTCGACGAGCGGCTGCGCCCCGTCCCGCCCGGCGTCACCGGCGAGCTGTACCTCTCCGGCCCCCACCTCGCCCGCGGCTACCTCGACCGCCCGGGCCTCACGGCCACCAGGTTCGTGGCCGACCCGTTCGACGCCCCCGGCGCCCGCATGTACCGCACCGGCGACCTGGCCCGGTGGAACCGCGACGGGCTGCTCGAACACCTCGGACGCGCCGACGACCAGGTCAAGCTCCGCGGCTTCCGCATTGAACCCGGCGAGGTGACCGCCGCCCTCCTCGACCTGCCCGGCGTCACGGCCGCCTGCGCGGTGGTCCGCGAGGACGCCCCAGGGCGCCGCCGGCTCGTCGCCTACGCCGTCACCGCCGACCCGGCACCGGGCGCCACCGCCCTGCGGGACGCGCTCGCCGGGACGCTGCCGCACCACCTGGTCCCCGAGGCGGTCGTCGTCCTCGACGCGCTGCCGCTGCTGCCCAACGGCAAGGTGGACCGCGGCGCCCTGCCCGCCCCCGCCGACGACGACCCGGACCGGACGGGACCGGGCCCGCGCACCCTCCAGGAGGACCTGGTCGCCGGGATCTTCGCCGACGTCCTGGAACGCCCCTCGGTCGGACCCCACGACAGTTTCTTCGACCTCGGCGGACACTCCCTCCTCGCGATGCGCGTCGTCAGCCGCGTCCGCGCCGTGCTCGGCGCCGACCTCGCCGTACGGACCCTCTTCGAACACCCCACGCCCGCCGCCCTCGCCCGGGTCCTGGACCCGGCGGGACCGGCCCGCCCCGCGGTGACGCCCGTCCGGCGGCGCCCCGACCCCCTGCCGCTGTCCTTCGCGCAGAGCAGGCTGTGGTTCCTCAACCGGCTCGAAGGGCCCGGCTCCACCTACAACGTCCCCCTCGTCCTGGAGCTGCGCGGCGCACTGGACGCGGACGCCCTGCGCGCCGCCCTCCTCGACGTCGTGGAGCGCCACGAGTCGCTGCGCACGGTCTTCCCCGAACGGGACGGGGTGCCCCACCAGACGGTGCTGCCCGCCGCAGGCGCCGCGCCCCGGCCGCCCGTCGAGAGCACGGCGCCGGCGGACCTGGAGGCGGCCGTCCTCGCCGCCGTGCGCGAACCGTTCGACGTGCTCACCGACCCGCCGCTGCGTGCCCGGCTGCTGCGCGCCGCCCCCGAGCACCACGTCCTGGTCCTGGTCCTCCACCACATCGCGGGCGACGGCTGGTCCCTGGGGCCGCTGACCCGGGACCTGGGCGACGCCTACCGGGCCCGGCTCGCCGGCCGGGCGCCCGAACCGGCGACCGGGACCCCGCTCCAGTACGCCGACTACGCCCTCTGGCAGCACGACCTCCTCCGGGAGGACGGCGACGTCCTGGCGCGGCAGCTCGACCACTGGCGCACCGCGCTCGCGGACCTGCCCGAACTGATCGAGCTGCCCCTCGACCGGCCCCGCCCCGCCGTCGCGGACCCCCGGGGCGCCGTGGTCCCCCTCGACGTGCCGCCCGCCCTGCACGCGGGCCTCCTCGACCTGGCCCGCGCCTCCGGCAGCACCCTCTTCATGGTGCTCCGGGCGGCCGTGGCCGCACTGCTGCGGCAGCACGGCGCGGGCGACGACGTCCCCCTCGGCTCGCCCGTCGCGGGCCGCACGGACGAGGCCCTGGAGGACCTGGTCGGCTTCTTCGTCAACACGCTGGTCCTGCGCACCGACCTGTCCGGCGACCCGACCTTCCGCGAACTGCTCGGACGCGTCAGGGAGTTCGACCTCGCCGCCCACGCCCACCAGGACGTGCCGTTCGAACGGCTCGTCGAGAGCCTCAACCCCGTCCGCGCCCGGGACCACCACCCGCTCTTCCAGACCATGCTGGTCCTGCAGAACCAGCGGCCCGTCCGCCCCGACCTGCCCGGCCTCGCCGTCGAGCACCGCCTCGTCCACAACGGACTGAGCAAGTTCGACCTCACCTTCGCCTTCGGCGAGGACGGGGACGGGGCCGGGGACGAGAACGGGGCCGGGGAAGGAGGCGGCCTGTCCGGCGGCGTCGAGTACGCCACCGCGCTCTTCGACCGCGCCACCGTCGAGGCGCTCGCGACCCGGCTCATCCGACTCCTCGAACAGGTGGTCGCCGACCCGGACCGGCGCCTGTCCGGATACGACCCGCTCACCCCGGACGAACACCTCCGCGTCACCCGCTGGGGCACCGGCCGCGCCCTCCCCGCCGAAGCCGGATCCGGCACCGGCACCGGCACCCTGCCCGCGCTCTTCGCGCGGTGGGCGCGCCGCACCCCCGGCGCGCCGGCCGTCACGGACGGCGCCACCACCCTCTCCTACGCCGACCTCGACCGTGCCTCCGCCGACCTCGCCGCCGCCCTCGCCGGGCTCGGCGTCGGACCCGAGGACTCCGTCGGCGTCCTCCTGGGCCGGTCGCCCGCCGTGGTGACGGTCTCCCTCGGCACGGTCCGCGCGGCCGCCGCCTACGTACCGCTGGACGCGCGCTGGCCCGGCGAACGGCTCGACCGGGTCGCCGCCGTGGCGGAGCCCCGCGTCCTGGTCGTCGACGAGGAGAACGCCGCCGGCCCCTGGGTGACCGCACGCGCCGGCCGCCTGCCGCTCCTCGTCGTGGACCGGCTCGGACGCGTCCTGCGCGGCGCCCCCGACCGCCCCGGCACCCCGGCGCCCGTACCCGCCCCGGCCGCCCTCGCCTACACCATGTTCACCTCCGGCTCCACCGGCCTGCCCAAGGGCGTCGGCGTCAGCCACGCGGACGTCGCCGCCCTCGCGCACGACGCGGCCTGGGCGGACGGCGCCGCCGACGCCGTCCTGATGCACTCCGCGTACGTCTTCGACGCCTCCACCTTCGAGATCTGGACCCCCCTCCTCAACGGCGGCCGGGTCGTCGTGGCGCCGGAAGGCCTCCTGGAGGCCCGCACCCTCGACGCCGCCGTCCACGAGCACGGGGTGACGGCCGTCTTCCTGACGACCGCCCTGTTCAACGTCGTCGCCGAGACCGACCCGGGCGCCTTCGCCGGCCTCCGGACGGTGTGCGCGGGCGGCGAACTCGCCTCCCCCGACGCCCTGCAGAGGGTCGCGTCGCTCGCCCCCGACACCCGGGTCCTGCACGTCTACGGACCCACCGAGACCACCACCTTCGCCACCCGGTACGCCGTCGCCGCCGACCTCCCGGCCGGACCGCCGCCCATCGGCCGCCCCCTGGACGGCATGCGCCTGTACGTCCTGGACGACGCCCTCCGCCCGGTCCCGCCGGGCGTGGTGGGCGAGCTGTACCTGGCGGGACGCGGCGTGGCGCGCGGCTACACCGGACGCCCCGGCCCGACCGCCACCCGCTTCGTCGCCGACCCCTTCGCGGCCGACGGCGGCCGCATGTACCGCACCGGCGACCTCGTGCGCTGGACCCCGGACGGGCACGTCGCGTACGTCGCCCGCGCCGACGGCCAGGTCAAGCTGCGCGGACACCGCGTCGAACCCGGCGAGATCGAGGGCGTCCTCGCGGGCCTCCCCGAGGTCGCCGACGCCTTCGTCCTGGTCCGCGAGGACGTGCCCGGCGACCGCCGGCTCGTCGCCTACGTCGTACCGGCCGCCGGCACGCGCCCCGACCCCGGCGCGCTCGCCCGCGAGGTCGGCCGCGTCCTGCCCTCCTACATGGTCCCCGCCGCGATCGTCCCGCTCGACGTCCTCCCGCTCACCCCCAACGGAAAGGTCGACCGCGCCGCCCTCCCGGCGCCCGCCCACGACGCCCCGGCCCGCGGCCGGGCCCCGCGCACCGCCCGCGAGGAGATCGTCTGCGGCCTCTTCGCCGACCTGCTCGGCCTGCGGACCGCGGGCGCCGACGACGACTTCTTCGCCCTCGGCGGCCACTCCCTGCTCGCCACCCGCCTCGCCGCCCGGCTGCGCACCGTCCTCGACGTGGAGATCGAGGTCAGGACCGTCTTCGAGCACCCGACGCCCGCCGCGCTCGCGGCCGCCCTCGACGGCGCGGGAACGGCCAGGGCACGGCTCGAACGGGTCGCGCACCGGCCCGACCCGATGCCGCTGTCCCCCGCGCAGCGACGCCTGTGGTTCCTGCACCGCTTCGAGGGCCCGAGCGCCACGTACAACGTGCCGCTCGTCCTGCGCCTGGACGGCCCGCTGGACACGGACGCCCTGACCCGCGCCCTCACGGACGTGGTCGAACGGCACGAGAGCCTGCGCACCGTCTTCCCCGACACCGGGGGCGTGCCGGGCCAGCGGGTCCTCGACGCCGCCGGCGCCGACCTCGACCTGACGCCCCGCGACGTCGCACCGGACCTGCTCGACGCGGTCCTGAGCGCCGAGACCGCGTACGCCTTCGACGTGAGCGCCGAGCGGCCGGTACGGGCCCGGATGCTCCGCCTCGGGGAGGACGCCCACGTCCTGGTGCTCCTCGTCCACCACATCGCGGGCGACGGCTGGTCCCTCGCCCCCCTCGCCCGCGACCTCGGCACGGCCTACCGCGCCCGCGTCGCGGGGGAGGATCCGACCTGGGCCGAACTCCCCGTCCAGTACGCGGACTACACCCTGTGGCAGCGGGAACTCCTCGGCGACGAGGAGGACCCGTCCGGCACGGCCGCCCGGCAGTTGGAGTTCTGGCGGACCGCGCTCGCTGGACTGCCCGACCTCCTCGACCTGCCGCTCGACCGGCCGCGTCCGGCCGTCGCCAGCCACCGGGGCGACGCGTTCGCCTTCCCGGTGGACGCCGCGACGCACCGCGCCCTCGCCGACCTCGCCCGGTCCCGGGGATGCAGCCTCTTCATGGTCCTCCAGGCCGCCCTCGCGGTGCTGCTGCGCGCCCACGGCGCCGGCGAGGACGTCCCGCTGGGCACGCCCGTGGCGGGCCGCACCGACGAGGCGCTCGACGACCTGGTCGGCTTCTTCGTCAACACCCTGGTCCTGCGCACCGACCTGTCCGGCGACCCCACCTTCGACGAAGTACTCGACAGGGTGAGGGAGTTCGACCTCGCGGCCTACGCCCACCAGGACGTGCCCTTCGAACGGCTCGTGGACGCGCTCGACCCCGAGCGGGCACAGAACCGCCACCCGCTCTTCCAGACCATGCTGGTGCTCCAGAACCAGGCCGGGGCGAGCGTGGACCTGCCGGGCCTCACGGTGACGGAGCAGCCGGTCCGCACCGGCATCAGCAAGTTCGACCTCACGTTCACGTTCACCGAGCGCCGCGACGGGGAGGGCCGCCCGGCCGGACTCGACGGGCACCTGGAGTTCGCCACCGACCTCTTCGCGCCCCCCACCGCGCACGCCCTCGCCGCCCGTCTGACCCGGCTCCTCGGCGCGCTCGCCGCCGCCCCGGACCGGCGGATCCGCGCGGTGCACGTCCTGACGGCGGACGAGCGGACCGCGCTCGTCCGGAGCGGACACGGCCCCGCCCGGACGGTAGGGGCGCGGACCGTGCCCGAGGCGTTCCGCGCCCAGCGCGACTGCACCCCCGGGGCGGTCGCCGTACGGGACGGCGAGCGGAACACCACCTTCGCCGAACTCGACGCGCTCTCCGACGCGATGGCGCGCCTGCTGCGCGGGCGCGGGGTCGGCCGCGGGGACGTGGTGGCGCTCGCGATGCCCGGCACCACCCACCAGGTGGTGGCGATGCTGGCGGTCGCCAAGGCGGGCGCCGCGTGGCTGCCGGTCGACCCGGAGTACCCCGCCGCCCGGCTCGGCTTCGTGGTCGACGACGCACGGCCCGTCCTGCTCGTGACCACGACGGCGACCCTGAGGACGCTGCCGGACCTGCCGGTGCCGGTCCTCACGGTCGACGGACCGGAGACGGCGGCGGAGCCCGTACCCGAGCCCGTATCCGTATCCATACCGGACGCCGCACCGGACCCGCGGGACGCCGTCTACGTCATCCACACCTCCGGATCGACCGGCCGTCCCAAGGGCGTCGTCGTCACCCACGCCGCGCTCACCAACCACATGGCCTGGATGGCCGGCCACCTGTCCCTCACCGACGCCGACCGCGTCCTCGCCCGCACCTCGCCCAGCTTCGACGCCTCGGTGTGGGAGACCTGGCTGCCGCTCCTGCACGGCGGCGCCACCTGCCCGGTGCCGCCGGCCCTCAACCACGACCCGGCCGGACTCCTCGCCCGGATGCGCCGGGAAGGCGTCACCGTCGCCCAGTTCGTGCCCTCGCTCCTCTCCCTCGTCCTCGGCGAGACCGGGCGCGAGGAACCCCCGGCCTCCCTCCGGGCCGTCCTGTGCGGCGGCGAGCCCCTGACCGCCTCCCTGGCCGAACGCGCCGGGCGGGCCTGGGGCGCCGAGGTGCACAACCTGTACGGACCGACCGAGGCGACCGTCGACGCCACCGCCCACCGCCACCACCACCGGCCCACCGACGCCACGCCGTCCGGACCGGCCACGTCCGGACCCACCACGTCCGGACCCACCACGTCCGGCCCGACCGCGTCCGGAACGCGGGACGCGGGCACGGTGCCCCTCGGCCGGCCGATCGACAACACCCGCGCGTACGTCCTCGACGACGCCCTCGCCCCGGTCCCGCCGGGCGTGGTGGGCGAGCTGTACCTGGCCGGCGAGGGCCTGGCGCGCGGCTACCTCGGCCGCCCCGGCCTGACCGCCGAACGGTTCGTCGCCGACCCGTTCGGACCCCCCGGAACGCGGATGTACCGCACGGGCGACCTCGTCCGCCGCGACGCGGACGGCCGCCTCGGCTACGTGTCCCGCGCCGACGACCAGGTCAAGCTGCACGGCCTGCGCATCGAACCCGGCGAGATCGAGGCCGCCCTCACCGCGCTCGACGGCGTCGCCGCCGCCTCCGTGCTCGTCCGCGAGGACCGGCCCGGCGAGCAGCGCCTCGTCGCCTACGCCGTCCCCGAGCCCGGCGGCCCCGGGATCCCCGACGCCCGCGCCCTGCGGGAACGCCTCGCCGCGTCCCTCCCGCCGTACATGATCCCCGCCGACTTCGTCCCCCTGGACGCGCTGCCGCTGCTGCCCAACGGCAAGACGGACCGGCGCGCCCTCCCGGCCCCCGCCCGGCCCGCCGCCGGAACCGGACGGAAGGACGGCGGGAAGCCGCGCACCGAGCGGGAACGGATCCTGTGCGACGTGTTCGCCACGGTGCTGCGCGTGCCCGAGGTGCGCACCGACGACGACTTCTTCGCCCTGGGCGGCGACAGCATCCTCTCCATCCAGCTGGTCAGCCGGATCCGGGAGAACCGGCTCGGCGTCACCCCCCGGGACGTCTTCCTGCACCGCACGCCCGAGGCGATCGCGGCGGCGGCCGAGGAACTCGACGAACGGACCCCGGCGCCGGTCGACGACGGCGTGGGCACCATGCCGCCCACCCCCATCGCCGCCTGGTTCCTGGACCGGCCGGGCCCCACGGACGGCTACAACCAGTCCGCGGTGCTGCGCACCCCCGCGGGCGCCGACGAGGAACGCCTCGCCGCCGCGCTCCAGCTCCTCGTCGACCACCACGACATGCTGCGCGTACGGGTCGTGCGCACCGCCGGGGGCGAACCGGCCCTGGAGACCCTGCCCCGGGGGACGGTGCCGGCCGGTCCCCGCCTCACCCGGATCGACGTCACCGGGCGGAACGCGGACGAGGTCCGCTCCGCCCTCACCGAGGCGGGCGAGCGGGCCGGGCGACGGCTGCGGCCCGCGCACGGCGAGGTGTTCGGGGCGGTGTGGTGCGACGCCGGGCCGGAGGCCCGCGGACGGCTCCTGCTCGTCGTGCACCACCTGGCGGTCGACGCGGTGTCCTGGCGCGTGCTCGCCGAGGACCTGGCGACGGCCTGGCGCGCGGTGAACGCCACCACCGACCCGGTGCGCACGTCCACCGGGACCGACCCCGCACCGGTTCAGGACGCCCCCGTCCTCCCGCCCGTCACCACCTCCTACCGGTCCTGGGCGCGCCTCCTCGCCACCCAGGCCGAGGAAGGCACCCGGGCGTCCGAACTCCCGCTGTGGGAGACGGTGGCGCGCGCCTCCGACCCGCCGCTCGCCGACCGGCCCCTCGACCCCGCGCGGGACACGGCGGGCCGGACCCGGACCCTGACCACCCACCCGGCGGCCTCCCGCACCGGAGCCCTGCTCACCACCGCCCCGGCCGCCTTCCACGCGGGCGTGGACGACGTCCTGCTCGCCGCGCTCGCCCTCGCCGTCCGCTCCTGGCGGGCACACCGCGCCGACCGGACCGGGGCGCCGCGCCCGGAGGGCACCGGCGTCCTGATCGACCTGGAGAGCCACGGCCGCGAGCAGATCGCCGCACACCTCGACCTGTCCCGTACGGTCGGCTGGTTCACCAGCCTCTACCCCGTCCTGCTCGACCCCGGCCCCCTCGACCCGCGCGACCCCGCCCGCTTCGACGCCGGTCTCGTGGACCGGGCCGTCAAGCGCGTCAAGGAACAGCTCCGGGCCGTGCCGGACCACGGCATCGGCCACGGCGTGCTGTACCGCCTCGACCCCGGGGCGCGGGCCCGCCGCGACGGCGCGGCCGAACCGCAGATCGGCTTCAACTACCTCGGCCGGTACGCGGCGCAGGACCCGGCGGGCGACGGGGACGCCGACTGGCAGGTGGTGCTCGACGGCGGCGGCCCGGCCGCCCAGGACCGGGACATGCCCGTCCACCACGTCCTGGACATCAACGCCCACACCGAGGACCGGCCCGGCGGACCGCGCCTCGTGACGCGCTGGACCTGGCCCGCCGACCTGCTCGACGAGGAGGACGTGGCGGCCCTCGCCGACGCCTTCGACCGGGCCCTGACCGCGATCGCCGAACACGCCGAACGGCCCGACGCGGGCGGCTGGACGCCGTCCGACCTTCCCCTGGTCTCCCTCGACCAGAACCAGCTCGACCGACTGAAGAACAAGTGGGGTGGCCGCAAGTGACCGGGTTCCAGCTCGAAGACGTCCTGCCGCTGACGCCGTTGCAGGCGGGCATGCTCTTCCACGCCCTGTACGACTCCGACGCCGTCGACGTCTACACCGCGCAGTTCGCCTTCACCCTCGAAGGCACCGTCGACACGACCGCGCTGCACGCCGCCGTCGGCACGCTCCTGCGCCGGCACGCCAACCTCCGCGTAGGCTTCCTCCACGAGGACCTCGACGAGCCGGTGCAGGCCGTGGCCGCCGACGTCCCCGTGCCCCTGGAGCAGTACGACCTCACGACGCCGGACGACGGGCGGACGGTCGAGGAGCGGGTCCGCGCCTTCCTCGCCGCCGACCGCACCCGGCGCTTCGACCTCACCACGCCGCCGCTGATGCGGTTCTCCCTGCTGCGCACCGGCCCCGGCCGCCACCGCCTGGTGATGACGAGCCACCACATCCTGCTCGACGGCTGGTCGATGCCGATCCTGGTGCGCGAGCTGTTCGAGCTGTACGCGCACCGGGGCGACGACCTCACCCTGCCCCGCGTCACCCCGTACCGCACCTACCTCGCCTGGCTGGCCGGGCAGGACAAGCCCGCCGCCCTCGACGCCTGGCGCACCGCCCTGGCGGGCGTCGAGGCGCCGACGCTGCTCGCCGGGCGCGGCGCGGCGGAGACGGCACGCCCGGACGAACTGCCCGAGACCCTGGTCCTCGCACTCGACGCCGTGACCAGCGAGCGGTTACGGGCGACCGCCCGCGCCCACCGGCTCACCCTCAACACCCTCGTCCAGGGCGCCTGGGGCCTGCTGCTCTCCCGGCTCACCGGCCGCGACGACGTCCTCTTCGGCACGACCGTCTCCGGCCGCCCGCCGGAGCTGCCCGGCGTCGAGTCGATGATCGGCCTCTTCATCAACACCGTGCCGGTGCGCCTGTCCCTCCGCCCCGGCGAGACCCTCGCCGAACTCCTCACCCGGCTCCAGGACGAACAGGGCCGACTGCTCGGCAGCCAGCACGTGGGCCTGACCGAGATACGCGCGACGACCGGCCTCGACGCGCTCTTCGACACCCTGGCCGTGTTCGAGAACTACCCGCTCGACGAGGAGACCCTGCGCACCGCCCGGCAGGGGCTCCCCGGCCTCGCCGTCACCGGGTTCGAGGGCACGGACGCCGCGCACTACCCCCTCACCCTCACCATCGCCCCCGGCACCGCCCTGCGCATCACGTTCGGCTTCCGCCCCACCGCCCTGGACCGCGAGGAGACGGCCCGCACGGTCGCCCGCATGCGCGCCCTCCTGACCACGCTGGCCGACGGCCTCGACCGCCGGGCCGACACCGTGTCCGTCCTGCTCGACGGCGAGCGCGAGACGCTGCTCGCCCGGGGTGAGGGCGCCGCCCTCCCGGCCGCCGCCCTCGCCACGGGCCTCCCGGACGCCGTCGCCCGGCACGCCGCCGCCCGCCCGGACGCGGTCGCGGTCACCGGAGCCGGCGAACGGCTCACGTACGGGGAGCTGTGCGCCCTCGCCGACGACCTGGCCGGAACCCTGACGGGGCTCGGCGCGACCGCCGAGGAGGGCGTCGGCCTCCTCCTCGGCCGCTCGGCCGCCCAGGTCACCGCGCCGCTCGGCGTCCTGCGCGCGGGCGCCTCCTACGTCCCCCTGGACCCGCGCTGGCCCGAGGACCGGCTCTCCCGGGTGACCGGGGCCGCCGCCCCCCGCCTCCTCGTCGTCGACGCGGAGAACCGCACCCATCCCTGGGTGCGCTCGCTCGGCCCCGGGACGCGGATCGTCACCGTGGACGCCGCCGGCCGCGTACGGGACGGCCGCCCCGCCGCCCCCGGCCCGCTGCCCGCCGCACCCGGCGGCGCCCGGCTCGCGTACACCATGTTCACCTCCGGCTCCACCGGCCTGCCCAAGGCCGTCGGCGTCACCCACGCCGACGTCGCCGCGCTCGCGGCCGAACGGACCTGGGACGACGGCGCGACCGACGCGGTCCTGCTCCACTCGGCCTACGTCTTCGACGCCGCCACCTTCGAGATCTGGGTGCCGCTGCTGCGCGGCGGCCGGATCGTGGTGGCACCGGACGGAGTGCTCCAGCCCGGACGGCTCAGGGAACTCGTCGACCGCCACGGCGTCACCGCGGCCTTCCTCACCACCGCCCTGTTCAACGTCTTCGCCGAGACCGACCCCGGCGCCCTCGGCCTGCTCCGCCTCGCCGCCGCCGGAGGGGAGGCCGCCGCCCCCGGAGTGCTCCAGCGGCTCGCCGCCGCCCACCCCGGCACCCGCTTCTTCAACGCCTACGGCCCCACCGAGGCCACCACCTTCGCCCTCCTGCACCGGGTCGCCGCCGACGAGGACCCGGACGGCGTGCCGCCCGTCGGACGGCCCCTCGACGGGGTGCGCGCCCTCGTCCTGGACGCCTCGCTGCGCCCCGTGCCGGACGGCGCCGAGGGCGAGCTGTACCTGGCGGGCCCGGGAGTGGCGCGCGGCTACCTCGGGCAGCCGGGGCAGACGGCCACCCGGTTCGTCGCCGACCCCTCGGACCCGGCCGGCGGCCGCATGTACCGCACCGGCGACCTCGTGCGCCGCACCCCCGACGGAGACGTCCTCTACGTGGGCCGCGCCGACCAGCAGGTCAAGCTGCGCGGCCACCGCATCGAACCCGGCGAGATCGAGGCCGCCCTGCGCGCCCACCCGTCGGTGCGCGCCGCGTGCGTCGTCGTCCGCGAGGACCGGCCCGGCGACCGCGTCCTGACCGCCTACGTCGTCCCGGCCCCCGGCCGCACACTCGAGCCGGCCGCCCTCGTCGCGCACGTGGGCGGCAGCCTGCCCGCCTACATGGTGCCCGCGGCCGTACAGACCCTGGACGCGCTGCCGCTGACGGCCAACGGCAAGCTCGACCGGGCGGCCCTGCCGGCGCCCGCCGCCGCCCCGGCCACCGCCGGGCGGGCCCCGCGCGGCGCCCGCGAGGAGATCCTCGCGGGACTCTTCGCCGACGTGCTCGGCCTGCCCGAGGTCGCCGCCGACGACAACTTCTTCGCGCTGGGCGGCCATTCGCTGCTCGCGACCCTGCTCGTGGGCCGCATCCGCACCGCGCTCGACGCCGAGACCGAGATCCGCACCCTCTTCGAACACCCCACCGTCGCCTCGCTCGCCGCCGCCCTGGAGGACGCCGGACGCCCGGCCCGCCCGCCCCTGACGGCCCGGCCGCGTCCCGACGCGCTGCCCCTGTCGTACGCCCAGCGGCGGCTGTGGTTCCTCCACCGGCTCGACGGCCCCTCGGCCACGTACAACATCCCCTTCGCCGCACGCCTCGACGGCCCGCTCGACGTCGACGCCCTGCGCCTGGCCCTCCACGACGTCGTCGCCCGCCACACCCCCCTGCGCACCGTCTTCCCCGAGCGGGAAGGGCATCCGGTGCAGCACGTCCTCGCGCCCGGGGACGCCCGGCCGGTGCTCCCCGTCGACTCCGTCGACGAGGACAAGGGCGCGGACCGGATCGCCGAGGCCGTGGCCGAACCCATCGACGTCGAACGCGAACTCCCCCTGCGGGCCACCCTGCTGCGGCTCGCGGACGAGTCCCACGTCCTCGTCCTCGTGATCCACCACATCGCCGCCGACGGCTCGTCCCTGGCCCCCCTCCTCCACGACCTGGGCACCGCCTACCGGGCCCGTCTCGGGGGAGCGGCCCCGGCGTGGACCCCGCCGCCCGTCGACTACGCCGACTACACGCTGTGGCAGCGGGAACTCCTCGGCGACGAGACGGACCCCGACAGCCAGGTCTCGCGCCAGCTCGCCTTCTGGCAGGACGCCCTGGCCGGACTGCCCGCCTGCGTCGAACTGCCCCGGGACCGCCCGCGCCCCTCCGCGCCCCGGCACGAGGGCGCCACCCACCACTTCGCCGTCGACGACGCCACGGCCCGGCGGATCGCCGCACTCGCCCGCGAGAACGGGTGCAGCGTCTTCATGGTGCTCCGGGCGGCCCTCGCCCTCCTGCTCTCCCGGCACGGCGCCGGCGAGGACGTCCCCCTGGGCACGGCCGTCGCCGGACGCACCGACGAGGCGACCGCCGACCTGGTCGGCTTCTTCGTGAACACGCTCGTGCTGCGCACCGACCTGAGCGGCGACCCGACCTTCCGCGAACTCCTGCACCGCGTCAAGGAGTTCGACCTGGCCGCCCACGCCCACCAGGACGTCCCCTTCGAACGGCTCGTGGAGCTCCTCAACCCGGCCCGCGCCCAGCACCACCCGCTGTTCCAGACGATGCTGGTGCTCCAGAACCACGCCCCCGCCGCCCCCGTCGACCTCCCCGGCCTCACCGTCCACGGCGTGCCGGTCGACCTCGGCGCCAGCAAGTTCGACCTGGCGTTCACCTTCGTGGAGACGCCCGGCGGCGAGGACGCGCCCGGCGGCATGCGGGCCTCCGTCGACTACGCGACCGAACTCTTCGACGCGGACACCGTGCGCGGCCTGGCCGACCGGCTCGTCCGCCTCCTCGGCACCGTCACCGAGGACCCGGGCCTGCCCCTGCACGCCTACGACGTCCTCGGCGACACCGAGAACGCCCGCCTCGCCCGGTGGGGGACCGGACCGCGCCGGGACCTGCCGGAGGAGACCTTCCCCGCGCTCTTCGCCCACCGGGTACGGCAGACCCCGGACGCCCCGGCCGTCCGCGACGCGCACACCACCCTGACCTACCGCGAACTCGACGCGCGCGCCGACGCCCTCGCCCGGCGGCTCGCCGCCCGGGGCATCGGCCCGGAGGACCGGGTGGCCGTGGCCCTGCCCCGCGACGCCGGCCTGGTGGTCGCCCTGCTCGGTGTGCTCAGGGCCGGAGCGGCCTACCTGCCCCTCGACACCGACTACCCGGCCGCCCGCCTGGCCCACATGCTCGACGACGCCGCCCCCCGCCTGCTGCTCACCACCCCCGAGCTGCACCGGCGCCTCCCGGACACCCCGGTCGCCCCCCTCCACCCGGGAGACGACGCGCCCGCCGCGGACCCGTCCGCCCCGCTGCCCCTCCCGGACGCGGCGCACCCGGCGTACGTCATCTACACCTCCGGCTCCACCGGCCGCCCCAAGGGCGTGGTCGTCACCCACCGGGGCGTCGGGGCGATGGCCGCGACCCAGCGGGAACGGCTCCGGCTCACCCCGGACAGCCGCGTCCTGCACCTCGCGTCGGTGAGCTTCGACGCCGCCTTCTGGGAGCTGTGCATGGCCCTGCTCTCCGGGGCCTGCCTGGAGATCGACGCACGCGAGGCCCTGCTGCCCGGACCGGCCCTCGCCGCCCGGGTCCGCGACCACGGCATCACGCACCTGACGCTCCCGCCGGCCGCCCTCGCGGTCATGCCGCCGGACTCGCTCCCCGCCGGGACCACGATCGTCCTGGCCGGCGAGGCCTGCCCGCCCGCCCTCGCCCGGACCTGGGCGCGCGGACGGCACCTCGTCAACGCCTACGGCCCCACCGAGACCACCGTCTGCGCCACCATGAGCGGCTTCCAGCACGCGGACGGGCCGCTCGCACCGGACCGCACGGTGCCGATCGGCGCACCCGTCGACGGCACCCGGGTACGCGTCCTCGACGACCGGCTCGCCCCCGTACCGCCCGGCGTGGTGGGGGAGCTGTACGTCTCCGGCGAGGGCCTGGCCCGCGGCTACCACGACCGGCCGGGGCTCACCGCCGCCCGGTTCGTGGCCGACCCGTTCGACCGGACGGGCGGCCGCATGTACCGCACCGGCGACCTGGCCCGGTGGAACCACCTCGGACAGCTCGAATACGTCGGACGCGTGGACGACCAGGTCAAGCTGCGCGGCTTCCGCATCGAGCTCGGCGAGGTCGAGGCGGCGCTCACCGCGCTGCCCGGCGTCGCCGCCGCCTGCGCCGTCGTACGGGAGGACCGGCCCGGCGACCGCCGCCTGGTCGCCTACACCGTGCCCGCCGAGGGCACGACGGCCCTCGACACGGCGGAGGTACGGGCCCGCCTGGCGGACGTCCTGCCGGACCACATGGTCCCCTCCGCCCACGTGGTCCTCGGCGCGCTGCCCGTCACGCCCAACGGCAAGACCGACCGCAAGGCCCTGCCGGCGCCGGAGGAGCCGCGCTCCGGCGGGCGCGAGCCCCGCACGGACCGGGAACGGGCGCTGTGCGAGGTGTTCGCGGAGACGCTCGGACTGCCCCGGATCGGCGTCACGGACGACTTCTTCGACCACGGCGGACACTCCCTGCTCGCCGTCACCCTGGCCCAGCGGATCGAGGAGCGGTGCGGCCGGCGCCCGTCGCTGCGCGCCCTGTTCGCCGCCCCGACGGTCGAGGGCGTCGCCCGCCTCCTGGACGACACCGAGGACGCCGCCGCCCCGAGGCCGGTCGACTGGGCGGCGGAGGTCCGCCTGCCCGAGGACGTCACCGGCGCCGGACGGGCACCCGCCCCGGCGGACCCGGGACGGCGACGCCCCTCCCGCCCCTCGCCCCGGCCCTTCCTGACCGGCGCCTCCGGCTTCCTCGGCGCGTTCCTGCTGCGCGACCTGATCGAGACGACCGGCGGCCCGGTCGACTGCCTGGTCCGGGCGTCCGACGAGGAGGACGGCGCGCACCGGCTGCGGGAGAACCTGCGGCGCTACGGCCTCTGGCACGACCGCTACCGGGACCTGGTCCGCCCCGTGCCCGGCGACCTCGCCGCCCCGGGCCTCGGCCTCTCCCCGGAGGCCCGCACCGGCCTCGTCCGCCGGCTCGGCCCGGTGCTGCACAACGGCGCCCGGGTCAACTTCGCGGCCGGCTACCGCGACCTGCGCGCCGCGAACGTCGCCGGAACCGGGGAACTGCTGCGGCTGCTCGCCGACTCCGACTCGCCCGGCATGCACTACGTGTCCACGACGAGCGTCCACGCCCCGTCGGCCGGCCCCGTGACGGTCACGGAGACGACGCCGACCGGCCCGCCCGAGGAGCTGCCCGACGGCTACGCGCAGAGCAAGTGGGTCGCGGAGGGCCTGATCGGCCTGGCGCGCGAACGCGGCCTCCCCGTCACCGTCCACCGGCCCGGCCGCATCAGCGGCGACACCGCCACCGGCGCCTGCCAGGACCGCGACCTGCTGTGGCAGCTCGTCAAGGGCTGCCTCCAGGCGAAGGCGGTCCCCGACCTGCCGCACGGGTCGACGGGCTGGGTGCCCGTGGACTACGTCAGCGCGGCGGTGGTGGCGCTCGCCTCGGCCGGCCGCGACGGCACGGAGACCTTCCACCTCACCCATCCGGACGCCCCGGACCTGGAACGGGTGTTCGCCGTCGCCGAGACCCTCGGTTACGAGCTGCGCAGGGTGCCCGCCGAGGAGTGGCGGGCGCGCGTCGCGGCCCGCCCCGACAACGCCGCCCAGCTGTTCCTCGGCGAGGGCGGGAACGGGAGCGGGGGCGCCGGGGGAGCGGTGGACGCCGACGGGCGCCGCTTCGACTCCCGCCGCACGGCCGGGGCCGCGGCGGAACTCGGCGTACGGCCACCGGCCCTGACGGAGGAGGTCCTCGTGCGCTACCTGGCCTACTTCCGGGGCACGGGCTTCCTGCCGGCCCCGGACGCCCCTTAGGGGACGAGGCGTTCCACCGTACGGGCGACCGAGTCGTAGCTCCGGGCGGAGGTCCACGCCCCGGCCGGGACACCTGCCGACGGGGAGAGCACCTCGTCCGCCGACCCGTCCCAGGAGGCCTCGCGCCCGCGGCCGAGCGTGATGTGGGGGACCCAGCGGACCGGATCGAGGAGGGGGTTCGCCCGCCCGCTCTCCGGCGCTTCGCGCAGGGTCCGCCATACCGCCTCGTGCAGCCGGAGCAGGGCGTCGTCGGGCCGTACGGCCCACGCCAGGACGTGGACCCGGCCGGAGAACCGTACGAGCCCGTCGAGGCGCAGGGGGACGGGCAGCGCCTCCGCCAGCAGGCGGACCAACCGGGCGCGCACCTCCGGCGGGAGGTCGTCGGCCGAGGCGAGGGTGAGGTGGGGCCGGTTCGTCGGATGGCGGTGCCCGGCCCGGCTCGGCAGGCCGGCGTCCGCCAGACGCCGCCACGCGTCCCGGACGGCCCGCTCGGTCGCCGGGTCGGGCAGCAGTTCCACGCTGTGCACATGAGCAGCCTACGGCCGCGCGCCGCGTGCGGGAGAGCGGCGGCGGTGTGACGATGGTGGCCCCGGACGGCGGCGACCGGCAGGTGAGGAGGCCGCCGCTCCACCGGTCTTCCCGTCGAGGAGTGGATGCGTCGCATGGACAGGTCCGGACTGATCGAGGCGGTCACGCGCAAGGTGGCGGACGGGGACGCCCCGTCCTCCGAGCAGATCGGCCGTGTCGTCGACGCCGTGTTCGGCACGGTCGAGGACGCGGGGGCGATCGCGGAGGCGCTCAAGGAGGGCGCGACGGTCACCCTCCTGGGCTTCGGCAGCTTCCACGACGAGGAAGGCCAGGTGGGTCTGCGGCCGGGCAAGGCCCTCGACGAGTTCGTCCACGGCCGGGTCGGCTGAGGGCCGGGCGGGCCGATGGCGGCCGTGACGCTGCGGGCCGCCGGCCGGGTCCCCGCGGGGGACGCCTGGGAGCGCTACGCCCTGCCCGCCCTCTGGCCGACGTGGTCGCCGCAGATCAGGGCGGTGCGCGTGGACGGCGGGCGGATCACGCCCGGCATGCGCGGTGAGGTCGTCTCCTTCCTCGGCATCCGCGCGCGGTTCGTCGTGGAGACCGTCGACGAGGAACGGCGGCGGTGGACGTGGCAGGTCCGCCTCGGGCCGGTGCGCCTGCGGCTGCACCACGCGGTCCTCACCCGGCCGGCCGGATCGGCCACGACGCTGCGGATCGAGGGACCGGCCCTCGCCCTCGCGGCGTACGCGGGGCCGGCCCGGTGGGCCATGGGGCGGCTGGTGGGCGAATGGAGTCGATCGTCCGGTTCGTCATGATTAATGTGGAGATCATGGCCGACACGCACGAGGACAGCCCGCCGCCCCACGACGGCCCCGCGGAAGACGGCGCGGGGCGGGAGGACGGGCGGACCGCACCGCCGCACGGCGCCCACGGCCGGCCGCCGAGCCGCTCCGACCACTGGAAGACGTTCACCCGCTCGCCCTTCTTCCCCGCGACCGTCCTCGTCCTGATCCTGGCCGCGGCGGCCGCGCTGTTCGCCGGCTCCTACACGTACGCCATGGCGAACCCGACCCCCCGTCACATCCCGACGGCCGTCCTCGGGGCGGCGGACTCGCCGACCGGCAGGACGTTCACCGGGGGGATGGAGCGGGCGCTCGACTCCTCGCTCGAACTGCGGCCCTACCGGACGCGCGCCGAGGCGCTGAAGGCGGTGAACGAGCAGGAGGTCTTCGCCGTCGTGACCCTGCGGGACGGCCGCGTGGCCCTCGACATCGCCGGCGCCTCGGGCGCCTCGGTGGCCCAGCTCCTCGCGGAGTCGGCGGTGGAGGTGGGCCGGGCGACCGGGGTGCCGGTCGCGGTCGCGGACGTCAAACCGCTGCAGAAGGGCGACCCGCGCGGCCTCGCGCTGTTCTACATCTCGCTCGCCGCCGTGATCATCGGCTTCGTGGGCGCCATCCAGCTCAGCGTGCACGCGAGGCCGCTGAACCCCGCCGAGCGGATCGCCTTCACCGTGCTCTACGCCCTCCTGGGCGGATTCGCCATCGCGGCGACGGTGGACTGGCTGCTCGGCGCGCTCGACCTGCCGTTCGTCGAGTCGTGGTTGATCCTCGCCCTGACCATGTTCGCCTCCGGCATGGTCTTCTCCATGTTCAACACCCTCATCGGGCGGTGGGCCATGCTCCCGACCTGGGGGCTGATGGTGCTCCTCGGCAACCCCTCGTCGGGCGGCGCGGTCTCCTGGCCACTGCTGCCGTCACCGCTCGGGCACATCGGCCAGTGGCTGCCGCCCGGCGCCTCGGTGAACGCGCAGCACACCGCGGTGTACTTCGGCGGCCACCAGCACCTCTTCCCCTTCGTGGTGCTCACGGGGTGGGCGCTGGTGTCCTCCGCGGTGTTCTGGGTCTGGCGGCACCGCCATCCGGGCGGCCGGGAGCGGGGCGGAGCGCACGCGGCGCTGTGAGCCCCGCCCCGCCCGCCCCCTCCTACTGCGGGGAGGCGGTGGTGGTCAGGAGCCGGTTGAAGAACGAGCGGTACTCGCGCAGCGCCACCCGGAGGTCCTCCGTGTCGGCGTCCCGGCCCTCGCTCCACTGCCCTTCGAGGGTGCGCTTGTGGTCGGCGAAGGCCTCCGCCAGCGTCCGCATCACGTCGGCGACGAGCTCGTCGGCCGAGTGCACCGCCTCGCGCGGGTCGTCGACGAACCGGCCCTGGACCTCGCGCCAGCGCTCGCGGTACGCGTCGCCGTCCGCCTTGCCGAGCAGATCCGGGACGTGCTCGTCGTCCCCGTGCCCGGTGGCCTTCGCCAGCGGGGCGGGCCGGACGCCCGACTGCCCGGGAAGGGCGGACTTCTCCGCGGGCGCCGTGCTCCGCTCCGCGGGGACGGGGGACTGCTCGTTCGTCACGCGCTGTCCGTCGGTCTCGCGCTGTTCGCTGGTCTCGTGCTGCTCGTTGATCTCGCGCTGTTCGTTGATCTCGTGCCGGTCGTCCGTCACGCCCCGGTCGTCGGTTTCGCTCCGGCCGTTCGTTCCGGGCCGGTCCGTCGTTCCAGGACGGTCGTTCGCCTCGTGCTGCTTGTTCGTCTCGTGACGGCCGTTCGTTCCGGGCCGGTCATTCGTCCCGGGCCGGTCCGTCGCCTCGGGCCGGTCCGTCGTCTCGTACGGGGCGGTCCGCGCCGCCCGTTCGGCCGTGTCGTGGTCGCGCATGTGTTCCGCCTCCGCATCAGGACCGGCGGGAGCCGGTCGGTTCGCCGTCGGTGAGCAGGTCGCCGAAGAGGGCGCGGTAGTGCACCATCGCCTCCCGCAGCTGTTCGGTGCTGGCCGACCGCGAGGAGCTCAGCGCGTGCACCTCCTGGGCGGCCCGGTAGTGCTCCAGCGTGCGGCCGTGCCGCACGGACAGGTCGCGCATCCGCTGCTCGTACCCCTCGGTGGGGTAGCCGCGTTCGTGCATCAGGGCCGTCACCAGCCGGTCGGCCTCGTGCACCGCGCCCTCGGGCGCGTCGACGAACTCCTCCTGGAGCTCCTTCCACCGCTGCGCGTACTGCTCCCTCGTGCCGCTCGACAGCGGCTTGATGTCCAGTTCCTGGTGGCGCCGCTCGCGGGCGTCGAGGTCCTGTTCGGCGGCCCGCTTGCTGCCCGTCTCCTCGACGGCGCGGTCGTACTCGGGTCCGAACCGGTCGCGCAGACGCGCCCGTCGCCGGTGTTTCACCGCGGCGACGGTGACGAGCGCGACCACCACGACGGCGGCAACGACGATGGCCAGGACGATTCCGGTCGACATCGACTCGCACCTCTCGCTGTGTCTTGTCCGTAGCACCTCGGCTGCCCGGAGCCCCGTGCTCCAAACGGACGCGACGTCACATCCCGTGCCTGCCCCCGCCCCCGCCCCCGGCGACCGGGACCGGGTCCGCGCCGGTGCCGAAGGCGCGGCGGTAGGCGGCGGGGGAGACGCCGAACGCCGTCCGCATGTGCGCGCGCAGGGAGTTGCCGGAGCCGAGCCCGGCACGGTGGGCGACGAGGTCGATCGGGAGGTCGGTCGTCTCCAGGAGCTGCTTGGCGAGTTCGAGACGCTGGGCCGTGAGCCACTGCACGGGGGTCAGGCCGACCTCGTCGCGGAACCGGCGGGTGAAGGTCCGCAGGCTCATCCGGGCGTGCTCGGCGAGCCGGGCGAGGGTGAGCGGCTCCGCGAGGTGCTCCAGGGCCCAGGCGCGGGTGGCGGTCGTGTCGGCCAGGGTGGGTTCCGGGACGGGCCGGGCGATGAACTGGGCCTGTCCGCCGTCCCGCCAGGGAGGCACGACGCAGATGCGGGCGGTGCGGTTGGCGGTCGCGGCGCCGTGGTCGCGGCGGATCATGTGCAGGCACAGGTCGACGCCCGCCGCCGCCCCGGCGGAGGTCAGGACGTCGCCGTCGTCCACGAAGAGCACGTCCTCGTCGACCCTGACCTTCGGGTAGGCCCGGCGGAACTCCGGCGCCAGGTGCCAGTGGGTGGTGGCCGGCCGGCCGTCGAGGAGCCCGGCGGCGGCGAGCACGTACGACCCGGTGCAGATGGACACCAGACGGGTGCCGGGCCGGATGGCGGCGACGGCCGCGGCGACCTCGGGCGGCAGCGGGCCGCCGAGCACCAGCTCGGGCATGGCGTGCGTGGGCGGGACGATCACGGTGTCGGCGCCCGCGAGGGCCTCCGCGCCGGCGGAGGGCCGCACGGTGAAACCGGCGTCGCTGGACACGGGGCCGCCGTCGACCGTGCAGACCGTGACCTCGTAGAGGGAACGGCCCTCGGAGTCCACGGCGCTGCCGAAGACCCGGGAGGGGATGCCGAGCTCGAAGGGAGGCACGCCGGGGAGCGCGAGCACGGCGATCCGGTGCGGCGCCGCCCGGGCCTCTCCCCGCTCGTTCCGCACCGTCCGGCCCCATGTCGTTCCCATGGCCGGATCCTGTCACATAGTGGCCGGACGGCCAACACCACGGGAGGGCGCCGCACCGGATCGTGGACCCGTCGCCGCGGAACGGTTCCGGGGCGCACCGATCGAGACGGAAAGAGGCGGACGCATGCGTGCGGTGGTCGTGGAGCGGTGGGGCGGTCCCGAGAACCTGGTCGAGCGGGACCTGGAGCGCCCCGAGCCCGGCCTGAACGAGGTCCTGGTGCGGGTCCACGCGGCCGGGGTGAACCCGGTGGACTGGAAGACCCGTGCGAGCGGGGCCCTGATCGGCTGGGGCGCCGTCCCGGCCGTCGGCTGGGACGTGTCGGGCACGGTGGAGGCCGTCGGGCCCGGCGTGGGGCACCTCCGTCCCGGGGACGAGGTCTTCGGCATGCCGCTCTTCCCCCGCCAGGCGGGCGCCTACGCCGAGTACGTGGTGGCCCCGGCCCGGCACCTCGCCCCCAAGCCCGCCTCCCTGACCCACGTGGAGGCCGCGGCGCTGCCGCTGGCCGGGCTCACCGCCTGGCAGGCCCTCGTGGACGCGGCGGACGTCCGCCCGGGGGAGCGCGTCCTCGTGCACGCGGCGGCCGGCGGGGTGGGACACCTCGCCGTGCAGATCGCCAAGGCCCGCGGGGCGTACGTCATCGGCACTGCGAGCGCGGCCAAGCACGCCCTGGTGCGGGAGCTGGGCGCGGACGAGGTGGTCGACTACCGCGAGGTCCGCTTCGAGGACGTCCTCCGGGACGTGGACGTCGTCCTCGACGGCATCGGCGGGGAGACGGCCGAGCGCTCCCTGAAGGTGCTCCGCCCCGGGGGCAGGCTGATCACCCTGCCGGGCCCGGACGACGTCCCCGCCGCCCCGGAGGGCGTGCGGGCGGCCTGGGTCCTGGTCGAACCCGACCACCTCGGCCTGCGCGAGCTGGCGGCCCTGGTGGAGCGCGGCGAGCTGAGGCCGGTGGCCGACACCGTCCTCCCGCTCGCCGAGGCGGCGAAGGCGCACGCGATCGGCGAGGAGGGCCGCACCACGGGCAAGATCGTCCTGACGGTCTCCTGACGGCCGCCCGACCGTCCGACGGCCGCCCGACCGTCCGACGGCCGCCCGACCGTCCGACGGCCGCCAACCCTCCGACGGGCGAGGCCGGTGGGGGACGAGCGGGGACGGGGGAGGGCCGGGGTCGGGCTGGGGGACGGGCAAGGACGGCGTGCAGAATGCCGGACGGCACGTCCCCGACCGGAAGGCACCCCATGAACCTGCCCGCAACAGGCCGCCGCGTCCTCGTCAGCGGCGCCTCCCGGGGACTCGGCAGGGAGGTCGCCCGGGCGTTCGCGGCCAACGGCGACCGGGTCGCCGTCCACTTCGCCTCCCGCGCCGAGGAGGCCCGGGCGACCCTGGACTCCCTCGAAGGGACGGGCCACGTCCTCGTCGGGGGCGACCTCGCGGACCCGGGGACGGCCGCGACCGTGGCCGACACGGCGGCCGGGGCACTCGGCGGGATCGACGTACTGGTCAACAACGCGGCGGTGAACCTCCGCCACCCCCTCGCCGAGACCCCCTACGAGGAATGGGTGGAGGTCTGGCGGCGCCACGTCTCCGTGAACCTGCTCGCGACCGCGCACCTGAGCCACCTCGCGGCCCGGCGCATGATCGACCGGGGGACGGGCGGACGGATCGTCAACATCGGCTCCCGGGGCGCCTTCCGCGGCGAGCCCGACCACCCGGCGTACGGGGCGACCAAGGCCGCCGTCCACGCGCTCGGCCAGTCGCTCGCCGTCTCCCTCGCCCCCCACGGGATCGCCGTCGCCTCGGTCGCGCCCGGCTTCTTCGCCACCGAGCGCGTCGCACCGCGCCTGGAGGGCCCCGAGGGAGCCGCGATCCGCGCCCAGAGCCCCTTCGGGCGGGTGGCCGCCCCCGCCGAGATCGCGGCGGCCGTCCTGTGGCTCGCCTCCCCCGACGCGGAATGGGCGTCCGGTTCGATCCTCGACCTGAACGGCGCCTCCCACCTGCGGAGTTGATCACCACAGCCCTCGCCGGAACAGTGATCCGGAGGAGTCGGGGAAGGGGGGCGTGGTGCGAAGACACGGGATCGGCGGCGCACGGGGCGCGGATCTCATGGTTTTCGCCAGGGGCCACCGCCCGGCGGGTCCGGATACGTTCGCGCCGTCCATGCGTGGTGGGAGGGGAGTCGGCGTGAAGGCTGTGGCGTCCGTACTGGTGGCGGCGGTCCTGTGGGGCACCGTGGGACCGGCGCAGGTCTGGGCCGACACCGGGGCGCACCCGGTGTCGCTCGGTGCCGCCCGGATGCTCCTGGGCGGGCTCGTCCTCACGGCCCTCATGGCGCGGCCGGCCGGACTGCGCACCTTGCGGCTGCCCGGGACGCGCCGGTGGCTGGTGGTGAGCGTGCTCGTCACGGCCTCCTTCCAGGTCTGCTTCCTCCAGGCGGTCGAGCGCTCCGGAGCGGCCCTGGCCACGGCGGTCGCCTTCGGGACCGTGCCCGTGGTCGGCGGGGCGTGCGGGCGCCTGCTCTCCGGCGAGCGGCCGTCGCCGCGCTGGGCGGTGGGCACGGCCTGCGCCGTCGCGGGCATCGGGCTGCTGCTCCTCCCGGGCGGCGGAGGACGCGCGGACGCGCTCGGCGTCGCGTACGGGGCGGCGGCCGGAGCGAGCTTCGGCGTCTACATCGCCGCCACCAAGGAACTGGGCGCGCGCGGGGCCGACCTGGACGCGGCGGCCCCGGTCAGCGTCCTGTGCGCCGGGCTGCTCGTCTCCCCGTACCTCCTGATCGCCCCCGGAGGCCTGGCCACGGCGCACGGCGCCGCCCTGGTGGGCTGGCTGGGGCTCGGCACGACCGCGCTCGGCTATCTGCTCTTCACCCGGGGGGTCGGCGGGCTCAGCGCCGCCACGGTGGGGACGCTGAGCCTGACGGAACCGCTGGTCGCCACGGTGCTCGGCGTGGCGCTGCTCGGCGAGCGGCCGGGGCCCCTCGCCACCGCCGGTGCCGCGCTGCTCCTCGGCGGCCTCGTCACGGTCTCCGTGCCGGAGCGCCGCCGGACCCCGGAGGAACCCCTGCCGGAGCCGGCCGGGCGCTGACCGCGGCGGGCGGTGTCACCGGTCCCGGTAGGCGCTCATGTTCTCCCGCACGGTCGCGGAGAAGAACATCGGGCCGATCCCGTCGGCCCTGGCCATCCCCTCCGGCGTCAGCCGGAGGACGCCGCCGCCGTCCCGCAGCCAGTGGCGCCCCAGGAGGGCGTCGAGCTGAGGGGCGAAGTCGTCCTCGAAGCGGCTGCCGAACCGCCGCTCGTAGCGGGCGGTGTCCAGCCCCGACGATTCGAGCAGGTGCTGGAGGACGTACATCCTGCGCCGCTCGTCCCCGTCCATGCGGAACGCCCACTGCGCCCGCCGGAACCGGTCGCTCGGGGTCGCGATGTAGTCGTCGATGATGCGGCGCACCTCGGGGACCGCGACGGCGTAGTCGGTCGTGTAGTGCAGGTCGGTCGTGAAGGAGCGGGCGCCGACGCCGAGCCCGACCATGCCTGCCTGCTGGTTGTACTCGCCGATGCTGCTGCCGTCGGTGTCCTCGACGGCGGCGGTGCCGATCCGGCGGAAGACCCGCATCGAGGTCTGCTCGTAGCCGGCCGAGAGGAGGTGGTCGCGGCCGAAGCGGTACAGACGCAGCCGCTGGTCGTCCCACGCGGCGGGGCCGGCCGCGTGACGGGTGCTCAGCCCGGTCAGCGGGCGCACGTACAGGGGGTAGAGGTAGATCTCCTCGGGCTCCCAGGCGAGGGCGGCGTCGAGCGAGACCTTGAAGGTGCGCTCGGTCTGGCCGTCGATGCCGTAGATGAGGTCGATGTTGAGCACGGGGAACCGCGCGTCCCTGAGGCGCGCCAGGGCGGCCTCCGCCTCCTCCCGCTTCTGCGGACGGACGGCCGCGCGCGCCTCCTCGTCGAGGAAGCTCTGCACGCCGATGCTCAGCCGGGTGGCGCCCCGCTCCGCGAGGACGGCGAGGCGGTCGGCGGTCGCGGTGGCCGGCGAGGTCTCCACCGACCAGGACACCGCCCGCAGGTCGACGCCCATGACGTCCTCGGAGATGTCGCAGAGCCGGACGAGCTCGTCGGCCGTCAGGTAGGTCGGCGTGCCGCCGCCGAAGGCCGCGAGGGTGAACCGTAACGGCCGGCCCTGGGCGTCGAGGGCCTCCCTGGTGACCCGGGCCTGTCGCTCCAGGGTGTCCAGGAACGCCTGCGTCACCTCCTCGGGGGCGCCGGTGCGGGTGAAGAGGTTGCAGAAGCCGCACCGCATCTCGCAGAACGGTATGTGCGCGTAGAAGGAGAGGGCGTCGAGGCGCTCGCCCGCCCACAGGTCGCTCAGGAGCGGACCGTCGTCCAGAAGGCGGTAGGCCTTCTGGTGCGGATAGGCGTACACGTACTGCTGGTAGGGGCTCTCCTCGGAGGTATCGGGGAGGGAGGGCCGGGTCGACGGCGACGGAAGCATGACTGGCTTGCCCATGGCGCGATGTGACTCACTCTCGGACGACGACGTCACGTCGGGTGACAGACCGTGACCCTAGGGCGACGGCCGCACCGGCATCTGTAGTGCGAACGCCAAAAGATCGGTTTCGCCGCATGGAGTTTCGTATGCACTTTTCGCGGAGAAGGTTCTTTTCTTCCAAATGCCTTCGTTTGTACGGCGGTCGGGGCGGCGGAACCGGTCCGTCCGGGTGGCGGGGGAGACGACCCGTGGAGTTGGGTGTCCGCCATGAAGCGACTTCTCATCGCCGCGGGCGGTGGCGGTGACGCCATCACGGCGGCCATGGTGCACGCGGCGCTGTACGGACCGGACACCCCGGCACTGGTGCTCACCTACGCCTGGGAGAGGCTGGTCGTCGACCCCGTTCCCGGCCCGCGCGGCGCCGCGGACTTCACCGGCACCCTCGCGCCCGCGCCGGGACTGACCCTCATCACCCCGCGAACCGCGCCGAAGGCACCGGCCGGCTCGTTGCTGCCCCGGCTGGCCGCGCAGCTGCGGCCCGCCCTGGGACTGCTCGACCCCCACGGCGGCACGCTCGGCCTCGCCCGCCAGATCGGTGCGGCGGCCCGCTGGTGCGGAGCCGACCGGATCGACCTCGTGGACGTGGGCGGGGACATCGTGGCGCGGGGGGACGAACCGACCCTGCGCAGCCCCCTCGGCGACGCGCTGGCCCTGGCGGCCTGCGCCGCGACGGGCATCCCCACGACCGTGTACGTCGCGGGGCCCGGCCTGGACAACGAAGTGCCCCTGCCCCTCCTGATGCCCCGGCTGGGCGAGCCGGCCCTCACCCTCGCCCCCGAGCACACCGAGGGCGTCCTCGCCGTCTTCGACTGGCACCCGTCCGAGGCCGGCGCCGTGCTCGTCGCGGCGGCCCGGGGCGTGCGCGGCGTCTGCGGCACCCGCGACGCCCCCCGCCCCCTGGTCCTCGACGACTCCGCGCGCCAGGTGCACCGGCTCACCTGCGAGGAGGCGCTCCGGCTCAACCCGCTGGCGGGGGCGCTCGACCGCTGCTCCGGCCTGGAGGCCGCCGAGGAGGTGTCGTACGAGGTCTGCGGCTTCTCCGAGATCGCGCGCGAACGGCGACGGGCCGGGGCGGCGCCCGCCCTGCCGTCCCCGCGCCCGCCGGCGGACCCCGGGACCCTCCTCGCCCGGTTCACCGCCTGGGAGCGGTCCCGGCTGGCCGAGGGCCTCGGTTACGTCACCACCCGCAGGATCACCGAGGAGCTCGCCCTCACCCCTCCGGAGGCCGCCGGCCTCTACCGGACCCTGCGGGCGGAGGCGCCACCGCGCCGCGTCCCCCCGCTCTGGCGCCTGGCGGGCGCCTGAGCCCCCACCCGGTCGACGCCGTTTCCCGGCACCTCTTCGGGGCAACCGCGCTCACGCGCCGTACGACCGAGAGGGAACCGACATGACCGAGCAGACCGCCCCCGACACCGCCCGGCCCGACGGGGCCGGATGGAGGGAGGAGCAGGGAGTCCGCGCCGGTCTCTTCACCCGCTCCTTCGGCCCCCCGCCACGGGAGGACGGGACGACCGCGGTCCTGGTGCACGGCCTCGGCCTCTCGGGACGGTACTTCGCTCCACTGGCCCGGCGCCTCGCGGCGGACGGAACCCCCGTGCTCGTGCCGGACCTGCCGGGCAACGCGCGGTCACGGGCCGCCGCCCGCCGGATGCCCGACGTGGAACGGGCCGCCGACGCCCTGGCCCGCTGGCACCGGCGGCTCTCCCCGGGGCCGAGCCTGCTGGTGGCCAACTCGGTCGGCTGCCAGGTGGCCGCGGCCCTCGCCGTCCGCCACCCGCGGCTGGTCCGACGGCTCGTGCTGCTCGGTCCGGCGCTCGAACCGGACGTGTCGGGCCTCCGCCACTGCGGCCGGCTCCTCGCTGACGCGCCCCGGGAACCGCTCTCCCTGCTGGGGGTGGCCGCGACGGACTACCTGCTCACCGGCCCCCTCCGCTTCGCCGCGTCCCTGCGCCACGCCCTGCGGGACGCGACCGGGGCATTCGAGGGGCATCTGGCCCGGGTCGCCGTGCCGACGCTGGTGATCCGCGGCGCCGGTGACACCATCGCCTCCCACGCCTGGATCCGGCACGCCGCCCGGTTGCTCCCCGACGGGCGCGCGGTCGACGTCCCGGGCGCCGCGCACGCGGCGCACTACAGCGCGCCGGAGGCCGTGGCCCGACTGATCGAGGAGTTCACGGCAGAAGAGTCAACAGAGGAAACGACAGAAGAAACAGAAGCGGAAGAGGCAGGAAAGGCAGGAGAGAAGGCGTGACGCCCTCGCACATCCCACGGCCCCCCGACCGCCCGACGTCCCCGCCCACGACCCACCGGTCGCCGTGGCTGCGCCTCCTGCCCGGCATCTCCTCCGAGCGCCGCGGCTTCGTCCTGGCGTGGTGGGGCTTCGCCCTCACCTTCGGCGGAATGCGCCTGCTCACCTGGCTGATCCACATCGACGTGGCCGGCATCGGCGACGTGCAGGCCGGCGGGGTGCACATCCACCACTACGTGTGGGGGATCCTGCTGCTCGCCGTGGTGGGCGCGGCGGGCCTCGTGGAACGCTCGGCACGCGCGCGTGCCTGGATGGGACTCGCCTACGGCGTCGGCGCGGCCCTGATCGTCGACGAGGCGGCGCTGCTGATCAGCCTGGAGGACGTCTACTGGGACACCGAGGGATGGGTGAGCATCGCCCTGGCCCTCGCGGTGATCGCCGTCGTGGGAGGGGTACTGGCGTCGACCCGGGGCCGGCGGTCCCCGACGCGGGACCGGGACGACCGCTGAAACGGCCCGACGCCGCCGCACCCTCCGCCGAACCGCCCCCGCGGGCCTACCGCCCACCCGTCGACCGCATGCTGTCGCGGTACCGCGAGGGCGAGACGCCGTAGTGGTCGGAGAACGCCTTGCGGAAGGACTCCGGCGTGCCGAAGCCGCAGCGCACGGCCACCGAGGCCAGGGGGAGCGCGGTGGACACCAGGAGCTGCGCGGCCGCCTCGGTGCGGACGGCGCGGACGTACCGGCCGGGCGGCCGCCCCAGGTGCTCCGTGAACAGCCGGGTGAGGTGACGGGGCGTCACCCCCGCCCGGGCGGCCAGGACCGGTGTGCTCAGGTCGTCGTGGGGACGGGCGGCGATGTGCGCGACGAGGGCGCGGACCGTGTCGTCCCGGGGCGGGGGCGCCGCCGTGAAGAGGCTCATCTGGGTCTGGTTGCCGGGCCGCTGCATGTAGACGACGAGGTGCCGGGCGACCCGGCGCGCCAGTTCGGAGCCGTGGTCCTCCTCGACGAACGCCAGGGTCAGGTCGAGCGCGCTGGTGATGCCCGCCGACGTGTACACGTTCCCGTCGCGGATCCACAGCGGCGCCGGGTCGACCGAGACGCCCGGGTACCGCGCGGCCAGCCGGGGAGCGAACTGCCAGTGCGTGGTGGCCCGCCGGCCGTCGAGGAGCCCGGCGGAGGCCAGGACGCCCGCGCCCGTGCACACGGAGGCCACCCGGCGGCTCTCCCGGGCGAGGCGCCGGACGTGCCCGACGAGACGGGCGTCCGCGGCGAACCGGTCGACGCCCAGACCGCCCGAGACGACGAGCGTGTCCAGCGGCCCCCTCGTGCGCTCCAGCGACTCGTCGCTGCCCAGCGTGAGCCCGGTGCCGCAGCGGATGGCGCCCCCGCCGGGCCCGACCACCCGCACCCGGTACGGCACGTCGACGTCCCCGAGCCCGTTCGCCATGGCGAGCCCCGTCGTCACACAGGCGATGTCGAGCAGCTCGGCCGCCTCGAAACCGACGACGGCCACCAGGCGTTCGGCGCGTCCCCCCATGCGAACGGACCCTACCCGCCCGGACCCCGTCCCGTACGGACATCCGTCCCAGGCGGACGGACGTACGGGGCCGGGAACCGCCCCGTCCCGCCCTCCGCGCCGGACAGTGGACGCCATGACGATCCGCTTCCTCGCCCACCGCCGGCCCACCCTCCTCGCCCTCGCCCTGACCCTCGTCACCTTCGTCGACGGCGCCCCGCCGACCGGCTTCCTCGCCGCGCTGCTCGTGGTCATGCCCCTCTGCTACCTGGGCTTCGGGGCGGCCCGGGGCGAACTCCGCGACCGGCGGACGCTCGCCGTCCAGCTCGCCGGTCTCGTCGCCTTCTGCGCGGCGGCCGTGCTCGTCCTCGCCCTGGACGGCCGGCCCGCCCTGTACGTCCTGGCCGCCGGCTGGCTGGCCCACGGCCTGTGGGACCTCGTCCACCACCGCTCGGGCCGCGTCGTGCCCCGCGCCTGGTCGGAGTGGTGCGGCGTCGTCGACACCTCGGGCGCCCTCGCGATCCTCCTGCTGGCCTGAGCGACCGGCCGGCAGGGCTTGAAGCGCACGACACCGGGTACCGGAACGCGTACAAAAGAGGTCGTACGCCGCCGTACGCCGCCGTACGCCGCCGTACGCCGTCGTACGCCAACGAAGTCTGAGGAAGAGGGACGCATGCCGCAGCACCGCGCCACCGAGGGGAACGCCGACCACCCGAGGACCGCCGCCGAGGAGGTCCTGAAGGAGTTCGAGGAGGCCGAGACGGACGTACGGGACGACCCGCGTCCCGACGAGGACGGCGAGGCCGCCGAGGCCCTCACGCCCAGCCGGAGCGCGCAGGAGGACGCCCGGCGGCGCGCGGCGGGGGGCCGGGGGAGCGGGCGGGCCGACGGGTCGGACGACGACGCCTGACCCGCCCCCTCCGCGTCACCGGGACCCGGACCGGCCCGCCGGCTCCGGGTCCTCCGTCGTGATCTCGGGCTCCAGGCCCTCGGCGGGCGTGGTGCGGGGGCGGCCGACGTCGCCGCGCCACGCCTCGAAGGCGAGCGCGGTCGCGGTGACCACGGCGACGCCGAGCAGCCAGCCCCCCACCACGTCGCTCACCCAGTGGACGCCGAGCGCGACGCGCGTGTAGCCCACGCCGAGCACCGCCACCGCGGCCAGGACCCACGGCACCGGCCGCCACGCGCGCGGGACGAGGGGCAGCAGGACGAGCAGCAGGACGGCGCAGGAGGTCACGGCCGTCATGGAGTGCCCGGAGGGGAAGGAGAACCCCGGCGCGTGGGAGACGGGATCCGGCAGGTGCGGCCGGGCGCGCTCCACCACGTTCTTCACCAGCAGGCCCACGAGCCCGCCGCCGATCGCCGTGACGGCCGCCCAGGCGGCCAGCCGGAAGGCCCGCCGCCACAGGAGCCACACCACCACCCCGGCCACCAGGATCCGCATGGTCGCGGGCCCCCACGCGACGTGCGTGAGGAAGTCGAGGACCCGCACCCAGCCCGGATGTTCGAGGGCGGAGCGGTGCAGCCGCTCGGCCACGTTCTGGTCGAGCCGGTGCAGCGGGGCCCAGTGCGACTCCACCAGGACCAGCGCGAGGGAGAACGGGACGGCCGCCAGGGCGGTCAGGGCCGTGCCCGCCAGCAGCCGCGCGCCGAACCGCGCGTCGGGCCCGCCGTGCCCGGTCGTGAACCGCCCGAGGAGGCGCCGGATGCGGGGGGAACGGTCTGTCATGGTGGGTACGGTTCCTTTCCTTGGTGCGTGGAGGGGGGGGCGGGGGCGGTTCAGACCCCCGGGTCCTCGCTGATCGGAGTGTCCACCCCCGCCCGCACGGCCTCCAGCTGGGCCGAGAAGGACAGGCCCAGGAAGAGCGAGAGCGACGTGAGGTACGACCACAGCAGCAGCGCCACGAACGCGCTCAGCGGGCCGTAGACGGTGGTGAAGGAGCCGCTGGAGCCGACGTACAGGCTCAGGCCCCACGTCGCGCCCAGCCACAGCAGCAGGTGGACGGTGGCACCGAAGGCCAGCCAGGTGTGGCCCGGCTGGGGCCGCCGGGGCGAGCGCCGGAAGACGACGCTGGTGGCGAGCACGGCCAGCAGGATCCCGACGGGCCAGCGCAGCAGGTCCCACGCGAGGCGGGTGCCCGGGGCGAGGTGGTAGACCTCGATCAGGGCGTGGCTCAGGTCGGACCCCAGGACGGTGACGCAGAAGCTCAGCCCGAGGGGCAGGCCGGCCAGCACCGACATCACGAGCCCGCGGGTGTACTTGTGGAGGAACGGGCGGTCGCGTTCGACGCCGTAGATGCGGTTCGCGCCGCGCTCCACCTGGCACATGCCGGTGGTGACGTTGGAGATCGAGAACAGCAGGCCGAACCAGAGGGCCAGCGCGCCGCCGTCCCCGGCGTGCCGCCGGCTCGCCCGCAGGGCGTCGTCCACGACGTCCTGACTGGGCCCGCTGATCCGGCGTATCAGCAGCTCGGCGATCCGTCCGACGTCCTCGGTGTGCAGGACGCCGGACAGTCCTATGACCGCGATGGCGAAGGGGAGGATCGCCAGGACGGTCTGCAGGGCGAGGGCCCGGGAGTGGCTGAAGCCGTCGGCGTAGCGGAACCGCACGAAGGAGTCCCGCACGAGCGCCCAGCCCCCGTAGCGGCGGAGCGTGGCCCAGGCGTCCTCCCCGGACAGGGTCTCGCCCTGGAGGCGCAGTTCGGCCTCGACGGCCCGGATCTCACTGAGCCGCGGTACGCGCGTCGCGGTGCCCATGCTCCTCCACCTCCTCCACGGTCCCGCCCTGCGCGCCGATCCGCGCCGGCGCGGGCAGGCACACCCGCAGCGCCCCCGGCTCGACCTCCGCCGTCAGGCGGGTGCCCGCCGGGAGGACGTCGCCGTCGAGCTCGCGCGGCTGGGGACGGGCGAAGCGGAGGTCGACGCGGTTCGCGCCGAAGTACTCCAGCGCGCCGTGCGCGGCGGTCCGCTCCCGGGTGCCCGGGGCGCCCGGGGCCCGTCCGCCCGGCACGCGGGAGACGAGGTACCCGGCGGTGGCGAGCCAGCCGGTCACCCCGCGCGGATCGAGCAGGACGACCTCGAGCCGGCCGCTGTCGGGCCGGGCCTCCGGCAGCAGCGGCAGCCCGCCCTGGAGGGAGCCGACGTTGCCGATGACGACCATGCGGGCCCGCCGTTCCAGCGGGGCGCCCCCGTCGAGCCGGATCGACAGGCGCATCCGGGGGTCGCGCAGGTGCCGCGCGGCCGAGAGGACGTACGCGGCCCAGCCCAGGCGCTCCTTGAGCCGGGGCGAGGCGTCCCGGACCATGGCGGCGTCGAACCCGGCGCCCGCCATGACCGCGAACCGGGTCGGCGCGAGCCCGTCGCCCCGTATCCGGCCCACGTCGAGCCCGGCGGCCCGCCCGGACAGGGCCTCGCGCAGCGCGGCCACCGGCTCGGTCGGCAGGCCCAGGTTGCGGGCGAGGAGGTTCCCGGTGCCGCAGGGGACGATCGCGAGGGGGATCCCGGTCCCGGCCACCAGGTCGGCGCAGGCGCGCACGGTGCCGTCCCCGCCGCAGACGACGACCAGGTCGACCGGTGCGAACGGTTCGGCCGGTTCGACCGGTCCGGCCGGATCCGCGTCCGTCCCGGTCAGGTACGGGGCGAGGCCGCCGGACGGGTCCTCGGGCGTCGTGTCCGTCCACCGCTGCTCCGCGTACCCGTGCCCGCGCAGTACGGCCCGCACTCCGGCGGTGGTCTCGTCGCCGCACGCGTGCGGGTGGCGCACCACGACGGCCCGCCGCGTGCCGCGGACGGCCGGCTCCGGCTCCGGGGACGCTTCGTCCTTCCGGGCGTTGGTCAGCAGCGCGGACCCCACGAGCAGCAGCGTGCAGGCGCCGTTCAGGAGCCCCACCACCACGTCGGAGGGGTGGTGCATGCCCCGGTACAGCCGGGAGAAGGCCACCGCCAGGGGGAACAGCAGGAGGAGTCCCACCACGAGGTTCCGCCACAGGCCCCGCAGGTGCCGGGCCGCGAGCACGGCGAGGCCCCCGTAGAGCGCCACGGAGGCCCCGACGTGGCCGGAGGGGAAGCTGGAGGTCGGCGGCGCCCCGTCCAGGTGGGGGACGTCGGGGCGGTCGCGGTTCACGACGAGGGTGACGAGCAGGAAGACCGCGGACTGCGCGGCCACGGACACGGCCAGGAACCCCGCCTCCCACCACCGGGGCGCCCGGGGCACGAGGAGCAGGCCCAGCACGCAGAGCAGCGTCAGGCCGATCACGGTCTGCGTGTCGGCCACCAGGGACAGCCAGTCGGTGAGGGCGGTCGCGGAAGGGGCACGGTGGGCGGCCAGGGCGCGGTTGACGCCGTCCTCCGCCGACAGCGGCCAGTGCGCCGCCAGGGGGCCGGTGACCAGCAGCCCCAGCACGGCCATCACGGCCGTCTGCACGGGCAGCAGCAGGAGGGCGGGACCCGGTCTGGCTCCCACGTCGTGTGCGTTCGTCATTGCCGCCGTGTTACCCGCCGGGAGCGGGTCATGCGCGGGCCGCCCGCGCCGCTCCCGCCGGGGCGTTCACGGACGCCGCGGCCCGCGCTCCCGGGGGAACGCGGGCCGGGCGTGCGTCAGATGCCGCAGCCGGAGGCGGACCAGAAGCGGCTGGGCCGGTGGTCGACGTGGGCGTGGTCGCCGTGTCCCGGGTAGCCGGGCCCGAGGATGCCGTTGAAGCCGTGGTTGCGGGCCTGCTGGGCGAGCCGGCACAGCGAGTGGGGTCCGGCGCCGAGGTCGGCCGCGTCGCCGTACAGATGGCGACTGGAGGAGGCCCCGCCGACCGCGCTGTTGCAGGCCTGGCTCCGGAAGCCGCTGGTGACGCGGATGGACTGGTCGCCGAGGGCGTGCCGCAGGGCCTCCAGCTTCCACATGGTGCGCAGGGCGTTGGACTTGGCGGTGGCCGCGCTCACCGCGCCCCCGGCCCAGGTGCTGTTGCAGTCGTTCAGCTCCGCGTACGAGAAGTGTACCGGGGTGCAGTCGTCGTCCTGGAGCGCGTAGATCCTGCTGAACGTCGCGGGGCCCGCGACGCCGTCGGCGGCCAGTCCGTAGGCGGCCTGGAAGCGTGTGACGGCGGCGGCGGTCGCCGGCCCGTAGGAGCCGTCGATGCCGAGCACCGCGCCGTAGCCGGGGTAGCCGGCCACGCGGATCTGGAGCGCCGTGACGTCGGCGCCGGTCGCCCCCTGGGAGAGGGTGCGCGACCAGGTGTGGCAGCCGTCGGCCTGCGCGGTGCCCGCGGCGGCCACCACCCCGGCCGAGGATGCGGACAGGAGCATGACAATGGAGAGGAGAAAGCGCAGCGGGAGGGAACGTGCGGTGCGTCCGGCCATCGGGCCTCCAGTGCCTCGTGCGTCGGATGTGATCGAAAGCTGCGAGTGCTCGAAGGGCGTGGTCCCTGAGGTGCGAGCGCTCGAAGGGGCGATCCCCACGGTGCGAGCACTCAGAGACTGGCGGGCCGGGTGACGCGCGTCAACCCGCTCCGGCCGCCGCCATTCGTCGGCCCAATGACGGCAGCGGAACGACGTCCTCCGTTCACCCCCCTGCCGCTCCCGGGCCAGGATCGTCCCCACCCGTGAGACGTTCCGCCGCGCGCGCCTCCCGCAGCGCCGTCACCACCGACCACACCACCGACACCAGCGGCACCGCCACCACCGCGCCCACGATGCCGGCCGCGATCGAGCCCGCGACGACCGAGATCGCCACCACCAGCGGATGCAGCCGCACGGCCCAGCTCATCACCAGCGGATGCAACAGGTGCCCCTCGATCTGCCCGATCACCACGATCAGGGCGATCACGACCGCCGCGACGAACGGACCCTTCGCCGCCAGGGCGACGACCGCGGCGACCGCCAGGGCGACCGGCGAACCGATCAGCGGGACGAACGCGGCCGCGAACTCCAGCAGCGCCAGCGGGAGCGCGAGCGGCACCCCGAGCAGCCACAGCGCGATCCCCACGAGCACCGCGTTCACCGCGGCCACCAGGACGATCCCGTGCGTGTAGCCGGTGAACGTCCGCCACGCGGCCCGCCCGCCGGTCTCCGCCCGCCCCCGCAGGGACACCGGCAACTGCTCCCCCAACCACGCCCACTGGCGGTCGCCCGAATGGAGGAAGAACACCGAGGAGAACAGCGCGAGCGCCAGCGTGGTCAGCACCGCCACCAGATGGTGCGCCCCGCTCACCGCGTCGCTGACCAGCGTCGAACGGTGGTCGGAGAGGAACCGGCCGATCTTCTCCTGCACGTCCGACAGCGCCTCGGGGTTCAGCCGGAACGGCGGCTGCTCCAGCCGGCGCTCGATCCGCCCGACGCCGTCCCGGAACTCCCTCACCAGCGTCGTCCGCTGCCCCGCCACCGCCTCGCCGACCAGCGTGAGCACCCCCATGACCAGCGCGATCCCGCCCAGCAGGGTGAGGGCGACCGCCGCCGACCGGGGCAGCCCCCGGGCGACGAGGTCCACGACCGGTCGCAGCAGCGCGGTGACGAGCAGACCGAGGAAGACCGCCACCCCGATCTCGTGGAACCGCCCGAGCAGGGCGAACAGGGCGTAGACGAGGGTGCCGACGACGAGCAGCCGCCACGCGTACGCGGCGGCCGTGCGGAGGAACGGGGCCACCTGCGGTGGAGAGCCTGGCTGCATGACCGACGACGTACCACCGCGACGGCACCGGGCCACGCCGGAGGGCCCCACATTCGCCCGACCAGGACCCGGCATTGGCCCGACCGGGTCCGCGACCGGTTCCCCCGTACGGGCGCCCGGCCGGTGTCGCCGCCCCGGTACGGCCGCCGTCCGGTCAGGATCGGTGCATGGGCGTCGTCCTGCCGGTCCTCTTCTCCCTCTTCGCCGCGTTCAGCAACGCGCTGGCCACGGTGCTCCAGCGGCGTGCCGCGCTCACCGTCCCCCGGTCGGACTCCTTCCGGCCCGGGCTGGTCCTCGACCTGCTGCGCCGCCCGCTCTGGCTGGCCGGCATCCTCGCCGTCATCGCCGCCGGCGTCGGCCAGGCGGCGGCCCTCGCGACCGGACCGCTCGCCCTCGTCCAGCCCCTGTTCGTCCTCGAACTGCCCCTCGCCCTCCTCATCGCCTCCCTCATGGCCCGCGAACGGCTGCCCGCCCGCCTCTGGGCGGCCGTGGCGGCGGTCGTGGCCGGACTCGGGACGGCCCTCGTCGCCGCCTCGCCCACCGGCAACCGCACCCACGTGGCCCTGGACCGCTGGCTGCCCGTCCTGGTGGCCTGCGCCGTCGCCGTGGTGGCGCTCGCCGCCACCGGACTGCGCAGACCGCCCGGCCGCGCCAGGGCGGCCTGCCTCGGCGCCGCCACGGCGATCTGCTATGCGCTCACCGCCGCCCTCATGAAGACGTCCATGCACGTCCTCGACGACGGCGGGATCGGCGCCTTCCTGACGGCCTGGCAGACCTACGCCTTCTGCGCGGCGGGGATCGCGGCCCTCCTGCTGCTCGAACACGCCATGCAGGGCGGCCCGCTCGTGGCCTCGCAGCCCGCCCTGACCCTCGGCGACGCCACGGTGAGCCTGGGCCTGGGCGTCCTGCTGTACGAGGAGCACGTCCGTACGGGCTGGTGGCTGCTGCCCCAGCTGGCCGGCGTCGCGCTGATCGTCCTCGGGGTGTTCACCCTGGCCCGCGGCGGGGTCAGCACGTCCTGACGCCGGACCCGGCGGCCGATCGGGTGAGACCGGCGCCAGTGGGTACAGGCAGGTTCCGAAAGCACTTGCGAAGGGAACGGGGTACCCGATGACCGGCGTGAACGGCACCGGTGACGAGCGGGCCGAGGAGGACCGGGAGACCGGGCCGAACCTCCTCGAAGGGCTCAGCGTGGACACCAGCCGGCCCGAGCAGCCCCTCCTGCTCGGTCCCGGGGGCGAGCCCATCCGCACCTGGCGGGAGAACTACCCGTACGCTCGCAAGGTGCGCCGTGCCGCGTACGAGCGGCAGAAGCGGATCCTGCAGATCGAGATGCTCAAGCTGCAGCGCTGGGCCAAGGAGACCGGCGCCCGGATCACGGTGCTGTGCGAGGGACGGGACGCCGCGGGCAAGGGCGGCACCATCCAGCGGTTCACCGAACGGCTCAACCCGCGCGGCGCCCGGATCGTCGCCCTCGACAAGCCGACCGAACGCGAAGCCGGGCAGTGGTACTTCCAGCGCTACGTGGCCCACCTCCCGGGGCCGGGCGAGATCGTCTTCTTCGACCGCTCCTGGTACAACCGGGCCGGCGTCGAGCGGGTGATGGGCTTCTGCACCGAGGCCGAGTACGAGCTGTTCCTCCACCAGTGCCCGCTGTTCGAACGCATGCTGGTCGAGGACGGCGTCCACCTCGTGAAGTTCTGGTTCTCCGTCTCCCGGTCCGAACAGCGCACCCGCTTCGCCATCCGCCAGGTCGACCCGGTGCGGCAGTGGAAGCTCTCGCCCACGGACCTCTCCTCCCTCGACCGCTGGGACGACTACACCACCGCGAAGGTCGCCATGTTCCGGGCGACGGACACCGACCACGCCCCCTGGACCGTGGTCAAGAACAACGACAAGCGCCGGGGCCGCCTCGAAGCCATGCGCAGCCTCCTGTCCCGCGTCGACTACGAGAACAAGGACCCGGCCGCGGTCGGCACGCCCGACCCGCTCATCGTCGGAGCGGCGGACACCCTCCTGGAACCGGGGGAGGAGACGACCGACCTCTCTCCCACGCCCCTGGCCCCCGCCCGGCAGGGCCCGGGGGACCACCCTCCGGCCCGCTGACCCCGGGCCCGCCCGCGCCGCCCGCACCGGACGCGACGCCGGACCTATGCCGGGGCGGCGCCGTCCTCCGGACGCGGCTCCTGCGGCCTCCGGACGCGGTCGGTCTCGTCCTGCACGAGCAGGGAGAGCAGGGAGGCCACGGGCAGTCCCGCCTCCGCCGGGTGGCGAAGCACCCTGTCCGGCGCGATGCGGTACGTGTTGCTGCGTCCGTCACGGGTGTGGGAGAGGTAACCGTCCTGTTCGAGGTCGGAGATGATCCGCTGGACGGCCCGCTCCGTGAGCCGGCAGTGGGCGGCGATGTCGCGGATCCGGACGTTCGGGTCGTCGGCGATCGCCGCCAGTACGCGCGCGTGGTTGGTGACGAACGTCCAGCCGCTGTGTGATTCGGGCACTCCCACCATGCGTGGCATTGTATGACCGTCATTGCCGGATACCGCATACGTGACATACTTTTCGTGTCACAGATGACGTGATCCCGTGAAGGTCACAGGAAGGGTCCGCAGATGTCCTGGAACGAGGTCGTCATGACGGGGCACGCGGTCCGTGCCGACGGGAACGGGGGAGGGACGACCGGACCGCTCGGCGCGCCGCGCGTCCCGGACCGGTCCGCGGTGGCGCAGTACGAGGCGCACGGCGCCCGGGTCGTCGTCGCGAGCGGCGACTACGACATGCAGACGATCGCGCCCCTGGCGGCGGCCCTGCGCGCCGCGGCCGAGGAGCACCCGAGCGTGGTCCTGGACGTCTCCGGCGTCACCTTCGCGGACTCCGCCTTCCTGAACCTGCTGATCCTCACTCACCGGACGACCGACCTGCGCCTGGCCGGGCCGCCCATCCCGGTACGACGGATCCTGGAGCTCACCGGGGTCGACACCGTCCTCAAGGTGCGGGAGACGGTGGAGGACGCCGCCGCCTGCTAGGGCCCGTCCGGGGGGTCCGCGGTGTGCGCGACCGGCGGCTGGGTAGGAGCGGGCGTACGCAAGCGCCGAAGAGCGACGGACAGGACGAAAGATCCCCACATGGCCATCCCGGTCGGGAAACAGGTGACGGGCGCACGGGGCACGGACGGACGCGCCCCGCTGCACCACGAGAGCACCTGGTACGACGGCGCGGCCCAGGCCGCGGAAGCGCGGCACGCCGTGCGAGCCCTGTTGGCCGACGCCCCGTGCACCGGGCGCGCGGCACCACCGGCCACCCTGGCCCTGGACGCGGAGCTCGCCGTCAGCGAACTCGTCACCAACGCCGTCCTGCACGCCCCCGGCCCGTGCGGCCTCGTCCTGCGGCTGACCGACGACGAACTGACGATCACCGTCTGGGACACCTCCACCGCCGCACCGACGATGAGGGAGCCCGACCCGGGCCGGGTCGGCGGGCACGGTCTGCGCCTGGTCCACACGGTCAGCGACAGGGTCGTGGTCGCCCCGCACGCCGGGGGGAAGCGGATCACCGCCCACCTCCCCCTGCCGCCGGCCCCCGGCACCGGCCGGCCCGCGGTTCTGGACGAAGCACGTCACTGATCCGGCCCGGCGCCCCGCCCGCCCCCCGGCGGAGCACAGTGCCCGGTGGTGTCAGACCATCACCAGGAGCCGCGTGTTCGGCACGAGCTTCCGGTTCACGCTGGTGCTCTGCACGAAGATGGTGAAGTCGTCGTTGTGGTCCGGTTTGACGCGCACCTCCACGTCCGGCAGGCCGAGCAGGGCCCGGGCCTCCGGGCCCGTGTACACCCGGTCCGTCCTCTTCTCCAGCACCGCGATCCGCTTCCGCGCCTGGACCTTCTCCGACTTGCTCAGCTGGTAGAACGCGCAGCCGGTGCGGTAGGCGTGCCCGGACTCGACGACCCGGTCCCGGATCGCCGTGTCGTGGTCCACCGGCACCAGCCGGTACGCCGACGGGTCCGCGGGGGTGAGACCGGCCGCCGCGACCGTGTCCCTGTTGACGGCCTCCGCGCCCGTGGAGAACACCGTCCGCGATCCCCGGATGCCCTGGGTGCGGCCCACCATGAACTTCTCGGTGGCCTCCTGGATGACCTGCCCGGCCTCCTCCAGACCCTGTGTGCTCGTGGCGTCCCAGACGGCGACGTTCTCCTTCGGGAAGCCGCACTGCACGGCCTCGCGCTTCCCCGCCTGGTCCGGCACGAGGACGGCCAGCGTCCAGTTGTCCTGCTGCGCCCCGATCATCCCGGCCACGGCCTTCACCAGCTCGCGCGGCTTCCTGGACGGGGCGTCCGGGCAGCGGTGGCTCGCGTTCTCCTGGCCGTCCGTCAGCACGAACGTCAGGAAGCTGTGGTCGCCGTACAGCTGGGCCGTCTGCGCCAGCTCCCGCTGCGACTTCAGCGCGGCCGCCAGCAGGGACGTCATCCCCCCGACCCGGTACAGCCGCTCCAACGACGGCATCCGGAGCACGTCCTTGTCGTAGACGACGCACCGCACCTCGTCGGCGAAGACGTACACCGTGACCCGGGTCTCCTGGTCCAACTCCTTCGACCGGCGGGCGAGGTACGCGATCTGACGGTCGGCGACCTCCACGACCTTGCCGCTCAGGTGGTGCATCGACGAGCTGGCGTCCAGCACGAGCGCGACGTGATTGATGTAGTTCTGGTTCCCGGACATGACGGTTCCCCCTCGTTTCCGAGTCTCCGAGCTTCCGACTGGATGCTCCTACCGTCCCATCCACCACTGACAGTCGGCCCCGGCCCCGCCCGGCCCCGCGCCCCCGTGCGACCGGGGCGCGGACGGTACGGTCCCCGTCACCCGTCCAGGGCTTCCAGCCCCCGGCGCCAACGGGCCCTCCGCTCCGCCGCGCTCTGCTCCCACCACGGCTCCCCGCGCTCCCCGAGGGCCACCTTCGCCGTGTGCACGCGCGCCCGCGCGGCCCGCTCGGCCTCGGCGTCGTGCTCCCGCAGAGCCGCTCCCACGGCACGACGGGCCGCCATTAGGAGGGAGCGCAGCCTCGCGGCCGCCTCCGGAGGGATCTCCGGGTCGGTGGCGCGCCACCGACGGCCGCCGACGACGATGTACCGCCCGTCGGGCGTGTGCTCCGGGTGAGACCCCGACGACATCGGCACCGGCTCCCTTCGGTTCCGCCTCCCGGGGCGCGCCCGGCACGAACCCGCCCACGGGCCCTCGCGATGGTGCGCCGGGAGGTCCGGGCGGCCCTCCCGGCCATCCTGCGACAGGAGCCGTCCCCCCGCTTCCCCTCCGGGTCCGAAAAGGGCCGTGCGGACCCCCGGTGAATCGCACGGCACGGGGTACACGGGTCGGCATGGCAGCGAAGACCGATCACCTCACCCCCGTGCGGGCCAAGCGTCAGTTGCGCCGGATCCGCACCTTCTACGCGACGGCCGCCCTGCTGTGGGCCGTCGCGGCGGCCTGGACGGCGTGGACCCATCCGGGGTCCCGGCAGATGTGGGTCTCCGTGGGCCTGCTGGCCGTCTTCGTCGCCCTGCTGGGCACCGTCGCCGTCTGGCTGCGCGGTCTCCGGACCGCCGCCGGACGCCGCCCGGCGCACCACGCCGCACCGCGACGGGCGTCCGCCCCCCGCCACGCGAGCGTCTGAGGTCGGCCCGCGCGGAACCGCTCCCCGGTGCACCGCGGGATCCTTCCGGTACGCATTCGTCAGGAGAACGAGGGGACCCGGCCCGGCGACCGGGCCGGGTCCCGTTGAGGAGCAGCCAATGACCACGTTCGTCATCACCGTCCCCGGCACGTTCACCTCGGGCATCACCGACTCCGAACGGTCGGCCCTCGAAAGGGAGCTGTCCCCCCAGCACACCGAGGTGAGCGAGAACGAGGGCCTGGACCTCCTCACGCTCAACGAGGGGGGTACCTTCTCGGTCCGCCTCGAGGTGGAGGCCCCGGACCGGTACGAGGCCGAGCTGGACGCCGTCCGGATCGTCTCGGAGGCGCTGGGGAAGGCGGGCGTCGCGGAGGCCGACGCCCCTCTCGGAACGCCGACCGTCACCGGCATCGACAGCGACCTCTGACCCCGACGGCCCGCCCTCCCCGACGGGTCACAGCTCCTTCAGGGATCCCTCGAACTCGGGGAGGGAGACCAGGCCGTCGCCGTCGACGTCCGCCCTGCGGAAGAGGTGCCGCAGCGCGTCGTCGTCGAGCGCCCGTCCCGTCAGCCGTTCCACGGCGCCGCCGAACTCGTGGACGTTCAGCAGCCAGTCGTCGTCGGTGTCGAACTCCCCGAACACCGCCCTGGTGCCCTCCGGCGCGTCCGCCTCGATCATGTGAAACCCCCTCGTCGTCCCCGGGCCCTCCGCCACGGGTGATGTCCGGCTGCCCCTCCTGCGGGGCTGCAAACGGTGCCGGTCCGCTCACGCCTCCGAGGCCTCGTACGGCGTCCGGCCCGGCCCGGGCACGGCGTGCCTCGGCCGGCCGGGCGGACGCCCGTGGAGGATGGGCGGGACGGCGGCCCCGGGACGGGCCGGCGTCTCCCCGACGCCCGAGGAGGACCCCTCATGGACCGGTCCGACCGTCCGGAACCCGACCCGCGCGCCACCGCCTCCGGTACGGAGGGCGGTATGAGCGCCGCGCCGGGCGGCGACGCGGACGGCGGTCGCTACGGCGAGGCCGCCTTCCGCCCCGACCGGGCCGGCGAGGGCACGCGGATCGACCACGGCGCGCTCACCTACGACGACGTCACCGTGCACCGGCTGCGAGCGCTGGGGGCGGGGCCGGGGTGGCGCTGCCTCGACGTGGGCGCCGGCACGGGCACGATCGCCCGCCGACTCCTCGACGAGGCCGGAGTGACGAGCGTGCTCGCCGTGGACCGCGACGTGCGCTTCCTCGCCGAACGCCCCACGGCCGGACTCGACCTGTTGGAGGCCGACGTCACCGCCCCGGACTTCGCCCCCGGCCGGTTCCACCTCGTCCACGCGCGCTTCGTCCTGATGCACCTGCCCGAGCACGACCGTCTGGTCACGGCGCTGGCCGGGCTGCTCGAACCCGGGGGAGTGCTGGTGCTCGGCGACGCGGTGGACCTGACGAGCGACCGGACGCCCGTCACGCCGTACACCACGGCCATGCGGGCGATGTGGCAGGGCCTGCGGGCCACCATCGGGACCGACGTCTCCTGGGTGCCGTCGTACCCGCACCTGTTGCGCGGGGCCGGCCTGGAGGCCGTCGCGGCCGAGGTCCACGTGCCGCCGCTGCTGCCCGGCAGCCCCCTCAGCCGCTTCTGGGCCGACACCTGGGAGCGGAGCAGGGCGGCCATGACCGCCACCGGCCTGGTCGACGACGAGGCCGTCGACCGCGCGATCCGGTACCTGGACTCCGACGAGTGCGCCGCGCTGTCGGCCGGCATGCTCACCGCCTGGGGAAGGAGACCTCCGGAGACGCCGCGCTGACGCGCTCCGGTCCGTCGGCGGGCGCCCCCGCGCTCCCGCATCCGCCCCGGGCGGAGGGGTTGCGCCGCGCCAGGGACAGGTTCAGGGCGGTGGCGAACAGGCACCAGGCCGTGTAGGGGAGGAGCGCGCGACCGGCGGTGCGGTCCACGGCGGACGTCCTCCGGAGGAGCCGGACGTTGGCGACATCCAGCAACGCGGTGCCGATTACACCCGCCCACGGGCTGCGCCTCCGGAAGAACAGGTGGTTCCAGGCCGCGTTCAGCACCAGGTCCGCCCCCAGGGAAGCGGCCAGCGCGGTGCGCCGCGGGCCGCGCGCCCGGGCCAGCCCCCGTCCGCCGGCCCAGGCGAGCGACACGTACAAGGGGGTCCAGACGGCCCCGAACGCCCAGGAGGGCGGCTGCCACGGCGGCTTGTCGAGCGACGCGTACCAGGGGCTGTCCGCGTCCACCGCGCGGGCTCCGGCCACGGCGGTCGCGGCCACCGCCACGGCCGAGGCCGCGTAGGGCTTCCATCCGCCGACGACGGGCTGCGTGTGCTCACCGGTGATCCTCATGCCGTCGCGTGTGCCCGCGTTCTCCTCCGCCGACCCCCCTTCGCGCGGGTTTCCGCCGGTCGGCCGTCCGGCGCGTCGCACGCGCGGGAATGGGCGCGGATCCGGAGGGCACGCGAACCCCGTGACGGCGCGCGTCCGGTCTGCCGGGCGCGGCCGCGCAGGGAGAGAACAGGGAACGAGGGAGAGTGCGTATGACCGGACGGACCGTGCCGGGACAGGGGCGACGGCTGCGACTGGTGGACCGCGGCGACGTGCCGACACCACCCCTGAGGCCCGGTGGTTACGATCCGGCCGACTACGCCCCGTGCGTCCTGCGCAGCGCGGAGGAGGTCGGCGTCTCCCCCCTGCTGATGATGACCGTCCTCCACAATGAGGCGTACAAGCCGCACCACCCCCTCCTGGAGCGGCTCTGGCAGTGGTGGAAGCCCGGGGCGTCCTTCGGCCTCGCCAACATGCACCGCGGGGCCTTCGAACAGGTCCGCCGGACGCACGGCCTGGCGGAGCGGTGGCAGGACCTCCGCGACGACCCCGCCTTCGCCGTCCACGCGGCCGCCCTGCACCTGAAGGACCTCGACCGGAGCCTTCCGGAACGCCACGCGCGCCGCTACACCCGCGACGAACTGCTCGCCCTCGGCTACAACACGGGCGCCCGCAACATGCGCCTCTTCGCCCGGGGCGTCCCGCCCGGCCCCATGGCGCGCTCGTACCTGCGCCGCTTCCGCGACCACCGGAGCAGGGCGGCCGAGATCCTGGCGGACCGTCATGAACCGTACGGCAGCGCCGCCGGCTGACCCCGAAGCAGTGGGCGGGCCTGCCCGGCCGCATGAAACGCCTCAAGAGAGGCATACGGAACGAAAGTCGTTCATCGGACCCACCGCCGCACGGCGGCCCGCCACCGGGCCCCGGCGGAAGAGGAGGACAGCATGTCGCAGGTCGAAGAGTCCGTCGAGGTCGACGTCCCGGTCACCACCGCCTACAACCAGTGGACCCAGTTCGAGGAGTTCCCCGAGTTCATGGAGGGCGTCGAGCGGATCGAGCAGCGCACCGACACCCTCACCCACTGGGTGACCAGGATCGACGGGGTCCGGCGGGAGTTCGACGCGAAGATCACCGAGCAGATCCCCGACGAGCGCGTCGCCTGGACCACCGTCGGCGGCGAGGTCAAGCAGGCGGGCGTGGTGACGTTCCACCGCATCGACGACCGCACCACCAAGGTCATGCTCCAGCTCGACCACGACCCCGAAGGGCTGGCCGAGACCGTCGGCGACAAGCTCGGCGTCGTCAAGAGGCAGGCCGCCGGTGACCTGAAGCGGTTCAAGAAGTTCATCGAGTCCCGTGGCGGGGCCGAGACCGGTGGCTGGCGCGGCGAGGTCTGACGGCGTTCACGCCCGGCGGCGCCCGGCCCACGGCCCGGACATCCGCCCGCCGGCCCCGGAGCCCGGCCGTCCCCCGACGGCCGGGCTCCGCCGTGCCCCGGACCACGCACCGGCACGGGCCCGCACGTATGCCCGTCTCCTCGTGCGGACGGCGGCACGGGGGAGGACCCTGGTGCTCGGGGACACGACGAACCGGGGGCCGTGAGGAGAGAACGATGGCGAAGAAGGACGACCTGGGCACGGGCGACGACGTCTCCTGGAAGAGCCACGGCCGAACCGTCGGGGGAAAGGTCAAGAAGAAGATCACCGACCGGACCCGGGCGGCGGGCCGGACCGTCGACGCCTCGAAGGAGGAGCCGCAGTACGAGGTGGAGAGCGACAGGACCGGCCGTTCCGCCGTGCACAAGCCCGGAGCCCTGCGCAAGAAGGGCGGGAACTCCTGATGGCCCCCGAACGGCACGACTCCGACCGGGACGAGATCGTCTCCGCGTTCGACGAGGCGGTCAACATGACCGCCGCGCAGATGGAGAAGTGGCTGGACACGGAGGAGTCGAAGAGCGCCGGGCAGAGCGACGGGGGCGAGAGCGTCGGCCACGCGTCCGGCAGGCGCATCGTCGAACTCCTCCGCACCCGGAAGGCCGACCTCGACGACGACGACCTGGCGCACATGCGCAAGGTGACCGGCTACGTCCACCGCCACGTCGAGCAGCGCCCGAAGGGTGACGTCACCGACACCAGGTGGCGCCACTCCCTCATGAACTGGGGCCACGACCCCGAGAAATGATCCGCCGGTCCGTCCGGACCGGACCCCTTTCCCCGGGCGCCGCCCGTCCGCATCGATGTTCGAACACCGGGCATACGGACGGGGCCGGAAGGCGAGGCGTGCCGAACAGGGAGAGGGCGAGGACGGGGTGGACCGACAGGACCGGGAGAGCTGGAGCGAGCGGGCGGTGTGCCGGACCGCGGACCCCGACGAACTCTTCGCCGACGGCGCCGCCCAGAACCAGGCCAAAGCGCTCTGCGTGACCTGTCCCGTGCGCACCGAATGCCTGGCCCACGCCCTCGACCTGCGCATCGAGCACGGCGTCTGGGGCGGCATGACCGACCGCGAACGGCGCGCCCTGCTGCGCCGGCGTCCCGCCGTGACGTCCTGGCGGCGTCTCCTGGACGCGGCGCGGACGGAACACGAACGACGGGTGCGCGGCACGGCCGTTCCGCGCCGGTACGCGGCCCGCTGACCGGCGCCGTCCGTCCGACGCCGTCCGTCCGGCGCGGCCGCTCGCGTCCTGCCGGGTGGAGCAGGCACGCGAGCGGACCGTCGACCCCTGCCCACCGTGCTCAACCCCGTTCAGCACGGTGGCGCAGCGCGTCGCGCCTCCGGACGGCCGGGAGCGGCTCCGGGCCGCTCCCCATCGCCCCGAGGCGGTGGCGGTGAATACGCCGGTGTCCGATCATGGCGTGAACCGGGCGACCGGGCCATGGGGAGAAGTGCGTATGGACGGCGGTCGGTTACCGTGGAACGGCACGGTCCACCAGGTCTTCCGGGAGAAGCGGTCATGCGGGAACGGCATGCGCGGATGCTGGACCTGGCGGTCGAGGTGATGAGCGTCGAGGACCCGGACCGCGTCTGGCCCCTGCTCGCCGAGGAACTGCTCACCGCGCTCGACGCGGCGCTGGTCGTCGTCAAGGAAGGGCCCTGGACGCGGGAACGCGGCAGCGTGGCGTTCTGGTCGGGCCGGCCGGAGCCGGAGGAGCACCACCACGACGAGACGGTCCGGCGCCGCATCCGGGAGGGCTACCCCTTCGCCGACCACTACGGGGCCGGCGGGGACCGTGCCCCGCGGAGCGCCGCGGGCATCACGGGGGCACGGGCCTGGCGGCACAGCGCGACGGCCGACGCCCTCCACCGGGCGTTCGGGACGCGGCACGTGCTCGGCATACCGTTCCCCGGCACGGGCCCGCACGTCAACGGATTCATGGTGCACCGCCCGGGCGGCGACTTCTCCCCGCACGACGTGCGGTACGCCGCGCGCGTGCAGCCGCTGCTCAAGGCGGCGACGAACCACCGGTCCCTCCTGAACGCGGTGCGGGAGGCGGCGGGCGCCGACCGGAGGCAGGAGGCCAACCACTCCCTGGCGGCGCCGCTGACCCCCCGCGAACTGAACGTCCTGCACCTGCTCGCCACCGGCCTGTCGGCCGACTCCATGGCGCGCCGTCTCGGGATCTCGCCGCGCACCGTGCACAAGCACCTGCACGCGCTCTACCGGAAGCTGGGAGCCGTGGACCGGCTCGGCGCGGTGCTGCGCGCCCAGCACGCCGGCCTGCTCGCCGGGGACGAAGGAACTCCGTGACCCGGGCACCGGCACCCAAAGGGCGGTGCCGGAAGAGGACTTGGTCATTCCCCTCGTACGAGCCGAGCGGTCCAGACCTCTTGACGATTGGTCCAGACCTTCTTAGTGTCGCCGCAACGCACTGCGGTGAGCGCAGGGCAGGGCACCACGTACTCAAGGCCAGGCAGGGCGTGCGGGTCACGGATCACCCCTGCGCGCCGGATCCCATCCGAGGAGCATCGTTGAGCACCGAAACACCCCGCCGCCGACTCCGGTCGCCACGGAGCGCCACCCGGCCCGGCCGGGCCAGGGCCGTCGCGGGCGTCACCGCGCTGTTCCTTCCCCTGGCCGCCATGGTCGGGCTCGCGGCCCCCGCCGAGGCGGCCGCCTCCGCCACCGCGACGTACACCAAGAAGTCCGACTGGGGCTCCGGCTTCGAGGGCCAGTGGACGGTGAAGAACACCGGCACCACCACGCTCTCCTCCTGGACCGTCGAGTGGGACTTCCCCACCGGCACCAAGGTCACCTCCGCGTGGGACGCCACCGTCACCAACTCCGCGAACCACTGGACCGCCAAGAACCTGGGCTGGAACGGCACCCTCGCCCCCGGCGCCTCGATCTCCTTCGGGTTCAACGGCAACGGCACCGGCGCCCCCAGCGGCTGCAAGCTCAACGGCGCCTCCTGCGACGGCGGCACCACCAACCCCGGCGACAACGCGCCCTCCGCGCCCGGCAAGCCCACCGCGAGCGACGTCACCGACACCTCGGTGAAGCTCACCTGGGCGGCCGCCACCGACGACAAGGGCGTCAAGAACTACGACGTCAAGCGCGACGGCACCACCGTCGCCACCGTCACCGGCACCACCTACACCCACACCGGCCTCACCGCCGGCACCGACTACACCTACACCGTGGTCGCCCGCGACACCGCCGACCAGACCGGCCCGGCCTCCGCCGCCACGGCGGTCCGCACCACCGGCGGCGGTGGCGGCGGCGAGAACCCCGGCGGCAACGGGAAGATCAACCTGGGCTACTTCACCAACTGGGGCCCCTACACGGTGAAGAACCTGGTGACCTCCGGCTCCGCGGCGAAGATCACCCACATCAACTACGCCTTCGGCAACGTGCAGAACGGCAAGTGCACCGTCGGCGACTCCTACGCCGACTACGAGAAGTCCTTCACCGCCGACCAGTCGGTGGACGGCAAGGCCGACGTGTGGGACCAGCCGCTGCGCGGCCACTTCAACCAGCTCCGCAAGCTGAAGGCGCAGTACCCGCACATCAAGGTCCTGTGGTCCTTCGGCGGCTGGACCTGGTCCGGCGGCTTCGGCCAGGCCGTGCAGAACCCGGCCGCCTTCGCCCAGTCCTGCTACGATCTGGTCGAGGATCCGCGCTGGGCCGACGTCTTCGACGGCATCGACCTGGACTGGGAGTACCCCAACGCCTGCGGTCTGACCTGCGACACCAGCGGCCCGGCCTCGATCAAGAACATGATGCAGGCCATGCGCGCCAAGTTCGGCCCGAACAACCTGATCACCGCGGCCATCACCGCCGACGGCTCCACCGGCGGCAAGCTCGACGCCGCCGACTACGGCGGCGCCGCCCCGTACATCAACTGGTACGACGTGATGACCTACGACTACTTCGGCACCTGGGCCGCGCAGGGCCCGACCGCCCCGCACTCCCCGCTGACCTCGTACCCCGGCATCCCCGCCCAGGGCTTCAACTCGGCGGACGCGATCGCCAAGCTGAAGGCCAAGGGCGTCCCCGCCTCCAAGCTGCTGCTCGGCATCGGCTTCTACGGACGCGGCTGGACCGGCGTCACCCAGTCCGCCCCCGGTGGCACGGCCACCGGCCCGGCGGCCGGCGTCGAGCCGGGCAACCAGTACTACAAGGTCCTCAAGACCACCTGCCCGGCCACCGGCACCATCGCCGGCACCGCGTACGCCCACTGCGGCACCGACTGGTGGAGCTACGACACCCCGGCCACGGTCACGTCCAAGATGTCCTGGGCCAAGGGGCAGGGCCTGGGCGGCGCGTTCTTCTGGGAGTTCAACGGCGACACCGTCGACGGCGAGCTGGTCGGCGCGATCAGCAACGGCCTGAAGTAGGGCCCGGCGGCCGCCTTCGCGCCGCACCGCCACACCGGTCCCGCCCACCCCCGGACAGGGGGCGGGCGGGACGTTCTCCGTCGAAGCGGGCCTCCTCGATCCGGGCGCGCATGTTCCGGCGCGTGCGGGGCACACGGGAACCACTTGTTGGACCGTGAAAGGCCGGCCTGTGTTGATACCCGATTCCCGTACCCTGCGTTCCCTGCTCACCCGTTACGCGGACCTGCGCATCGCCGAGGCGCGCGGCGAGCGGAGGGAGGGGGAGCGGCTGGAGGACGTCTCGTACACCCTGTGCGTGGTCACCGGCACGACCCGCGTCGAGGACGCCCTGACGGCCGCCGACACCCTCTTGGCCGCTCACCGCGGGCCGAAGGTCCGTCCGGTGCCGTCCCCCGCCGGCCGGAGGGACGCGGAGCTGGCCGCCTGACGGCCCGGCGGGTCCGGACGCCGCCCCGCCCCGGACGGAGGAACGCCAAAGGGGCCCGGTATCGACCGGGCCCCTTTGGCGTTCCTCCGTCCGGCTCCCGCCCTCAGCGGTGGCCGGCCTCGTGCTCGGCCATCCTCTGGAACTCGCCCAGGTCGTAGTTGGCCAGGGTCGCGTCGAGGTTCGTCAAGGCGCCCAAGTGCTCGACGAAACCCTTCGGTTCGTACTCGACCTGGAGCGTCACCCGGCTCTCCGTGTCGCTGAGCCGGTGGAAGGTGACCACCCCCGCGTGGTGCACCCCCTCCGTCGTCCGCCAGGCGATCCGCTCCTCCGGTACCACTTCGGTCAGTTCGGCCACGAACGCCTTGTTCGCGCCCGGCAGGGAGAGCTGCCACGCGAACGTCCTGGCGTCGATGGGGTCGACGCGCTCGACGTGGCTGAGGAAAGTGGGCCAGCGCTCGACGTCGGCCCAGAGGGACCAACTCACGGCCACCGGTGCCTTGATGTCGAGTGCTTCCAGCAATGAGGACGCCACGGACGTCTCCTCCTCCTGTGCGACATGACGGGTCCCTCCGTCCGTACCCCCGAAGACGCGTTTCACCGTCCCTGCTCCCGGCCCCCGCAGCCCTGCTCCCCACGTCGTCGGTCCGATGACGGGTGTCGAGCTTCGGTGACGGCCGTCGGGTTGCATCTATACGCGGATGGAGTTCTACTGGAAGGGAAATTTCACCCGAAAGGTCCCGTTTTGTCGGGTTAAGTTTGTGGAAAGGGATGGTGGCATGGCTTCCACCGAGCGAATCGTCCACGACACCACGTGGAACGACATCGACATCGAAGAGGCCCTGAACCCGTGCGAGCCGGGCGGCACGGCCCGTGACAGCAGGGAATGCGCGGCGCTGGCGCTCGCCGGCGGCTCGGGCGGCCTCCTGCTCTCGCCGCCGACGCCCCGCCCCAAGAAGGGCTGATGGAACGGTCGGAGGCGGCTGCCCGTGTGGCGGAAGCGGTCCATGACCTCGCCTCGGACGTGGTCTCCGCCCTCAAGGGCGGGGACCACTCCTCTGCCCGGAGCGGGACGGCCGCCACGGAGGGCGACGGCCCGTGGCTCGCGGCCGTGCGCATGCTCGGACCGGACCTCCTGCTCCCCGCCCTCGTGCACGGCAGGCCGCCGCACCCGCAGGACGTCGCCGCGTGCCGGCGCGCCGCCGACACCTTCCCGCCCCGGGCCGACTCTTCCCCGGTGACCGTCTGGAGCCACTGGGCCCTGGCGCGGATGTCGGACCATCCCGACGCGCGGTCCGCCGCCTTCGCTGCGCCCACCGGCCCCCCGGCGGAGCACGGCCCCGACCACGGCGCCGGGTCCGACGGGGCGCGGGACGCGTGGCCTGCCGCCGTGCCCTGGCAGCAGCTCACCCACCAGCTCGCGCTCCTCGCCCCGCTCGCCGTCCCCGGCGACACGGCGGCGGCCGCCGCCTGCGGGCACGCGGTGCTCGCGGACTCCGCCGTCGCGCGGGCCGCCCGGCAGCGGCCCGTCGACCTCGCGCGCGGCTTCGTCCGGGCGGTGCGCCGACGGGACTGGCTCCAGGCCGCCGCCGCGGGCCGCTGGCTGGCGGTCGTCGACGACGTGCCGAAGACCCTGGGCCTGGACGCCGGTCTGGACTTCGTCCTGCTGATGGGCGGCTCCGACCCCCGGGTGGACCTGCACGTGCACGCCGCGCAGCACTTCCGCGCGATCCGGTCGGCGGGAGCCGGGCGGGAGGACGACACGGGGGTGCGCGCATGACGGCGGCGGTGCCGGACCGGGAACTCGGCGGGCAGACCGCCGAACCGGCCGGCGAAGGTCCCCGACCGCCCGCCGGCGACACCACAAGGCCCCTCGCCGACGGCGTCCCGCGCCCCTCCGCGGCCCCGCAGGTCGTGGAGGTGGCACACACCGCCCTGGACTGGGTGTACGACCACCTCCCGTGCTTCGCGCTGCCCGAGGACGTGCTGGCGCCCGACGTGCTCGTCGACCGCACCTGGAAACCGCTCGGCGAACTCGCCCAGCTCGGCGACGGCGTCCGCCGCCACACCACCTCCGGCCCGGCCCGCCGACGCGCCGCCGAACTCCTGGAGTTCGCCTGGGGACAGACGCGCCGGGGCTCCCTGCTCCTCGAACAGCTCCGCGCGGAACCGATGTCCACCTACCCGCTGGAGATCTACGCCGCCTTCCGGTCGGCGGGCTTCCGGCACCCCGCCTTCGAGGAACTGGCCCGCACGCTGGCCCGCACCCGGAGCTGGGCGCACACGGAGCAGGACCCGACCCGCCGTCTGGGCATCCTCAACGCCGAGCACCGCACCGGCCTGCCCCTGCACGCCCCGCCGCTCACCGCCCTGCACCGCACCTGGCTGGGCAGCCTGCCCGAGCCGTGGATGTTCGAACGCTCCGCCGGCTACGCCCTCACCCACGTCGTCTTCCACCTCACCGACTGGGGCAACGCGCCGCACCGCATGCCGCCCCGGCTCGCGCGCTACCTCCACCACTGGCTGCCCGCCTGGCTGGACTCGTGCCTGGAGGAGGAACTCTGGGACCTCGCCGGGGAACTGCTGGCCGTGGCCGCCGGCCTCCCCACCCCCGTCCCGGCGCGGACCGTGGAGCCCGCTTGGGCACGGCTCGCGGCCGCGCAGGACGCGGCGGGCGGACTGTGCGAGGTCGGCCCGAGCCGCCGCGACGGCGCCGCCGAGCCGGGCTTCGTCCACTGCTACCACTCGACGCTGGTGGCCGCCTACGCGGCGACCCTCACCGCCGCCCGTCTGTACGGGGCCTCCTCCGCGCCCCTCACCGCCACGGTCCTCCCGGGCCCCGAGACCGCGCCGCCGGGTGATGCCCCATGACCCTCCACCAGCCGCCCGCGCCCTCCGGCCCCTCCCCGCAGGACGGACCGGACGCCGTGGACACCGCGCTCTTCCACCGCATCGGCCTGCGGGCCATGGAGTGGCTGTACGAGCACCGGGAGGGATTCCGCCTGGAGCCGGACGCCGACCCCGAGACGGGCTTCCTCGACCGCTTCAAACCCGTCGGCGAAGTCGCCATGATCTGCAAGGTCCTCTTCCGCGAGGGCGTCGCCGGCTCCCACCAGGTCGACCTGGCCCGCCGGCTCCTGGACCACCTGTGGCGCGACGTCCTCGACGGCGGCCGGATGCTGGAGGAGGGCCAGCGCCGCGAGCCGATCTCCCCCGTCCCCTTCGACGTCTACCTGCCGTTCTGGGAGATGGGCTACCGCCGTCCGTACGTCGACCGCGCGGTCCGGCTCAACCAGCGCCTCGACAGCTGGGCGGCGATGGAGATGAGGCCGGTGCGGCGCCTGGGCCTGAGCGCCTTCGAGCACCGCTTCGGGCTGACCCCGCGCGTCCCGGTGGAGGAGGCCGCGGCACGCACCTGGCTGGCCCGCGCGCCGGAGCCGTGGACGGTCGAGGGATACGCCGCCTACGACGTCACCCACACCGTCTTCCACCTCACGGACTGGGGCGCCCGCCCCGCCGACCTGCCGCCCGCCACCGCCGACTACCTCGCCACCTGGCTCCCCGTGTGGCTGGACGACTGGCTGGACCTGCAACGCTGGGACCTGCTCGGCGAACTCCTCGTCGTCGACGCCTGCCTGGAGCACCCCACGCTGGACGCCCGCGCCTGGCGGGGCTTCGCCGCCGCGCAACAGCCCGGCGGCGCCATGCCGGCCGTACGGGGCATGCCGGAGGAGGCCGACGGGGACGTGCTGTTCGACACGGTGTACCACTCCACCGTCGTCGCCGCCTTCGCCGCCACCCTGGCCACCTCCCGCGCCTTCTCCCGCCTCGCGGGCGCGTCGGCCTCCCCGGGCGCGACGACGTGAAGCCGTACACGGACGGACCGGGGTCCGGGGACGGCGGGGGCGAGAGACCGGAACGGGCCGCCGACCCGCCCGGAGCGGGGACGACCGCGCCCCTGGCCGACCGGCTGGCCGCCGCCGTCGCGTCCGTCGAGGCCCCCGACGTCGTCTTCGCCGCTTCCGTACGGGGCCGCAGGACGCTGCGCGACGGCGGCGCGGCCGACGCGACGGCCACCGGCCGCCGAGAGCTGCGCTACGAGATCGGCTCGGCGTCCAAGACCTTCGCCGGCCTGCTCCTGGCCCACCTCGCCGCCTCCGGGCGCGTCCCCCTCGGACACCCGGTGGACGCCGCGCTGTTCCCGGACCGGCCGCCCGGCCGCGATCCCGTCACCCTCCACCACCTGATCACGCACACCTCCGGACTGCCCGGCCTGCCCCGCGACCTCTACCTGCGAGCACTGCCGCGCCGGAACACCAACCCGTACGCCGGATACGACGCCCGGCGCGTCGTCGAGGCGTTCGCCCGCGCCCGTCCTCGCCGTCCCGGCACCCGCTGGCGCTACTCGAACTTCGGCGCGGCCGTCCTGGGCCACGCCCTCGCGGCCCGCACCGCGACGCCCTGGGACGACCTCCTGCGCGAGCACGTCCTGGACCCGCTCGGCCTGTCCGGCACCGCCCTGCGGCCCGGCGCCGGGGGAGGGCGGGACGCGACCGGCCACGCCAAGGACGGCACCACGCCCCTGCCGCCCCTGGACATCGCGGGGTTCGCCGCGGCGGGAGCCGTGCGCGCCACCCCGCACGACCTGCTCGCCTTCCTGGAGGCCCACCTGGAGCCGAACGGGCCGCTGGCCGACGCCCTGCGCGAGGTGCGCCGACCGGTGTTGAGCCACGGCCGCGGGAAGCATCGTCAGGCCCACACGCTGACCTGGTTCCAGCAGCCGACCCCGCATGGACCGGCCTTCTTCCACTGCGGGGCCACCCCGGGGCAGCAGGCGTTCCTCGGTTTCTGCCCGGCCACGGGCCTCGCCCTGGCCGCGGTCGCCACCCGCCGGTACCGCCCCGCCGACCCCTTCTCCACGGAGGCCCTGACCCTCCTGTGCGAGGGCCCGTAGCCATCGCCGCCGCCACCGGTCCGCGGGCCCGCCGGCCCGACCGCGGAGACGCTGCGCCGGGCGGACACGGACACGGACGCGGTCGGGACGCGCACCGGGACCACGTCCGTGGAATTCTCCACCTGTGACGACGACCTGGTCATTCGGCTGGAAGCGCTACGGCCGGCCCTGCGCCCCTAGGGCCTGTCCGGCAGATCATGGCCGGGGCCGCGACGCCTGGCACGGCACCTCGCCGCGTTGCCGAAACGTCCCGATAGCTCCGCTATCGAGCCGCTCCGGCGCCTTGCGAGGCACCGCACCAGACGCCGCGACCTGTCCGACCCTGATCCGCCGGACAGGCCCTAGAGGGGGGCGGACCAGGGGGCGCCGAGCGGTTCGTCCATGATGACCCGCGTGAACACGGAAACATGCGACCCCGCCGAGCTGGCCGCTCTCCGCGAGATCGTCGCCTCCCACTCCGGGGCGGCGCCACCGGCCGGCTGGGAGGCGGTCCGGTCCTTCGAGGCGGAGCACGGCGTCGTCCTCCCGGAGCCGTACCGCACGTTCGTGGCGGAGGTCTGCGACGGCCTGCGCGCCGGACCGCCCTCCTACGGTCTGCTGCCCCTCGCCCAGACGCCCCCGGACTGGGGCGCGGACCGCCCCGAACGCCTGCTCGCCCAGCCCTTCCCGCTCACGGAGGCGTGGCTGTGGGAGGACGACGAGACGGAGCTGTCGGAGCAGGAGTTCGAGGCCCGGCTGGCCCGCGTGTTCGACCACGGCTCGCTGCTGCTGGGCACCGACGGCTGCGGCATGTACTGGCACCTGATCCTCACCGGCCCGCAGCGCGGTCACGTCTGGCAGATCGCCGACGAGGGCGCGATCCCCTTCGGCCCCCCGTCGCCCGACGCCCCGATGCCCGGCACCCCCGGATTCGCGGGCTGGGCGACCCACTGGGCCCGGGGCCACGACTGGTTCCCGGACGCCTAGGCCGCTCCCTTCCGAAGCGGTGATCCGATGATCGGAGGACGGGGTCATCGGATCGGGGTGATGCGGCGACACTGGTGCGACGAACTTCGAAGCGGGGCTCGGCGAGGGCGGCTGGGACGGCGGGGCCCTCCGGGCCGGGGCGTACGGGCGAGGGGCTCGGGCCCGCGAGCCGGGCCATCACGCCCTCGGACGGTCCCGCGCCGGCTTGAGCACGAAGTCCCCCCCGCGCCGCCCGCGGCCGCCGTCGCCGGGGCGTCGTTAACCGGCCGTACTGAATGGCCGTTCGGTAAAGCGCACACGTCTTCAAGCAGGTCGGCGGCCGGTGGGGGAGGGGGGCGGGGCGACGCGGGACCGCGTCGAGGGCCCTTCGCACCGCTCCTGAGCAGCCTCGACGTGCCGCGCACACCGATAAGTGCGCCCATGTGTCCGAATAACGGTCGTCAAGGTGCGGTAGCTCAGCGTGTCAGACACACTCCGAAGCGCAAGGCGGGCGGAAATCGCAGGAGAAACGCCGCCCGCTCCCGTCGATTCGAAAGAGAATCTTCTCGTGCTTCGTCGTTCTGCCGCAATTTCCGCAGCCGCCCTCCTCTGTCTCGCCGGCGCCGCCGGCACCGCGGAAGCCGGATCCACCAGCCTCTACGCCCCCTCCGCCGTCGTCCTCTCGATCGGCAAGGGCACCGACTCCGGCGCGCTCACCGTCCTCCGCGCCACCACCCTCAGCTGCATGCCCGGCCCCAGCGGGACGCACCCCGCCCCGGAGGCCGCCTGCGCCGAGCTCAAGGCCGGGTTCGCGGGCGGCGGGTTCGAGGGGCTCCTCGCCTCTCCGAACCCCGACCGGGCGTGCCCGCAGCACTTCGACCCCGTCACCGTCACCCTGGACGGCGTCTGGGAGGGGACCCGTACGTCCTGGCAGTACACCTTCTCCAACGCCTGCGTCATGGGGGTCACCCTGAACGGCGGGGAAGCCTTCGCGTTCTGAGCGGCGCGCCGGCTCGCGACGAGCGGGCGGAGCCGGGGATCTCGGCCGGATGGAGCAGCGGAAGGGCGAGGGGCGGCGGGGCGGCCGATGCTGGGGCCGACCCCACCCGCCGGACGCGCGTCCGCCCGGCGCCCCACCGAGAAGGAGCTCCCGTGTCGGCACGCCCCGGAGTCCGTTTCCGCTCGCGCGCACGCCTGCGCCTGTCCGCCGCCGCCCTCGTCGGCGCCCTCTCCGGCGCGCTGGCGCCGGGCGGCGCCGGCCTTCCGGCCCGGGCGGCCGGAACGCCCCCGCCGCCGTCCTCGCCTTCGTCCTCCTCCTCGCCCTCGGACAAGGCCCTGCAGAGGCAGTTGGACGACCTCGTCAGGACGGCCGGCGGGCCGCCCGGCGCGATCGTCCTGATGCAGGTGGGCGACCGGACGACGGTCCACCGCGCCGGTGTGGCCGACACGAGGACCGGCAGACCGCCCCGGGCCGACGCGTACATGCGCCTCGCCAGCGTCTCCAAGGCGTACAGCGGGGCGGTCGCCCTGCGCCTGGTCGACCGGCACCGCCTCGACCTGGACGACACGATCGGCCAGCGCCTCCCCGCCCTGCCCGAGGCCTGGCACGGGGTGACCCTCCGGCAGCTGCTCAGCCACACCAGCGGACTGCCCGACTTCTCGACCGCCCCGTCGTTCCTGGAGATCCTGATCGCGGACCCGAGACACCACTTCGACTCGCACGGGCTGCTCGACTTCGTCGCCGACCGGGGACTGGAGTTCCCGCCGGGATCGCGGTACGCGTACTCCAACTCCGACAACATCGCCGTCGCGCTGATGGCGGAGGCGGTGACCGGCCGGCCGTACGAGCGGCTGCTCGAAGAGCTCGTGTACCGGCCCCTCGACCTGCGCCGGACCCTCCTCCCGCAGGGCTACCGGATGCCGAGGCCGTACCTGCACGGCTACGACGTCACGCCGCCCGCCCCGCCCGAGGACATCAGCGAGGCCCTCAGCGCCTCCGGCGTGTGGGCCTCCGGCGGCATCGTGGCCACGCCCGAGGACCTGAACTCGTTCGTCCGGGCCTGGGCGGGAGGACGCGACTTCCTGTCCCGGGAGGTCCGGAACCAGCAGCGGAGCTTCATCCCCGGCGCCGCCTCGGAGCCCGCCGGACCCGGGGCCAACGCGGGCGGCCTCGCGATCTTCCGGTACACGACCCGGTGCGGCACGGTCTACGGCCACACCGGCAACTTCCCCGGCTACACCCAGCTCGCCGCCGCGACGGCGGACGGCAAGCGGTCCCTGACGTTCTCCATCAACACCCAGACCAGCAAGTCCCTCAAGCCGGAGCTGCTGGCCAAGGTCCGCGCCGTCCAGGAGGACTTCGTCTGCGCCCTCCTGCGGCGCTGAGACCCGCTCCCGCCGGGGGCGCGCGAAAAGACGACTGAGGGCGAGACGGCGCGCCCTGTTACGGCGGGGGCACGGCTTTTCCCGACCGGGTCCCCTTCACCCTCCGCCCCCGCGAGAAGGCCGCCGCACGGCGCGGAGCAGCGGTACGCGGACCGGGCCGGGGAGGTGACCCGTACGGAGGAACTGCTCGAAGCCGTGACGAGGCGGCCCTCCATCACCGGCCGCGACCCGAAGCAGGGCTTCGGCGAGCACCGCCGGTCCGACGAGGCGAAGCCCGGCAGGCGACCTGTCGACGGGGCGGCGGCTGGAACCGCGCACCGGCCGCGGGGGCGCGCAGGAATTGCAGCGGCATGCCGGCCGGGCGAGGCTGGGAACTCGCAGCTTGAAGTGGAGCAGCCAGTCATGAGCAATCTGGTCGTGGTCGGGGTGGACGGCTCGGAGATGAGCCTCACCGCCGTGGGAGCAGCCGCCACCGCGGCGGCACGGCGCGGTGCGAAGCTGCGTGTGGTGCACGTCGAGGTCCCGATCAAGCCCAGGTACGCGGTGCCGGACCCGGCCTCCGCGACACTGGTCCACGAAGCGGCGGCCCACGCCCTCGACGTGGAGCCCGGGATCGCGGTGACCAAGGCCGTGGTGACGGGCGACGTGGTGCACGTGCTGGAGGCCGAGTCGCAGGCCGCGGACCTGATCGTCGTCGGCTCCAGGGGGCTGGGAGGCATCACGGGCCTGCTGCTGGGGTCGACACCGGTGTCCCTGGCCGCCCGCAGCCACTGCCCCGTGATGACGGTCCGCGAAGAACACGGGGCGGCCACCGACGCGGGGCCCGTCGTCCTGGGGGTCGACGGCTCACCGGACAGCGACGAGGCCGTCGACATGGCCTTCGCCGAGGCCGCGCGGCGCCGGGCCGAACTCGTGGTGGTGCACGCGTGGCAGCCGGACGGGACCGCCTCCGGCACGACCCCCGAGTCCGCGGCGCAGTCCCTGGCCCAGGCGGTCGCCGGCCGCACGGACACCCATCCGGACGTCACCGTCCGGCGCGAGGCGGTGGAAGGCAAGGCCCGCGAGGTCCTGATCGAGGCGAGCAGGACGGCCCGACTGCTGGTCGTCGGCGCCCGCGGCCGCAGCGGCATCGCCGGGCTGCTCCTGGGCTCGGTCAGCCAGGCGGTGATGACGTACGCGCACTGCCCCGTCGTCACCGTACGCAGAACGGCCTGAGCGGCCCACCGCGAGACGACGACCCGCGCCCACGCCTTCTCGGCGGTCACGTGGCAGATCGACGACGCCGACGCCGCCCGCGACCCCGGGGACAGGGACCGGATCCTGCGGCAGACGGACGAACGGATCGGGCCCGCCGTCGGGGACATGAACAGGGCGATGCACGAGATCCGGTTCGACGACCCTGCCGACCCCTCCGCCGCGGCGGACCGCGTACGCGACACGGCACGGCACGTGCAGCCCGCCTGCCGACCGGACGGTTCCCCCACCCCGGTGAAAGACCCCGCCCCCGGCACTTTTTCCGGGCGCACGGTCCGTTACCCGCCCCGTCCATGATCGTTACCTGCTGTGCCCGTCACCTCACGGAGGCGGCGCCCCCGCCCCTCGGACAACCACGGGGCGTACGCGAACAGGTCGTAGCGGGAAAGGACTGTCGGTGGGCAGCTGGATCAGTGTCGGTCTGGGGGCTGCGGCGGCCCTGTGCCCGCTGCCCCAGCACGGCGGCACCCTGGTGGTCATGGACCACACCCCGACCACCGACCGGCTGGTGGTGTGCGCTCCGGACGTGTGGATCGACATGGGCCACGGCCACTCGGAACTCCCGCCGGAGACACCGTGCCCCACGCCCACGCCCACGCCTCCGCTCCCCTCCACACCGCGGCCCCCGGCACCGTCCCCGCCCGCACCCCCGCCCGCGCCACGACCCTCGGAGACGCCTGCGTCCGCGTCGGCGCCCGAGCCGTCCGCGTCGGCGCCCGAGCCGTCCGTGACGCCCTCGGCGGCCACCCCTCGCGCGGTCTCTCGCGCCACCGCGCCGAAGTCCGCCGAGCGGCCGGGGGAGCCGGCACCACCGGCTGCCCCGGCGCCCGACGCCGTCCCGGCCTCGGACCCGCCCCCGATCCCGACCTCCGCTCCGGTCCCGCCGAAGGTACGCCAGGCCTTCCGGTGGGTACCGCGCCCGTACTACACCGGCGGCCCCACGCGCCCGGCCCCGGCGGGGATGTCGACGACCATGACCACGGTCGTCGTCACCCTTCCGGGCGTCCTGGCCGCGGTCGCCCTGCGGCCCGGCTCCCGTCGCCGCAGGCGCGGCTGACGACCCGCCCGCCCTCCCTTTCCCCTTCTTCTCTCCTTTCCTCCCCTTCTCGCTTCGTTCGTCATGGAGTTGCGCTGTGCCGGAATGGCTCGTCTACACCCTCGCCTCGGTCCTGGTCTGCCTGCTCGTCATCGCGACCACCGTCATGCGGCACCGCCGGGTGGACGCGGACGAGGACACCTCCGAGACCCCGGACGTGCTGGAGTACATGGTCATGATGGTCGGCGTCGTCTACGCCATCGTGCTCGGCCTGGCGATCGCCGGCGTGTGGGAGGCCCGCGGCGCGGCCGAGGACACCGTCCAGCGCGAGGCCCAGGCCCTGTACGAGATCGACCAGCGGCTCGACGTCTACCCGGTCGCCTTCCGCACCCAGGTCAAGGACCACATCGACGCCTACGCCCGGCACGCCGTCACCGCCGAATGGCCCGCCATGAAGGACGACGCGCCCGTCGACGCCACCGGTGCCGACCTGCTCGGCCGCATCCGCAGCGACATCGCCCACCACACCCCGGCCGACGAGCTGCAGGCCCAGGCCTACCAGCCCCTCCTCGACCAGGTCGCCGCCGCGGACAACGCCCGCCACCAGCGTCTGGACAGCGCCGGCACCACCCTGCCCGGCGCGGTCTGGTTCGGCCTCGTCGCCGGCGCCGTGGTCACCCTCGGTCTGCTCTACACCCTGCAGATCCGCCGCTCGGCCCGCGAACTGCTGCTCGCCACCACCTTCAGCGCCCTGGTGGTCTTCCTGCTCTTCCTCGTCTGGAGCTTCGACGCCCCCTTCGGTCACTCCGGCACCGACTCCGCCCAGCCCTTGAGCGACCTGATCACCCCGACCGCCTGACCCACGGCGACGCGGCGCGGCAGCCCCGGCGGCCGCGCGGCCCCTCCCCGTACGACTCCCAGACGCACGATCGTGCCTGGTGGCGGCAGTAGGATCAGTTTTTGATCATGCAGAGGGGAACAGGCCGACGGCCAGGGCGACGAAGAAGCTGAAGACGGCGGGCCCGCCGGGGCCACGGCCAGCAACTGGGTCGCGGCCTTCGGCAAGGGCGCCGGCGGGAAGGTGACCGCGGACTTCTACGACGAGGGGTCGACCCGTCAGGTCGTGGTGCTGTACTTCCAGGGGACCGGTCGGAAGAAGGAGCTCGAAGCCCGGATCGGCGAGGACGACGCCTGGGGCGTCACCCTCGCCGAGACCGACCCGGCGGAGGTCCGGAAGCAGCCCGCCTGGGCACCGGCCACTCCGGGCGCCACGGGTTCGCGCTCGCCCGGGAACTGAACGCGCCCGCCTCCGCGCCCCTCGTGACGTTCCTTCAGGCGAGGGTGACGACGCGCGCCCAGGCGGGCGGCGCGTCGGGGACGTAGTCGGGGTCCTCCTCGTTCACGGTGCGGGCGGGCCGGGGGAAGAGGCCGACGACGGTGCGGCAGGGCGGCTGCGCGGAGGGCCAGGGCGTCTGGCCGTCGGTCAGGGCGACGACGACGTCCGGGCGCGGCCGGGCACGGAGGGCGCGGGCGAAGCCGGAGCGCAGGTCCGTCCCGCCGCCCCCGACCAGTTCGATGTTCTCCGCGCGGCAGATCGGCACGGCGACACCGGCCGCCGCGTCGCAGGAGATCACCGAGACCAGGTCGCGCCGCCCGCCCACCGCCCGTGAGATCGCCGCCACCTCCAGGAGCGCGCTGCCCAGCTCGGCGTCGCTCACCGATCCGGAGGTGTCGATGACCACGCAGACCCTGGGCGGCATGCGGCGCAGGGCCGGCAGCACCACCCCCGGGACGCTGGCCGAGCGCCGGGACGGACGCCGGTAGCTGTGGTCCTCGCCCGCACCCGACGCCCCCACCGCCGAACGGACCGCGGCTCCCAGCAGGCGCCGCCACGGCTGCGGCGGATGGAACGCCTCCTCCGCCCACCGGCGCCACCCCTCCGGCGCGTCACCGGGACGGCCCTTGATGCCCTCCGCGACGCGGAAGCGGACCGCGTCCCGCTGCTGCCTGCTCAGCCCGTGCGCACCGTCGGGACCCAGCTCCCACGGCCGCTCGTGACCGTCGGCGCCACTGCCGCAGTCCAGCCAGGCCAGGTCGGCGACGAGCCCGGACACCGAGGCCGTCCGCAGGTACTCCTCCATCAACTGCCCCTCGGGCAGTCGCAGCAGGGAGGGCAGCACCGCCCCGGCGGGCCGGGGCAGACCCTCGCCGTAGATGTCGTCGTTGATCTCGAAGTCGGCGGCGATGTTGCGCCGCAGCCGCTCGCCCGGCCCGTGCTCGCCGTGCTCCTTCGCGTACCGCTCACCCCGCCCGTGGTGGTCCCTGAGCAGGTGGGAGACCTCGTGCACCCAGACCCCCGCCAGCTCCTCCACCGGAGTGGCCGCCACGAAACGGGGGGAGACGTAGCAGCGCCAGTACGCGTCCACCGCCATCGTCGGCACCGACCGGTCCTCCACCACGTGCAGGGCGAAGAGCGCCCCCGCCAGATAGGGGCGCACCTTGACCGCGTGCAGCCGGGCGGCCAGCAACTTGTCCATGTCCAGGGGGAGTCCGGGCGCACCGGCCGAGCCGCCGGAAGCAGCCGCCCCACTGGGGTCGGCCGACCCGCCGGAACCGGCCGCCCCACTGGGGCCGGTAGCCCCGCCGGAACCGGTCGCCGGCGTCGGGAGGGTGATCCGCACCGGGCGCGGTGCCGGGGGAGGGGCCATCGGCCGGGGCAGCGGGGGCGGGGACTTCCGGTGCGGCGTCCGGGGCCGCGCGGCCCCCGTCACCGGCGCGCCTCCGCCGCACGCTTGGCGTCCGCCGCGGCGGCGCGTCCCACCGACCGGTCCGCGCGCCGGGCCAGTCCGATCACCCCGGCCAGCCGTTCCACCGACTCGGGGACCTCCCAGTCGTCGCGGCGCAGCGTGGCCAGCACCGTCGCCGGGGCGACGAGCAGGTCCGGGGCGCCGGTCTCCAGGGCCCGGACCAGCACGGCCCAGCCCGCCTCCCACCGCTCCCGCTCCGGGCGCGCCCCGACGGCGGCCACCACCGCGTCGAGGGCCGCCTGGCGCAGGTCGCCGCGTTCCGGAAGTTCGGCGGAGGCCGGATCGGCCAGCAGCGACTCGGGGTCCGGCAGGTCCATCCGGTCCAGGTGGGCGAGGAGTTCGAGCCCGGGACCGTCGCCCACCGCCCCTCGCACCAGGAGCGCCAGCACCTCCCGCGAGACGGAGGCCGCCGTCCCGAAGGCGAGCAGGGTCAGCGCGGCCTCCCAGCTCCGGGGCGAGGGCCAGGCGCCCCCGCGCCGCGTCTCGGTGGTCGGCAGCCGGTGGATCATCGTCGGCCGGACCTTCAGGAAGCCGCAGACCGCGCGGCGGGCGAGGGCCACCGCCTCCGGAAGCCGCTCCGGGTCCAGCCGGGGCAGCTCCGCCCGGGGCCAGACCCCGCCGAGCCCGCGCACCACCACCTCCTGGTCGTGCACCCAGTACAGGTGCACGAACCGGTTGGCCAGCGGAGGGCTCAGCTCCCAGCCGTCGGCCGCCGACGCCCGGGGGTTGGCGGCGGCCACGATCCGCACGCCCGGCGGCAGCCGCAGCGCGCCGACCCGCCGCTCCAGGACGACCCGGAGCAGCGCGGCCTGCACGGCGGGGGTGGCCGTGGAGAGCTCGTCCAGGAAGAGCAGGCCCCGTCCGACGCGTACGAGTTCCACGGCCCACTGCGGGGGCGCCATCGGCACCCCCCGCACCGCGGGGTCGTCGCCCACGATCGGCAGCCCGGAGAAGTCGGACGGCTCGTGGACGCTGGCGATGACGGTCGTCAGGGGCAGGTCGAGGGAGGCGGCGAGCTGGGTCAGGGCCGCGGTCTTGCCGATGCCCGGCTCGCCCCAGAGCAGTACGGGCAGGTCGGCGGCGACGGCCAGGGTGAGCGCTTCGAGCTGCTCGTCGGGACGCGGCTCGGTGGTCGTCGTCCGCAGCAGCCCGAGGAGGTCGTCGGCCAGGGCGAGGCGGGCACCGGTACCGGACGCGCCGGCCGCGGGAACAAGGGCGGGGACGGGGGCGGGCATGAGGGTGCTGAACGTCATGGGCATCACCTGGGGGGGGGAGTGAGGGAACGGGGTGACCCGTCCCGGATGTCGTGTGGCCGCTCGAAACGCGCTACGAGCGGAGAAGGGCGGGCATTCAGGAGCCGGGAAGAGGCCGGGAACTCAGGAGGAAGTCCGGGGGACCAGGACGACGGGCCGTTCAGCGGGACAGGCCGGTCCGGGGCCGGGACAGCCCGTCCCGCTTGTGGCGCATCGCGAGGGGACTGCGACGGTCGAGCCGGGGACGGTGGCCCGCTTCCGCGGACCTCGCGCCCGAAGCGCCCCCGCCGCCCGCCGCACCGGTCCGGACACCGGCGGCGGGGTGCTCGGCGACCAGCCCCGCACGGAAGAGGCCGTGGTCGACGCGGCGGGCCGCGGCGGACACCAGCTCCTCCCGGAGCGGACCGTCCCGCAGGACCGCGTCGGGACCGAGGAGCCCCGTCACGACGGCCAGCGCCCCGGAGACGTCCCCGTGCACGAGCCGCTCCCGGACCGCGGGCAGGGCCTCCGGGTTGCGGTGCGCCGTGTCGATCACCCGCAGGCAGGGCAGCGCCGGCCCGCCGAGGGCCACCATCAGCTCCTCCCGGCGCAGCGTGTCCCGGTCGTGGTCGACCGCCGACAGCACGCCGTCCCGCAGGGCGATCCGGTGGACCTCGCCCCGGCACTCCACCCGGTGCGGATCACCGGGCGGGTGGACGGGGCCGGACAGCACCGCGGAGGCGGCGGGGACGGACGCGGTCAGGGCCCCGGCGACGAGGGGGTGCAGCCGCTCCGCCGCGAACAGCCCCGCGCGCAGCAGCTCCAGGTCGGGAAGGGTCCGGGCCGCCGCTTCCGGCAGTACCGGAAGCGCCGCCACCTCCTGCGGGGACAACGGCTCCCGCACCGGCCCGAGGACCGGGGCATGACCGTCGTCGGGAGCGACGAGCGCGCACACGGCCCGTCGCCCCGCACCGAGCCGTACGGTGAAGGCCCCCCGAGGAGGAAGCCCCTCGGCCCGCAGCAGCGCCTCCGCCTCGGCCGCCCACCTCCCGACCGCCCACGGGGAGTCCGGGAAGGAGGACAGGTCGGGCAGGCCGGGCGGTGACACGGACGGTGGCTCGTCGGCACCGCACCGCCGTGCCAGGTCGCCGGCCCGTCCCGCGTCCCAGAGGTGCCGGTGCAGGTCGAACCGGAAACGCCGTTCGGGATGCGGATGAGGATGCGGAGGGGCGTACGAAGGACGGCCGGGGCCATGGTTCCCCGACCCCTCCCACACGGCGAGCGACATCCGCTGCCCGGCGTCCGCCCAGGCCGGTGGTGTCCGCACCACCAGACTCAGCGGCGCGGCGCCGGGACTTCCGTACCGGGCCAGGGTCAGGGTGAGGCCGGGACGGAGCCGCCCGTCGGGGGCGATGCGGGGCATGTGCCAGCGGAGCAGGTCCGGCGCCAGACGGCGCAGGTCGGCACGGAGCCGGGCGGTGAGGTCGGTGCCGTGGCGATCGGCCACGGCGCGCGGATCGAGGTCGACGTCGATCCGGGCGGCGGCGCAGGCCCCCGCCCAGTCACCGACCGCACGCCGTGCGGTCGCGGTCTCGATCATGGACGGTGGCACGGCGTACTCGCGCACGCGCCGCCACATCAGCAGGTGGGTCGGAATCCCGTTCACGGGGTGAAGTGCCATCAGCACTCACCTTGCGCGAACGAGTCCCCCAATCGGTACGAGGAGAAGTTCATCATCACCGGCATCGTAGCCCACGGCCGTTCGATTCCCCAGAGGGTTTCATCGGGAGGGGCGTCACCCCCGCGAGTGATCCCCGGTGGTCAAACGGGGCGCACGAAGCGTCGGACGGACGAGCGGGGGCGAGCGCGCCCCTCCGCGCCACCGGGCGCCGTTGGGGTACGGCCGCCCGCGGGCAGGATCGCCGGAGAGACCGGCAGAAAGGCCAACCGTGGCAAGTGGGTTCCAGCGCGACAAGCTCGTCGACATGTTCCGCGCGTTCGACGCCGACGACAACGGCTACCTCGACCGGCGCGACTTCCAGGCCCTCGCGGAACGCTGGAAGAACCTGCCCCGGGTGCGGCCGGGGTCCGAACTGGCCGCACGTGTGGAGGCGGTCATGCTGGGCTGGTGGGACCACCTCGCGGCCCACGTGGACGCGGACGGGGACGGCAGGATCGACCTGGACGAGCTCCTCGCCATGGTGGACCTGCTCCCCACGATGCGCGAGGCCGTCGCCGCGACCGCCGAGACCGTCTTCGACGCCGTCGACGAGAACGGCGACGGCCGGATCTCCCCCGCCGAGCACCGGCGCCTCGTCGACACGTGGCACGGCGGGAGCGTCGACGTCGCCGACGTCTTCGACCGCCTCGACCAGGACGGGGACGGCTACCTCAGCCGCACCGAATTCACCGGACTGTGGATCCAGTTCTGGACCAGCGACGACCCGGCAGAACCGGGCAACCACCTGTGCGGCCCCGTGCCGACCGCCACCTGACGACCCGTATCCGCCGACGGTGTCCCGACGAGGGAGCGACCCTCGGGGGCTTCGATCCGCGGAGTCGGGTGTGCGGCGGTGCGGGAGTCTGGGATCGTGGGGCCACACCACCGGCGGATCGACGACGGCCGCCTCGTAGCCAGGGAGGGGCCCACCGTGCCAACACGCGCACCCAGGGCGGCGGGCGGCGAACCGGCCACCGAGGTGAGCACACCGCTCTACCAACTGAAGGCCGAGTTCTTCAAGACCCTCGGCCACCCCGTCCGCATCCGGGTCCTGGAGCTCCTCAGCGTCCGCGAGCACGCCGTCTCCGAGCTGCTCCTCGAAGTGGGCGTGGAGCCGGCGGCGCTGTCCCAGCAACTCGCCGTGCTGCGGAGGTCGAACCTCGTCCTGACGCGCCGCGAGGGCGTCAGCGTGTACTACCGCCTGGTGAACGACGAGGTCGCGGAGCTCCTCCGGGTCGCGCGCGGCATCCTCACCGGGGTGCTCCAGGGCCAGGCCGCGCTCCTCGCGGACCTCGACGCCTCCCCCCGCCACTGACCGTCCGGCGGGGCCGCCGTGTCCACGTGTTCGGGCAAAGCGCCCCCGTCGAACGGACGGGATGGGTAGCGTCACGTCGACGGGCGCGCACGGCGCCCGGCATCCCACGAGGAAAGGCGGCAGCCCATGGCGAACGTGGAAGTCTCACTCAAAGAGATCATGACCCGGGTGGAAGGCAGCCTCGCCGCCGCGGTGGGCGACTACACCAGCGGCATGGCCCTGGGGTCCCTCGGCGGCGGACGCGACTTCGACATCCACGTGGCGGTCGCGGCGAACACCGACGTGATCCGGGCGAAGATGCACACCATGGAACTCCTCGGTCTCCAGGAGCAGATCGACGACATCCTCATCACGCTGGGCAACCAGTACCACCTCATCACCCTGGGGAAGGGGAGGGGCAAGACCAACCTCTTCCTCTACCTCGTCCTCGACAAGCACAAGGCCAACCTCGCCATGGCCCGGCACCAACTGCGCCGCGTCGAAGAGGAGATGGAGGTCTGACCCCTTGCCTTTTCACGCATGCCCAAGACTTGCAGGAATTTGAAATTCTCTACGAAAGGAGTTCCTGAAGTCTGAACTCCCGGCCGGCACGCGCCCGTCCACGACGGCGGGCGGCCCGGCCGGACGGCCCGCACGTCCCTTCCTGCCGACCGGCCCGACGGCGGCCGACAGGAAGGACGCGCACCGGCCCGGCATCCCCCGGACCGGCCGGCGTCAGTGGCGGGGGCCCACCGTCCGGGCGCCCGCGCGGACGGTGATGGCGAGCGCCGGGCAGGAGTCGGCGGCGTCCAGGGCCCGCTCGTCCTCGGCGATCTCCCGGCGCACCGGCTCCGCCGTGTCGCCCTCCAGCCGGTACAGGTCCGGGGCGAGCCCGGCGCACATGCCCGAGCCCATGCACATCCCCCGGTCGACCTCGGTGGTCCAGCCCATCGCGCTCACCAGCCCACCGGCATCTCGCGCGGACCGCGCACCAGCATCCGGTCCTTCCACCGCACGTCCCCCGCCAGGTGCAGACCGGGGAAGCGGGTGAGGAGCGCCAGGACCGCCTCCTGGAGCTCCAGACGGGCCAGCGGCGCCCCCAGGCAGTGGTGGACGCCGTGCCCGAAGCCGAGGTGCTGGACACCGGTGCGGGTGACGTCGAGCCGCCCCGGACCGGTGAACTTCAGGGCGTCGCGGTTGGCGGCGCCGATCGCCACGAGCACCGGCTCGCCCGCCCGGACCAGGGTGCCGCCCACCTCGACGTCCTCGGTGGCGTACCGGGGGAAGGCGGCGCCGCTGCCGAGCGGGACGAACCGCAGCAGCTCCTCGACGGCGCCCTTGATCAGGTCGGGCCGCTCGCGCAGCAGGGCGAGCTGGTCGGGGTGGTCGAGCAGGGCGTGCACGAAGTTGGGGATCTGGCTGGCCGTCGTCTCGTGCCCCGCGACGAGGATGCCCACGCACAGGTCGACGAGCTCCAGCTCCGTGAGTCGGTCACCGGTGTCACGGGCCTCGATCAGGCCGGTCATCAGGTCGGGGCGCGGACGGGCGCGGTGGTCCTCGATGAGCGCCGCCATGTAGGCGCGCAGCTCCTCGCGGCTGCGCCAGAACTCCTCGGCGGTCAGCGAGCTCGTGGACAGCGCCGCGTCGCTCCACACCCGGAACTTCGGGCGGTCCTCCTCCGGCACGCCGAGCATGCGGCAGATGACGGCGACGGGGATCGGCAGCGCGTACGACTCCACGAGGTCGGCCGGCGGGCCCGCGGCCTCCATGTCGTCGAGGAACCCGTGGGCCAGCTCGCGCACCTGGGGCCGCAGCTTCTCGACCTGGTGGACCGTGAACGCCTTGGCGACCAGGGTGCGCAGCCGGGTGTGGCCGGGCGGGTCCATGCCGAGGATGCCGGAGTCCTGCTGCGCCTCGGACTGGCGGGGCTCGTCGTGCTTGACGGCCTCGGCGCGGCTGAAGCGCCGGTCGCCGAGGACCAGGCGGGCGTCGGCGTAGCGGGTGGCGAGCCAGGCGGGTTCGCCGTACGCCATCCGGACGCGTAACAGCCCGGGCCGCTCCAGCGCTTCGGCGTACGCCTCGGCGAGGCCGAGTCCTTCGGGCTCGTTGAACGGATAGTCCAGGGGAGTGGGGTCGGTCGTCGCGGTCATGCGGCACCTCCGTCGTGTAAGCAGGTGCTTACAGAACCTAGGGTGGTCTCCAGAGGCGGTCAATGGGGCCGTTGCGCCGTTCGGGGGACGGACGGCGGGGCACGGAGGGCGGCGGGGATGACGCGGACGAGGGCCGACGGGACGGCGCCGGAGCGGACGCCCGTACGACGGGAGGACACGGCGGAGGGGTCCGTACGGGGCGGCGGAACCCGGGAGCGGCTGCTCGCCGCGGCGTCGGCGCTCTTCGCCGAGCGCGGGTACGACCGGGCGACGGTACGGGAGATCGCCGCCCGGGCCGGGGTGAACCAGGCCCTGCTGTTCCGGCACTTCGGCTCCAAGCAGGCGCTGTTCGGCGAGGTGGTCGCACAGGGCGGGTACGAGCAGTTGCGGAGCACACCGCCCGAGCGGCTGGTGGAGGTGGTGCTGCGCAGCCTGCTCCACCCGCCGGCGGACCCGGCCGGGGCCCCGGGAGCGAGCCGGTCGCTGAAGACGATGCTGCGCTCGGTGGGCGGTGGCGACGAGGTGTCGACGGCGGTGACCGCACTGGGCGACGCCTACGCCAAGGCCCTGGCGGAGCTGAGCACCCGACAGGACGGCGCGCTGCGGGCGGACCTCGCCCTGTCGTGGCTGCTGGGCATCGGCCTGATGCGCGTGGTCGTGGGCAAACGCCCCCTCGCGGAGGCGGACCCGGACGAGATCTGCCGCCTGGTCCTCGAAACGCTCGGCCACCTCCTGGACGGCCTCCCGCCCGACAGGAGCTAGGCGGGCGCCGGCGGAAGGGCGCGGGGGCCCACGCACCGGGCGCCCTCCTCCCGGACGCGCTCGCGCAGCTCCCGGTCGGCCGTGACGACCAGGCACGGGCGGCCGTTCGCGGCCCGGACCAGCGCGACGATCAGGTCGTCGCCGCTGCCGGGGGCCTCTTCGACCCGTACACCGGGGACGGAGGCGACACCCCGGGCGCGGCCCTCGACGACCAGCACGATCTCGTACGGACCCGGGTACGGCCCGTCGGCCGGGCCGCCGGTGGCGGTGAGCCGGTCGCGCAGCCGTTCGGCGGCCCCGCGCCGGTCGCGCCACCAGCCGTCGGGCACCGATCCCACGACATTGGCCCCGTCCACCACCAGGAGGGGACGGAGACGCGGATCCTCAGGATTCATGGCTCCAGGATGTCAGTACGGCCCCGTGGATCCCGGAGGCCGCTACTCGGACTCGGTCGCTTCCCGGGCCTGCTGGGCGATCCGCTCCAGCACGGCCCCCGGGTCGGCGGAGGGTGCGACCGCCTTGCCGATGTTCCGCTTGATGGTGTCGCTGACCTGCAGCCAGGACGGTTCGTTGACCGGGTAGAGCTGGGCACCGCGCAGGGCGATCAGGAACTGCTCGGCGTCGGGGTCCGCCGCCGCGTCCTGGGACACCTGGGTGGCGGACACCGTCGCCGGCAGCAGGTGGTAGCGCTCGGCGAACTCGTTGAGGTTCTTGTCCTGGTAGACGAAGTTCAGGAACGAGCCCACCAGCTCACGATTGCCGTCGTGCCTGAAGGCCATCATCCAGTCGGCGACACCCGCCGCCGGAGGGGTCTCCTCGTCGCTCAAGGTGTCCGACACCGGCATGCGCAGCGTGCCGACCTTCATGCCCTTCTCCGTCGCCTCGTGGAGGAGCGAGGGATAGCCGTTGACCATGCCGACGTCGCCGCGCAGGAACGCGGCGAAGGCGTCCTCCCGGTTGAGCTCGGCCGGCGGCACCGGGCCGGTCAGGCCCGGTCCGACCAGGTTGTCCTTGATCCAGCGGAACGTCTGCGTGTTCCGGTCGGACGCGAGGGTGTACTCCCCGCGGACGTCGGTGTACCCGCCGCCGTTGCTGAGTTCCCAGATCAGGGCTTCGGCATGCGCCTCCTCGGGACCGAGCGGCAGGGCGTACGGGGAGGGCACGCCCGCCGTCTTCAGCGCCTCGGCCGCCCGCTTCAGCTCCGACCAGGTCTTCGGCGGCTTCGCCCCGGCCTTCTCGAACAGCTCCTTGTTGTAGAAGAGCAGCCGGCTGCTGGCCACGAAGGGCAGACCGTAGAGGACGGTGTCGACCGAGCCGGCCTCCACGAGCGGCGGCAGGAAATTCGCCTCCGTCCTGATCGACAGCACCTCACTGGCGGGGTAAAGGCGGTCCTGCGCGGCGAAGTCGGAGTACGCGCCGAGCAGCGCCACGTCCGGAGCGTCGCCCTCCCGGACCATGCGGGTGACCTCGCGGTCGACCTCGGCCCACGGATAGAGCGTGACCTCGACCTTCTTGCCGGGGTGGGCGGCGGTGAAGGCGGTGGTCAGCCTGTCCCAGTAAGCCTTGGAGCCGGTCGCGGGGCTGGTGCCGTACTCGGGGGCCACCAGGCGCAGCGTCGTCCCGTCGCCCCCGGACGAGCCGCAGGCGGTGACGAGGGAACCCAGCAGACCGAATGCGGCCACGGAGGCGGTCATGCCGAAGAGTCTTGGTCGCACGAATTGTTCCTCTTGATTTATCGGATGGTGCGACCGGAATTCTCTCCTGTGCACGGGCCGATTTCGCCCCCTACTGAAAGGTTGTTGCATAACTCCAATCGGGAGGATTCCGCGTGGTGTTTTCCGATAGGCGGGTGCGGGCGGGCATTGCTCCCGCGGGGTTCCGCGCGAGCGGTCAGACGGAGGAGCGGAAGGCCGGCAGGTATCCGCCGGAGTGCCCGGTGGCGGTGGGGTGGTAGCTGTTGGAGACGGGCACCGTGAGGCTGTGCAGCCAGGCGTTGCCGGAGCAGATCTCGTGGCCGGTGAACTCGTCCACGACGCTGGAGTACGCGAAGCCCGCGTTGGCGGCCTGCTTGGCGAGCATGGCGTTCAGGGCGTCGCTGCCCCGGTTGATCGCGGCGCGTTCGGTCTCGCTCAGGCCGGCGATGCAGCCGCCGTTCAACTGGTAGAAGCGCGGATAGCCGAGGACCACCACGCGGGCCTGGGGCGCGCGGCCGCGGATGGCGCCGTAGAGCGACGAGAGGCTGCCGGGAAGGGTTCCGTTGACCTGCGCGACGGCGTTGTTCACCGCATTGACGCAGGTCGCCTCGCTCTGCAGCACGCAGGTCTGCATGACGTCGGCGAAACCGACGTCGTTGCCGCCGGCGGTGACGCTGACGAGCGTGGTGGAGCTGTTGAGCGGGGTCAGTTGGCCGCTTCTGACCGTGCCGGTCGTCGCCCCCGAGCAGGCGGTGAACGCGAACGAGGCCGGGGCGTTGGCCGCCGCCCACAGGGACGGGTAGGCCTTGCTGCTGCGTTGGCAGTCACCGCTGTCGGACAGGTAGCTGCCGGCGCCCACTCCCGAGGAGTAGGAGTCGCCGAGCGCGACGTAGCGCTCCCCGGCCGTCGCGGCGGCGGAGGCGGGCTGGACGAGGCCCGCGGTGAGGGCCGACGCGGCCAGGAGCGCGGACAGGGCCCATCTCAACTTCGTTGTGCGCATGACAAGGAGCTCCTTGGAGGTGAGGGGGAGTCACTTCTAGCAGGGCGTGTGGCGCACGGAATAGATGTGCGAAGAGGTTTTCTTCTGTTGGCATCGCGCATCGGGGTGCGGGGCGTTCCGCATCGAGGTCGTCCGAGGGGGCTGGGCGTACGAACCGGTGCGACCCGGCACTTCCGGGGTGGGGCGAGGGTGATTCTCCTGCGGACGGGACGGGCGATCCCGGACCGGAGCCGCGTCCGTCGCGTCTTCGGGCGTATGGATTCGGCCATGTGGCGGATCGGATGAATGGCCATCATTGCCGTGTACGTGCTCGGTGGAGGAGGTCGTTCTTCTGATCGCCCTCCCGGACGCGGAGTCCGGGCCTGCGGGTTCGCCGTGGCACGAGGGAGGCTTGCGCGGCACCGTCCACGGCTCCGTGCGACCGTCGGGCGTTGCGTCAGCGCGCGATCGTCCCGTGCGGCCGGAAAGCGGGGCCGGCGGAGCCGCAGCCGAGCGGAGCTGCGCCTTCCGCCTCTTCGCGCCCCGAGGGGCCGGGCTTCGAAGCCGGGCGGAGTTCCGGAACGCAACCGCCTTCTGCAACTTGCTGACGCTCTTTCAGGGGGATGTGGAAAGAGGGGTGCTTATTTGTTCGATCCTGTGGGATGCGCTCCGTGGCATGGACGCGCGTAGAGCGGCTGAAAGGACACCTTGTGGCGCCCCGGCGCGGAGTCAAGGATTCCCCCAAGCGATTGACAGGTTCATGGCGGCCACCGCCGCCGATCCGTGCTCCACCGGGCCACTCACCCAGCGGCCCGACCACCCCCACCGGAGGATGCAGTGAACCGTTCGTCCCGTCACGTCAGGATCACCCGCGGCAGCCGGCTGATCGCCGTGCTCGGCGCCTTCGTGGCCGCCTCGGCCCTGACCGCCCCCACCTCCTCGGCGCAGCAGGCCGACACCGCGCGGGCCACCGCCACCGCCCTGGCCACCACCAGCAGCGCCGTCCTCCGGGCCGACGTGGCCGGCTCCGCCTGGTACACCGACCAGGCCACCGGAAAGGTCGTCGTCACCGTCGACTCCACGGTCTCCCGGGCCGAGATCGCGACCCTGCGCAAGGCCGCCGGCGACAACGCCAAGAACCTCAGGATCGAGCGGACCGCCGGGAAGATCAACAAGCTCATAGCCGGCGGCCAGGCCATCTACGCCGGAGGCGGCCGCTGCTCCCTCGGCTTCAACGTCCGCAGCGGCAGCACCTACTACGCCCTGACGGCCGGGCACTGCACCAACATCGGCAGCACCTGGTACACCAACTCCGCCAACACCACCGTCCTCGGCACGCGGACCGGAACCAGCTTCCCCACGAACGACTACGGCATCATCCGCCACTCCAACGCCTCCGCCGCCGACGGGCGCGTCTACCTCTACAACGGCACCTACCGCGACATCACCGGCGCCGGCAACGCCTACGTCGGACAGTCCGTCCAGCGCAGCGGCAGCACCACCGGTCTGCGCAGCGGCACCGTCACGGGCCTCAACGCCACCGTCAACTACGGCAACGGCGACGTCGTCTACGGCCTCATCCAGACCAACGTCTGTGCCGAGCCCGGCGACAGCGGCGGCGCCATGTTCTCCGGGACCACCGCCCTCGGCCTCACCTCCGGAGGCAGCGGCAACTGCTCCAGCGGGGGCACCACGTTCTTCCAGCCCGTCACCGAGGCCCTCAGCGCCTACGGCGTCAGCGTCTTCTAATCCCCGGCCCACCGGGCCCGCGGGAGGCGCCTCCGTCGACGGAGGCGCCTCCGTCGACGGAGGCGCCTCCGGGCGGCACCGAGCCCAGGGAGCAGACGGCCGTGCGCCCATCGGGCGCTGGTCCTGGGCCTCCCCGGAAGGCCCGGCTCGACGCGATCGGGGCGGGGCGGCCGATGCGGGACGGCGTCCGAAGCGGGGCGGAAATCGGTTGGCGGCGGCCGGGCCCGCGCCTAACCGTCGCCCGTGATGGAGATGTCCTTCCGGAGGCTGCCGGACAACCAGCACGAGATCCTCGTCCGTGCCCGCAAGGGGCCGGACGTCAGGCTGCCCGCCCAGCCCGTCGGCCCGACCGTGCCGCACGACCTGGTCCACGCCGTCGTGGAGACCGCCCTCGGCATCGAGGACGGCTTCTGGGGAGCGACGGCGCGAGGCGCCACCTTCCAGGGGTTCGAGCTCGTCACCCCGGGCCGGCACCGCCGGTCCGGCCTGAAGGTGCTGCGCCAGGACGGCGACGCCGTGATGGCCGCCGAGCTCTCCGTGAACTGGGCCTACCGGGCATGGCGCGGCCCCTCCACCGACGGCCGCGGCGTCGGCCCGGCCCCGCTGGACGCCGACGCGCCGGCCAGGACGGGTCCGCGCCTGGACGCCGCCGCGGCACGCTGGGCCGCGGTCCCAGAAGGCGGAGAACTGCTCTGGCGCTGGGGATCGGACCGCTGAAGGGTGCCGCGCCCCCTCGACCGGCACCGTGCGAAGATCCCTGTCATGGGGGACGAGGACGCGCGCAGCACCGGACCGGCGGGCGAGGCGGCGACGGAGGACGCAAGCCTGGTGTCGCTGCTGGGCGCGACGGTCCTCCGGGAGCCGCTCGGGCGGGTCGTGATCGAGCCCGTCGTCTGCCGGTGGTGCGAGTGGGACCGGTTCGAAGTGTCCGGGGGCGAGTGCTTCTGCGAGGGCTGCTGCCTGCCGGTCGGCCTGGCGGACGGAGACGTCCACGTGAGGGGGGCTTCCTGGAGACTCGCGCCGTCCGCCCCCTCGCTCCTTCGGCCGGGTGAGGCACTCCCCGCGCCCGCCGATCCCGTGTGCCCCGCCGGACACGACGTGTTCGAGGTCGTGGTCGCCCGCGTCCTCGCCGTCGACGGCCGGGTCCGCCGCCTGTCGGTCGGCCTGCGGTGTCCGGTCGACGGGACAGCGCGCCTCCACCTCGACGACGTGCGTGTGGTGACGGCCACCGGCGAGGACGACCGTGGTGCCGCGGACGAGGTGCTCCGGGGAGACTGACGCCCGGCCCGGATGTCCGGGCCCGTCGGCGTTCTGCTCGGCGTGACCTCCTGGGGCGGCCCCACCGGGGAATCCGGCGCGTCGCGATGAGTTTTCCGGCGCCCGGCGGTCTTACTGTCGAACCCGGTACCGAGGAGGCCTCCCATGCGCAGCGTGACCTATTCGATGGGCGTCTCGCTCGACGGCTACATCGTCGGGCCGGACGGCGGCTTCGACTGGTCGGAACCCGACGAGGAGGTCTTCCGCTTCTGGATCGAAGACATCCGGCAGGTCGGCGTCCACCTGCTGGGGCGGCGGCTGTACGAGACGATGCTGTACTGGGAGACCGCCGACCGGGACCGGGCGCTCGACGACGCGGAGCGCGAGTGGACCTCGCTCTGGAACCCGCTCCCGAAGGTGGTGTTCTCCAGGACCCTGTCGGCGGTGCGGGGCCGTGCCCGCCTGGCCTCCGGCAGCCTCGCGGAGGAGATCGAGCGGCTGCGGGCCGAGCCGGGGGAGGGCGACATCGCGATCGGCGGCGCGACCCTCGCCGCCGAGGCGGCCGCGTCGGACCTGATCGACGAGTACCGGACCGTGGTCCACCCGGTGCTGGTCGGCGGCGGCATTCCGTTCTTCCCCCGGCACGAGCGCCGGGTGGACCTCGAACTCGTCGAGACCCGCACCTTCCACTCGAAGTTCGTCTACCTCCGCCACCGTGTGGTGCGTTAGCCGAGCCCCTGCTCCCCGGGCCCGGCGCGCCGGACGCGCGTCGCCGGGCCCCGCCCGCCCGGTCAGCGGGACGGTGCCGCCGGACCGGTCGGAACGTCGCCGCGCAGCGTGATGCGGTGCATGACGCGGTGCCGGTCGCCGTAGTCGCGGTTGGCGTAGTGGGCCGTGCTGCGGTTGTCCCACAGCGCGACGTCCCCCGGCTGCCAGCGGTGCCGTACGACGTGCTCGGGCTTGGTGAGGTGGGCGTACAGGATGTCGAGGATTCCCCGGCTCTCGTGCTCCGAGACCCCCACGATGTGCGAGGTGAAGCCGGGGTTCACGAACAGGCCCTTGCGGCCGCTCTCGGGATGCACCCGCACCACCGGGTGCTCCACCGGCGTGAGGTGGGTGACCACCTCTCCCTCCCACACGTTGCCGCGCCCCTGCCTGCGCTGGGCCAGGTAGTAGCCGAACTCACGGGTGCCGTCGTGGACTGCGGTGAGCGTGTCGACGTACTCCCGCAGCCCCGGCGACAGCGACTCGTAGGCGAGCTGGCCGTCCGCCCAGTTGGTGTCGCCGCCGCTGGGAGGCAGCACGACGGCCCGCAGCACGGAGATCGCCGGCGGCCGCCGCACGAAGGTGACGTCGGTGTGCCACACGTCGGCGAACCCGTTGTCCTGGCTGTCCAGCGCGTACACCTCGGGCGCCACGTCACCGGAGTCGTGGACCGGGTGCCCGGCGGTGACCTCGCCGAGCCGCCTGCCGAACTCGATCTGCGCGGCGTCGTCCAGCCCGTGCTGACCGCGCACGAAGAGCACCTTGTACGCCACGAGTGCTTCGCGCAGGGCCAGGACCCGCTCGTCGTCGAGGCGGCCGAGGTCGATGCCGTGGACCTCGGCACCGAAGTGGGGCCCGAGTTCGACGACCGGGATCGCCGGCGCGGCGGGCCGTTCGCTGAGGATGCTCACCTGTGTGTCCTTTCCATGGGGTTCCGGTCAGGCCGCCGCGGCGTCCTTGACGGCGTGGGAGACCTGCGCGCGCAGTGCGGTGAACTCACGGGAGGCGCGCAGCTCCTCGGCGTCGACGTCCCCGCGCGGCAGATCGATCGGCAGGTCCAGGGCGACGGTCCCGGGGCTCTTGGTCAGCACCACGATGCGCGAGCCCAGGAACACCGCCTCTTCGGCCGAGTGCGTCACGAGCACCGTGGTCCGGCCGGTCCGTTCGGTCACCCGGCGGACGTCCTCCTGGAGCCGTTCCCGGGTCAGGGCGTCCAGCGCCGCGAACGGCTCGTCGAGCAGGAGCAGCGGATTCTCGGCGGCGAGGGCCCGCGCGATCGCGACGCGCTGCTGCTGACCGCCGGAGATCTCCCAGACGCGCCGGTTCTCGGTGCCCTCCAGACCGACCCGGGCCAGCAGCTCCGCGCGCCGCTCCGGCCACTGGCCGCGGTCGACGCCCGCATACCGCAGTGCCAGGTCGACGTTGCCCCGCACGGTCCGCCACGGGAACAGCCGGGGCGTCTGGAACACCACGCCGGCCGTCGCGCCGGGCCGCGACTCGCCGCCGGAGACCCGCACCGACCCCTGCGTGGGCCGCTCGAAGCCGGCGATCAGCCGCAGCAGCGTGCTCTTGCCGCAGCCCGAGGCACCCACCAGGACCAGGAACTCCCCGGCGGGGACGGCGAGATCGACCGGTCCCACGGCCGTGAAGGCCTCGCCGCCGCGGCCGTACCGGTGGGTGACGCCGTCGAGACGGACGGCACCGGCACGCCCGGTGTCGACCGCGACTCCCGCCCCGGTGCTCTCACTTGAGGACATCGGACAGCCCTTCGAGGTAGAACGCCTCGCGGACGACGGCCTCGGACGGGGCGGCGTCGATCTGCTTCTGCTCCGCCAGGAAACGCCCGGTGTCGGTGACGTAGTCGAGCAGCTTGCCCGGCTTGCCGTCGGTGCCCAGCCAGTCGGCGGAGACGACCTGCTCCGGGGTGAGGAACACGCCCTGCGTGAGCTGCGCCTCCGCGTCCGCCGTGCTGATGCCGAGCTCGGCCGCGACGGCCTTGACCGATCCCTCCCGGTCGGACGTGAGCAGGCGCAGCGCCTCGGCCTCCGCCTTGCGCCAGGCCCTGATCGCCCCGGGGTCCCGGGCGATCAGGTCGTCGGACACCACGGCCAGGTCCAGGGTCGGCTTGCCCGCCGCGCCGATCTCCTTGCTGCTGGTGAGCTGGGTGCCGGTCTTGCGCAGCTCGTCCAGGGTCGGCAGCCAGACGTAGGCGGCGTCGATGTCGCCCCGCTGCCACGCGGCGAGGATCGGCTGCGGCTGGAGGTCGATGAGCCGGACGTCGGACGGCGAGAGGCCGGCGGCCTTCAGCGCCGCCAGCAGGCTGTAGTGCGAGGTGGAGGCGAAGGGCGTCGCTATCTTCTTGCCCTTCAGCCCGGCGACCTCGGTGATGCCGGTCTCCTTGCGCGCCACGAGGCTCTCGTTCTCACCGGCGACGTCGAGGATCCACGCGACCTTGTACGGGATGGGCGAGCCGCCCGACACCCCCCGGGCGAACGGGCTGGAGCCGAGCGCGGCGATGTCGAGGGACTTGCCGAGGAACGCCTGGTTGACGCTCGCGCCCGAGTCGAACTTGATCCAGCTGATCTCGTGGTCCGGCAGCGCCTTCTCCAGCAGCTTCTTGTTCTTCACGAGCAGGTCGCCGCTGGGAAAGGCGAAGTAGCCGATGCGCAGCCGCTTCCCCCCACCGGACCCCGACGCCGCGCCGTCCGAGGAGCAGCCGGTGACGGCGGCGGAGACGGCGGCGAGGGCTCCGGCGAGGAGGAGACGACGGGACGGGCCTTGGGGGACACGGGACATGGCGGAGCCGTTTCTGTGCGATGAGGGTACGGGTGGAGAAGTCGTTCGCCGGAGCGGGAGGGGGGCGCCCGGACGAAGGGGGAGGCGGAACCGGGACCTACGCCCGGCCCCGCCACGGCACGACCGCGCGTTCCAGCCGCAGCAGCAGGCCGTCGATGATCAGACCGGACACGCCGATGGCGATGATGCCGACGACGACCACGGGGGTGTTGTTGTAGTTGGCCGCGTCCTTGACCATGCCGCCGATGCCGGGCAGGCCGTTGACCAGCTCGGCGGCGACCAGGGAGGAGTAGGCGACGCCGACGGCGAGCCGGACCCCGGTGAGCGTCTCCGGCAGCGCCGACGGCACGACGACGTCCCTGACGACGTCCCACCGCGACGCGCCGAGCGCGCGGGCCGCCTCGATCAGGCTCTTGGACACGGCCACCACGGCCGCGGTGGTGGACACCGCCACGGGCGGGAACGCGGCCACGGCGAGCAGCGTGACCTTGGGCTCCTCGTCGATGCCCAGCCAGATGATGAGCAGCGAGAAGTACGCCAGCGGCGGCAGCGTCCGCAGGAAGGTGATCCAGGGCTCGAACAGCGAGCGCACCCAGCCGACGGTGCCCATGACCAGCCCGAGGACCACTCCGGCCACGATGCCGATGCCGGCGCCGAGCGCGATGCGCCGCAGGCTGATGCCGAGGTGCTCGACGAGCGTGGTCCCGTTGTATCCGCGGACGCCGTCGTGCGTGGTGGAGACGGCGACGAACGCGTCCCACACCGTGGCCGGCCGGGGGACCAGCGTCTCGCTCCACGTCCCGCTCGCGGCGAGCAGCTGCCACAGGAGGAGGAAGAGCAGCAACGAGCCGAGGGGGAGCGCGGCATGGCGCAGGCGCGCCCGCCCACGTCCTGCCGGAAGGCGGGGACCGGGCGAGTCGGCGGCGGCCGGCGGGGCGCCGCCGGCGGTTTTGACAGGCGTGGTCGTGGACACGATGCGGTCCTCCAGAGACGCCGCCGGGGCACGGGCGATCGGCATCGGCGGTCGGAGACGGCCGCCGGCCCCGGGCGGGTGTGATGTGGAACGAGAAGAGGGGGAGAACGCCCTGTGCGAGGACGTGGAGACCGCCCCCGTGCGGGTGGGATCACCGCACGGCGGGGCGCGCCGGAGAGAACTCGGTCAGCGACAACACGAGCCCGGGCGACGGCACAGGTCGATGACCAGGCGGCGCACCAGGAGCTCGGAGTTCATGAGGCCCATTTCTACAACAGCCGCACCCCGGCACCAACACGCGTCCACCTTTTGGAACGCCCCGCCCGGCGGGACGCGGCGGGCGGGCCGGGTCCCGGCCGCCGCGCTATCGGGGCGGCGCACGGTCCGGTGACGCCGAAGGGCGTTCGGTGCCGAGGAGTTCGCGTACGAGCGCGGCGACCTGCTCCGTCTCGATGAGGAACCCGTCGTGGCCGTACGGCGACCCGATCACCCGGAGGGCGTCCGCGGTGGGGATGCCCGCCGCCAGCTCCGCCTGCTGCGACGGCGGATAGAGGCGGTCGGAGTCGACCGCCGCCACCAGCGTCCTCGCGCCCACCCGGCTCAGGGCGGCGCGCACGCCACCGCGGCCGCGCCCGACGTCGTGGCTGTTCGCGGCCTCGGACAGGACCACGTAGCTGCCCGCGTCGAACCGGTGCACGAGCTTGGCCGCGTGATGGTCCAGATAGGACCCGACCTGGTACCGCCCCCCGTGCCACGGGTCCTCCGCCCCCTGGGGCGAACGGCCGAAACGGGCCTGGAGTTCGGGCTCGCTGCGGTACGTCATGTGGGCGATCCGCCGGGCCTGGCCGAGCCCGGCACGCGGCCCCGGGCCGGTGCGGTGGTAGTGGCCGCCCCGCCAGTGCGGATCGGAGCGGACGGCGTGCAGTTGCACGTCGGTCCAGGCGATCTGCTCGGCGCTCGCCGCGGCGGTCGTGGCGAGCAGCAGGAGCGCCTCCGTACGCTCCGGATACGCCACCGCCCATTCCAGGGCCCGCATCCCGCCCACCGACCCGCCCACCACGAGGGCCCAGCGCTCGACGCCCAGCGCGTCGGCGAGGCCGGCCTCGGCCGCGACCTGGTCCCGCTGCGTCAGGAACGGGAAGTCACCGCCCCACGCCCTCCCCGACGGACCGGGCGAGGACGGCCCGGTACTGCCCTGGCAGCCGCCGAGCACGTTCGGCGCCACGACGAAGAAGCGGTCCGTGTCGAGCGCGCGGCCCGGGCCGATCAGACCGTCCCACCAGCCGGGCGTGGGGTGACCGGGCCCGGCGGGGCCGGCGGCGTGGCTGTCGCCGGTGAGGGCGTGCAGCACCAGCACCGCGTTGCGCCGGTCCGGTGCGAGCCGCCCCCACGTCTCGAACGCCAGCCGTATGCCGCCGAGTTCACCGCCCGCCTCCAGCACCAGCGGGTGCTCGCGCGCGTACCACTGGCGCCGCCCGGGCGGGTCCCCCTCCCGCCAGCCCCCGGAGGCCGGCGGGAGGGGGACCTGCGACGGCGTCAGGACGCCGTTCAGGACGCGCCCTTCGCCGCGCGGAACCCGGCCTCCAGGTCCGCCTTGAGGTCGGCGAGGTTCTCGATGCCGACCGAGAGGCGCACCAGACCCGGAGAGGTGCCGGTGGCCGCCAACTGCTGCGCGTCCAGCTGGCTGTGCGTGGTGGACGCCGGGTGGATGATGAGGCTGCGCACGTCGCCGATGTTGGCGAGGTGGCTGAACAGCTCGACGCCGTCCACGAACCGCTTGCCCGCCTCCACGCCGTCCCGCAGCTCGAAGGAGAGCACGGCGCCCGCACCGCGCGGCAGGTACCGCTGCCCCGCCTCGAACCAGCGGCTGGACTCCAGCCCCGGGTAGTGCACGGCGGCGACCTCGTCGCGCTGCTCCAGCCACTCCGCCAGGGCCTGGGCGTTCGCGGAGTGCCGCTCGATGCGCAGGCTGAGCGTCTCCACGCCCTGGAGGAGCAGGAAGGCGGAGTGCGGGGAGAGGGCGGGCCCGAGGTCGCGCAGCAACTGCACCCGCAGCTTGACGGCGAAGGCACCCGGCCCGAGCGCTGGCCAGTACCGCAGGCCGTGGTAGCTCGGGTCGGGCTCGGTGAAGTCCGGGAACCGCTCGGCACGGGCACCGAAGTCGAAGGTCCCGCCGTCGACCACGACACCCGCGATGGCGTTGCCGTGCCCGCCGAGGAACTTGGTCGCCGAGTGCACGACGATGTCCGCGCCGTGCTCGAGGGGCCGCAGCAGATAGGGGGTCGCCACGGTGTTGTCCACGATCAGCGGCACGCCGGCCTCGTGCGCCGCGTCCGCGACCGACCGGATGTCGAGCACGTTGCCGCGCGGGTTGCCCAGCGACTCCGCGAACAGCGCCTTGGTGTTCGGCCGGACCGCCGCGCGCCAGGCGTCCAGGTCGTCGGGGTCGTCGACGAAGGACACCTCGACGCCCAGCTTCGGCAGCGTGTGCCGGAAGAGGTTGTACGTGCCGCCGTACAGCGACGAGCTGGAGACGATGTGGTCCCCGGCGCTCGCGAGCGTGAGGATCGCCAGCGTCTCCGCGGCCTGCCCGGAGGCCAGCGCCACGGCGGCCACGCCGCCCTCCAGCGCCGTGACGCGCTGCTCGAAGACGTCCTGGGTGGGGTTGTGGATGCGGGTGTAGATGTTGCCGGGCTCGGCCAGCGAGAAGAGGTCGGCCGCGTGCTGCGTGTCCCGGAACACGAACGACGTCGTCTGGTAGATCGGCGTCGCGCGGGCGCCGGTCGTGGGGTCGGGCACGGCACCGGCGTGGATCTGCTTGGTCTCGAAGGACCACGCCGAGGTGTCGGGGCCGGGGTGCTCGTCCTCGGGGGTGTGGCCTGCGGTGACGGAGTCGACGGGCTGGCTCGGGCTCATGGTTCTCCCTGGGTGCGGGCGGGGGGATGCCTGGATGCGGAACGGGGACGCCGATGCGACCGCAGGCCGACGACCCGCGTCCGTACCCGGAGACGGGCAGGGTTCGGCGGTCGGCGCGATGCGGGGAAAGGCTGGTCGGACGTCGGAGGACGGAGTCAGCTCACGACGGAACAGGCCGTGGTGGTGACACGCACGTAGTCAACGTGGCGGCGGGTCACGAGCACGGTCATGGCATCAGGTAACCACAGGGAGGCGTGCGCGCACCAGCAGGGCACGCACGGGAAGGGGGCCGGGTCGTCGGTGCGCGGAATCCGTTCGTCCCGCACACCGACGCCCCGGCCCCCGGGGCCGAGGCCTCCTGATCGTCAGCGGTAGTCGTCCGGGTGGCCCTGCATCCAGGTGTTGATCTGGTCCCGCGTCCCGATCAGCAGGCTCTGGTGCTTCTTCAGGTTCTCGAAGGAACGGTCTCCGTCGAGCGCCCCGTTGAGCTTCCCGATCAGCGCGATCGGCTCGGGGAAGTGCCCGGGCCCCTTCGCGTCGCCCTTCATGGCCCGGTCCATCCTCTGGAGTTCGTCGTAGACCCGCCCGAGGAAGTAGGGACAGTTGCCCTGGTCGCCGCACGAGTCGTACAGGGTCGCCTGGAGTCTGGCGAAGGCGTCGCGCACGCGCTCGACCGAGGTCGTGTCGGGAAGCGGGGTCGTGTCCTGCGTGCCGGTCGGCGCGGCGCTCCCGCCCGCGTCCGTCGTCGGCGACGCGTCGCCGGCCTCCTGACCGGCCGGGGCCGTCGTGGTCACGGAGGTCGGCGCGCCGTTGTCGTTCGTGTCGGACGCGCCGCAGGAAACGCTGAGCAGGGCCAGCGCGACGGCGACGACCACCGTGCCGGGCGTCGAGGACTTGAGCATGGATCTCCCCCTGGATCGATGTGATGTGTCGGATGACCCTACAGAACGATCAGTTCCGGGGCGGTGGGAGCGGTGGTGCCGTGACACCCGCGCCGGAAACTCGGATGCGCGAGTCCGTGCGGCCCCCTAGGCTCCGCTCGCGGTCAAGGCACGGTGCCGTACCGGCCGTCGGAGCATCGGAGACGTACGAGGTATGACCAGCCATCTGTTCGCGATCTGCTTCCGCGCGACCCGGCCCGCCGACCTGGCGCGGTTCTGGTCGGGGCTCCTGGGCTGGGAGCCGGCCGCCGGTCCGGACGACGGCATCGCGATCCTGCCTCCCGACGGCGCCGGGTTCCGCATCCGCTTCCTGCCGGGCCCGGAGCCCGAGTCCGGCCGGAACCGGGCGCACTTCGACCTGACGAGCGCCTCCCCGGAGCAGCAGCGGCGGACGGTGGCCAGGGCGCTGGAGCTCGGCGGGGAACACCTCGACGTGGGCCAGCTCCCGGAGGAGGAGCACGTGGTGCTCGCCGATCCGGACGGCAACGAGTTCTGCGTCATCGAGGCGGGCAACAAGTTCCTCGCCGACACCGGCTCCATCGGGGCACTGGCCTGCGACGGCACTCAGGCGGTCGGGTACTTCTGGAGCGAGGCACTGCGGTGGCCGCTGGTCTGGGACCAGGACGAGGAGACCGCGATCCAGTCCCCGGACGGCGGCACGAAGATCACCTGGGGCGGTCCTCCGGTGGCGCCGAAGACCGGCCCGAACAGGCTGTACTTCGAGCTGGCGCTCCCCGCCGGGGCCGACGCGGAGGCGGAACTCGACCGCCTCGTAGCCCTCGGCGCGACGCGCGCCGAAGCCGGTGAGGGGGACGGCGACCGGGTGATGATGCTCGATCCCGACGGCAACGAGTTCTCCGTCCGCACGTCCCGGTAGCGCAGCCGCCGCGTACTGCCGTACGGCCGTACGCGGCGGCTCACCCGGCGACGGTCCTCACGAGCCGTCGCGCAGCCCCCACGGGGAGCCGTACTCCGTGAGGAGGTCGAGGAAGGGACGGGGCGGGAGGGCCTCGGGGCCGAGGACGCCGGTGGCGTTCCAGGCGCCGGTGGAGAGGAGTTCCAGGGCGACGACAGGGTTGATCGCGGTCTGCCAGACGACGGCCTGGGAACCGTACTCCCGCATCGACCACTGGTTGTCGACCACGTGGTAGAGGTACACCTCCCGCGGCGCGCCGTCCTTCGTGCCCTTCACCCAGGTGCCGGCGCAGGTCTTGCCGGTCATCCGGTCGCCCAGGGTCGCCGGGTCGGGCAGGCAGGCGGCGACGACGTCGCGCGGGGAGACGCGCACGGGACCGTCCCCACCGGGCACCGTGACCTCGGCCGTGGAGTCCAGACCCAGCTCGTGGAGCGTCTTCAGCTTGGCGATGAAGTCGTCGCCGAGCCCGTACTTGAAGGTGACGCGGCGCGCCTCCACCCAGCGCGGGATCAGCAGCACCTCCTCGTGCTCGACGTTGACGCACTCCACCGGGCCGATGCCCTCGGGGAAGTCGAAGACCTCGGGCTCGCTGAAGGGCGCGCTGGTGAACCAGCCGCGGTCCTTCTCGTAGATCACGGGCGGGTTGAGGCACTCCTCGATCGTCGTCCAGATGCTGAAGGACGGGGCGAAGTCGTACCCCTCGACGGTGAGGTTCGCGCCGTCGCGGACGCCGACCTCCTCGATCTCGTCGAAGAGCTCGTCGGCGGCGTACCGGGCGAAGACGTCGGAGAGGCCGGGCTCCACGCCCATGCCGACCAGGGCCAGACGGCCCGCCTCCTCCCACTGCCCGGCCAGCTCGAACTGCTCGTCGCCGAGCTTGACGCCGCACTCCTCGTACGGACGCTCCGGGTGCGGCGCCGACAGGGACATCGCCATGTCCACGTAGTGCGCGCCGGCGTCCAGGGCGGCCCGGAAGAGGGGCATCACGAACCGCGGGTCTGTCGCGTTCAGGAGCACGTCGCAGTTCTGCTCGGTGAGGACCCGGCTCACCGCGTCCCGGTCCGAGGCGTCGAGCCGCAGCGCGCTGAACCGGTCGCCCCGCCCGCCGAGGGAGGCGACGGCGGCCTCGGCGCGGGCCGGGTCGTAGTCGGCGACCACCATGTGGGTGAGGAACTCCCTGCGGGCCGCGATGCGGGTGATGGCGGTACCGACGCCGCCCGCTCCGATGAGAAGTACTCGCACGTCATTCACCTTCCGTCCGGGAGGCGGACGCCTCCGGCAGACCCGATGCAACGGGACGCGACACACTAAGGTCAATCGTGTTGGCATAAGAGGGCGTGTCGTGTCGTGCCGGTGGCACGGCGGCCCGGTCCCGGGGTGGTGGAGCATGGCGAAGAAAGTGGTGCCCGAGGCGGAACGGCGCAGGCGGCGCCCCACCCGCACCGGCACGGTCCTGTCGGAGGGGATCATCGTGGACACCGCGCTGCGGATGCTCCGGGAGCACGGCAGCGGCGGGCTCACCGCGCGGCGCCTCGGCGCGGCCCTGGGGGCGGACCCCAGCACCCTCTACCGGTACTTCGCCGGCATGGACGACCTGACCCGCGCGATCGGCGACGAGCTGATGGGACGGGCGCTCGCCGGGTGGCGGCCGACCGGGGACTGGCGGACCGACCTGCGGTCCCTGGGCCTTGCCGTCCACGCCTCCTACCTGGCGCATCCGCAGGCCGCCGTGCTCACGGCCAGCCGGGTCACCGGCCGGCCGCGCGAGATCGCCGTGGACGAGACGATCCTCGGCATCCTGCGCGGCGCGGGCCTGTCCGATCCGGCCGCGGTGCACGCCTATCACGCGTTCATCGACCAGAGCCTCGCCTTCGCCGCGCTGGACGCGGGATCACTCGCGCTGACGGACGAGGCGCGGGCGGTGGACGAGGAGATGTGGCAGTCCACGTACGCCCTCCTGCCGGCCGAGACCCACCCCCACATCGCCGCCACGGCGCACCTCCTGGCCCGGCGCATGCCCCACAGCGCGTACCCGGCCGTCCTGGAGATGCTCCTCGACCACGTGGCGACGCGGATCGGGGGAGGGGGCGGGGGCGAGGAGACCCCGCACGGGTGACCGACGCGCCCCGCGCCCCGCGCCCCCTCGCCCCGCGAAAAGCCCGCCGAGAGGACGCGGGAACCTACGGGCGGCGAGCGGACGGGGTCGACGGGGAGGTGTCCTCGCGACGCCCCTGACGGACGACGGCCGCGCGTTCCGGATCGTCCAGCGGGGTGTCCACCCGCAGCCAGCGGTAGCCGTACGGCGCCAGGCCGACGTCGACGCGACCGCCCGCCGACGCCTCGACGGTGTCGCCGGTGAACAGGTCGGTGAGCGGACGGCCGCCCTTCAGGCCCGGTACGGTCACGGCCGCGTCGATCCGCCGGGACGAGAAGTTGTGCAGGGCGAGGACCGCTCCCTCGGGGAGGGAACTGAGGTGGGCCAGTACGCCCGGATCGTCCGCGTCGAGCACCTCGGTGCGGCCCCAGGCGAGCTCGGGGGCCTCGCGGTACCGCTCGATCAGCGTCCGGACACGGGTGAGGAGCGAGTCCGGGTCGTGCGCCTGGTCGTGCACGTTCACCCGCTCCGGCCCGTACGCGCCCTCGGCCATCGGATTGGGGAAGTCACCGCTCGGCGCGGTGGAGAACCCGGCACTCCGGTCCGCCGTCCACTGCATGGGGGTGCGGACGGCCTGCCGCCCCTCGGCGGCGAGGTTCTCGCCCATCCCGATCTCCTCGCCGTAGAACAGCACGGGCGTGCCGGGCAGGGTGAACAGCAGGCTGTAGGCCAGCTCCACGCGGCGGCGGTCGCCGCCGACCATCGGGGGCAGCCTGCGGCGCAGGCCCCTGCCGTACAGCTGCATGTCCTTCTCCGGGCCGAAGGCCGCGAACACCTCGGCGCGCTCGTCGTCGTCCAGCTTGTCGAGCGTCAGCTCGTCGTGGTTGCGGACGAAGGTCGCCCAGTGCCCGTCGCGCGGCGCCTCCGGGCGCTCGCGCAGGGCCGCCGCCAGCGGTCCGGCCTCCCCGCGGGCGAAGGACAGGTACATCTTCTGCATGCCGATGAAGTCGAAGCACATGGTCAGCTCGTCGCCCCGCTCGGACTCCGGGCCGCCGAAGAACTCCATGGTCTCGGGATAGGGCAGGTTGACCTCGCCGAGCAGGACCGCCTCCCCGTTGCGGCGCCCGAGGAAGGCCCGCAGGTCGGCCAGGTAGTCGTGCGGATCGGGCAACTGACCCGCGTCCTCCTGGCCGTCGGTCTCCAGCAGGAAGGGGACCGCGTCGACGCGGAAGCCGGAGAGCCCGAGCTGCGTCCAGAAGCCCATGATGCGGGCTATCTCGTCGCGCACGGCGGGATGGGCCACGTTGAGGTCGGGCTGCTGCCGGTAGAAGCGGTGCAGGTAGTACTGCTCGGTCTTCTCGTCGTACTCCCACAGGCTCTTCTCGGCGTCGGGGAAGACGACGCCCTCCGGCCCGTCCTCGGGCGGCTCGTCGCACCAGACGTACCAGTCGCGGCGGGCGGACGTACGGCTGGAGCGGGATTCCTTGAACCACGGGTGCTGGTCGGAGGTGTGGTTGACCACCAGGTCGGCGATGACCCGGATGCCCCGGTCGCGGGCGGTCCGCACGAACTCGGTGAAGTCCCCGAGGGTGCCGAGGCGCGGGTCGACGCCGTAGAAGTCGGTGATGTCGTAGCCGTCGTCCCGTTCCCGGGTCGGATAGAACGGCATCAGCCACACGCAGGTGACGCCGAGGCGCACGAGGTGGTCGATCCGCTGGGTCAGGCCCGCGAAGTCGCCGATGCCGTCCCCGTCGCCGTCCTGGTACGTCTCGACGTCCAGGCAGTACACGACCGCGTTCTTCCACCACAGGTCGGAGGTCCGGGTCAGTCTCATCGGGCGTCCTCCGCACGCACGGGCCCGGCCGGGGTCGCGTCGAGCCGGGGCAGCACCTTGGCGCCGAACGCGTCGACGAACGCGCTCTGTTCGCGGCCGACGTGGTGCAGCATGATCGTGTCGAAGCCGAGGTCGGCGTACTCCTGGAGCCAGGCCGCGTGCTGTCCGAGGTCCGACGAGACGTTGACCGCCTCCGCGACCCGCTCCGGCGTGACGTGTTCGCTGACCCGGTCGAACAGCTCGGCCGTGTCCAGGTCCCAGCTCACCGGCGGGCCGTGCACGTTGGTGCGCCACTGGTCGTGCGCGACGGCGAGCGCGGTGTCCGGGTCGGGGTCCCAGCTGAGGTGAACCTGGAGGTGCAGCCGGCCCGCGCCCCCGGCGGAGCGGTAGGCGTCCACGATCCGGCGCAGGCGCTCGTGCGGGGCGTTGACGGTGATGAGCCCGTCGGCCCACTCGGCACACCAGCCCGCGGTGGCCTCGCTGCACGCGGCGCCGAGCAGCGGCGGCACGGTCTCGGGAAGGGTCCACAGACGCGCCCGGTCCACGGTCACCAGGCCGTCGTGGCTCACCTCCTCGCCGCGCAGCAGCGCCCGGATGACGTCGACGCACTCGCGCAGCCGCGCGTTGCGCACGTCCTTGCGCGGCCAGCGGTCGCCGGTGACGTGCTCGTTGGACGCCTCGCCGCTGCCCAGGGCCGCCCAGAAGCGGCCCGGGTACATGGCGGCGAGGGTGCCGACGGCCTGGGCGACGATCGCGGGGTGGTAGCGCTGCCCGGGCGCGTTGACGACGCCGAAGGGGATGCGGTCGGTGGCCTGGAGGGCGGAGCCGAGCCAGGACCACGCGAACCCGGACTCGCCCTGCCGGACGCTCCAGGGCGAGAAGTGGTCCGAGCACATGGCGGCGCCGAAACCGGCCTCCTCCGCGCGGACGGCCGCGGCCAGGAGGTCGGCGGGGGGCACCTGTTCGTGCGAGGCGTGGAATCCGTAGACGGTCATGGGCCGCGTGTACCCCGGGGCGCGGGGATCAGGCGGCACACCCCGCGAGATGACGACGCCTCATCCGACCCGCCGGTGCACCCTCGCCTCCCAGGGCGCGAGGACCGTGCGCCCGTGCTCCGCCGGTACGGACGGCCCGTTGCCCAGGACGAGTTCGGCGTCCTCCCAGCCGTCGGGGAGGTCCACGGCCACGGTGGCGCCGGTGAAGTTGCCGACGACGAGCAGCGTGGTCCCCTCGTGGTGGCGGGTGAAGGCGTACACGCGCTCGTCGTCGGGCAGCAGCATGGTGAAGTCGCCGTGCACGACGGCCGGTTCCTCGTGCCGCAGGGCGATGAGCCGCCGGTAGTGGTGGTAGACGGAATCCGGGTTCGCGCGGGCCGCGGCGGCGTTGACCTCGGTGTGGTCCGGGTTGACCGGGAGCCAGGGGGTGCCCGTGGTGAAGCCGGCCTGCGGGGAGGCGTCCCACTGCATGGGCGTACGGGCGTTGTCCCGGCCCATCGCCCGGAGGCCGGGCAGGACCTCCTCGGGCTCCGCTCCCGCGCGCAGCGCCTGCGCGTAGTGGTTGAGGGACTCGATGTCCCGGAAGTCCTCAATGGTGCGCAGGGGCGCGTTGGCCATGCCCAGTTCCTCCCCCTGGTAGACGTAGGGGGTGCCCCGGTGCAGGTGCAGCACCGTGGCCAGCATGGTCGCGGACCGCGTGCGGTGGAGGGGGCCGTCGTCGCCGAACCGGGAGACGACGCGGGGCTGGTCGTGGTTGTTCCAGTACAGACTGTTCCAGCCGACGTCCGCGAGCCCGGCCTGCCAGCGGCCCAGGGACGCCTTCAGATCGGTCAGCCGCAGCGGTCGCGGATCGAACTTGTGGGCGCCGTGGTCGAGCCCGACGTGCTCGAACTGGAACACCATGTCGAGCTCGGCGCGGCGCGGATCGGTGAACAGCCGGGCCTGTTCGACGGTCACGCCGGGCATCTCCCCGACGGTCAGCAGCCGACCGGGGTACCGGGCCATGACCTCCCGGTGCATCTCCCGGAGGTACTCGTGGATGCGCGGGCCGCAGACGTAGGAGGGCGACCCGTCGCCGTACGGGCCGTCACCGCGCAGCTCCCCGTCGGGCAGCGCCGGATCCTTCGAGACGAGGTTGACGACGTCCATCCGGAAGCCGTCCACGCCCCGCTCCAGCCACCACCGCATCATCGCGTACACGGCCTCGCGCACCTCGGGGTTCTCCCAGTTGAGGTCGGGCTGCTTCGGCGAGAACAGATGGAGGTAGTACGCGTCGCTCGCGGGATCGTGCGCCCACGCCGGACCGGAGAAGAACGAGCCCCAGTTGTTGGGCTCGCGGCCGTCGCGCGGCGGCCGCCACCAGTACCAGTCGCGCTTGGGACTGCCGGGGTCGCGCGACTCCCGGAACCAGGGGTGTTCGTCGGAGGTGTGGTTGACGACCAGGTCCATGATCAGCTTCATGCCGCGCTCGTGCACCGCCGCGAGGAGGCGGTCGAAGGCCGCCAGATCGCCGAAGACGGGGTCGACGTCCTGGTAGTCGCTGATGTCGTAGCCGTTGTCGTCCTGCGGCGACGGATAGACGGGGGACAGCCACAGCACGTCCACGCCGAGCTCCACGAGGTGGTCCAGGCGGCCGGTGATGCCGTCCAGGTCACCGATGCCGTCGCCGTCGGAGTCGGCGAAGCTGCGGGGATAGATCTGGTAGACGACCGCGGACTTCCACCACGCGTCGTCCTTCCCTGTCACGGTGCCGGGCGTCATCGGCGGTCTCCTCCGGGCGTCAAGGGGCAGGGGCCATGGGTTTCCTCTCCCGCGTACGGCGGCTGAACCGCGCGACCGGCGCGCCGGCGGAGTGGCGCCCTCAGAATCTCTCGCTCACGGGCTCCGCCGACAGGAAGGAACCGACGAGCGAGGCGCCGACGAGGAGGACGAGGACGACGCGCGCGGCGGTGCGCAGGCCGTCGGGCTCCCCGGGGCGCGGGCCGAGGCGCGAGGGCTGGATCCCCCGGGGATCGCGGGTCACCTCCACCTCGCCGCCGAGCCGCGGGGCCCGTTTCCCACCGAGCTCCGGACGCGTGGTCGTACCGCCGGGCAGGGTGACGTCCACCGCGGTCACCCTGTCGTCGACACCGGCGAACGGATCGGAGCTACGGATCCAGCGGGAGACCGTCGCGGTCCCGGTCACGCCCCGGTCGTGCATCGCCCGGTCACGGACGACACCCGCGTCCGTGCCCCGGTGGTGATCAGCCCGGCGGGGGCCCACCACATCCACCGCACCCTGCTGCCCGGCCCGCCGGCCGCCGGCACGGACCGGCTGGAGGGCATGCGGCGCGGGTTCCCGTTCGTGGTGCTCTTCGTCGGCCTCGACGGCGACCCGGAGGAACTGGGCCTTCCCCGGCACAACCCGATGGTCACCGACGGCGACTGCGACGCCTTCTTCGACGGGTCCGGCGGACGCACCAGCGGCCTCTTCCTCTCCTTCTCCTGCGCCAAGGACCCGACCCGGACCGCGCGGCACCCCGGCCGGTCGACCGGCGAGACCCTCGCCTACGTGCACCCGGAGCTGTTCGCACCCTTCCACGGCTCCGGCCCGCGCCACCGGGACCCGGCCTACCTCGCCCTGAAGGCCGACCTCACGGCCCTCACGGCGGAACTCCTCGGACAGCTCCACCGCCACCTGCCGCGCACCAGGGGCCGGGTGGCCCACCACGAACTCGGCACCCCCTCACCATCGAGCACTTCACCCGCCGGCCCGGCGGCAGCCTCTACGGATTCGCCAAGGACGTCGCCGTCTTCGGTGACGGCCGCCGTCCCGGCCTCGCGGACTGGCTGCGTCCGCGTACCGGGATCCGGGGCCTGTACCTCTCGGGCCAGGACCGCCTCGCCGGCGGCTTCCTCGGCGCGGTCACCGGCGGCCTGCTCGCCGCCCACGAAGCCCTCGACCACACCGGCCGGGCCCGCCTGTGGACGGGACTCCTGAAACACGCCGTCCGGCCGCCCGCGCCCCGGCCGAGTCCGCCGCCGGGGACGTGAACGGCCTCAGGAGGCGTACCAGGTGACGGCGTTCTCCGGCTCCTCGCGATCGGTACGGAAGGCGTTGACCGGGTGGTCGGAGTCGGGATATCCGAAGGAGATGCCCGCCACCACGCGCCGGTGGTCCGGGATGCCGAAGTGCGCGCGGAGGAACCCCGAGTAGGCGGCGAGGGCGGCCTGGGGCGCCGCGGCCAGGCCGAGGCTGTGGGCGGCGAGCAGGAAGGTGTCGATGTAGAGGCCGCAGTCGACGGCACCGTAGACACCGAGGTCGGCCTCGGTGGTGACGATCGCGACGTGCGGCGCGTCGAACAGCTCGAAGTTGCGCAGCATCTGCCGCAGGGTCCCCTCCTGGTCGCCCTTGGCGATGCCGAGGCTGCCGTAGAGCTGGAGTCCGCACGCGCGCCGGCGCTGCCGGTGGACGCCGGTGTACCGGACGGGGAACGGGAAGTCGGGCGAGTCCGGGTGGCTCCGGACGTGGGCCGACAGCTCGGCGCGCAGCCGCTCGGTCGCGGCGCCTTCGGTGATGTGCAGCCGCCAGGGCTGGGTGTTGCACCAGGAGGGGGTGCGCTGGGCCAGCCGCAGGAGCCGCTCGACGGTCGCCCGGGGGACGGGATCGGGCAGGAACTGGCGGCAGGTGAACCGCTCGGCGAGGATCCGGCTCAACGCCTCGTACAGGTCGGTACCGGTGCTGGTCGGGTTCAAGGGGACGCCTCCGCACGGTGGTCTCGTTCCGGGACCGCACCCTATCCGGGGGTGGTCCCGCTCCGAGCGGCTGGCGCACCGTCGAGAGTGCCCTGGGCACGGTCCTGCCCCAGGACTAACAAGGGGTACGACGTCTCCGACGCGGTGCCTGCTGAGGGAGGGGCCCGGAACCCGGCACGCCGTCCGCCCCGGCGCCGGTGACACGCACCCCCCCACGGCGGGACGTGCGGAACGCCGCGGGCCGGGGGCCTTGTACTGGAGCCCGTACACCGCGTCCGGATCGCTGCCCGCGATGAAAGGCAGGTCGTCGCTCCATCCGAGGCGGTGCGCGGCCCCGTCGCGAAACGACGCCCGCCGCGCCGATGAGTTTCCACGGCGGGGCCGGTCTGCACGGGTATGGAGACTCACACGCTCAGGACAGCCGGCGCGGACCTCGTCTATGACGTCCGGGGGCCGCTGCCGACCACGGACGGACGTCCGCCCTTGTTCATGATCGGGCAGCCCATGGACGCCACGGGCTTCGCCGCGCTCGCCGCGCGCTTCCCCGAGCGGACCGTGGTCACCTACGATCCGCGCGGGCTCGGCCGCAGCACCCGCAAGGACGGGCGGACCGACCACACGCCGCAGACCCAGGCCGACGACGTGCACGCCGTCGTCGAGGCCCTCGGAGCCGGGCCGGTGGAGATGTTCGCCAGCAGTGGCGGAGCGGTCACCGCGCTCGCGGTCGTGGCGAAGTACCCCACGGACGTGACCACCCTGGTCGCGCACGAGCCGCCGCTCATCACCCTCACGCCGGACGGCCCGGCGGCCGTGCGGGCGCGGGCCGGGGTTCGGGAGGCCTACGAGAAGCGGGGATGGGGGGCCGGGATGGCCGTGTTCGTGGCCATGACCTCGTGGGAGGGAGAGTTCACCGAGGCGTACTTCGCCCGGCCGGAGCCCGATCCCGCCGCGTTCGGCATGCCCGCGCAGGACGACGGCTCACGTGACGACCCGCTGCTGTCCGACCGGTCGTGGGCGGTCAGCGACTACCGGCCGGATGCCGACGCGCTCGCCGCCGCGCCGACCCGCATCGTGGTCGCCGTGGGCGAGGAGTCCCGGGACGTGCAGACCGGACGCACCTCCGCCGCGACCGCCGCACTGCTCGGACAGGGGGTGACCGTCTTCCCGAGCCACCACGCCGGTTTCTGCGACGGGGAGTTCGGATACCCGGGGAAGCCGGACGAGTTCGCGCACCGGCTGCGCCAGGTCCTCGACGGCGCCTCGTAGACCGACCACCGACCGAGCGGCTTTCCCGCCCGGGGCCCCGGCTCCGGGCGCCACGAGAGCCGGGCGCGAGAGGTCGCGCCCACCCGGGGACGCCCGGGCGTACGTCCTCAAGCTCATGGGCGGCGTCGTCACCTCGCAGCGGTGGGGCACCCCGGCCGGCGCCCCCTCCTCGGTGTCCGTGCACGTCAAGAACGGCTGGCTGCAGCGCGCCACCCGCGGCTGGCGCGTGCACAGCATCGGCACGTTCAAGGGCGCCGGCCACGACTACACCGTCTCCGTGCTCACCGACGGCAACAGCACGATGAACTACGGCGTGACCACGATCCAGGCCGTGTCCAAGGCGATCCACAAGGACCTGATCCCGACCGCGTCCGCCGCCTCCCGCTACACGCCGACCACCACGCCCATGGAGGCGCACGTGGCGGTGCCCCAGGGCTGAGCCCCCCACCGCGCGCGAGGAGGGAGCCACCCCGGTACGGGGCGGCTCCCTCACCCGTGTCCGAGAGCCGACGACGCCCTTCCCCTGCCGTACTCGACCGGCAGCCGCTACCGTGGGGCCATGGCACGGGAAATCCGCATCGAGATCAGCGACGAGGCGTACGAGGCTCTGGAGCGCGTCGCGGCGGAGAAGCACGTGCCCGCCGAGCACTACGCGGGCAGCGTGCTGGACGCCGATCTGACCCGCGCCCGGTTCGTCGAAGGCGCCCGCTCCTTCATCGACCAGCACGGCCAGGCCTTCGCCAAGCGCTTCGGCCGCCCCGCCGACGCCGACGCAGCCTGAGCCCGCGTGTTCCTCCAGATCGACCTGTCCTGGCTCCTCGACCTCGCCCAGCAGGAGATCCCCGGCGACCCGGAGATCTTCGACTGGGGAGCACTCGAAGCGGCCCGCGCACGCCACGTCTTCCGCGTGATGGACATCCCCGTCTACGAGCAGCCGCACCACCGCGCGGCCGCGCTCTTGGAGCAGCTCGTCCGCGTCCCGGCCCTGGAGCACTCCAACGAGCTGTACGGCGTCGTCGTGGCCGCCGCCTACCTCCACGCCTGCGGGCAGCCGGTCAGCGTCACGGCGGAGGAGGCCATCGACCTCGTCGAGCAGGTGGCGGAAGCCCGCATGGATGTCCGGCAGGTCGCCGCCGTCCTACGGGAATGGTCCCGCTGACCAACGGCGACGGCACTCCCGCACAGGAAGACCACCGGGAACGGTCCGTACGCTCCGCGCCGTCAGGGACGACGTCCTTGGGCCGGCCACCGGGCCCGGCTCCATGGGGTCCCTCGATCCAGTGACTCCGTGCCCTCGACCTCGCATGCGCCAGGGGTGGTTGTGCCAGAACAGGGGAGCAGCGCCGAGGACCTGCTGCAGACCTGGTGGACCGGGTCGCGGCGCGCCCTCCGGCGGTCGACCGGCACCGGGAAGAGCACGGGACGCGGCCGCGCCCCCGGGCCTCGCGATCCGTACGGCACCAGTGCCCGGCGCCTCGATCACCGCCAGGGACGGGGAGGGTCCCGAGGCTGTACGACTCGCCCCGTGGCCCGGTACAAGGCGGACCGCCGCGCCGACCGATCCCGAGCCGGGCGCCGGTCTGATCATCCGGGGCGACCGGGGTGTGTAGGGGGTGGATTCGGGGGCATGCGGGGGATGAGCGCATGGGGTCGCTCTGGATAGGTAGAGCCTGCCGGTCTTTCCCCTTCCGGCCGGCTCTTGGGTTGCCGAACGGCTCGCACCACTGGGTGATGGTGCGGGCCGTTCGGCATGTACCAACGGTTCACTGAATGGCATGTATGCGACCGGAAGCCTGCCGGGGTTGCGCGGCTTGCCCTCGACAGGGGACAACCATGGCCCTGGTCCCCACTGTCCTGTGCCCGCGAACCCGGATCATCGCCACTGCGGCGCACCGAACAACAGAGGAACCGGGCCGAGCCGCGCGCGCAGATCTCCCGGTGGTGGATACAGACGCTTTTCTCACCAGAGGATGAACCACACAGGGAAGACCGCACGGAATCGTTACGGAACGCTATCTTCTCGTGACTATGAGGATCGGTTCCACGGCCCTTGCGGCCGCCTCGGCAGCCGTCGTCCTGCTGGCGCTCCCGGCCCCGGTCCACGCAACCCCGGCAGCCGCCAAGCCGCACACCTGTGTCGACGGTCGGCCGGACTCGCGGGGGCGCTCTTCCGTGGACGGTGACGAACTCGCGTGGGACGACGCGTCGAAGTTCGACGACGCGCGCAATCACGCGGTCAAGGTCTGGACGGCGGGCACGCTCAGGCAGGTGGGGATCGGGCCCGACGGGGCGACGAGCTACGCCGATCTGGAGTGGCGCGACGCCAACAGCACTGCGGCGGACTGGCACCTCGTCTACGGCAAGTGGGACCCGAACACCGGCACCGACCACCTGTGGATGAACCGGGCCTACCTCGACGACCGCAAGGCCCTCGGCAGCGACGAGCACCGCCGGCGGGTCGCCGTCCACGAACTGGGCCACGCGCTCGGGTTCTGCCACAAGGCCTTCGAGTACCCCTCGGTGATGTGGGAGGACTACGACAACATCGCGACGAGAAGGATCAACGGCCCGACCTCGAACGACGTCACCGCGTACCACGCGCTCTGGGGATGATCATGAACAAGGGGATGATGGCCCTGGCCACGGGCGCGATGACCGCAGCGGTGGTGGCGACGGGCAGCTGGTTCGGCTACCAGCACCATGAACAGCGGGTCTCGCCGGGCGAGGTCCTGCGCGGTTACGACGCCACCAGCCCGGCGAGCACCGCACCCCACACCGAGAACGTCTTCACCGGGCGCGTGACGGCGTTCGAGGGACAGCGTGATCTGCAGAGCTGGACCTCGGACATCTACCGCGTCGAGGTGATCTCGGTCCTGCGCGGGAACGTACGCGGCACGGTACGCGTCACCTACGCGCCGGAGGAGGAACCAAGGCCCCGGCTCACGGACGGCGAAACGTACGTGTTCGCGACCCGCGCGTGGGACGACGCCACCGTGAAAGGCGGTCACGCGCAGCTCTTCAAGGGACCGATGAAACCGGTGAACGACGAGCAGCTGACGGCGTGGAAGCAGGCGGCGGAACTCCTGCCTGTCCGGACGCAGTAGCCGGGGCGGTCACCGATCTCATCGGCTGCCCGTTCGAGCCGCGGCTTCCCGCCACGTCGACTGGTTCCCCCGGCACCGAACGGACCTCTCTGTTCGGCGAACGGGGTCTGCCCCTCCAACCTTGCCGAAGGGCACGGAAACCCGGTCGAGTCCGTCCCGGACGGGCCGTACTCTGGCCCGCATGGCCCATGCGAAGACCTCCTATGTCTGCCTGCCCTGCCGGGCCTCCTACAAGCAGCCCTACCTCGGTGACCACGACCGGCTCTGTCCCCGCTGCGCCGAGCCGTTGATCCACGTGGGTTCCGCCTTCGCAACGCCACGGCGGCGCGACACCGCTGCCTGGCGGACCCTGTCGGTACTTCTGAATGCCGGTGTCCGCTTCCACAAGAGCTGCTGCGGCGGCCCTGGCTATCGTCCACGCACGCTCAGCGAGGTGCGCGAGCGCATGGCATACGCGCGAAAGACCGGTGAACCGTTCGCGCGCGCACTGGTGCGCCAAGAGCTTCCGTAACCCTTGGCGCAACGGAACAGCCACGCCTGCCCGGTCATCTGACACGTCGGCTCGATGCGACCGGTCGCGATGATCTCAGTGGCTGCTGCCGCCTCGATTTCGAGGACTGCGCGGCGATCACGCGGAGGAGTGCCGGCGGGACTGCCCTGAGCAGACCGGGCCGGGTGGAGGTGGTCCAGCCGTTGCTGCCCGTGCTGCCGGGGTGGGTGCGCGGGCGGGACGGGCAGCCGGAGACGTACTGCCACCAGGCGATGCCAGGCACGATCCGCTACCTCGTGGACAACGGCTCTGATGCGAAGTGACCGTTCGGTCCGCGGTAGCGGACGTGACCTGTCCAAGGGGCAGTTTCGCGCACGAGGCTGTCGGACAACGGGAAGCGATCGACCGCGTAAGCACAGGCGATAAATCCGGTGGTGCCGGCGATCACCTCCGGAATACTGGGCGCCCATGGATGAGGTCGAGGTCGTCGTCGCCCATTCCGAGCGCGCGACCCTGCGCGTCGGTGACGTGTTCCTGAAGGTGGACGCCGATCAGGCGCGTATCGACGTCGAGGTCGAGGCGATGTCCCTCGCACCGGTCCCGACCCCGGAGGTCCTGTGGCGCAAGCCGCCCGTGCTCGCGATCGCCGCGCTCCCGGGGACGACGCTCGGGCGCCTCGGCGGACCGTCGACCGGGCCGTCGGCGGCGTGGACCGCGGCGGGCGCCGCCGTCCGGAAGCTGCACGACGCGCCGCTGCCGCCCTGGCCCGGTCGGGCCGGCCGGAGCGTCGTCGCGCTGGCGGCGGAACTCGACGACGAGTGCGAGACGCTCGTGAGGAACGGTCTCCTGCCCGCCGACCTGGTCACCCGTAACCGCCAAGTCGCCGGGGCCGCGCTCCGGCCGTGGACTCCGGCGTTCACGCACGGCGACCTGCAGATCGCGCACGTCTTCGTCGACGGCGGCGAGGTGACGGGCATCATCGACTGGTCCGAGGCGGGCCAGGGCGACGCCCTGTACGACCTCGCCACCTTCACGCTCGGACACGAGGAGCACCTCGACGACGTGCTCGCCGGCTACGGCGCCGACATCGACCTCGACGTGATCCACGCGTGGTGGTCGTTGCGGAGCCTGCTGGCAGTTCGCTGGCTGATCGAGCACGGCTTCGACCCCTTCGCACCGGGCTGCGAGGTCGATGTCCTGAGGGCCCGAATGTGAGGCTACGCGGGCCCGGCTGCGCCGTATGCGTTCTGACGCGTCGAGCGGGCCGCGTCCCGTCCCCTCCGACGACCACCCGTCCAGGCCGGAGCCGTGCCAGGCGCCGCGCCGGGCAATGCCTGGCAGTGGTCGTCTTCCTCCTCTCGATCGGCTCGCCCCTTCAGCCGGCCGGTGATCTCGCGCGATCGTGGTGGGACAGAAGCGCCGATGGAGGGGCGTCCTGGGCCCCGAGGCGGATATGGATCCCGGTAAATATCGTCGACTCAGTCCCGTTGCCGTTGCCGTTGCGGGACAGGGCTTCCTGGAGTCGACGATGTGCGGCAGGAAACCCGGTCGGCGCCTTCTGTTCTCTTCCGCGCCTGGTGCGTGCCCGCTTCCCCGGACGGGAGGCGCGCGCTGCCGCGGGGCAGCAGCCTGTCGATCGCCCAGACGGCCAGCGCACAGGCGGCGAACCCGGCCCCGAGCAGACTGGAGCCCGTCCAGCCGTGGGCGGTGACGAGGGCAGTGGTTGCGGCTGCGCCGAGGGCGGAGCCGAGCGCGTAGAAGACCATGTAGCCGCCGATGACGCTGCTGACGCGATCCGGACGGACGGCGGTGAGCAGGTGCTGGTTGCTCACGTGCACGGCCTGGACGGCGAAGTCGAGGAGCACGATTCCGACGACGAGGAGCCACAGCGACCACGGCAGCTGTGCGATCGCTGCCCACGAGAGGATCAGCAGGGTGAGCGCGAGCCCGGTGACCGGAACCGCCCGCCCCGCATCCGCCCACCGTCCCGCGCGTGCCGCGCCGAGCGCACCGGCGAGCCCGGCGATGCCGAACAGCCCGATCCGGCTCTCGCTCAGCTGCCACGGCGCGTCCGCCAACGGCAGGGACAACCCGCTCCACAACGTCCCGAACGACGCGAACAAGAAGAACGCGATGAGCCCGCGGGTCAGAAGGATCCGCTGCCCGAACAGGCCGCCGACCGAGACGACGACCTGCCGGTACCCCGCCGACGGGTCGCAGCGCTCCTCCGACGGCAGGACGACGAGGACAAGGGCCGCGAGCCCGAGCGACAGCACCGCGAGCACGGCGTAGACGCTCCGCCAGCCCCACACCTCGGCGAGCGCCCCGGTGACGACCCGCGCGCCCAGGATGCCGACCACGACGCCCGAGGTCACGACACCGATGCTCCGGCCGCGTTCGGCAGGCGGCGAGACCGACGCGGCGTAGGCCACCGCGGTCTGCACCACGACCGCGAACGCTCCGGCCACCGCGAGCCCCACGAACGCCACCCATGCGGCCGATGCCGTGGCCGTCAGGATCATGCCCACCGCGACGATCACCAGGTGCACGGCGACGAGCCGTCGCCTGTCGACCACATCGCCGAGCGGCACCAGCAGCAACAGCCCCGCCAGATAGCCGAACTGGCCGATCGCGACGATCCACCCCGCGAGTTCCGCGGACACACCGAGATCGCGTCCCATCGGCTCCAGCACCGGCTGCGCGGCGTAGATCCCCGCCACAGCGACACCGCACACCACCGCGAGCAGCAACCGCCGCCCTGCGCCCATCGCACCCCAACCCCAATCAGTAGCAGATTGCAACCAATTTGACCGTACGGCATGATGGTTTCAATCCGCAACTCATCGGAAGGTCCCATGTCACGCACCACCACGCACGCCCCGGACCTCGACTGGACCGACCCCGACTGCCCCGTCGCCCGCACGCTCGACCTCGTCGGCGACAGGTGGAGCCTTCTCGTCGTCCGCGACGCGATGGACGGGGCGCGATCGTTCACCGAGTTCCAGCGACGGACCGGCATCGCCCGCAACATCCTCACCGACCGCCTGCGCAAGCTGACCGCTCACGGGCTCCTCACCCAGCGCACCGCACCCTCGGGCCGCCGCCAGGAGTACGTGCTCACCGGCGCCGGCCGCGCCCTCTTCCCCGTCATCCTCACCCTGCGACAGTGGGGAGAACGGCACGCCTTCGCCCCCGGCGAGACCCACTCCACCCTCGTCGACGAGCACGGCACCCCTGTCCCGGAACTCGTGCCGACCGGCGCCGACGGCAACCGCCTCGACGCCGACACCACCCACGTACAGAGGACCCGCTAGAAAGCAGACCCTCGACGCCTCCGGACCTCACGGACATCCCGCGCTGCCCACGCACCCGTTGATGAGGAGGCGGTGGCGAGGAGGCGGTGGTGATGGAGTCGGCCGCGGCGACACGCCTGCGCGCCCCGGGCCGATTGGCACGCCACTGCGCTGGCCGCATGTCCGGGCGCTCTTCTTTGCCGCCTCTCCAGGTTCCTCCCGAGACGGCTCACAAGCCGTCGTGCTCGACGGACGCGCGATCCGCACAGGGCGCCGGAGCCCTTGGCCGCGCTCCGGCCCTTGCCCGACCGACCCTCCGCCCTGCTACGGGCCGGTACGGGAAAGCCGTCCACTCCGGACGCGATCACGCCGCTCAGAAGGCGAGGCGCACGGCGCGCCGGCGTGGGCCCGGGAACCCCGTACCGGCACTTCCCGAACCGCCGGGTCCTGCTGACCGCAGTCCTCAGGACTGCATTCAGGCCCTGTGCGAGCACGCGGAGAAACTTCGGCACCACGGATTCCGCCGACGACGCCCTGGCCCATGCCCGCGCAAACCACGGGACAGGCAGCGCGCTGATGGTCAACGAGCCCGGTGCACCGGACCTGGACTGCCGTCAACCGATCCCGAACGCGGCGGCCGGTCTGCTCACCCGGGCACAACGCCATGGCACCGCGCGCTCCGACCTGACCGCGACGACATGGTTCGGCTCGTCACCGGAATCGCCCTGTTCACGGTCCGCGACGAAGACGCCGAACCGGCCCACCGGCTGCTGACTCTCGTTCGTGACGCCGCGTACGCAGTATCACGCCGGAGCCGGTGACACCGCTCCCGCTTCACGCGCTGCGGGTGACAGACGGCCTGCCCACCCGACACCGACACCGACTTCGGTGCCTTCGACGTCTCCGGCACAGTGAGCGTGCCCATGATGAACAAGGCCCTCGCCGGGCGGTCCGGTTAGTGAGGTGAGGTGAGGTGGCAGGATGACGCGATGTCCGATTCTCTGCACGCGCTGTGGCTGCGCGGCCTCGCCTTCAATCCGGCGGCGCCCTCCGACGTACTGATACGCCTGGTGGACCGGGCGGCCGGTGAGGTCGGCCTGCTGATGTGCGAGGGTCGTGACCTGCCCGACGCCGTCATCGATGCGGCCCTGCGCCATCCGGTCGGAACCGTCCGCGGCGCGCTCGCCCGCAACCGGCACGTCGACCCGGCACGGCTCGCCCTCCTGGCGACGGATCCGTCGGGACTCGTCCGCGCACGTCTCGCCGAAGGCCCCCGTCGCCACCTCCGACGGGTCCGACCGCTGCCGGACGACGTCCTCGTGACCCTGCTGACCGCACAGGACGGGGGAGAGGACAACAGAGTCACCGCGGACGACATCATCGGCGTGCTCGAATCGTCCCGGCAGATCCCGCTGTCCTTCCGCCATTCCCTGGCCGGCCGCGAACACCCCGAACTCCGGATGCGGGCCACCTGGAGCTGGGAGTCGCTCACCCCGGCGCAGCGGGCGGAGTTGCTCGACGATCCGGACCCCGCGGTCCGCGAAGCGGCGCAGAACAGCGTCTGGGTGCTGGATCCGGAACAAGTAGAGGCCCGACTGCCGTCCTACGCGTCGCGGGGCAAGCCTTTCGTGTTCGGCAGGTGCGCCCTGTCCCCGGCGCTCGTCGAGCAGTGCTTCAGGGACGACATGGTGTACCCCCTGGCCCGGAACCGCCACGCCCCGGCCCACGCTGTCGCCCGGCTCGCCCGCCACCCCCGGGCCGAGGTCCGCGCGTCGGTCGCCACCCGCCCCGACCTGGGGGCGGACCTGGTCGCGGAGCTGAGGCAGGACCCGGACGCGGACGTACGGATGCGCGCACGCCTCCACCCCTTCTCCCGCACCTGGGCCGAGTACGACATGATCGACAGGGTCATCGATCACGGCCCGGACTGCGAGTGCCCGATCACCGCGCCGGCGACCCCTCCGTCCCCCGGCTGGTTCGCCGCCTGCGCCGCGTCCGGGGAACCCGTGCTCCGTCGGGTCGCGGCAAGCTGGCCCGGCCTGCCCGCGGAACTCGTCGCGGAACTCGCGCAGGACGACGACGAGGAGGTACGGATCCGGTTGGCCTGCCACCACCCCCTGGCTCCGCCACGCCTCCTCCTGGACGTCTTCGTCACCCGCCCGGCCCACCGTCCGCACCTGCTGACCCTGCCCGCGTTCCCCCGTACCGGCACGAGCCACCTCATCGGCCATGCGGACCCACAGCTGCGCGCCCTGGCCGCAGCCGATCCCGCCCTGTCCGACCCACCGGTGGAAGACCCCGACGAGGCGGTACGCCGGGCGGCTGCCGCCAACCCGAGCCTGACACCACAGGCCCTGGAGGCCCTCCTCGCCGATCCCTGCACCGCAGAGGGCGCCGCGGCCAACCCGTCCCTCCCCGTCCCCCGCATGCACGCACTTCTCGACCGCTGCCTGAACGACGTCCCCACCCCGCCGACGGCGGCCCGACGCTGACACCCGGCACGTCGTCGTGGCCGGCCGTTGCCCGGCTGTCGCGACGACTACAGGGCATGGGCAGAGCGAACCGTCGGCCTGGACGGACGAGCACAGCACCTCTCGCCACCAGGTCTGCACCCGCGACGAGCACACTTCTGCCCGCGTGACGACCTGGGAGATGCGCGGTCCGTGGAACGCGTTCCGGCCCGGCCGGGGCAGTCCGCTTGCCGAGCCCGGATCCATGGGCGGTTGCCGCCGCTGAGAGTGACGGCCGGCGCGGTACCGTGCCGGCCGACGATGGCGCCCGGGGCAGCGACGACGGCACTCGGGAAGGAGCGGCGGCAACAGAGCCATGCGCTCCCACAGGTCGTCCGGAACAGGATCAGCACCCACCCGCGCAGCCTGCCGACCGAGATCGTCAGGCGCGAGATCGCGAGCTCGGCCCGCTTTGAAGCGATCAAAACGACCAATCAGTCGGTGAAGGTGCCGACCAGCCGCTGCGGGGTGATCCTGACGACCACCCGTACCACCTCCGGCGGCAGTTCCAGGTACTCCTCGCCCGCGCCGGGCCCCTCGTACTGCTCGGCCAACGCGACGGCCAGCTTCCGGCCCACGTCCTCGGCCACCGTCGCGGTACCGCGTACCTCCAGGTATCGCAGCGGGTCGGCCCGGTCGTAGACCGTCAGGCTGATCCGCGGGTCGCGCTCCATATTGGTGACCTTTCGGCGGCCGGCGGCCGAAGAGAGCAGCAGCTCATCGCCGTCCCGGGCGACCCAGACCACCGAGGTCTGCGGGCTGCCGTCGGGGTTCACGGTGGCCAGCACCGCGGGGTTCACATCGTCAAGAAGCCTGCGGGCGCCATCGTTCCACTTGATCGTCACGCCCGCGACCCTAACCAGGCCGTCAGGCGGTGTCGACCGGGATACCCCGTGCCGACACGCACGCCGGACACCCCCGCCGACCAAGATCGCGAACCGCGGGACCCGGGCTCACCTCATGACGAACCCGTCCGCGCGGGGTGCCGGGCCGGGATCGCTCATGGCGATGCTCACCGTGTCGACGCCGGTGCTCCGTCGCACGGTGAAACGGTTGCCGCCGTGAGGTAGCACGTTGGCGGTCACCCCGGTCACTACCAGGGTGAAGGTCTCCACCGCCCGGGCGGGTAGGGCCGGCTCGAAGCTGTCGGCAGGGGAGACGCGTGCCGCGGAACAGCTGATCCGCGGCACGCGGGATTCCCGTACGCGGCACTGGTGGCCCGTTCCCGCATGCGAGCCGGGAACGGGCCACCCCCCCCGTGTGGTTGCCGCCTGACCGGTCCCGTCGGGTCAGCGGCCGGCCCAGGCCTCCAGGCGGGTGTTCTTCGAGCCGTTGAGGACGAGCTTGACGGTCTGGCCGCGCTTGTACGCGATGGTCGCGTAGTGCTTCTTGCCGTTGCACCGGTGCTGCTTGGTGACGGACTTGCCGGTGTCCACGATCAGCACCTTGAGCTTGGCGTTGCCGCCGCCCCAGCAGGTGAAGACGCCGCGCGCCATGTTGGTGCCGCGGGGCAGCTTGTATCCCTGCGAGACCCACTTCTTGCCGTGGCTCTTGAGGTAGTCCCCGCTGACGTTGGCGTTCCAGACGTTGGTCCAGCTCGCCTGGGCGGTGGCCGGGGCCGCGGGGGCGGCGGAGACGGCCGGGGCGGCGCCCAGTGCGAGACCGCCGCCGAGCATCACGGTCGCCGTGGAGAGCGCGAGGTTCCTGCGCAGGTTCATGGTCGTGTTCCCTCCGTTGGTGGGCCGGGGGCGGTGCCGCCCGGCTTCGTGGCAACGACTTTCCTGCGTCAGGTTCGGCCGGTCCAGACGTGCCTCCCGTGATGGGGCAGGGTGGGACGCCCCCCGTTCTGACCTGCTGGGATGCCGCGTCCCACGCGGCGACGGTGGGACGGCCGGACTGTCCGGATCGGACCGTGGGACGCAGCGGACGGGAACCCGTGCCTCTCTTCCGGAGTCCACGCAGTGGATGAAGGGGGACGGAACATGGCTCGATGGAAGGAATTACCGGCCGGCCTGGGGGAGCGCGAACGGCAACTGCTCGTACAGCTGCGCCGTTTGAAGGACCACAGCGGGCTGAGCCTGGCCGCGCTCGCGGGCCGCACCGGCTACAGCCGCTCTTCCTGGGAGCGCTACCTCAACGGCAAGCAGCCGGTGCCGCGCCGGGCCGTGGAGGAGCTCGCCCGGGTCTGCGGGGCCGACGCGACGCGACTGGTCGTGCTTCACGAGGTGGCGGTGGGGGACCGGGCCGGGGCACCGGCGGCGCCGTCCGGCCCGGGCAGGAGGACGGAGACCCCGGACGGCGCCGCCCCGGACGCGGCGGGCGCCGGACCGGCCGGCTCTCCGGATCCCGGCACCGCTGCCGGGAGCCCCGGTTCCGGCAACGGCCCCACGCGGGAAACCGCCCCGACCGGTCTCGACAGCGTCGCGGCCGCGGAGGCAGGACGGGGAGCAGCAGGGCATGTCGTACCGCCGGACGAGGCATCTGACGGCGGATCGGGCGACCGGTGGACGAGACGACCGGTACGGCTGGGGCACGTGCTCGTGTCGGCCGTGCTCGCCGTCGCCGTCGCTTTCGTCGCCGGCCTGCTCGTCGCCGGTGCGTGGCGGGACGAAGGCTCCGGCGCGACCGACCCCTCCGCGACGGGGTACCGCCGGGGGCAGACGTACCCCTGCGAGGTACGCCGGGAGGACGGCGAGCTGCGCGCGGGGCACAGTCCCACGCGGGAGATGCTGCTGGACATCAACAGCACCGGCTTCGACGTGGTCGAGACCCAGTGCCTGCTCCGGCAGCACGGCATCGACCCGGGAGAGGCCGACGGACTGTACAGCGAGCGCACGAAGGAGGCGGTCACGCGTTTCCAGAAGGAGCGCCGTCTCGTCGCCGACGGCATCGTCGGGCCCAACACCTGGCGGGAACTGCGGCGGTGAGTGAGGTGAGCGACGTGGCGACCGAGTGCGGCCGGCTCGCCGCCGCGCTGCGCGAGCTGAGGGAGTCCACCGGGCTGAGCCTGGCCGCGCTCGCCGCGCGCACGTCGTACAGCAAGTCGTCCTGGGAGCGTTACCTCAACGGGAAGAAGCCGGTGCCGCGCCAGGCCGTCGAGTCGCTGTGCGCGATGGCGGGCGAACCGCCCGGCCGGCTCCTGGTGCTGTGGGAACTGGCCGACGCGGTCTGGAGCGGCCGGTCCGCGCTGCCCGGGCCCGCCCCGGGAGAGCCCGGCGCACAGGACGGCGGCCCGCTGCCGGCCCGGCGCCCGGCGCGCGCGAGCGCGGGACCAGTACTGCGGTATCCGCGGTGGTGGGCTGCGGGCGCCGTGGTCGGCGCGGTGGTGCTGCTCGGCCTGGGCGGGCTGACCCTGGCGCCCCGGGGCGACGGCTCCCTCGCGGACACCGGCGAGCCGGCCATCCGCAACCCCGGCTGCAAGGGTGTGACGTGCGAGGGCAAGGACCCGAAGACGATGGGGTGCGGCGGCGCCGGGATGGCCTTCACCGTCGTGGAGCGCACCGGCAGGGCCGGACAGCGCTTGGAGCTGCGGCAGGGCGAGGACTGCCGGGCGGTGTGGGTTCGCGCCACGGGCCTCAAGCCGGGCGACCGCGTGGAGATGAGGATGCCGGACGGCCGGTCGCAGCACCTCGCTGCGACCGGCCGGCAGGGCGTGGAAACGTACATCGCCACACCGATGGCCGCCGCCGACGGCCCCGGCACCCAGACCGCGCGGGTCTGCCTGATGCCGACGCGCGGAGAGCCGGAGTGTTTCGGCTGAGTGCCTCACGCCGCTCTGATGACCGGTCTTGTCGGCGTCTCGGGTGCCGGACCGGACACGTAGGACCGGCGCGCGGCAAGGAGCGTACGGAGCAAGGACCTTGACAGGTTCCGTCTTCCCGCGGGCGCCTCCGGAAAATACAGCCGGCGTCCCTGTCCATGCGGAAGCCACCCGACGTCCGGGAGGACGAAATGCAGGTATGGGCGTTACTTTTCCACGTCGCGACAGGAGCCGGCTTCGCCTGGGCCGCCGCATCCTTGCTGATGGGCCACCTGCGGACGCGCTCACGTCTGATACGTACCACGGGCACGGTGGTGGGGCGCGAGGACGGTGAATCGCGCCCGGGGGTGAAGCGGCGCTCGACCGTCTTCCGGTTCACCACCGAAGACGGGCAGACCATCGAGACCACCAGCTCCGCCCAGACCTGGCCCGGCCTCAAGGTCGGCACGACGATCCCCGTCGTCTACGACCCCGAGAACCCGTCAGAGGGCGAACGGGCGGGCGTGGTGGTCTTCAAGCTGTGCATCGCGCCGCTGATCCTCGCCTTCGGGGTGTTCGTCATCGTCGAGGCAATCCGAAACGATCTGTGACCTACCACCGCAGGCCAGGGCCCGTCGCCCGCTTCTTTCTACGCTCCCCAGCCGTTCCGTGTCCCCGTCTTGCCGTCCTGGTCGTCGCCGTCGGTGGTCGACTCGGGGGTGACGCGGTCGTCGAGGGCGATGGTGACGCGCTCGCCCTCGCCGGTGCCAAGACGGGTCAGACGCTGCTTGATCCGCTCGTAGAGCGTGGCGGCGAGTTCCTGGTCGCCGCTGCCGTCCGGGGTGGAGCTGGTGACGGTGTGCAGGCTGATCAGCAGGGCGATCAGGGAGCGGCCGGACAACGGGGCGAAGACGCGCTCGTCGGCCTCGTCGGTGACGCGCGGCGGGACACGGAAGTGGGGATGGCCGGCGGTGCGGGCGGTGAGGAACTCCCAGGTGTCGCGGTGGCAGCGCAGGTCGGCGGAGGAGACGCGGGCCGCGGTCCGCAGCAGGTCGGTGTGCTCCTCGCTCACCTGCACAGGCTCGGAGGTCTCGGCGGGACGGGCCCGGAACTCGTCGACGACCGTACGCAGTGCGGCGATCTCCTGCGCGAGGGAGGCGAACCCGGTACGGGCCTCCTCCAGCACGGTGGTGAGCTCCTCCCTGACCTGCCCGGCGACCTCGCGGACCGTCTCGCGCAGCTGCTCGGCGACGTCGGCGTTCCGCTGTTCCTCGGTCGTGCTGGCCGAGGTGGTGAACTGCTCGATGAGGGGAGTGAGTTCCCGAGCGAGGACCTCGCGGACGGCCTGGCGCACGGACTCCTCCGACAGCGCCGGCTCTGTCGCCTCCGGCACGGTCTCGGCCGCCGGCTCCTCCCCTGTCGGGCCGTCACCCTGCCCCTGTGATACGGCCGTACCGGAGGTGCCCGACCCGAATTCCTCCCCGCCGCTGGCCTGCGGCCCGGATGCGGGTGTGGGTGCGGAGGGGGAGCCGGCGATGTGGTCTTCGTGGTCGGGGCCGCGCTGGGCGGGGATCGACGGCTGAAGAGGCGTGCCCGGGTCATCGGGACCGGCGAAGGCGGCGGGTGTACCGGGTGCGGCGGGAGGCGGCGGGGTGAGGGCGAGGCCGTTGAGGTGGTTGAGGGTGGTCCGCAGCTCGGTCAGCTCCGCGCGCAGCAGGCCGGTGACCTCCTCGGTCTTGCTGACGAAGACGTCGGCGGAGACGGGCTTGACGGCGCCGTTGACGTCTTTGCGCAGCCGGTTGACCTCGTCGAAGACCCGGGTGAGCCCGTCCGCGACGGCCCGGGAGGTCGCCGCCTGGGCGTCGCGGCCGGAACCGTCGATCTTGTCGAAGCTCTCGTTGAGAGCCTCCCGCAGGCTCTGGTCCCCGTGCAGGACCGTGGCGTGCAGCATGGACACCATCTCGGCGAGGCCGGGCTTGCGAGGCATCTCTTCCCCAAATGTTGCTTTAAGTAGTTGATCACTTCCGCTGCGTATGGTGCCCGAGAGGGGAGGCCGTCCGAAGCGCAACCGACCAATTGCTCTCCGGAAAAAGGAGATTGGCCACTCTAGTACTACAAAGTGGCCAGTTCTCTGCCCTCCGGCAAGGCTCATCGCCTTCCTGACGAGACGCGCTGATTGGCCCATTCCCGACAGGCGGGGGCATGGCGTGGCTGTTGAGGCTGGGGCCCCGGCTCGTACTGCCGGGCGGGCTCCCGTAAGCCCTTCCTCACCCCTACAGGCCAAGGCCGTCCACAGGTGGCCTTGGCCAAGGCTTGTCCCGTATAACGCTGTGAGCTGGGAGATTGGGCGGCGGTACTGTCGGTCGATGGAACCCGATAAGTCGAACGAGTGCCCGCTTCATGGTGCTGGGGTGAGCGCGCAGAGCTTGGTGGGCCGTCGGCTCGCGGAAGTTGTCGGCTCGTGGCACTTGTACGGCAGCGCTACCCCCGCGGGCCCGCTGGACGTGTGGCTGATCGATGACCGGGGTGCCGCCACCTGCCTCACGACCGGATCGGATTGGTGTCTGATCGTTGAGGCGTCGAAGCCGCACGCCGACTACGACATGGGCGACTCGGGGCGCGTCATCGTGGGGACGATCGGCGAGGAGACGCCGTTCGCGGACCACGTCGGGGAGAACGTCCTGGAGGCGCGGGAGGAACACGTACCGAACACCGGGCGCGTCGCCCTGGAGCTCACATTCCCCACAGGCCGGGTCCGTTGTGAGAGTTGGGCCGGGGACCTCCGCTTGACCTCGGTGTGACGGTCTTGGCGTGAGCGGTGCGATCACGGCGTCAGAGTCACCTTGGTCAGGTCCGTTCGCGGTTCACGGGGCTCGGCCCGAGGCCGTTCCGGAAGCCGGTGACCATGCTGCGACGCGAAGGGGCGGACGCGAACCGCAGGAGCCGGTCGTAGAGCCTTCCGCTCGAGGGCAGGGCACTGTTGGTCGCCACCTCCTGGCGGACCGAACCCAACCAATGCGCCGGCTTGGCCCGCTGTTCGGGGCCTCCAAGTCGGCGGCGGACCACGTCATCGACCATCTGGGTCCGATGCTCGCGCACAAGCCGCGAAAGCGGTTCGCCGAGGACACCGTGCTCATCGTGGACGGGACCCCGGTGCCCACTCGGGACCACAGCATCGCCGAGTGGTCGAAGAACTATCGGTACTCCACCAACCACCAGGTCGTCATCGACCCCGACAGCCGCCTGGCCGTCTTGGCCAGTCGGCCGCTCGCCAGGAACCGCAACGACTGCAAGACATGGGAAGAACCAGGGGCTGAAGCAGCCGTCAGCAGGGCCGTCACGATCGCCGGCGGCGGCTACCCGGGCACCGGACTCGTCATCCCGCACCGTCGGCAGCGCGGCCAGAGCGAACCACCGGACCGAGAAGGGAAATACAACATGTCTCACAAGCAGATCCAGGCCGTGCCGAGCACGTTCTCGCCCGCATGAAGACCTGGAAGATCCCTGCGACCGCCGCCTCGCAGCCCGGGTCCCTGCCATCAAACGCCAGATGTACGGTCAACCCGGCTTCAAGCTTCTGCACAAGCGATTCCTGCTGGCGTGCTGAGCCCCGCACCACTACACACTGATCCAGCGGTACAACCGGTGGTCGCGACCCCGCAGGAGATCGGAGCGTGGTTCATCGCGGTCCGTACGGCGTCGGCGTCCAGCGCTTCGATCGCACCTGCGACTACTGCCCCGCTGAGACGTCCGGGGCCGGGACGAGCCCCCGTGTGCCGCGCCCACAGGAACGCCGTCACCGCCACCTCGTGGGTGTGATCATCGGGCCGGTCTTGCCCAGCCGCCAGTACACAGAAAGAATCACGGCATGACCAGCGACCGCCTCATGCGCATACACAGTGCCGAGTTCCAGGCCATGGCCGAGAGGGTCCTGAAGGTCACCGAGCTCACCTCCCGCCTGAACGTCCTGCCCTTCGAAGACGAAGCGGGCAAGGCGGAACTGTTCGCACAGATCCTCGGTAAGCCGCTGCCGCCCAGGGTCACGATCTATCCGCCCTTCTACACGGACCACGGCCTGAACCTCAACCTCGCCGAACGCGTCTTCATCAACCAGAACTGCACGTTCCTGGACTACGCCGGCATCCGTATCGGCGAACGCGTGATGATCGGCCCGAAGGTCACATTGATCACCAGCGGCCATCCGGTCGATCCCGAGGAACGGCGGCTGTACCTCACCGGCGCACCCATCGATATCGCAGAGAACGTATGGATCGGTGCCGGTGCAACGATCCTGCCCGGCGTCAGCATCGGCCGCGACGCCGTGATCGCGGCCGGCGCGGTCGTGGCCGATGACGTCCCGCCAGCGAGCCTGGTAACCGGCAGTAAGGCAACCGTGCACCGGAAATGGTGACGGCTCGGGCCCGGCTTCCAAAGCATCCGTTAACCGGTTGCTTCGGACCCGGCGCCTTGATCGGTGGACGCGCCGCCACCACATCACTCACGTCAAGGTCCGCTGTCTCGGCGAACAGGCCATCGCCACCCTCAAAGACGTGGGACAAACCGGCGGAGCCCGAGGCCTCGCCGGTTCCACTCAGTTCTCCGGGCACGCCTCCGGGTTCAGGTCGGGGACGCCCGGCGTGGGCTTCTTGAGCAGGGGAGCCAGGTTCTTCCGGTACATGGCGTCCCACCCCGATGCGTCCTTGAGGATCGCCGCCACCGCCGAGCACACCTTCTTCTTCAGGGCCGGCGTCCCGGAACGCATGGCCACACCGTATTCCTCCGTGCCCTCGATCGGGTCCAGCATCTTGACCTTGTCCGACTGGGCGTAGCCTGCGAGAACGGCGTCGTCCGAGGCCACTGCGTAGACGTTCGTCTCGTTGCTCAGCAGCTGCTCCAGACAGTATTGGTAGGTGGCCGGCAGCGACTTCATCAGGGTGAAGCCGAGCGAGGGAAGGTCCTTCGCGTAGGTCGAGCCCTTGGCGGTGCACACCTCGACCTTCTTGGTCCTCAGATAACTGGAGTCCTTGATCTCCCCGTGCCTCATCGAGTTCTCACGCACCAGGAACCCCCGGCCCGCCGTGTAGTACGGGCCGACGAAATCGATCTCGGCACTTTCCCGCATCGTGTACGAGGCAATGACGAGATCTACCGCCTTCCTCTCCAGATGGCTCTCCCGGTTCCCGGACGTGACCTCGACGAACTCGACGTCCTTGTCCTCGTATCCCAGGTTCCGGGCGACCTTGTAGGCCATGTCGACGTCAAGGCCCGCGTACGTGTAGTTCCCTTCGTCATCCTTTCCCTGCCTCAGGCTCAGCCCTGGCTGATCGGCCTTGACACCGATCTTCAGCTGAGAATGAGCCTTCCTCCACTCCGCCCATGCCTGTGCCTCGGTGTCGCCACCCCGGCCGTCCGGGCCGGCAGTACCACTGGCCTCGTCCTTCTCGCCCGAGTCAGGACCCAAGCCGACTCCGCTCGCCACCAGCCAGCCGACGGAAGCCAGCAACACCGCGACGAGAGCCGTCGCCACCGCCCCCTTCGCCCCCTTCGAGCCCTTCCGGAATCCGGACCTCGAGTCCTTCTCCGGAGTGACCGGGGCGGCGGAAGCCCTCGGGAGAGCCGGGACGGACGCATGCTCCGACGCGTGCTCGGAGGCGGACCCCATCCGGTGTCCCGGCGGATGCGTCACGGCCCGACGGGAACGGCGTTCGACGGAGCGCCCAGCACCTCGCGCAACATGCTGTCCGCTGTGGACGTGTCCAGACGCTCGTCGGGGTTCGTGCGCAGCAGACCCTGGATGACCGGGGCGAGGAGACCCGCATGCCGCAGGGAAGGGTACGGCGACTGCTGGATACTCGCCTGGACTTCCCAAGGCTCCCTGCCTTCGAAGGGAAGGCTGCCCTCGACCATCTCGTACAGCATGATCCCCAGTGCCCACAGGTCCGAGGCGGGGCTGGGACCGCTGGAGAAGAGCTCGGGCGCCTGGTACGGGGGCGTGCCGATGATGCTGCCGGACTGGGTCAGCGGGGTTGCTCCCTCGAACGTCGCAATCCCGAAGTCCACCAGGATGACATGCCCGTCGTCCCGGACCAGTACGTTGCCCGGCTTCACATCACGGTGGAGGACTGACGCCGCATGCACCGCCCGTAACCCCTGGAGGACCTGGTGGCCGATGTCCGCCGCCCTTGGTACCGCGAGCATCCTCTGCCTGCGCAGCAGATCCGCCAAAGACCTGCCGTCGAGCAGCTTCATCACGATCCAGACCTGATTGTCGGTCTCGACCTGGTCGTGGACCGTCACCACGTTCGGGTGCTCGATCTTGGCTATGGCCTCCGCCTCCCGGCGCGCCCGCTGCATTGCCGCAGCCTGGGAACCGGCGGCCACCGCATTGCGATCGAGCAGACCCTTTATGGCGACGAACCGGCGCAGCCGCCGGTCGTAGGCCTTCCACACCTCGCCCATGCCGCCGCTGCCGATCGGTTCCAGCAGCTCGTAGCGGCCCTCGATCACCACCTGCGGGTGGTTGGGCGTTGGCGAGGCTCCGTGGGGCGATGTCGTGGGCCATTGCTGAGCCGCCCCGGAGCCCACCTGCTGAGGCGTGCTGCCCGCCCATGGTCCGTCAGGACCACCACCGACTTCAGCTCTGTCCTCGTCTTGCACGCGCCCCCCTGAAACCTGGATTCAAACCACAGTAGATGCTTGGTCCGAACCGCACGTAGAACAATGAGATCTGGCAGTAGCGAACAACGCGCCCCGCACGATGGTGGCAGAAGAGCGTGAACGAGACCCGTTGAACTGTTCTGACCTTTTCTGTCGCTCCGCTGTGAGCCAATCAGAGAGGCTGGACCTCGCGCCCAAGGAGAGTGACGCAGTCCTCCGTAGCCAGGCTGTACGTCTGGTGACAGAGCATCGTGCGCAGCAGTCCTCCGAACGTGCTCTGTCGAGTACCGGTAGGAATGGTCATCGACTACGAGCCCGTTGCGCCCTACGGCATGGCCGACCGCTCGTGCTGGGGGCTGTGCGAAGGAAGCCGGCCTTGGGGCGGGGGCGCTCCGAACGGTGGGGCCGTGGCGTTGGGCTCGGCGGGCACGGAGTCGGCGTACCGCCTGGGGGCAATGAAAAGGCCTGGGGACAGGATCAGTCCCGAGGAAGTCAGGAGAGTCAGCAGTATCGGACCTGACTTCTCCGACAAGGCCCGGGCGGCATCGACGAGGCGTGGCAGCTGGTCGGCGGGCGGGGACAGGGCGATGCAGACGGGCCGGTTGTCGAGCGGGACCGGAACGGCGACGCATGCCTTGCGCCGGGAGTGCTCCAGGACATCGAACCGGCCGACGTGGGGCCGTGGTCGTCCAGGGGGAGGAAGAGCGTGGCGGGGTCGGCGATGGCGCGGTCCTCCTCGGAGACGATGAGTTGTCCGACAGTACCTTCCAGCGGCAGCACCGCCGGAACAGGTACCACCGTGCCCGCGCCGTGGCTGCTCGTGGCTCCGGCGGCGACAGGGGAGAAGGACAAGAGGGGCCAAGGCGAGGCAGAGCGCGGCGGTACCGCGCAGCAGGTTAACGGCTCCTTTTGTAGGCGTAGTGGCCCCGGGCCCGTGGACACGCAGGGTCCGACGCCTTCATCAGCCGTAGGAAGTGTTGCAGTTCGACGGGGAATCGTTCTGCCTCGGTGTAACTGGGTTCACCTGCGAGGACGAGACCACAGGGCGCCATCCTTCACCGCCCCGACCTTCATCGGCCACGTCCGCTGGTGCGCTGCCTACGGCAATCGACAACGCGGCCGTGCTTGGGCGTTGAGAGTGCTCCAGTTGCCACCGCCGCCACGGCCGCCGAAGGAGCCTGCACAGAAGGCACCCGGGGAACAGCCTTCACCGGGATTCGAACCCGGGTTTCCGATTCCGGGTGAACCGGAGACCGGTGTCCTTGGCCGCTGGACGACGAAGACCACTGCGACATCGTACGGTCGGGCACGGCAGCGACCCACCGCATTTTTTAGGCGAGGAGGAGCTGGCCCCGCCGTGCTCGGGGGAGTGATGGAACCGGTACCGGCTCCCATCGGCACCCGTTCTGCAGCGGGGTACCTCATGACGATCGTAGGGACCCTTGTGGGGCGTTCAGGAGTATGCCTGACCAGCGAGGAGCCATAGTCCCTGGAAAACCTTTTTCGGCTGGTCGTAGATTGCTGAAGCGTAGTGCCGACATGACCCATCGGGTCATGGTTCCGGAGTGTGCTGGCTGCTGCTCGTAGTCGCGGGCGAGGCTGCGCTGTGTGATGATCGGTGATTCACGACAGTGAGCCTCTTTCACCCTCCAGCACAGGATGAAAGAGGCTCACTACCGTCTGCCAGGGACCGAATGCTTCGCGGGACAGATCTCTCCAGGGAATACCTGTGCGGTATCGGTAGATGATCCCTGCGACGATGCGACGGCGAACGGGTGCCCTGCCTTCCCCGCGCTGCGGGGAAGGCAGGGCACCAGGCGTGTCCATTGCTCGTCGGTCAGCAAGCGCATGCGCCCGCTCGTGGTCACCGAGGCTGGTAAGCAGTGGCCAGCACGGAGACGGTGACCTGGTCGGGCAGGACGCTGCCGTCGTTCAGGTCTGCACGACTCACGTGGCGTGCGCTCGGTTTCATCGCCACCAGGTGCAGGGCATCCAGCCTGGTCAAGGGAACGGAATACTCAACCTGTTCGGTAACGGCGACCTCCAAGAACGGGTTGAGCGCCCGGTCCAGGCGCTGTTCCTTGGCCGGGTCGATCGTGACCATCGCAGGCACCTGCCCACGCAGTTCGGCCAGGTGCCGTCCGGTGGGTCGGACCACAATCAGCCTGCCGGTCGGGCGCAGTACTCGGCGGAACTCGGCCGGGTTGCGTGGGGCGAACACGTCCAGCACGATATCGGCCGCCTCGTCGGCCAGCGGGAAGGGACGGAAGACGTCCCAGGCCACCGCGGCGGCTCGGTCGTGGGCACGGGCTGCCAAGCGCAGTGCGCGCACCGATGTGTCCAGCCCCAGACCACGGGCGCCGGGCAGCTGATCGAGTACGCCGGCCAGGTAGTAGCCGGTGCCGCACCCCACGTCCACCACCGTGCCCTGCTCAGACACGGCGACGGCCGCCAGGCGGGCCCCGACTTCGCGAATGGGCGCGTAGGCGCCGGTCGACAGGAACCGATCCCGGGCCTGGACCATGGCCGCGTCGTCGCCGCTGGTGGCACGGGTGCCCGTCAGCAGGCTGGCATAGCCGTGACGGGCGGTATCGAAGGTATGGCCCACCGGGCAACGCAGCGCACCGCACTCGGGGTGCAGGCGGCGCGTTCGGCACGTCGGGCAGCGAAGAAGGTTGAGGGACAGATCGAGGGCAGGGGGAAGCGACACGGGCACGAGGCACTCCTGGCAAGGGGGGAAGGGAAGGGATCGTGCCTGCGCGCTCAGAGCGTCACTGCCGCAGGAAGGAACGGGCAGCATCTGGATGTGATTCACGCAGCAGGCACACCAAGGAGGGCAACGCCGTCCGGCATCGCCCTCAGCGCCTTCCGATCACAGGAAGCAGCAGTGCGGGGTGCTCATGAATGCCACGTCATAAGTCTACGAGCACGGCGAAGCCTCCATGCCAAGAGTTGAGAGACACGGCCTGGAACCGCCACCGCCCGGCCCGGGGCGCACGAGAGGACTGTGCGGCATGCCCCTGCTCGCCGTCCGGGCGTGCTGAGGGCCCGGTCAGTCGACCAGCCGGATCAGAGCAGCGGTCAGGGTGATGAGCGTCTCGACGTCCACGCGCGTGTGGGTGAAGGTCTTGTCCGCACCGCCCTGACGCGGGCCGACGGCGGTCTGCTCCTCGAGCGCCTTGCGGATCACGGCCCAGCGCTCGCCCACGTTCCGTTCACGCTTCGGTTTCTTCCCCGGCCGCCCCCAGCCACTGTTGCGCTCGATGTACTCCAGGGCGCGGCGGGCACTGAGCAGGGCGCCGTCGATGTCGTCCTCCCGCAGCCGGCGCTGCGCCTGAAGCAGGTGATCGGCCGCCTTCCGTCCGGGCCGATCGTCGGCGGGGAAGGGAACGAGCATCTCCACACCGAGGGAGCGGCCCAGCCCTTCGAGCTCCCGGAGCCAGTGGTTTTCGGCGATGTTTAGGCGCAGCCGCACGTCGGGGCAGCCCGGATGTACGGATGCCTGGGGCAGCACGGCCCGTACGTTCAGTTCCAGGTGCAGGTCGCCGTATCGGCGTTCCTCCAGGGCCCTCACGAGGGTGTTGGGAAGGACGTACTGCAGGTGCGGCTGCTCGACGGCGCCCGGTTCGAAGGGCACCGTCACGGCCGCAGACCCCAGCCACAGCAGCGAACCTGCGCCGGCGGGGGCGTACAGATCGCTTTCCAGGATCAGGACCCGGCCCGCCTCGGCGACCGCCGGGAGCCGCACTTCCAGCTCCAGACGCAGTGCGTGCGCGCCGAGCCCTTTGAGGAGCGCCAGGCTTTCGCCCCGGTGACTGATGGGGACGGTTCCCACCGGTTGCTCGAAGCGCAGTTCGTCCAGCACGTTGACCTTCTCCAACGACATCGCGGGGCCCGCCGGAGTTCTCTCGACAGGGTTTTCGGGAGACCGAAAGCCTCAGCCTACGGGCGGGAGACGACATCGGGTAACAGACCGCCGAGGTCTCCGGCTCCACATGCAGCACCTCTACGGGCCCAGACCCCTCCGCAGGTGCCGGAGCTGTCCGTCGCTTCTACTACAACGCTGATACGGCCTGTGCTGCCCGGCGGTGAACTGCTCCCACCGGTCTTCCTCGACGGACCTGCGGACGGTGCCGCGCCGGAAGAGTGGCAGTACGGTGTGCCGTTCGCCGTCCTCCACGAGCAGGGCGGGACCGTCGTGAAGGACGAAGGCGCCGGTTCCCCGGCCCGCCCGCCCGGCGGCCGACTGCCCGGACCCCGTCCGTGCCCGCCTCGTACAGACCGATGAGGCGAAATCGCGCGATGGTGAGGACGAGCAGCACGGCGAATCCGGCTTCTCGCCCGGCTACCGGTGAACGCGTCGAATGAGCGCGTCGAACCCCGGGCCGGCCCCTCCGGCCCGGGGGCGCCGTCGACTGTCCGCGGCACGCTCGTTCCTGCCTGGACCGGCTGTCGGCTGTAAGAACTCCTAACAAAATGCGGTTTGGTCGAAGACTCCGCTGCCGACGGCGGGTGTGGCGTTGCATGACAGGATCCGGCTGTGACGTGTGATGTGTGTGGCCACGAGATGCGGCGGGCGC
>NZ_JBIVIR010000010.1:0-310072 GCF_044749825.1 Streptomyces sp. NPDC088915
CCCAGCTTGTTGACCGCCGGGATCAGCGAGGAGGAGCCGCACACCCGGGCGACCTCCTCGATCACGATCACCGTCGCCAGCGCGTCCGCGCCCGCGCCCCCGTAGGCCTCGGGCACGTGCACCGCGTGCAGGTCGTTGGCGACCAGGGCGTCCAGGGCCTCCTGCGGGAAACGCCCCTCCTCGTCCACCGCCGCCGCGAACGGCGCGATCTTCGCCTCCGCCAGCGCCCGCACCGACTCCCGGAGCATGTCGTGCTCCTCGGAAGGCCGATACAGGTCGAAATCGCCAGAACCCGCCACGTCCACTCACTCCCACGCTTGCTAACTACCGTTAAGTAACCCAAAGGGTAGGGCGTGACGGGGCCCCCGGCCAGGGCACGGCTATGCTCGGGCAGGCATTCCGCCCGACCCTCCTGGAGTACCGCATGGCCCTCAAGATCACCGTGATCGGCACCGGCTACCTCGGCGCCACCCACGCCGCGGCCATGGCGGAACTGGGCTTCGAGGTGCTCGGCCTCGACGTCGTCCCCGAGAAGATCGAGCTGCTGTCCTCCGGCCGGGTCCCGATGTACGAGCCGGGGCTCGAAGAGCTGCTCGCGAAGCACGTGACCGGCATCGAGGGGTCGAGCGGCCGGCTGCGGTTCACCACCTCCTGGGAGGAGGTGGGCGCCTTCGGCGACGTGCACTTCGTCTGCGTGAACACCCCGCAGAAGCACGGCGAGTACGCCTGTGACATGAGCTACGTGGACGCCGCCTTCACCTCCCTCGCCGGGGTCGTACGGGAAGGGGCCCTGGTCGTCGGCAAGTCGACCGTGCCGGTCGGCTCGGCCGAGCGGCTCGCGGCCCTGCTCCCGGCGGGCGTCGAGCTGGCCTGGAACCCCGAGTTCCTGCGGGAGGGCTTCGCCGTCGACGACACCCTGCACCCGGACCGGATCGTGGTCGGCGTGCGCGGCGAGCGGGCCGAGAAGCTGCTGCGCGAGGTGTACGCGGTGCCGGTCGGCGAGGGCTCGCCGTTCGTCGTGACCGACTTCCCGACGGCCGAGCTGGTGAAGACCGCCGCGAACTCCTTCCTCGCCACCAAGATCTCCTTCATCAACGCGATGGCGGAGGTCTGCGAGGCCGCGGACGGCGACGTCGCCAAGCTGGCGGAGGCCATCGGCCACGACGACCGGATCGGCGCCAAGTTCCTGCGGGCCGGCATCGGCTTCGGCGGCGGCTGCCTGCCGAAGGACATCCGGGCGTTCATGGCCCGGGCGGGCGAGCTGGGCGCCGACCAGGCGCTGACCTTCCTCCGCGAGATCGACTCCATCAACATGCGGCGGCGCGGCCAGATGGTCGAGATGGCCCGCGAGGCCCTGGGCGGGAACTCCTTCCTGGGCCGCCGGGTCGCCGTCCTCGGCGCCACCTTCAAGCCGGACTCGGACGACGTCCGCGACTCCCCCGCGCTCAACGTGGCCGGTCAGATACACCTCCAGGGCGGCCAGGTCACCGTCTACGACCCGAAGGGCATGGAGAACGCCCGCCGCCTCTTCCCGACCCTGGGGTACGCGGACTCGGCCCTGGAGGCCGTGCGCGGGGCGGACGTGGTGCTGCACCTGACGGAGTGGCGCGAGTTCCGCGAGCTGGACCCGGCGGAGCTGGGCGAGGCCGTCTCCGCCCGGATCGTCCTGGACGGCCGCAACGCGCTGGACGCGGTGCGGTGGCGCGGGGCGGGCTGGACGTACCGGGCGATGGGGCGCCCGCGCGCGTAGGCCCCACGGGGTCCGCCCCGGCCTATTCCGCCCCCGGCCCGAAGTCCTCCACGAAGTAGCTGTCGTGCCGGACGCGGAACCGCTTGAGCTCCTCGCCGCCGCGCTGCGCCACCTCCGCGACCCGCTCGAAGTACTCCTCGCGCGGGGCGCCCGGGGAGAAGAGCATGAGCATGGACGTGGGGTCGTCGGTCGCGTTCTTGAAGGCGTGCAGTCCTCCGACCGGCACGTACAGGAAGTCGCCCGCGCGGCCGGTGACCCACTTGTCGCCGTCGTAGAGCTCCAGTTCGCCGGAGAGGACGTAGAAGGACTCGGACATGGCCTTGTGGAAGTGGGGCTTGGCCCCGGCGGCCCGGGGGCCGAGGTCCACCTTGTAGAAGCCGAACTCGCCGCCGGTCGAGGCGTGTGTGGCGAGGTAGTGGGTGGCGCCGCCGGGCGAGGAGATGTCCGGCGGGGTGTCGGCGGGGCGGAAGGTCGCGTTCACCTCGCCCTCGTCACCGTGGTAGCGGGGCTCCGGATACGCGAAGTCCTCGGGGTGCGACACGTTCTGCTCCTTCGGTGGGTCCGCTGATCTTCCTCCGTATGGTGGCCCCCGCCCCCGGGGGCCGGCATCGGGCTCGCGGACGATCTCGGGGCCGCCGGACCGAGGGCCGGAGACCTACGGCCCGTCCGAGGGACGGTCGACCGACGGGCGCGGAGCCGGGGGGACCGGGGCTTCGGGCCCTCCCGGGAACCCGGTGGAGGTACGCGCGCGCGGGTGGCCTTGCCGTGCGCGGATGCGGGTAGGGGCGGACGGTAAGAACGACCCACCCGTACGAGCACGAGGAGAGCCATGCCCGTCGCCACCCTGCGGTCCGTCGTCCTGGACTGCCCCGACCCCATGTCCCTCGCCACCTTCTACGCCGGGATCCTCGGCGGTTCGCCCCGCACCTCCTCGGACCCCGAGGAGGGGGACTCCTGGGTGATGCTCTCCGGGCACGACGGCACCCAGCTCGCCTTCCAGGAGGTCTCCGGGTACGCCGCGCCGCGCTGGCCCGAGGAGGAGGGCGGGCAGCAGTTCCACCTGGACCTGACCGTGGACGACCTCGACCGGGGCGAGGAGCAGGTCCTCGCACTCGGCGCCAAGCTGCTCGACGCGGGCGGGCCCGACCGTGACTTCCGCGTGTACGCGGACCCGGTCGGGCACCCGTTCTGCCTCTGCGTGGACCGGTAGGCCGTGACACGGACACGCCCGGGTCCCACTTCGGCGGGGCCCGGGCGTCCGCACGTCGGGTCCCCACGTCGTCCGGTGCCCCGGTCGTCGCTTCCGGCGACTAGGAACCGTCCCGGAGGCTGATGGTGCCTCGCTTGCGGTCCGGACCCTCGTCGAACAGTGAGCGGTCCACTACGGGCCTGGGAGCGGGCCGTGCAGCGAGCAGCCTGATCGTGTCCCGCCCGGCCAGCGCGGTGCGCCACTGCCCCAGGTCGGGCCGGGTGCCGTACGCGCCGCCTGCGAGACCCCACAGCCGGCGTACGGCTGTCTCACGCCGTTCGTCGAGTACCCCGCCGACCGGTGTCAGCTCGTGCTCCGGGGTCAGATACGGCTCCTGAGCGAGGACCCGGCCGATCATCAGGGCGGCCTTGTAGCGATCGCTGTCGATGCTCACCGTCTTGGCCGGCGCCTTCGGGTCGAGCCAGTCCGGAGTGTCCGCCTGGGCAAGGACGGGGGACCGGCCCGTGATGCGCACACCGTCGCAGTCCAGCAGGTGTACGGCCGGCTCCGGGTCGAGCGACCACAGTACGTTCGCCTGCGAGAGGTCCCCGATCACGAGCCCCATCGTGTGCAGGCGATCGACCAGCTCCACCAGGCCCACCACCAGGGCGTATCGCTCGGCAGGCGTAGGCTGCCGGAGAGTTCGGGTGCCGGCCTTCGGCGCCCGCAGCAGAAACTGCAGTTCGGTCAACTTGGTGTCGCCCTTGGCCGAACGCCAGGTCATCGAGTCGGGTGCCCGGCGCATGAGGAAGCCCACCGCCCGGCCTCCGTCCATCACCCGGCACAGCGGCCATGCTGTGTTGCGGTCGAGCTGTTGCCGGTCGGCCGGGGCGAGTCCCAGGCGCAGGGCGACGAGGGCGGCGAGAGCGGTTCCGTCGGCCTTGTGCGGCTCCAGGTACTTCTTGAAGAGAAGCCGTCCCGGCCCACCGATCTCGTGCACCCGGCCCTGACCGCCGGTGGCGAGTTCCTTCCCGAGCGCGAGCCGTGTCTGCTCGACGTCCAGGCCGTCGTCCGCCGTCATGGCAGCGTCTCCCAGAGCACGACCGCGGTGCGGTCGTCGTCGTACGACTTCACCCGGTACTGGAACTGCCAGAGGAAGTCCACGGGCCCGGGCACGGCGTCACCGCCCCAGGCGGCACCGAGGAACTCCTGCATCTCGGGCTCGCCCGCCAGCGGCGAGGAGAGGCCGTCGGTGGACAGGACGAGGACGTCGCCGGGCCGGGTGGCCAGCAGTCGTGTCGCGGGGGTACGGGTCAGGGGGAGTGCGGCGGTCCGGGTGTCGATGATCCCGTCGTCCGTCTCCCTGGCGCTCTCGCCGGGTGCCAAATCCCACTTCCCGTCCCGAAGCAGGGCGGTTCCGCCGTCCCCGATCGTGATGAGGCCGCGGGTGCGGATCTCCGGATCGAGCGGGACCAGGAGCACCCGGAGGGTGGTGGAGTAGGCGGCGGGGTCGGTCTCGCTTCCCACGGCGATCTGCTGCAAGCGTGCCGCGATCCGGGTCGTCGCCTCTTCCGCCACGTCGGCGAAGCGGTCCGCCCGGTCGGCAGCCAGGGCCTCGTGCATCTCGCGGGCCCGTGGGTCGAAGGCCCAGACCGCGAGCTGGCACGCCTTGTACGCCCCGACGTGGGAGAGGCGCTGCGAGCCGACCCCGTCGGCCACGGCCAGCATCAGCAGTTCCCCCTCGGCCTCCTCTCCGAGCAGGGCCATGCTGACCGAGTCCTGTCGGGGCTCGCCCGTATAGCGGTGGGAGTCGCCGCGCACCGAGGCCGCTCGCACGGTCAGCGCACCGAAGGCGGCGCCGTCCAGCACGGTGTCCGGAAATACCGCGGCGGCCTTTCCGTCCGACACCCGCTTACGGCCCTGGGGCACTGACGGATAGCTCGGCGGCCTGCGGCCGCTGTGTGCGGGGGGCCCGAGGAGCGGAGGGGTCGGGACGGCCGGTCCGACCCGCCTCCCGGGTTCGGGCGAGGTGTCCGGGGCGTCGCCGGACGGGACGTCCCGGGGCGTCGGGTCCGCGGGGGCGACGGGCGCCGTCGGCGCGTCCTCGGGCACCGGCCCGTGGAACGGCACGGGCTCCGCCCGGTTCTCCTGTTCCATCACGTCGTCCGCCCTCAGAGCTTGTCGAGCGACACGGTCGCGAAGCCGGGCACGGTCTCCTCCACGGAGAGGGTGAAGTCGGAGTTGCCGTCGGAGGCGATGCTGGTGGCCGACCGCACAATGGACTTGGTCAAGCTGGAGGCGAACTCCCGCAGGGCAGCGGCGGGGGACACGTTCTGGTCCTGCTGGATGAAGGCACGGAAGTTCGCCACGTGGGCGATGGTGGACTTCTCGGCATCACCGACTCCGAAGGCGATGATCTTCGGGCAGTAGCGGGACTTCGTCAGCTCGTCGTACGCCTGCTGCCAGTCGTCGTCGGTCGGGACGCCGTCCGACATGAAGAAGGCGACCGGTCGGTACACCTCGTGCCCCTCGGCCTTCAAGGCGGCGACATCCGTCTCGATGCAGCGCAGCAAGGTACGGAAGGCGTTTCCGAACGAGGTGAGGCCCCCGGCCGCCAGGGCGGGAACCTCGTCGATGTCGCTCAGGTCGACCAGGGGCTGGAGCACATTGGCCTCCGTGGAGAAGCCGATGAGGCAGAACCGGGTCTTGTCGGCGATGGTCGGATTGGTGCTGATCTCGTCGTGAAGCTTGGGCAGTGCTTCGTTGAGGGCGTCGACGTTGGAACCCGCCATCGAGCCCGACTCGTCGCACAGCAGGTAGAACGGAAGTATCTGCATGGGTGCTTCCCTCCGGTGAGGCGGTCGGTGGCCGCTCAGTACGTGTAGAAGTAGATTTCGAGGTCGGCGTGCCCGCCCGAGGAGGCACCCTTCCAGAAGTCGCGCGTGGTGGCGCCCTTGAACATGTCGGGACGGGCCTTGACCAGTTGCGAGTTGACGTCCGCGGCGTAGTCCCCTCCGGGGCCCGGTTCGGGATGGTGGCCGAAGGTGAGGACGAAGGCCGCCTGGCGCCCTTCGTACCGCAGGGTGACCTTCCGAAGCTGTTCCCGCATGGCTGCCCGGTCTCCGGGCGGCGCGTCGAAGGACACCTTCACCGGAGTGCGGGTCACCGCACGCGGCCCCTTGGGCGCGGGGGCCTTGGACGGGCCGGACTTCGGACTCGCGGTCGCCTTGGGGCCGGTGGACGCCTCGGCCGCCAGCGGGTCTCCCTGGTCGCCCATGGCGACGAGGGCGAGGACGAGCAGCATGTCGGCGAAGAGCCAGCCCGCCAAGTGCAGCGGATTGAACCGGGGCGCCCTCACCGGACCTCGGCCCGGCCCGGCGGAACGTCCTCCCGCTGTGGTCCGGGCGGGGCGTTCTCGGGGATGAGGAGTGCGAGTGCCTCCACCAAGGTGTCCGAGGCCTTTCCGAGCCTCTCGGCGACCTCGGTCAGGACGTCCGCCTGATCGGCGAACCTGCCGAGCAGGGCGTGGGCGTCCGCGCTGTTGCGAGCCGAAGTGCTCACGATCTCGGTGAGCCGGTCGAGCACCTGGCCCGACAGGTCCCCGGAGACCTCGATCCCCGTGGTGAAGGCGCGCTGTGCCGTCGTCAGCATCAGCACCGAGTCCTCCACCCGGGTTCCGGCCTTCTCAAGGACGTCCCGCACCTCGCCGCTCATTCCTCTTACGTCTTCCAGAGCCTTGCGCACCATGACTCCGTTGCCGCTGACCGCGGCCTCGATCTCCTTGCCGCTCCCCCTCACCGCGTCCTCGATGCGGCCTGCGGCGGTTTCCAGCGGCCGTACGGCGGTGTCCACGCCGGCAAGCCGCTGCTGCGCCTTGTCGAGGGACTCGCCGACGAGCGTGGCCGCCAGGGCAAGCTCCTGCTGGGTCTTCGCCGCTCTCGTGCCCAGCCGGTTGAGGGTGGCTGCGGACTTCGTGAGCTCCTCGGCGAACCGCACGGGAGAGGAGAGCCGGTGAGCGTTGAGGCAGAGCTGAGCCCGCGTCAGGACGGGCACCATCCTGCGCAGCAGGTCCTCGGCGCGCCGTTCGCCGTCCTTCTCCCTGCGGGCGGTCTCGGTGCGCCGCCACCCGTGCACCAGGGCCAGGACGAGGAGGACGAGGATCGCGCCGGTCGCGAAGCCGGCCACGTGGCCGAAGGTGAAGAAACCGGTCAAACGGCCCTCGAAGCCGGACTGCCACAGTTGCAGGAAGGGCCGGGTGGCTGCCTTCGGGTCCGTGCCCGTCAGGGCCTCGTAGGCACTGGAAGCACGGGTGAGCCCCAGCCAGGTCAGTGCGAGCGGAACGAAGACGAGACCGCCGAGAAGCGTTTCGAGCCAGCCCCAGGCCGGATGCTCCCTCGCGGGGGAACCGATGGCCAGGCTTTCCGGACGGGCGTACGCATCGAGGAGATCGATTTCCGTCCACGGTTCGAGCGGACGGGGGTCGGTACTCGCAGAGCGCAGCGCTCCGGAGAGATCCCGCAGTTCCTCGGCACGAGAGGCCAATTCGGCTTCGAGGGAAAGGTTTTCGATCTCTTTTGCTATTTTTTGATGATTCGCCGAAGAATCGACGGCCATGTCCACCCCATACATGAGAGACCAGGGGTTTCACCACGGTGCCGCGCGCTCCCCAGCACGCCTCGAAGCACCTGCCATCCCCCGGATTTGGGCAGATCCTAGCCCACCCGTCGGTACTGTGCTGTCCGGAGATTGATATCCGTCAGGGGGCAGGAATGGGATCGGATCGTCCGCGTGGTGTCGTTCGGCTCAAGCCGAAATCGGTGGAACACGAAGCGGCGCCGGAGACCGCGGCCGTACACCGGGAGACGGGCCACCGAGGTGCGGAGACCCTGCTGACCAAGACGACGCCCCGTGCGCTCGTGGCCGGCCGAGGAATGCTCCAGGCCAACCTGAACTGGTCGGCGTCGACGGGTGCGGACCTGGATCTCGGTTGTCTGATCGAGCTCACCGACGGGTCGGTGCACGTCGTCCAGGCACTCGGAAACACCTTCGGTGCGCTCGACGCCCCTCCCTACGTCCAGCTCGACCAGGACGACCGGACCGGTGCCTCCTCGGACGGAGAGACCGTGCGGATGAATCTGGAGTACCGGGCCCGGATGCGCCGGACGCTCGTCTACACCTTCGTCTACGAAGGAGCCGTGGACTTCCGGAGCTTGGGTGGCGTCGTGACGGTCACGGCCCCTTCCGGTGGCCTGCGCATCCTCCTGGACGACGCGCCGGCAGGAGCGACGGCGTGTGCGATCGCTTCGATCTCGTCGGGGCCGGAAGGAACGGTGGTGCGTCGCGAGGTGCGCTGGTTCACCGCGACACAGTGGCAGAGCAACCAGCAACTGATCGACCGGGCTTACGGCTTCGGGATCGATTGGGTGTGGGGCACCAAGGACTGAAGAGCCGCTCCGTCCCCCTCCCGCCCCGAAGGTCGCTCGACGCACCCGGGCCCCACCGGAGTGGGCCCGGGCGTCCATGCGTCAGGCCCCCCGGCCGTCCAGGGACTCGATCGTCGCGTTCGACGGGGCCGTGCGGTCCTTCAGGTCGCGGGAGACGTCCTCCGCGTCGCGCAGGACGCGGACCGCGTTGGACCAGGTCAGCTTGGCCAGGTCCGGGCGCGACCAGCCGCGGTGGAGGAGCTCCGCGATCAGGTTCGGGTAGCCGGCGACGTCGTCGAGGCCGGCCGGGGTGAAGGCCGTCCCGTCGTAGTCGCCGCCGATGCCGACGTGGTCGATCCCGGCCGCCTCGCGCATGTGGTCGAGGTGGTCGGCGACCGTGGCGGCGGTGGCCACCGGGCGCGGGTTCGCCTCCTCGAAGGCGCGGTGCAGCGCCATCGCCCCGGCCGTGGTGTCGAGGTGGTCGAAGCCGTGCTCCCGCAGGTTCTCGTCCGCCCGGGCGGTCCACTCGACGGCCGCCGGGAGGATGAACTTGGGCACGAAGGTGGCCATCGCCACGCCGCCGTTGGCGGACAGCCGCTCCAGGACGTCGTCCGGGACGTTGCGCGGGTGGTCGCAGACCGCGCGGGACGAGGAGTGCGAGAAGATCACCGGCGCGGCGGTGGCGTCCAGGGCGTCGCGCATGGTCGTCGCGGCCACGTGCGAGAGGTCGACGAGCATGCCGGAGCGGTTCATCTCGCGGACGACCTGCCGGCCGAAGGCGGAGAGCCCGCCGACGCCCGGCTCGTCGGTCGCCGAGTCCGCCCAGTCGTTGTTGTCGTTGTGGGTGAGCGTCATGTAGCGCACGCCCAGGGCGTGCAGCGCGCGCAGGGTGGCGAGGGAGTTGTTGATCGAGTGGCCGCCCTCGGCCCCCTTGAGGGAGGCGATGCGGCCCTGCTTGCGGGCCGCCTCCATGTCGTCCGCCGTCAGGGCGGGCGCCAGGTCCGCCGCGTACCGCTCCAGGAGCTGGTCGACGACGTCGATCTGCTCCAGGGTGGCGCTGACCGCGTCGTCCCCGGCGAGCCGGCAGGGCACGTACACCGACCAGAACTGGGCGCCGACCCCGCCGGACCGCAGCCGGGCCAGGTCGGTGTGGAGCGAGGCGCTCTGGTCGGCCGCGATGTCCATGCGGTCCAGGTCGTACCGCACGTGCTCCCGCAGGGCCCACGGCAGGTCGTTGTGGCCGTCCACCACGGGGTGGTCGGCGAGCAGCTCCCGCGCCTCGGCGAGGCGGTCGGCGGCGGTCACCGGGCGAAGCCGAAGGACTCGGCGCCCTCGACCTTGGCCCGCAGCCGCTTGCCCTTGTCCGTCGCCTGGTCGTTCAGCTCCCGCTGGAAGGCGCGCATCCGGTCGAGCAGCACCGGGTCGTGCGCGGCGAGGATCCGGGCCGCGAGCAGGCCCGCGTTGCGGGCGCCGCCGACGGAGACCGTGGCGACCGGCACGCCGGCCGGCATCTGCACGATGGAGAGCAGCGAGTCCATGCCGTCGAGGTACTTCAGCGGCACGGGGACGCCGATGACGGGCAGCGGGGTGACGGAGGCGAGCATGCCGGGCAGGTGGGCGGCGCCGCCCGCGCCCGCGATGATCGCCTTGAGCCCGCGCCCGGCGGCCTCCTCGCCGTACGCGATCATCTCGCGCGGCATGCGGTGCGCGGAGACGACGTCGACCTCGTACGGGATCTCGAACTCGTCCAGGGCCTGGGCGGCGGCCTCCATGACGGGCCAGTCGGAGTCCGAACCCATGACGATGCCGACGACGGGGCTGGTGCTCATTCGGTGATCGTCCCTCGCAGGTAGCCGGCGGCGTGGCGGGCGCGCTCCAGCACGTCGTCCAGGTCGTCGCCGTAGGTGTTGACGTGGCCCACCTTGCGTCCGGGCTTCACGTCCTTGCCGTACATGTGGATCTTGAGCTGCGGGTCCCTGGCCATGCAGTGCAGATACGCGGAGTACATGTCCGGGTAGTCGCCGCCCAGGACATTGCACATCACGGTCCACCGCGCGCGCGGGCGCGGATCGCCGAGCGGCAGGTCGAGGACCGCGCGGACGTGGTTGGCGAACTGCGAGGTGATCGCGCCGTCCTGGGTCCAGTGGCCGGAGTTGTGCGGGCGCATCGCCAGCTCGTTGACGAGGATGCGGCCGTCCGTGGTCTCGAACAGCTCCACGGCGAGGTGGCCGACGACGCCCAGCTCCCGGGCGATCCGCAGCGCCAGCTCCTGGGCCTGCCCGGACAGCTCCTCGGACAGGTCGGGGGCGGGCGCGATCACGGTGTCGCAGACGCCGTCGACCTGGCGGGACTCGACGACCGGGTAGGCGACGGCCTGGCCGTGCGGGGAGCGGACGATGTTCGCCGCCAGCTCGCGCGCGAAGTCGACCTTCTCCTCCGCGAGGACGGGCACGCCGGCCAGGAAGGGGTCGCGGGCGTCCTCGGGCGAACGCACGAACCAGACGCCCTTGCCGTCGTAGCCGCCGCGCACGGTCTTGAGGATGATCGGGAAGCCCCCGACCTCGGCCGCGAAGGCCTCCGCGTCCGCCGGGTCCGCGACGATGCGGTGGCGCGGGCTCGGCGCGCCGATCGCGTCGAGCCGGGCGCGCATCACCCCCTTGTCCTGCGCGTGCACCAGCGCGTCGGGCCCCGGGCGGACGGGGATGCCGTCCGCCTCCAGGGCCCGCAGGTGCTCGGTGGGGACGTGCTCGTGATCGAAGGTGATCACGTCGCATCCGCGCGCGAAGTCACGCAGCGTGTCCAGGTCGCGATAGTCGCCGACGACGACCTCGCTCACCACCTGGGCCGCGGAGTCCTGCGGGGTGTCACTGAGGAGCTTGAACTTGATGCCGAGGGGGATGCCCGCCTCGTGGGTCATTCGGGCGAGCTGACCGCCACCGACCATGCCGACTACCGGAAACGTCACCCTCTTAGGGTATCCGCACCATCAGGGAACACTCGTCCGGCTGTGCGTTGACACAAGGATCAAGGAAAACGGCCCGGGGGAGGAGCACGGGACGGGGCGAGGTTCGGCCATCGTTTGCGCGGTACCCCGGCATGTGCCAGGGGCCCTGGTTAGCATGGACGTGATGACGTCACCCGGGCGTCACCCGGACGGACGGGACAGAGCCATCACCATGAGTGAACCCGGCGCGCTGCGCACGCGACTCGACCGGCTCTTCCGCGAGGTCGCGAAGTTCGGGGTGGTGGGCGGCCTCGGCGTCCTCGTGAACCTCGCCGTCTTCAACCTGGTCCGGCACGTGACGGAGCTCCCGGTCGTACGGGCCAGCCTGATCGCCACCGTGGTCGCGATCGCCTTCAACTACGTGGGGTTCCGCTACTTCACGTACCGCGACCGGGACAAGTCGGGGCGGACCAAGGAACTGACGCTGTTCCTGCTGTTCAGCCTGGTCGGCCTGGTCATCGAGAACGGCGTGCTCTACGCGGCGACGTACGGCTTCGGCTGGGACGGTCCGCTGGCGAGCAACTTCTTCAAGTTCTTCGGGATCGGGATCGCGACCCTGTTCCGCTTCTGGTCGTACCGCACCTGGGTCTTCCGCGCGCTGCCGGCGAAGGAGACCGTGCAGACCGCCGAATCGTTCCTGGAGCAGGCCCCGCGGCAGGCGGCCCGCCGCCAGCCCGACCGGGTCTGACCGGGCCGTTCACCGTACGGGGCGGTCCTCGGGTTCCTCCGAGGGGCCCCTGACCTCGCGGCTCAGGAAGAGCGCGAAGACCGGCGGCTGCTGCTGGAGGAGCTCCAGGCGTCCGCCGTCCGCCTCCGCGAGGTCGCGGGCGACCGCTAGGCCGATGCCGGTGGAGCTGCGGCCGCTGACGGCCCGCTCGAAGATCCGCGCGCCGAGGTCGGCCGGGACGCCCGGCCCCTCGTCGGTGACCTCGATCACGGACTGGTTGCCGGTGACCCGGGTCCGCAGGGCGACCGTGCCGCCGCCGTGCATGAGCGAGTTCTCGATCAGGGCGGCGAGGACCTGGGCGACCGCGCCCGGGGTGCCCACGGCCCGCATCCCCTGCTTCCCCGAGTGCACGATGGCCCGTCCCGCGCTGCGGTAGGCCGGCCGCCACTCCTCGATCTGCTGCTTGACGACCTCGTCCAGGTCGAAGGCGACGGCGGAGCCGGTGCGGGGGTCCCGGGAGTTGGTGAGGAGCCGCTGCACGACGTCGGTGAGCCGCTCGACCTGGGTGAGCGCGATCGTGGCCTCCTCCTTGACCGTCTCCAGGTCGTCGGCGAGGGCGACCTCCTCCAGGCGCATGGAGAGCGCGGTGAGGGGCGTGCGGAGCTGGTGGGAGGCGTCGGCGGCGAGCCGGCGCTCGGCGGTGAGCATCCGGGCGATCCGCTCGGCGGAGGCGTCCAGGACGTCCGCGACCCGGTCCAGCTCGGGCACCCCGTACCGCTTGTGCCGGGGGCGCGGGTCGCCGGAGCCGAGGCGTTCGGCGGTCTCCGCGAGGTCGGTGAGCGGGGAGGCGAGCCTGTTCGCCTGCCGTACGGCGAGGAGGACGGCGGCGACGACGGCGAGCAGGGCCACCGCGCCGATGATCAGGAGGGTGCGGCCGACCTCGGCGGTGACGGCCGAGCGGGACTCCTCGACGACCACGGTCTCGCCGCGCTCGCCCCTGGCGGAGCCCCGGATGACCTCGCCCCCGGGCCGCGACCCGATCGCGATCGGGTCGCGGCCGGGGATGCGGATCTGCGCGTACCGCTTGGCGCCGCTCTGCTCGGCGAGGATGTCCGGGTTGACCGGCTCGCCGCCGATGAGCCGGCTGTCGACGATGGAGACGATCCGCAGCGCCTCCGAGTCCACGCTCTCCTGGGCGCTGCCGGCGATCGTGCGGGTCTCGACGATGACGAGGGAGACGCCGAAGACGGCGATGACGACGAGCACCACGGCGAGCGTGGAGTTGATCAGACGGCGGCGCACGACGTGCTTCTCCCTCGGAGGGTCTAGCTCTTCTCGAAGCGGAAGCCCACGCCGCGGACGGTGGCGATGTAGCGCGGGTTCGCCGCGTCGTCGCCGAGCTTCTTGCGCAGCCACGAGATGTGCATGTCGAGGGTCTTGGTGGAGGACCACCAGGTGGTGTCCCAGACCTCGCGCATCAGCTGGTCGCGGGTGACGACCCGGCCGGCGTCCCGGACGAGGACCCGGAGCAGGTCGAACTCCTTGGCGGTGAGCTGGAGCTCCTCGTCGCCCATCCAGGCGCGGTGCGACTCGACGTCGATCCGCACGCCGTGGGTGGAGGGGGCGGCGACGGGCTCGGTGGCGCCGCGCCGCAGCAGGGCCCGGACCCGGGCGAGGAGCTCGGCGAGCCGGAAGGGCTTGGTGACGTAGTCGTCGGCGCCCGCGTCGAGCCCGACGACGGTGTCGACCTCGTCGGCGCGCGCGGTGAGCACCAGGATGGGGATCGTGTGCCCCTCGGCGCGCAGTCGCCGGGCGACCTCCAGGCCGTCCATGCCGGGGAGGCCCAGGTCGAGCACGACCAGGTCGACGCCGCCCTGGAGGCCGGCGTCGAGCGCGGTGGGGCCGTCCTCGCGGACCTCGACCTCGTACCCCTCCCTCCGCAGGGCGCGGGCCAGCGGTTCCGAGATGGACGCGTCGTCCTCGGCGAGCAGTACACGGGTCATGGGGTGATGGTAGTCCGCACGGCGCCCGCCCCGGGGCGCGATGCGCGGGGCCCGGGGAGAGCCTGGGGATCTTGCGGTCATCCTGTGTGGGACCTTCGAATGACCTTGTACGGTTGCACTTCTGCCTGTGATCCATGTCTCAAGTCCTTCCATATCCGGCACTGTCGTGTCGTATGGTGGCGAGACGTCTGTAGCGGTATTCGGGGACCTTTGACCGGCTTGGTGGGTCGGGGTCCTCTTTTCTGCGTGAGGGGGGTCCAGCCACCCTCGACGACGGCGAATGACCTGTGGGCCGGGTCCCGGGACGCGAAGACGCGTTCTCCCGGGGCGTGGATCCCGGTGGAGTTCCACGATTCCCCCGGTGCCGGCCTCCCCCACCGGGCGCACCCCGCTCACAAGGCGAGCGTCCCGACAGAGCAAGGATCGACATGGCGTCCAGCCTGACGGCGTCTTCGACCGGGATCCCCCGGTACAAGAAGACGTTCCTCGGCCACCCCCGAGGCTTGACCACCCTCTTCTTCACCGAGATGTGGGAGCGCTTCTCCTACTACGGCATGAGGGCCCTGCTGGTCTACTACCTGGTCTCCGGCGGCACCGAAGCCGCCGTGGGCACCCAGGGCGGCGGCCTGGCGATGAAGGCGGCCACGGCCACGGCGATCTACTCGGTCTACGTGTCGATGGTCTACCTGATGGCCATGCCGGGCGGCTGGTTCGGCGACCGCGTCTGGGGCGCCCGCAAGACCGTCGCCATCGCCGGCTTCGTGATCATCGCCGGTCACGTCCTGCTGGCCGTCCCCGGTCAGGCGATGTTCTTCCTCGGCCTCGCGTTCGTCGCGGTCGGTTCCGGTCTGCTGAAGGCCAACATCTCGACGATGGTGGGCCACCTCTACGACGGTCCCGAGGACCCGCGCCGTGACGGCGGCTTCACGCTGTTCTACATCGGCATCAACCTCGGCGCCTTCGTCGCCCCGTTCGTCATCGGCACGATCGGCAAGGAGGTCAACTGGCACGTCGGCTTCGCGCTCGCCGCGATCGGCATGGCGCTCGGTCTCGCCGTCTTCCTGGGCTTCGGCAAGAGCCTGAACCCGAAGAGCAGCGAGGTCCCGAACCCGCTCTCCGCCGAGGAGCGCAAGGCGATCCTCACCAAGGTCGCCCTGGTGACCGTCCTCGTCGCCGTCTTCTACGGCGTCGTCGTGGGTCTCGACCTGTTCACGCTGAACTGGGCCCTGATCCCGCTCACCGTCGCCGGTCTGGCCATACCGGTCACCGTCCTCGCCCGCATCAAGCGCGACAAGGACCTCAGCGCGGCCGAGCAGTCGAAGATGAACGGCTACATCTGGTTCTTCGTCGCCGCCGCCATCTTCTGGATGATCTACGACCAGGGCGGTTCGACCCTGTCGCTGTTCGCGGACGACAAGACCGCCGACAAGATCTTCGGCCTGGGCTTCTCGGCCACCTGGTACCAGTCCCTGAACCCGCTGTTCGTCATGGCGCTCGCCCCGGTCTTCGCCTGGCTGTGGCTGTGGCTGGCCCGCAAGAACCAGGAGCCGAACACCGTCGTGAAGTTCGCGATGGGCCTCGTCCTGGTCGGCGCGTCCTTCTTCGTCTTCGTCGTCCCGATGGGCATGGCGGGCGACGGCACCAAGGTCTCCCCGATGTGGCTCGTCTCGATCTACATGATCCAGACCATCGGCGAGCTGTGCCTCTCCCCGGTCGGCCTCTCCGTCACCACGAAGATGGCGCCGCAGAAGTACGCCTCCCAGATGATGGGCGTGTGGTTCCTCGCGGTCACCGCCGGCGACTGCACCACGGGTCTGCTCTCCATCGCGGGCGTCGACCTCAACGGCACGGGCATCATCGCCATGCAGGCGTCCCTCGCCGTCCTGGCCGGCGTCGCGGTCTTCATGTACCGCAAGAAGGTCCAGAGCCTCATGGGCAACGTCCACTGACGCCGTCCGCCGCTCTGCGCAGGAGGCCGCCGCACCGATCCGGTGCGGCGGCCTCCGCCGTGTTCGGGGGCCCTGCCGGGCCCGTCAGTCGCCGGGGGCCGAGATCTCGGCCCAGACCGTCTTGCCGGGGGCTCCGGGCGTGCGGTCGATGCCCCAGTCGCGGCAGAGGCGCTGGACGATGAACATGCCGTGGCCGCCGGGGCGCCCGGCGCGGTGCGGGGTGCGCGGGGCGGGCTGGCCGGCGCCGCGGTCGGTGACCTCCAGGCGCAGCACCTTGGGCAGCCGCAGGACGCGCAGGCTCTCGGGCCCGTCGGCGTGCAGGCAGGCGTTGGTGACCAGCTCGGAGACGACCAGGAGGACGTCCTCGGCGGCGGCCCTGCGGTCGGCGGTGGCGGCGGGCAGCCAGCCCCACTCGTGGAGCGCCGTCCGCGTGAAGTCGCGGGCGAGCGGCACCGTGCCGCTGGTCTCGCCGAGGGCGAGCGTACGGACGTCGGAAGCTTGGTCCATCAGCGCTTCACCTCACCGATCGACGGGACTGGGGCAGGGGGTACGGGGACGTGCGGGGCCGGAGCCGGGCCGGGACCGGGCCCGGCGGTCCGGGCCGGTCCGGCCGGGCTCATTCGGGGAGCGCCGTCGCGAGCGTGTCGTGGACGGTGAAGACGGTGTCCGCGCCCGTGATGTGGAACACCCGGGCCACCGCGGGCCGCATCGCCACCAGGTGCACCGCGCCACCGGCGGCGTCCGCCCGCAGCCGGGCGCCGAGCAGCACGTTGAGCCCGGTCGAGTCGCAGAACTCCAGACCGGAGCAGTCGACGACGAGCCGGGAACGGCCCGCGTCCAGTGCCCCGTCCAGGGGTTCGCGCAGGAGTTCGGCGGTGTGGTGGTCGAGTTCGCCCACCGGGGTGAGGACTTCGCTCTCCCCCACGGTCCGCGTCTCGACCCGCAGCCGCGCGGGCAGTGCGCTGCCGATGTGTTCGCGGTCCATGGCCGTGCCTCTTCTCGCTCTCGCGGATGCCGACTGACGTCCTCGAACACTACAAGCGGGGTGGCCCTCGATGCACACGAGGTCCATCTCATAACCGGACAAACGGGATTAATGGCACTTGCAACCTTCAGGGTCGAGCAGGTAGGGCTAGAGGAAACACCCGAAACGGCCGGCTCGGAGGCGCCGCAAACCGCTGCGAGAAGAACCCGAAGGAGACCCATGTCACCCCGGCTCGACGCCACGCGTACCCCCGACGCGCCGTCGACAACCCTGTCCAGCATCCCCACCCCCCACACCCCCGTCCCCAGCACCCCCACCACCCCCCTCCCCGACGAGCTCGCCGACCGGCTGCTCGACCGGCCCCTCGACCGGATCGGCCCGGTCGACGCGCGCGCCCTGTCGAAGGACCTCTTCGCCCGCCTCGCGGAGCTGGAGGAGGGCACCCACGACCACGCGTACGTCCGCAACACCCTCGTCGAGCTCAACCTCGCCCTGGTCCGCTTCGCCGCCGCCCGGTTCGGCACCCGCAGCGAACCGATGGAGGACATCGTCCAGGTCGGCACCATCGGCCTCATCAAGGCGATCGACCGCTTCGAGCTCTCCCGCGGCGTCGAGTTCCCCACCTTCGCGATGCCGACCATCATCGGCGAGATCAAGCGCTTCTTCCGCGACACCTCCTGGTCCGTGCACGTACCCCGCCGCCTCCAGGAGCTCCGCCTCGACCTCGCCCGGGCCACGGACACCCTGTCCCAGCGCCTGGACCGCTCCCCCACCGTCGCCGAACTCGCCGAGGAACTCGGCATCGCGCCGGAGGAGGTCGTCGAGGGCATGACGGCGAGCAACGCGTACACCGCCAGCTCGCTCGACGCCCAGCCCACCGAGGAGGACGGCGGCGGCGGCGAGGCCGCGCTCGCCGACCGGCTCGGCTACGAGGACAACGGCATCGCCGGCATCGAGTACATCGCCTCCCTCAAGCCGATGATCGCCTCGCTGACCGCCCGCGAGCGCCAGATCCTCTCCCTGCGCTTCGTCTCCGGCATGACCCAGTCGGAGATCGGCGAGGAGCTCGGCATCTCCCAGATGCACGTCTCCCGGCTCCTGGCCCGCACCCTCACCCGGCTGCGCCAGGGCCTCACTCTGGAGGAATGACCTCCCCGGAGGAGCCCGACCGGCCGGAACGACCGGCGAAGAGGGCCCGTTCACGGTCTGCCGACCCTGGACGGGCCCTTTCGCGCGCCCCCACCCGTACGACCGGGGGGCGTTGTTGACGCGCCGTCCGGACGGGGCCACATCGAGCCAGGAGATTCAGGAGAATCGGATGGTTTCTGCGTACGCGGAGGAGGGCGTTCTTGTACTCCGCGCAGCCGCGCCCGAGGTCGAGCACGCCGATCCCGGCGGCGGCCGCGGCCTCGGCCATCCGCAGGTGGAGGACGAGGCCGGGCGAGTGCGGGGCGAACGCGGGGTCGTAGGCGGGGAACCAGCAGGACAGGACGGTCGCGGACCGGAGCCCGAAGTGGGCGGCGACGGGCCGCTCGCCCGCTTACGGCACGGAGAGGACACCGGAGCAACCGGGAGTGCGCAGCGCGTGCAGGCGGCGGACGAGCGCGTTGATCCACTCCTCGGCGAAGCGGTCGCGGCGGCCGGTCCTGCGGTACTGGGCGGACTTCCGGGCCATGAGGGTGCGCAGGGCCGCCGGGGCGCGCTCGTCGAAGACGAAGCGGACCCCGCCGTCGGTCCGGCGGGCGAGCCGCCGCTCCTCGGCGAGGGTGGTCTCCGGGAACTTGGGCGACTGGACGCGCAGGAAGGCCTCGTAGGCCGCGCACCCCTCTCCGACGTCGATCACGGGGGGAGGCGAAGGACTCGGCGGCGGCGCCCTGGAAGAGGCCCCGGCCGTCCCCCGGGTTGTCGAACTCCCGGCCGACGAGCCCGCAATGGTGCAGCAGGGCGCGCGCACCGGGCCGCAGCCCGTCCCGCAGGACGGCCCCCTGACTGCCGGAGGCGCCCGACCCGATGGCCCGCCCCCCTCCTCAACGGCCCCTTCCTGTACGGGAACAACTCGACGGGCTCGCCCCCTCCCACCAGACGACGACCCGCGCCCGGGGCCGCACCTCGGCCACCGCGCGCGTGAACTCCGGTTCCATGAAGGGATGGGCGGGCGCCCCGGGCCCGGCCCGCAGCTCCCGCCACGCCTCGACCTCGCGCACTCAGCTCCCCCGGCCTCACGGCCCGCATACGGACTTCTCCGCCTCCGCCGCCGAAACCCCGTGGTCACGACAGGAGCGGGCCGGATACCGTCGAGGCCCTCCCCTCCCCTTCGAAAGAGCGACGCCATGACCACCCACCACCCGACGACCACCCTCTGGCGCCCCACGGGCCCCGTGGAGCTGGACCTCGTCCGGGAGTCGGGGTGGCGCGCCTGGCCGCCGCGGCTTCCGGAGCAGCCGATCTTCTACCCGGTGATGAACGAGGACTATGCGATCCGCATCGCCCGCGACTGGAACGTGAAGCACGACGGCGCCGGCTTCGTCACCCGCTTCGAGGTCGACACGGAGTTCCTGCGCAGGTACCCGGTCCGGCAGGCGGGCGGGCGGACGATCCTCGAACTGTGGGTGCCGGCGGAGGAGCTGGAGGAGTTCAACGCGCATATCGTGGGGGAGATCCAGGTGGTCCACGAGTTCCGCTGAACGCCGTTGAACGCCGTTGAGGGCCGTTGAGGGCCGTTTCCCGTGCCGAGGAGTACCCGATGAGCGTGCGCCGCGTAGTCCCCAACCTCCGGACGGCCGCCCCGGAGGAGAACAGGAGCTTCTACGGGCTCCTCGGCTTCGAGCAGGTCATGGACCACGGCTGGATCGCGACCCTCGCCTCGCCGGACGTACCCGCCGCGCAGGTCAGTCTGATGGGCGCGGACCTGACCGCTCCCGTCTCCCCCGACCTGAGCGTGGAGGTGGAGGACGTGGACGCGGTGTACGCGGCGGTGCGGGCGGCGGGTGCGGAGGTCGTGCACCCGCTGACGGACGAGGAGTGGGGCGTGCGGCGCTTCTTCGTGCGGGATCCGGACGGCCGGGTCGTCAACGTGCTCGGTCACCGGGCCTGAGGGGAGCCTCCGCCACGCGCTGGAAGGTCCACGGGGAGCGCCCGCTCCACGAGTACCCCTGGGCGAACCTGTGGATCGCCGACGTCGAGCGGCCCGACGGGCAGCGGGACGAGTACTACGTGGTCAAGCTCCGCGACCTCGCCGTCGCGGCCGTCGTCAACGACCGCCGCGAGGTCCTGGAGGAGACGAACCGGCGCCCGGGCCCCCGACCCCGCTGATCTCCTCGGAACCCGCCAACGGCATCACCGACTCCCGCCACCGCATTTCGTCAGGAGGACGGGGCCGCGGGGTTCTGCCTGCGCTCGACGGACGTGACGCGTACGTCGTCCGTCTCCGGGGCTCCGAAGGGCTCGACGAGTACCCGGTGGCGGGTGCCGGTGATCTCCAGGACCAGGTTGTTGCCCATGAAGCGGAGGTCGAGGCGGGCGCGGGGGGAGCCGTCGCGGTCCGGCATGCGGTGGATGCGGGACGGCGGGTAGTCCAGGCTCGTCAGCTTCTTCCGCAGGGCCGGGTAGTCGGCCGGGCCCGTGCCGTCGAACGCCCTGAGGACGCGCCCGGCGTGTGCGTCACCGGCGCACTTGTCGAGGAGGTCCAGCGGCACCTCCTCGACGGGCCCGGTCCTGGTGGGGGCCGGCTCCGGGTCGGACGGCGGCCCGGGGGCCTCCAGGGGGAGCGGGTCGCCCTCCGACAGGTGCCGCGGCGGGATCGTGCCCTCCGGGACCGGCTCGACCGGAGTTTGGTCGACCGGCGTCGGGTCGACCGGCTCGCAGTCGTCCAGGATGCGGGTGGACACGGCCAGGTAGCGCATCTCCGGGTCGGGGTCCGTCGCCAGGCCGTCCGACGGGAGCGACCGCTTCGGTGCCGGTGTCTTCGGGGCGCCGGCTCCCACGGCGGACGCCTTGGCCGGGGTCTCACCGGTGGGGCCCGCCGTGCCGCAGGCGGTCAGGGCCATGCCGCCGAGCGCGACGGCCAGGACGGTCCTCGTGAGGCGGTTCGGGGTTCTCATGCGGGAATCATGTGAGCGGACGATCGCCGCCCACATGAGTACCCGTACTCAACGCGGACCGTGGCCAACCGGACGGTGACCTGCCGTTTCCGATCCCGCGGCACGCCCTCAGACCACCCGTACGCCCCTCCGCCACACCCCCGACACCAGCGGCACCCCCGGCCGGTAGGCCAGGTGGACGTGGGACGGGGCGTTCAGGAGGGTGAGGTCGGCTCGGGTGCCGGGGATGAGGCGGCCGACGTCCGTGCGGCGGAGGGCCGTCGCGCCGCCCGCCGTGGCGGACCAGAGGGCCTCGTCGGGGGTCATGCCCATGTCCCGGACCGCCAGGGCGATGCAGAAGGGGACGGAGGAGGTGAAGGAGGAGCCCGGGTTGCAGTCGGTGGAGAGGGCCACCGTGACGCCCGCGTCGAGGAGGCGGCGGGCGTCCGGCCACGCGGCGCGGGTGGAGAACTCCGCCCCCGGGAGAAGGGTGGCGACCGTGTTCCCCGACGCCAGCGCGTCCACGTCCTCGTCCGTCAGGTGCGTGCAGTGGTCCGCGCTCGCCGCGTCCAGCTCCACCGCCAGCTGGACGCCGGGGCCGTACGTGAGCTGGTTGGCGTGGATGCGGGGGTGGAGGCCCTTCGCCCTGCCCGCCGTCAGGATCGCGCGGGCCTGGTCGCCGTCGAAGGCGCCCTTCTCGCAGAAGACGTCCACCCAGCGGGCGTACGGGGCGCAGGCGTCGAGCATCTCGCCCGTCACCAGGTCCACGTACGCCGCCGGGTCGTCGGCGTGGTCCGGGGGGACGATGTGCGCGCCGAGGTAGGTGACCTCGTCGGTGTGCTCGGCGGCGATGCGCAGGGCGCGGGCCTCGTCCTCGACCGTCAGGCCGTAGCCGGACTTCGTCTCGAAGGTGGTCGTGCCCTGGGCGAGGGCCTCGCGCAGGTAGTGGGCGACGTTCGCCGACAGGGCCTCGTCGCTCGCCGCGCGCGTCGCCGCCACGGTCGTGCGGATGCCGCCCGCCTTGTACGGCTGCCCGGACATGCGGGCGTTGAACTCGGCCGTGCGGTCGCCCGCGAAGACCAGGTGCGAGTGGGAGTCGACGAAGCCGGGGATCACCGCCCGGCCGTCGGCGTCGACCCGGTTGTCAGTGGCGGGTGCTTTGCTGGATTCACCGACCCAGACGACGCGGTCGCCTTCGACGACGACGGCCGCGTCCCGGATCAGACCCAGAGGACTTCCATCACCGAGGGAGGGATCGTTGGTGACCAGGCTCGCGATGTTGACGATGGCGGTGGCGGGCGTCGCCACGGCGCTGTTCGCGCTCGTGGGGGCGGAGTTCGCCGCCGTGCTGTTCCTCGCCTCGGGTCCGGTGTTCATGGTGAGGGGTGTCTCCTTCAGCCGCGCAGGGCGGCGATCGAGTCGGCGAGGGCCCGCGGCACGTCCGGTACGGACGAGTGGACCCCGTCCCGTACGACGTGGCGGCCGCCCACGACCGTGTGACGCACATCCGCTGCCGACGCTGCGAATACCGCCGTCTCGGCTGCCAGACGCGGTGCCGGTCCCGCTGTCCTGACGGAGTCCAGGGCGATCGTCGTGAAGTCGGCGAGGGCGCCCGGCGTCAGCTCGCCGGCCTCCTGCCAGCCCAGGGCCGCGTGGCCGTCCGCGCTCGCCGCGCGAAGCAGTGCCGCCGCCGTCCAGTGGCCCCGGATGTGGGTGCGCAGGCGCTCGTTCAGCTCCATGGCCCGCGCCTCTTCGAGGAGGTCGACGACCGCGTGGCTGTCGCTGCCCAGGGAGAGGGGGGAGCCGGCGCGCTGGAGGTCCACCGCCGGGCCGATGCCGTCCGCGAGGTCGCGTTCGGTCGTCGGGCACATGCAGGTGCCGGTGGAGGACGAGCCGATGAGGGCGATGTCGTCGGAGGTCAGGTGGGTGTTGTGGACGCCCGTCATGCGGGGGCCGAGCACGCCGTGTTCGGAGAGGAGTTGCGTGGGGGTGAGGCCGTGGGCCGCCAGGCAGGCGTCGTTCTCGGCCGTCTGCTCCGAGAGGTGGACGTGGAGGGGGGCCTCCCGCCGCCGGGCCCAGTCGGCCACCGTGGCCAGCTGGTCCGCCGGGACGGCCCGTACGGAGTGGATCGCCGCCCCGATCCGTACGCCGTCCCGCTCCTTGAGCGCCGAGGCCCGCTCGGCCCAGGCGTCCGCCGTGCCGTCGGTGAAGCGGAGCTGGTGGTGCTCGGGCGCGGCGCCGAAGCCGGAGGAGAGGTAGGCGGTGTCGAGGAGGGTGATGCGGACGCCGGCCTCGGCGGCGGCCGCGATCAGGGCCTCGCCCATGGCGTTGGGGTCGGCGTAGGGGGCGCCGCCGGGGGCGTGGTGGAGGTAGTGGAACTCGCCGACGGAGGTGATGCCGGCGAGCGCCATCTCCGCGTACACCGCGCGGGCCAGGGTGAAGTAGCTGTCGGGGGTGAGGCGCTGGGCGATCTTGTACATGGTGTCGCGCCAGGTCCAGAAGGTGCCGGAGCCGACCTGGACGGTGCCGCGCAGGGCGCGGTGGAAGGCGTGCGAGTGGGCGTTGGCCAGGCCCGGGACCGTCAGGCCCCGCAGGACCTCGGCGCCCGGGGGCGGGGCCTCCACCCCCGTGCGGACCGAGGTGATCCGGCCGTCCGCCACCTCCAAGGCGACGCCCGGTTCGACGGCGGGGTCGATCCAGGCGTGCTCCAGCCAGTACGTGGTCGTCAGCGGCACGCCAGCTCCTCCAGTACGTCGGCGAGTGCGCGGACCCCGGCCAGGCAGTCGTCCTCGGCCGCGAACTCGGCCGGGGAGTGCGAGACGCCCGTGGGGTTGCGTACGAACAGCATGGCGGTCGGGATCGATTCGGACAAAATGCCCGCGTCGTGGCCCGCGCCGGTGCCGAGGACCGGGACCTTGCCCGAGGGCCCCGTGGTGCCCGTGGTGCGCGCGGCCGCGTCGCCCAGGATCCGGGACAGCTCGTCGCGCAGGGCGTGCGAGAAGTCCACGACCGGGGTGAAGGACTCCCGGACGACGGTGAGGTCGATGCCGTGGCGGTCGGCGTAGTCGCGGGCCGCCGTCTCGACGCCCGCGACGACCGCGTCCAGGGCGTCCTGGTCGGCGGCGCGCGCGTCGAGCCAGCCGCGCACGAGGGAGGGGATGGCGTTGACGCCGTTCGGCTCGACCGCGATCTTGCCGAAGGTGGCGACGGCGCCCGCGAGTTCGGCCTCGCGGCGGGCGGCGAGGACGGTCTCGGCGTAGGTGAGCATCGGGTCGCGGCGGTCGACGAGCCGGGTGGTGCCGGCGTGGTTGGCCTCGCCCGCGAAGTCGTACCGCCAGCGGCCGTGCGGCCAGATGGCGGAGGCGATGCCGACGGCGTCGCCGGACAGGTCCAGGGCCCGGCCCTGCTCGACGTGCAGTTCGACGAAGGCGCCGATGCGGGCGAGCCGTTCCGGGTCGGGGCCGATGGCGTCGGGGTCGTACCCGGCGGCCTCCATGGCCTGCGGGAGGCTGGTCCCGTCGCCGTCGCGCAGCTCGTGCGCCTGCTCCTTCGTCAGCCGTCCGGCGGTGAGGCGGGAGCCGACGCAGGCGAGGCCGAAGCGGGCGCCCTCCTCGTCGCCGAAGTTGACGATGGCGAGGGGACGCCGGAACGAGACGCCCCGGGAGCGCAGTTCGTCGAGCGCGGCGAAGGAGGAGACGACGCCGAGGGGGCCGTCGAAGGCGCCGCCGTCGGGGACGGAGTCCAGGTGGGAGCCGGTGACGACGGCGTCGCCGGCCGTCGGGTCGCCGAGCCAGGCCCACTGGTTGCCGTTGCGGTCGGTCTCGACGTCCAGACGGCGGGCCTCGGCCTGCATCCGGAACCAGAGGCGGCAGTCGGCGTCGGCTTCCGTCCAGGCGTAGCGGCGGTAGCCGCCGGAGGCGGCGCTGCGGCCGAGTGGCCGCAGCGACCGCCACATGGCGTGGAAGGTCTCGCTCACGCGGAGGCCCCGGAAGCGTCGTCGCCCTCGCGCATCGGGACGCGGACGCCCTTCTCGTCGGCGACCCGCTCCGCGATGTCGTAACCGGCGTCGACGTGGCGGATGACGCCCATGCCCGGGTCGTTCGTCAGCACGCGGCGGATCTTCTCGCCCGCGAGCGCGGTGCCGTCGGCCACGGAGACCTGGCCCGCGTGGATGGAGCGGCCCATGCCGACGCCGCCGCCGTGGTGGAGGGAGACCCAGGAGGCGCCGGAGGCGACGTTGACCATGGCGTTGAGCAGCGGCCAGTCCGCGATGGCGTCGGAGCCGTCGAGCATGGCCTCGGTCTCGCGGTACGGGGAGGCGACCGAGCCGCAGTCCAGGTGGTCGCGGCCGATGGCGAGGGGGGCGGCGAGGGTGCCGTCGGCGACCATGTCGTTGAACAGGGCGCCGGCCTTGTCGCGCTCGCCCTGGCCGAGCCAGCAGATGCGGGCGGGCAGGCCCTGGAAGTGGACGCGCTCGCCGGCCATCTTGATCCAGCGGTGCAGCGACTCGTTCTCGGGGAAGAGGTCGAGGATCGCCTTGTCCGTCTTGTGGATGTCGCTCGCCTCGCCGGAGAGGGCGGCCCAGCGGAACGGGCCCTTGCCCTCGCAGAACAGCGGGCGGATGTACGCCGGGACGAAGCCCGGGAAGGCGAAGGCGCGGTCGTAGCCGGCGAGCCGGGCCTCGCCCCGGATGGAGTTGCCGTAGTCGAAGACCTCGGCGCCCGCGTCCATGAAGCCGACCATGGCCTCGACGTGCCGGGCCATCGACTCGCGGGCCCGGATGGTGAATCCGGCCGGGTCCTTCGCCGCCGCGTCGGCCATGTCCTCGAAGGCGACGCCGACGGGAAGGTAGGAGAGCGGGTCGTGGGCGGAGGTCTGGTCCGTCACGATGTCGATCGGGGCGCCCTCGGCCAGCATGCGGGGCAGCAGCTCGGCGGCGTTGCCGAGGAGGCCGACGGAGAGCGGGCGGCGGGCGTCGCGGGCCTCGGTGGCGAGCGCGAGGGCGTGCTCCAGGGAGTCGGCCTTGACGTCCAGGTAGCGGTGCTCGATGCGGCGCTCGATGGCGCGCGGGTCGACGTCGATGCAGATCGCGACGCCGTCGTTCATCGTCACGGCGAGCGGCTGGGCGCCGCCCATGCCGCCGAGTCCGGCGGTCAGGGTGATGGTCCCGGCCAGGGTGCCGCCGAACTGCTTCGCGGCGACGGCGGCGAAGGTCTCGTACGTGCCCTGGAGGATGCCCTGGGTGCCGATGTAGATCCAGGAGCCGGCCGTCATCTGGCCGTACATGGTGAGGCCGAGCTGCTCCAGGCGCCGGAACTCCTCCCAGTTCGCCCAGTCGCCGACCAGGTTGGAGTTGGCGATGAGGACGCGCGGGGCCCACTCGTGGGTCTGCATGACGCCGACCGGGCGGCCGGACTGGACGAGCATCGTCTCGTCCTGCTTGAGGGTGCGCAGGGTGCGGACCATCGCGTCGAAGGAGCGCCAGTCGCGGGCGGCCTTGCCGGTGCCGCCGTAGACGACGAGCTTGTCGGGGTGCTCGGCGACCTCGGGGTCCAGGTTGTTCTGGAGCATCCGGAGGGCGGCCTCCTGCTGCCACCCCAGGGCGCTCAGTTCCGTACCGCGCGGGGCCCGTACGGGGCGGGGTCCTGACATGGCGGTGCCTCCTCGAATGTCGTTCAGATATTCACATCCTGGCGTGATGAATAGTTGTAGTCAACAGGGCCCGGCGAGAGGGTGGCGCCCACACGGCGCCCTCCCGCTCCCGCGCCGGATCGACGACCATGACCCCATGGCCTCCTCCCGTCGCGATCTCGCCGTCCGCGCCTCCGTCGACCAAGGGCTCCTCTCCCCCGCCGAACCGGTCGTCGCCCTCCTCGACACCGCCGGCATCCGCACCTCCGCCGCCGCTCTGACCAGCGCCTTCGCCGCCGTCACCGACGCGCCCGTGCTGCACGCCTTCGCCGTGAAGGCCGCCCCGCTCGTCCCCGTCCTGCGCCTGCTCCACGAGGCCGGGCTCGGGGCCGAGGTGGCGAGCCCCGGCGAGCTGGCCCTCGCCCGCGCCGCCGGGATCCCGCCGGAGCGCACCGTGCTCGACTCCCCCGCCAAGACCCCGGCCGAGCTGCGCCAGGCCCTCGCGCTCGGAGTCGCGGTCAACGCCGACAACCTCCAGGAGCTGGCCAGGATCGACGCGCTCACGGCCGCCGCGCCCACCACCTCACCCCTCGGCCTCCGGGTGAACCCCCAGGTCGGAGCCGGTTCCATCGGCGCGCTCTCCACCGCGACCGCCACCTCCAAGTTCGGCGTGGCGCTGCGCGACGAGGGCGCCCGCAAGGCCGTCGTCCAGGCCTATCTGGAGCGCCCCTGGCTGACCCGGCTGCACACCCACACCGGCTCCCAGGGCGTGCCGCTCGCCCTGATGGCACAGGGGGTCGGGGAGGCGTACGCGCTCGCCGAGGAGATCAACCGGACCGCCGGGCGGCAGCAGGTCGACGCCCTCGACATCGGCGGCGGACTGCCGGTGAACTTCGCCTCCGACGAGGAGACGCCGACGTACGCGGAGTACGCGCGGCTGCTCGCCGCCACCGTCCCCGGGCTCTTCGACGGCCGCTACCGTCTGGTCACCGAGTTCGGGCGCTCACTTCTGGCCAAACACGGGACGGTCCTCTCCCGGGTGGAGTACACCAAGACCTCCGGGGGCCGCCCGATCGCCGTCACCCATGCGGGCGTGCAGCTCGCCACCCGTACGGTCTACGCCCCCGACTCCTGGCCGCTGCGCGTCCTCGCGTACGACTCCGAGGGCCGGCCCCGCACCGGGGAGACCGCCGTCCAGGACGTGGCGGGCCCCGCCTGCTTCGCCGGGGACCTGATCGCCACGGGCCGCGAGCTGCCGCTGCTGCGCCCGGGGGACGTGGTGGCGGTGCCGGACACCGGCGCGTACTGCTTCGTCCACCACTACGCGTACAACAGCCTGCCCCGGCCGGGGATCCACGGCTTCGCCGTGGCCGGTGACGGGACGGTGGCGTTCACGCCCGTGCGCAGGCCCCAGACGCTCGACGAGATCGTCGCCGAGGCGGGCGGGGACCTGGCGGACGCGCTGGTGGGCCCACCGGTCGGCCCGGCCGGGCCGGCCGGGCGCAAGGGTCGAACAGAAAGAGGGCCGACAGTCCGGTAGCGCCGCCCCCGCGCCCCGGGTTCCATGGGGACATGAGTGGTGAAGGCATGACCGGAACGGGTGCGGACGGCACCTCCGTCGTCGTCGAGCGCCGGGTCGCCGCCTCCCCCGGCCGGGTCTGGGAGGCGATCACCGACCTGCCGGAGCTGCCCCGCGTCCTGACCGGCGTCCGGAAGGTGGAGGTGCTCACCCCGGGCGGCTTCGGCGTGGGCACGCGCTGGCGCGAGACCCGGCGGATGCTGGGCCGGGAGGCCACCGAGGAGATGACCGTGACCGCGTGCGAGCCGCCCGACCGGTACGTCACGGTCGCCGACTCCCACGGCATGCACTACGTCTCCGAGCTCACCCTCACGCCGGACGTGACCGGGCCCGGACCCGACGGACCCGGACCCGCTCCTGACGGGACCCGTCCCACCCCCGCCGGGACCGGGTCCACCGTCCTCCGCATGACCTTCTCCGCCAGGCCCGCGCACGGGCGCGCCCCCGGCGCCCTCGGCCGGCTGCTCGCCCGCTTCGGGGCGAAGGCCGTCGCCAAGGCGCTCGCGAAGGACCTGTCGGACGTCGCGAACGCCGTGGAGACACGGGCCTGACGGGCCCACCACATCCGGCCGCCCCGGGCAAGGGATCAATTTCCGTCAGACCCGGGCATGTTCCGATGGAAAATGCCAGAACCCCTCCCCCGGAGCGGAACGTTCAGTAGCGTCACCGTTACTGCCGCACGTTCGCACGCCGCATCGGGAGGGGAATCCGCGTGCCCGGAATCGACGAGTGCCTGACGGAGGCCATGACCCTACCGGGTGCTCGGGGCGCCTCCCTGGTCGACTGGACCAGCGGCCTCGCACTGGGAACGGCGGGCGAGTCGCCCGTCGGGGACCACGAGACCACGGCCGCCGAGACCGCCGAACTGGCCCGCTCGGCGGCCGAATTCGACACCTTCCTGGCGACGGACGACGACGCGGGAGGAACGGGCGGGGCCGGAGGGGCGGAGAAGGACGGAGGGCCTCCCGTCGAGGACCTGATCGTCACCACCCGGGCCGGGTACCACGTCCTCCGCTTCGTCGAGACCTCCTTCGACAGCAGCGTCTTCCTCCACCTCTGGCTCGACCGCGACACCGGCAACCTCGCCCTCGCCCGCATGAGACTCCGCGACATAGCCGAGAAGCTGGTCCTCGGATGAGCGCGGTCGCCACCCCCGTCTCCCCGATGCTGGTCCGGCTCGCCGCCGAGAAGGCCACCGGGGCCCTGCTGCGCGACCACGGCACGCTCTACCTGGTGGACGGCCGGGTGGTGCACGCCGAGAGCCCCGCCTCCCCCGGCGTCGACATCCTCCTCACCACCGGCGGCCGGCTGCCCCGGGAGAACTGGGACGAGGCCGTCGACCGGGCCGGCGCCCACCGCGCGGTCGGCCGCTTCCTCGTCGACAGCGGCCGGCTCCAGGACGGGGAGCTGGAGATCTGCCACCTCGGCGCCGTCTTCGACGCGGCCTTCTTCGCCCTCTCCCCCACCAGCGGCCCGACCCGCTTCCGGTACGGGGTGGGGCACTGGTTCGGCACGGTGCGGCCGGTCTCGGCCGAGGCCGTCGAGCGCGAGACCGTCCGCCGCCGCGAACTCCTCGACGCCGTCTGGCCGTACCCCACGGTGGACACCGCCCCGGTCGTCCCCCGCCCCGCCGCCCCCGGCCAGACCGTGGGGGCGCGGCAGCGCGCCCTGCTCGCGGCGGCCGACGGCGAGCGGACCCCGGCGGAGCTGGCCCGGCTGCTCGGCCGCCCCGCCTTCCACACGCTCCTCGACGTCCGGCGGCTCGCCGCCGCCGGACTCGTCGAGACCCCGCTCAGCCCCGACCCCGACCCCGACCCCGACCCCGTGTCACCGGTACCGGTACCGGCCCTCCTGCCGGTCCTGCCGGTGCCCGATCCCGACATCGCCCTGCTGCGCCGGCTCCGTGACGCCCTGGAGGCACACCTGTGATGAGGCGTGCCCTGCGCATGCGCGCCGAGAGGAGACAGCTCATGACGGCAGAAGCCGAGGTCCTCGGCGAGCTGAGACGGCTGCGGGCGCGGCTGCCCCAGCTCACCGGGGCCCTCGCGGCCAGCGCCGACGGCCTGGTCCTGGCCCACGACACCGTGGACGGCGAGGCCGAGAGCGTGGCCGCGCTGACCGCGGCGGCGCTCGGCGTCGGCCAGCGCCTGACCGACTCCACCGGTCAGGGCCGCTTCCGCGAACTGCTCGTACGCGGCGAGAGCGGCTACGTGGCGACGTACGCGGCGGGCGGCTCGGCCGTCCTGACGCTGCTCGCGGAGCCCCGGATCAACGTGGGGCGGCTCCACCTGGAGGCGCGCCGCTCCAGCGCCCGGATAGGCGAGCTGGTCGACGGGGCCCTGGAGCGCAGGGAGCCGAACCGGCTCGGCCAGCTCCCGCCCCCGTACCCGGGGAAGCCCCCGCACCCCGGGCGGCCCCCGCACCCCGCCGGGCCCCCGGTCCGTGAGGTCCGGAGCCCCGGGACCCCGTGACCCCAGGGCCTCGTGACCCCGTAAACCCGTAACCCCAGAAGGAAGAAGTACGACACCATGGCGAACACCGAGACCTCCCTCAAGGAAGCGGCCTCCATCGACGGCGCGATCGGCGCTGCCCTCGTCGACTACACCAGCGGCATGGCGCTCGGCACGATCGGCGGCGGCAAGGAGCTCGACCTGAACGTGGCCGCGGCCGGCAACACCGACGTCGTGCGGGCCAAGGTCCGGGCAATGGAGATGCTGGGGCTCAACGACGAGATCGAGGACATCCTCATCACCCTCGGCACCCACTACCACCTGATCCGGCTGCTCAAGGGGCGCAACACCAACGGCCTCTTCCTCTACCTGGCCCTGCACAAGGACCGGGCGAACCTGGCGATGGCCCGCCACCAGCTCAAGAAGATCGAGGCCGAGCTGGACGTCTGACGGCCGGGGGGCCGCCCCCGCCCTCTCACTACGCCGAGCACCTGCTCGGCACCCGCCCAGCACTCGCCTACTCGACGAACAGGCCCCGCGCCGCCGCCTTCGCGTCGAACTCCTCCAGGCGCGCCTGCGCGTCGGGGAGTTCGTCGGCCATGGCCTCCAGGAGGACCCGGCCGAGCATCATGGGGGCGCAGGCGGTGTCGAAGGCGAGCCCGGTGCCGACGGCGGCCGGGATCAGCAGGTCGCTGTGGGCGGCGACGGGCGCGAACGCCGAGTCGGCGACGGTCACGACCGCGAGCCCGGCCGCCCGCGCGTACGCGAGCGCCTCGACGACCTCGCGCGGGTGCCGGGGCAGCGCGAAGCAGAGCAGGGCCGTGGCCCCGGCCCGTACGGCCGCGTCGACGCGGTCCGTGAGCATCGAGCCGCCCTCGTCGAGGAGCCGTACGTCCGGGTGCACCTTGGCGGCGAAGTAGGCGAAGCCGCGCGCCTGCGAGGAGGCGGCCCGCAGTCCGAGCACGGGCAGCGGGCGGGAGCGGGCGAGCAGCCGTCCGGCCCGCTCGACGGGCCCGGGGTCGGCGAGCAGTCCGGCGAGGTGCCGGAGGTTCTCGATCTCGGCGAGCACGGCCTGCTGGTACTCGTTGAACGCCTCGCCCCCGAGGCCCGCTCCGTCCCCGGCCCCGGAGCCGGCCTCGGGGGGCGCGACCTCGCGCAGGTGGCGCCGGAGCGCCGGGTACCCGTCGAAGCCGAGGGCGACGGCGAAGCGGGTGACGGAGGGCTGGCTGACCCCGGCGAGCTCGGCCAGCTCCACGCTGGACAGGAACGGCACGTCCCCGGCGCGCCGCACCATGCAGTGCGCGATCCGCCGCTGGGTCGGCGTCAGCCGGTGCCCCTCGAAGAGGGCCTGGAGCCGGCCGGCCGGGCTGTCGCTCACGTCGCCCTCCCCTTCCACTTATTCACTCACCCAAGACTCTGCATAAGGATATGCACGATCGCGGGCGGGCGAGGGCGGAAAAGAGGAGGAGAAGAGGACACGGAAAAGACACGGGAAGGGCCCCCCGCCGCTGCGAGGGGCCCTTCCGCGGAGCTTGGCGCGGGGACCGCCGCACCCCCGTTGCCGGGGGGCGGGACGACGGCGGTCCCCGCGAGGGACACGGGCCCGGGTCAGGGCCGGTCCGCGTCCGCGGCGTCTCTGGAGGCCCGGGAGCCGCTCCGGAAGTCCGTGACGCCGACGAGGAACAATCTGCCGGACCCGTGTTAAGCGGGTGCTGCGCGGACGTGTCGCGCTCGTACCAGTTGCGCGAACTCGTCCGCGCGGCCCGCCCCCGGACCCGCCCCGCGGCGCCGTACGCCCGCCCCCGGGACTACTTCGCGGCGCCGCCCGCCAGGAAGGCGAGCAGGTCCTGGCGGCTGACGACGCCGGTCGGCTTGCCCTCGACCAGGACGATCGCCGCGTCGGCGGACTCGCCCAGGACGGCCACGAGGTCCTCGACCGGCTCGCCGGAGCCGACCTGCGGCAGCGGCGCGCTCATGTGCCGCTCCAGGGCGTCCTCCAGGGAGGCCCGCTCGGTGAAGAGGGCGTCGAGCAGCTCGCGCTCGACGACCGAGCCGACGACCTCGGCGGCCATGACGTCGGGGTGGCCGGCGCCCGGCTTCACGATGGGCATCTGGGAGACGCCGTACTCGCGCAGCACCTCGATGGCCTGGCCGACGGTCTCGTCCGGGTGCATGTGGACGAGGGAGGGCAGGCCGCCCTCCTTGTGGCGCAGGACGTCGGCGACGGTGGCGGAGGAGGTGTTCTCCAGGAAGCCGTAGTCGGCCATCCACTCGTCGCTGAAGATCTTGGACATGTAGCCGCGGCCGGAGTCCGGGAGCAGCACGACCACGACGTCGTCGGGGCCGAGGCCGCGGGCGACCTCCAGGGCCGCGACCACGGCCATGCCGCAGGAGCCGCCGACGAGGAGGCCCTCCTCCTTGGCGAGGCGGCGGGTCATCTGGAAGGAGTCCTTGTCGGACACGGCCACGATCCCGTCGGCGACCTTCCGGTCGTACGCGCTGGGCCAGAAGTCCTCGCCGACGCCCTCGACCAGGTACGGACGGCCCGAGCCGCCCGAGTAGACGGAGCCCTCGGGGTCGGCGCCGATGACCTTGACGGCGCCGCCGCTGGCCTCCTTGAGGTAGTTGCCCGTGCCGGAGATGGTGCCGCCGGTGCCGACGCCCGCGACGAAGTGGGTGATCTTCCCGTCCGTCTGCTCCCACAGCTCGGGACCGGTGGTCTCGTAGTGCGAGCGCGGGTTGTTCGGGTTGGAGTACTGGTCGGGCTTCCAGGCGTTCGGCGTCTCGCGCACGAGCCGGTCCGAGACGTTGTAGTACGAGTCCGGGTGCTCCGGGTCGACGGCCGTGGGGCAGACGACGACCTCGGCGCCGTACGCGCGCAGCACGTTGATCTTGTCGAGCGACACCTTGTCGGGGCAGACGAAGATGCACTTGTAGCCCTTCTGCTGGGCCACGATCGCCAGGCCGACGCCGGTGTTGCCCGACGTGGGCTCGACGATGGTGCCGCCGGGCTTCAGCTCGCCGCTGCGCTCGGCCGCCTCGATCATCCGCAGGGCGATCCGGTCCTTGACCGACCCGCCGGGGTTGAAGTACTCGACCTTGGCCAGGACGGTCGCCTGGATGCCCTCTGTGACGTGGTTGAGCTTCACCAGCGGGGTGTTGCCGACGAGGCTGATCATCGAGTCGTGGAATTGCACCGTAATCTCCGGGGTCTCCGTAATGGTGTGGCCAGCGTATGCGTAGTCGGAGCGGGTTACGGGGCAGTTACACCCTGAACGGCTTGAAGGAGGTGACGGCCCCATGTCCAGGGCGAGGGTGGCGCGGCGGATCGCGGCGGGTGCGGCGTACGGCGGTGGGGGCATCGGGCTCCTCGGGGTCGCGGCGGTGGGGGTCCTCCTGGCCGAGGCGCACATCGCGAAGCGGACCGTGGGGGGCGGGGCGGCCCCGCTGCCGCCCGCGGCGGACGGGCTCTACGGGCGGGCGTTCGGGACGGAGGACCCGCTGCGGCTGGCCCTTCTGGGTGATTCCACGGCGGCGGGCCAGGGGGTGCGCCGCACCGGTCAGACCCCGGGCGCGCTGCTCGCCTCGGGGCTCGCGGCGGTGGCGGAGCGGCCGGTGCTGCTGCGGAACGTGGCCCTGTCGGGGGCGCGCTCGGACGACCTGGAGCGGCAGGTGTCGCTGCTGCTCTCGCAGCCCCTGGGGCCGCCGGACGTGTGCGTGGTCATGATCGGGGCGAACGACGTGACGCACCGGCTGCCGGCGACGGAGTCGGTGCGGCTCCTGGCGGCGGCGGTGCGGCGGCTGCGGACGGCGGGCTCGGAGGTGGTCGTCGGCACCTGCCCGGATCTGGGCACGATCGAGCCGGTCTACCAGCCCCTGCGCTGGCTGGCCCGGCGGGCGTCGCGGCAGCTCGCGGCGGCGCAGACGATCGTGGTGGTGGAGCAGGGCGGACGGACGGTGTCGCTCGGCGACCTGCTGGGTCCGGAGTTCGCGGCGAACCCGCGCGAGATGTTCGGGGTGGACAGCTTCCACCCGTCGGCCGAGGGGTACGCGACGGCGGCGATGGCCGTCCTGCCGACGGTCTGCGCGGTGCTCGGCGTGTGGCCGGAGGCGGACCGCCTGGAGCCGGCGCGGCGGGAGAACATGCTGCCGGTGGCGAAGGCCGCGGCCGAGGCGGTACGGGAGGCGGGCACCGAGGTCACGGGCGCCCGCGCGCCCTGGGCCCTGCTCAAGCACCGCCGCAGGCGGCGCCTGCCGGTCCCGACGGAGGCGGCGGAGGCCCCGGCGGAGCCCTCCCCTTCGCCGGAGGCTCCCGCGTCGGAGGCTCCCGCCAACTGATCGCCCGCCGGGAGCCGGGGGCCCTGCGACCCCAGGGCCCGGCAGCCCTGCGACCCCGGAGCCCCGGGAACAAAGCCCCGGCGGGCGCCGTTCCCGAGGAGGGCCCCCTTCCTGAGCGCCCGCTTAGAAAAGAGGTCCGCATCACACGCCCGGCCCGGTGACCCCGTGCGGTACGTACGGGTAACTTCCCTTTCAGTCCGCTCACTCCGCACCCTCATGGAGCCGTGATGCCCGAAGCCGTGATCGTCTCGACCGCCCGTTCCCCCATCGGCCGGGCCTTCAAGGGCTCCCTGAAGGACCTGCGCCCGGACGACCTCACCGCGACCATCGTCCAGGCCGCCCTGGCGAAGGTGCCCGAGCTGGACCCGCGCGACATCGACGACCTGATGCTGGGCTGCGGTCTGCCCGGTGGCGAGCAGGGCAACAACCTGGGCCGGATCGTGGCCGTGCAGATGGGCATGGACCACCTGCCGGGCTGCACGGTCACCCGTTACTGTTCCTCCTCGCTCCAGACCTCCCGGATGGCGCTCCACGCGATCAAGGCGGGCGAGGGCGACGTGTTCATCTCGGCCGGCGTCGAGATGGTCTCCCGCTTCACCAAGGGCAACTCGGACTCCCTGCCCGACACGCACAACCCGCTCTTCGCCGAGGCCGAGGCCCGCACCGCCGAGGTCGCCGCCTCCGAGGGCTCCACCTGGCACGACCCGCGCGAGGACGGCCTCGTCCCCGACGCGTACATCGCCATGGGCCAGACCGCCGAGAACCTGGCCCGCTGGAAGGGCATCGGCCGCCAGGAGATGGACGAGTTCGGCGTGCGGTCGCAGAACCTCGCCGAGCAGGCCATCAAGAACGGCTTCTGGGAGCGCGAGATCACCCCGGTGACGCTGCCGGACGGCACGGTCGTCTCGGCGGACGACGGCCCCCGCGCGGGCGTCACCCTGGAGGGCGTGCAGGGCCTCAAGCCGGTCTTCCGCCCCGACGGCCTGGTCACCGCCGGCAACTGCTGCCCGCTCAACGACGGCGCCGCCGCCCTGGTGATCATGTCCGACACCAAGGCCCGCGAGCTCGGCCTGACCCCGCTGGCCCGGATCGTCTCCACCGGCGTCTCCGGCCTCTCCCCCGAGATCATGGGCCTCGGCCCGGTCGAGGCGTCGAAGCAGGCCCTCAAGCGCGCCGGCCTGACGATCGACGACATCGACCTGGCCGAGATCAACGAGGCCTTCGCCGCCCAGGTCATCCCGTCCTACCAGGAGCTGGGCCTCGACCTGGACAAGGTGAACGTCAACGGCGGCGCCATCGCCGTCGGCCACCCCTTCGGCATGACCGGCGCCCGCATCACCGGCACCCTGATCAACGGCCTCCAGTTCCACGACAAGCAGTTCGGCCTGGAGACCATGTGCGTCGGCGGCGGCCAGGGCATGGCCATGGTCATCGAGCGCCTGAGCTGACGCCCGGCACCCGGCGCGCGTCCCCCGGCCCCTGTGGGGTCAACCACGTCGCGTCCCAGCCGTGACCGAATCTCCCCCAGGATGTGACCTACGTCCCGGGGGAGTTCGTTTTCCCAGGTCAGAGCGGTTTCGGGACGAAACGCCTGGCTGAAATACCTGTCCAATTCGTGACGTAATGCACTGACAGCGGCCCCCACCTCACGACAAGCTGAGGTAGGAAGTCGGGGGATCGACTCGGAATCGGGAGTACGTCAGTGAGCGCCATGCCTCTTGCCCTGCTGCTGACCACGGCCGCCGCCACGGCCGTGGGCGCTGCCGCCCTGCACGCCGTCCACGGTCTCCGCAAGCAGGTCACCGCCCTGCGGCGCGAGCTGGCCGCCGGGCACGGCGTCACGGTCCCCGCGGCCCGCGCCACACCCGCCGCAGAGATACGGGCCGCGGTCGCGGAGGCCCTGGCCGAGGAGCGCGAGCGCGAGCTGGCCGAGGCGCGGGCCTTCTGGGCCGCGCAGGAGGCCCGGGACGCCGCCGACGCCCCGTCCCTGCTCGGCGGTCTCGGCGGACCGGCCGAGGACGGCTCCTTCTTCGTGCCGCGCCAGAGCGACTTCGTGGGCCTGGAGGCGATGGCCCTGGAGGCCATGGAGTCCGAGGCGGCGGCGCTCGACGGCGCGGCGGAGCCGGTGGACGAGTTCCCCGAGGACTCCCCGGAGCTGGCCGCGGCCCGGCGCCGGCACCCCTCGCACCCGGACTTCGTGCCGGTGCAGACCCCGGTCGTCACCGACCACGAGCGGACGGTGGCGCGCCTGGAGGAGCTGGCCGACACGCGCACGGCCCTGACCGACGTCCGCCCGGGCCCGCTCGGCACCCTGGACGTGTACGTCTTCGCGGACGGCACCACGCTCTGCATGACCCCGGGGCACCGCGAGACCGCGGAGCGCCTCGCGGAGGCCCTGCGCGCGGGCCGCACTCCGGTCCTGCTCGGCGGCTCGGGCGTCTCCGGCGCCTTCGCCCTGACCTTCTCGTACGGCGACACGGACGAGGAGAACGTCTACATCCTCGCGGACCGCGTGATCGCGTCCCTGTAGCCCCCGGCGCGGCTCTACAGCCCCGAGCGCTCCGCCGCCCCCCGTACGAGCCCCACGGCCTCGTCCAGCTCTCCCTCGCGGGAGCCGGCCGGGGCCGTTCGCAGTGCCTCGGCCAGGTCGCTCCCGGCCACCACGAGCTGGTCGGCCACCGTGAAGATCCCGGCGTCCGGCATGGTCCTCGGCTCCCGGTCCGGGTCCTCGACGCGCTGCGCGCGCGCCGCGAGCTCCCGGGCGAGGGCGAGCCCCTCGGCCGCCGCGCCCCGCTGGAGGCGGCTCTGCGGGGCGGCCCGCAGCCGGTCGGCGAACCGCTCCACGGCGGTGGTCAGGTCACTCGTATCAAGCACCCCGCGACCCTACGCGTCGCCCCGGGCCGCCCGCCAACGGACCGGGGAACGCGGAAGGGCCCGCCCGGCACACCGCCGGACGGGCCCCTCCCCCCGAGTCGGGGGTGGTGCGTCAGTCGTCGCCCTGGAGGATCGACAGCAGACGCAGCATCTCCAGGTAGATCCACACCAGGGTCATGGTGAGGCCGAAGGCGGCCAGCCAGGCCTCCTCGCGCGGCGCGCCGTAGGTCACGCCGTCCTCGACCTGCTTGAAGTCGAGGGCGAGGAAGCAGGCGCCCAGGATGATCCCGATGACGCCGAACAGGATGCCGAGGCCGCCGCTGCGGAAGCCGAGGCCGTCGCCGCCCGCGAAGACGGCGAACAGCAGGTTGGTCACCATGAGGAGCATGAAGCCCATCGCGGCGGCCATCACGAAGCCGTAGAAGCGCCGGTTGACCCGGATCCAGCCCAGCTTGTAGGCGATGAGCACGCCGGCGAAGACCGCCATGGTGCCCAGGACCGCCTGGATGACGACGCCGTCGGCGATGTACGTCGAGACGGCGGCCGAGATCACGCCGAGGAAGACGCCCTCGAAGGCGGCGTAGGACAGGATCAGCGCGGGCGACGGCTTGCGCTTGAAGGACTGCACCAGCGACAGGACGAGGGCGACCAGGGCGGCGCCGATGGCGATGCCGTAGGACTTGCCCAGGTTCGCCGGGTCGACCGGCAGCAGGAGCCAGGACAGGACGGCGGTGAGCACGACCGTGCCGAGCGTCATGGCCGTGCGGCTCACGACGTCGTCGATCGTCATCACGTTGCCGCGGGCCTGCTGCGGGGCGCCGAGCTGCGTGTCCTGCGGGGCGTACGGGTTGGTCGCGTACGGGTTCGTCGCGTCCCCGGCGTACGGGTTGCCGGTGGCGTACGGGTTGGTTCCGACGGCGGGGCCCCCGGCCTGCGGCTGCTGCGCGTTGAAGCCCGCGTAGCCGTTGTCGCGGCTGAACCCCCGTCGCGAGAAGACCGGGTTGCTGCTCCTCATCTCACTCCTCCATGGCGGACCGCACGGCGCGGCCTTGCGTCAAGGGTAATGCGTAGGCAAAAGAAACTCCCTAGTGCTCGGGGAGGATCTTTCCCTCATCTTCCCGCTCTTCCTCTCCGGAGTCGCGAGGTGTACGCGCCCTCTCCGGAAGGGGCCGCCGGGGGCCGGTCCGGGTCCGGACCTCAGGGTCGTCCAGCAGGGGCGTCGGCCCTCTCCAGCAGGGTTATCCCGTTTCGGCGCTCGACGATCCGGTAGCCGGGGACCTGCGGGGCGGACGATTCCAGGGACGTCCCGGTCGCGCATTCCGGGTCGGACGGATCGGTGTCGTCGTAGACCATCCACCGGGGCGCTTCCTCCGGCGCGAAGGAACGCGGGAAGAGGCAGACCTCGCTGACGGTGGTCCGGTACGCGAGCTGGGCCGCGAGGCGATTGGACGCGGCCACCGTGGCGCCGTCGGGGATCCTGCCGAGGATTTCGTCGGTCACCCTCACGTGCTCGGACGCGACCCATGTCCGCGGCAGCACGAGTTCGTGGAACGGGGAGGTGAAGAAGGTGACGGCGGTGGCCACCGCCCCGATCACGCCGGCGTGCAGGAGCCGGCGGGTGACCGTCCGCCCCGAGGCGACCGCGTGGACCGCCGCGGCGAAGGCGACCGGCATGAGGATCGCGCTGTAGTGGAAGTCCATTCCCCAGTAGTTGGGGAAATCCGAGGTGAAGCGCCAGCCGAGCGTCGGGAGCATGACGACCAGGAGCGGGGAGCGGACCGCCAGGAATCCCGTGGGGGCGACGAGCATGAGCAGCGTGAGCCATTTGACCGGCGGCCAGAAGGTCGCCACGGCCTTTACCAGGAGGCTCTTCTCCTCGGGTTCCGCGGGCGGCCAGTAGGCGAACTCGCCGAGCGGATTGACGGAGGGCAGGACGACGAACATCGCGAGGGCCGTCGCCACGATCCCGAAGAGGGCGAGCAGGATTCCCGTGCGCCGGGGCCCCTTCCACGCGACGTACGCGCCGACCGCCGCCACCGTGAGCCCGAGGTCCTCCTTGACCAGGACCAGGGGGATCGCCCAGAGGACGGCCGCGCGCCACTTCTCCCGTCCGGCGGCGCACACGGAGAACGCCAGGAGCGGGACGGCGAAGGCCACTTCGTGGAAGTCGAACTGGACGAGTTCCGCGATGCCCCAGGAGGCCCCGTAGGAAATGCCGATCCAGTAGGCGAATGCCCGGCCCCTGACCTCGTGGGCCCAGCGCGTGATCGGAAGGACGGAGAGCGCGACCAGGGCCGCCTGGCAGACCAGGAGCGTATAGCTCGACGGGAATGCCTTGTACACGGGCCCAAGAATCGCGAGGATCGGGTGGAAATGGTCCCCGAGCGCGTTGTAATCGGTTCCCTTGAGCGGCGCGTACGGGGCCGTGAAGCGCGCATAGGACTTCACTATCTGGGTGAAGATCCCCAAGTCGTACCCGGTCGTGAGGTGTATCGCGTGCCGCCGTGCGGACAGCGTGAGATACACCAGGAAGAAAAGCCCGGAAAGGAGGAGAGCGGGCTTCGGGAACCGCCGCTCCGCGGCCTCCGGCGCTTTCTCCCGACGCGCCGTACCACCCCCTTCCGGTGCGCGCCGCTGAGTGGGCACTACCGAAAGGTTCAGGATATTCATGTCGGCATGAGAACCTAACAGGAGGCGGAGGGGCCCTTAGGGTAACAGGGGCCGATCGGCGGCCTCCTGGCCACGGCGGCGCCCCGGCGGGCGGGCCGGCCGGGACGGCGGAACGGAACGATCCGCTCCGTAAGCGCGGCAGGTCGGGACGAGGAGGACGCCCTCCGAGCCCCCGGGAGGGCCGGCGGCGGACGGGCGTCCCCGCCGGTCGGCGGCACTGTCGTCGATGGTGCCCGGAACCGGACTCGAACCGGTACGGCCCGAAGGCCAGCGAGGTTTAAGCTCGCCGTGTCTGCATTCCACCATCCGGGCGTCGCGATGCTCCGCGTTGGCACATGAGCCTATCGGGGCGCTTCCCTCGTTCAGCGGAACGTCGCTCCCGATGTTGTCTTATTTTATTGAGGCCTGAGGGTGCGTCAGTGCAGGTGGAGGCCTTTTCGCCGAACTGTGACCGGGGTCGCAGGCGCAAACCGGCACCCCAGGGATGACGAAAAGTCGTCGCATTTGTGTCACCTTGGCCCGGCGTCCCCCGCCCGGCGGCTCTCAGGGATCCGGTCATACCTCAGGAGGAGGCCCCGGGACCCCGGTCCGACTCCAGACTGCCCCGGGAACGGGCACGTGGACGGACGTGCCGGTGCGGAACGCCCGAGACGATGGAGGGGTTCCCGCAACAGCCCCGCAGTGACAGGAGTCCTCCTCGTGACCACCTCCCCCACCGTGTCCCGCGCCACCGCGGTGGCCGCCCGCGCCACGGATCTCACGAAGGTCTACGGACAGGGCGAGACCCAGGTGGTCGCGCTCGACCACGTCACCGTGGACTTCCGGCAGGGCGAGTTCACCGCCATCATGGGCCCCTCCGGCTCCGGCAAGTCGACGCTCATGCACTGCGTCGCCGGCCTGGACTCCTTCTCCTCCGGCTCGGTGCGGATCGGCGAGACCGAGCTGTCCACCCTCAAGGACAAGCACCTCACCCAGCTGCGCCGGGACAAGATCGGCTTCATCTTCCAGGCCTTCAACCTGCTGCCGACGCTGACGGCCATGGAGAACATCACGCTGCCGATGGACATCGCGGGCCGCAAGGCCGACAAGCAGTGGGTCCAGCAGGTCATCGACATGCTCGGCCTCTCCGGCCGGCTCACCCATCGCCCCACCGAGCTCTCCGGCGGCCAGCAGCAGCGCGTGGCCGTGGCCCGCGCGCTCGCCTCGCGCCCCGAGATCATCTTCGGCGACGAGCCGACCGGAAACCTGGACTCGCGCTCCGGCGCCGAGGTCCTCGGCTTCCTGCGCAACTCGGTGCGCGAGCTGGGCCAGACCGTCGTCATGGTCACCCACGACCCCGTCGCCGCCTCCTACGCGGACCGCGTGATCTTCCTCGCGGACGGCCGGATCGTCGACGAGATGCTGAGCCCGACGGCGGACGGCGTGCTCGACCGCATGAAGGCCTTCGACGCCAAGGGCCGTACGAGCTGACGCCGCGAGAGCCGGCTCCGTAGCGCGGCCTCCGCGCCCCCGACCTCCGTCCGCCCCACCCTCCGTTCAGGACACACACCCCATGTTCCGTACCGCCCTGCGCAACGTCCTCGCGCACAAGGCGAGACTGCTGATGACCGTCCTCGCCGTGATGCTCGGCGTGGCCTTCGTCTCCGGCACCCTCGTCTTCACCGACACCCTCTCCCAGGCCTTCCGCAACCAGTCCGCGAAGAGCTACGACGACGTCGCCGTCGCCGTCGAGATGCACCCCGACGCCGAGCAGGCCCGGAAGGCCCCCGGCCTCTCCCAGAAGGACGTCGACGAGGTCGCCGGGCTCGACGGGGTCGCCTCCGTCGCCCCCCGCGTCGGCGGCTTCGCCGGCGTGCCCGACAAGAACGGCAAGCTGATCGGCGTCGGCTGGTCCAACAAGGGCACCAACTTCGCCCCCGGCAAGGACGGCAAGGACCGCGCGTACGCCTTCACGACGGGCGGCGGGCCGGTCCGCGACGGGCAGATCGCGCTCGACGAGGCCTCCGCCGGCAAGGGCGGCTACAAGGTCGGCGACACCGTCCGCGTGGCCACCAACGGCCCCGTGAAGGAGTACGTCCTCTCCGGCGTCTTCACCACCGAGGACGGCGCCGTCAACGCGGGCGGCAGCCTGGTCCTCTTCGACACCTCCGTCGCCCAGAAGCTCTACCTGAAGCCCGGGTACTTCCAGGAGCTGACCGTCACCGCCGCCCCCGGCGCGGACGCGGACAAGCTCCTCGACGAGGTCCTGAAGGTGGTCCCGAAGGCCGCCACCGCCCAGACCGGGCAGGCCCTCGCCGACCGGCAGGCCGAGGACATCGAGGCCGGGCTCGGCGCGCTCAACCAGGTCCTCCTGGGCTTCGCGGGCATCGCGCTCTTCGTCGGCGTCTTCCTGATCGCCAACACCTTCACGATGCTGGTCGCCCAGCGCACCAAGGAACTGGCCCTGATGCGCGCGGTCGGCGCCTCGCGCAAGCAGATCACCCGCTCCGTCCTCGCCGAGGCCGGACTGGTCGGCCTGGTCGCCTCGGCCGTCGGCCTCGTCCTGGGCATCGGCCTCGCGCTCGGGCTGCGGTCCGCCATGAACGCCTTCGACCTGAAGATCCCGGCCGGCGGCCTGGTCGTCGGCCCCGCCCCCGTCGTCTCCGCGTTCGCCGTCGGCGTCCTGATCACCATGCTCGCCGCCTGGCTGCCCGGCCGCCGCGCCGCGAAGATCCCGCCGGTCGCCGCCATGAACAGCGTGCACGCCACCGCGAGCACCAAGTCGCTCGTCCTGCGGAACTCCGTCGGCGCCGCGTTCACCGCGCTCGGCGTCGTCCTGATCGTGCTCGGCGCGGGCAAGGGCGGCGACGACGGCCGCATGCTCATCGCCGGCGGCGCGTTCCTCACCCTCATCGGCGTGATCGTCCTGATCCCGATGCTGTCGCGGCCCGTGATCGCCCTGATCCGCCCGCTCTTCGTCGGCCTCTTCGGGATCTCCGGCAAGCTCGCCGGCCTGAACGCGGTCCGCAACCCGCGCCGCACCGGCGCCACCGCCTCCGCGCTCGCCATCGGCCTGACCCTGGTCACCGGCCTCTCGGTGATCGGCGCGACCGTCGGCTCGGCCATCGACAGGATGACGGTCGACCAGATCAAGGCCGACTACATGGTCACCATGGCCAGCGGCGACAGCCTGGGCGAGGAGGCGCTCGCCGCCCTCGCGAAGGCCCCCGGCGTCACGGCCGTCTCCCCGCAGCAGGCCGGCGCCCTGGACATCAAGGGCAAGTTCGTCTCCGCCTCCGGCGTCACGCCCGGCGACATCGAGAAGGTCCTCAACCTCCACGTCGTGAACGGCTCGCTGGCCTCCCTGAAGCAGGGTCGGATCGCGGTGGCCGACGAGACCGCCGAGAAGCGCGGCCTGAAGGTCGGCGACACGGTCCCGGTCGAGTACGCGGACAAGGCCAAGGGGAAGCTGACCGTCGGCGCGATCTACGAGGAGAGCGAGTTCGTCTCCCCCGTCCTGATCGACCACAAGGTGATCGGGGCCCACGACCCGCAGGCCTACACCCCGCAGATCTTCGTCGCGATGGACGGCGGCGCCTCCGACGCCAACGCCGAGGCGCTGTCGAAGGCCATGGGCGACAACCCCGGCATCACCGTGATGAACCACAAGGACATCCGCGATGCCTTCGGCGGCCCGATCAACATGCTCCTGAACATCGTGTACGGGCTGCTCGGCATGGCCCTGATCATCGCCGTCCTCGGTGTGGTCAACACCCTCGCGATGTCCGTCTTCGAGCGCCAGCAGGAGATCGGCATGCTCCGCGCGATCGGTCTCGACCGGCGCCGGGTGAAGCGGATGGTCCGTCTGGAGGCCGTGGTCATCTCGGTGTTCGGCGCGGTCGTCGGCATCGGTCTCGGCGCGTTCCTCGGCTGGGCGATCGGCGAGACGTTCAAGAAGAGCCTGCCGGGCTACACGCTGGTGCTCCCCTGGGAGCGGATCGGGATCTTCCTGCTCCTGGCCGGTCTGGTCGGCGTCCTCGCCTCGCTGTGGCCGGCCCGCAGCGCGGCCCGCCTGAACATGCTCGCCGCCATCAAGGCCGAGTAGCCGTCCGGGCCGAGCAGCCGTCCGGGCCCAATGGGCACGGCACGCGCACCACCGGCGAAGGGCCGGTCTCCCATCCGGGAGGCCGGCCCTTCCCCGTATGTACGCGGGTCAGTCCGCCCCCTCGGTCCACGCCCGCGTCCGCAGCGGCAGCCCGCTCGTCCCCGATGCCGGGGTCTTCACGGCGAGGAACTGGTTCACGCCGATCCGGTTGCGCTCGAAGGAGACGGCGGAGGCGGCCATGTAGAGCCGCCAGACGCGGGCCCGGCCCGGGGAGACGAGCCGGACGGCCCGGTCCCAGTCCGCCTCCAGGTTCGCCACCCAGCGGCGCAGGGTCAGGGCGTAGTGCTCGCGGAGCGCCTCCACGTCCCGGACCTCGAAGCCGGCGTCCTCCAGGGTCGTCAGGGTGCGGCCCATGGGGGCGAGTTCGCCGTCGGGGAAGACGTACGCGTCGATGAAGGGGTCGATCGCGTAGGCGGCCTCGTCGGGCTCGGGGCGCCGGGAGATCTGGTGGTTGAGCAGCCGCCCGCCGGGCCTGAGGAGCCCGTACAGGACGTCGGCGTACTCCCGGTACTTCACGGCGCCGACGTGCTCGGCCATCCCGATCGAGGAGATCGCGTCGTACGGGCCGTCGGCGACGTCCCGGTAGTCCTGGACGCGGATCTCGATCCGGTCCGTCAGGCCCTCCTCGGCGATCCGCTTGCGGGCGTGGGCGGCCTGCTCGCGGGAGAGGGTGACGCCGACGACCCGGGCGCCGTACGCGCGGGCGGCGTGCAGGGCCATGGAGCCCCAGCCGCAGCCCACGTCGAGGAGCCGGTCGCCCTCCTTCAGGTCCAGCTTGCGGGCGACGAGGTCGAGCTTGGCGCGCTGGGCCTCCTCCAGGGTGCCGCCGGGGGTCCAGTAGGCGCACGAGTAGACCATCGAGGGGCCGAGGACCAGCTCGTAGAAGTCGTTGCCCACGTCGTAGTGGTGGCTGATCGCCTGCCGGTCGCGGCGTCTGGTGTGCCGGCCGCCGCTGCGGCCGCGGACCTCCTCGGCCGGCGGCGCCGGGGGCGGCACGGGTCCGGCGAGCCGCAGCAGGGAGCGGGCGGCGGCGCGCAGCCGGGGGTCGCGGGCGGCGGCGAACAGGCCCGGGGAGTCGCCGTCGCGCTCCCAGAGGAGTCCGGAGACCCGGTCCAGGACCTCGTACAGGTCCCCCTCGACGTCGAGCTCCCCGGCCACCCAGGCGCGGACCGCACCCAGTTCGCCGGGCTTCCAGATCATCCGGCGCAGGGCGCGGCGGTCGCGGACGATCAGGACGGGGGCGCCGGCGGGTCCGGCCTCGCTGCCGTCCCAGGCCCGCAGCCGGACCGGGAGCGGTCCTCCGAGGAGCTCTTCCGCGAGACTCGCCAGCCGCGACGCGGCGTCGGCCATGGTGCCCACCTCCGTGATCGGTGCTCCGGAAACGTCCGTCACCGAGGGAACACCGTCGGTGGGCACCGGCACTCCCGCCGTGGTGCAACGAGTCGGCAAAACACGCGAAGGGCCGCCCGCACCACGGATGGCGGACGGCCCTTTCGGGTTGCTGCGGTACTGCTCTCCCGCTCCTACTGCCGGAGCGTCAGGAGGCCTTGGCCTTCTCCTGCGCCGGGGCGGCCGGGGCGGGAGCGGGCTTGGCGGCCTCGTAGAACTCCTCGCGCGGCGACTCGATGGCGCCGAGCGAGACGACCTCGCGCTTGAGGAACATCGCCAGGGTCCAGTCGGCGAAGACGCGGATCTTGCGGTTCCAGGTCGGCATGGCCATGCCGTGGTAGCCGCGGTGCATGTACCAGGCGAGACGGCCCTTGAGCTTGATCTTCACCTTGCCCATGACGATCATGGCGACGCCCTTGTGCAGACCGAGTCCGGCCACCGCGCCCTTGTTGGCGTGGCTGTACTCCTTCTGCGGGAAGCCGCGCATGCCGGCCACCACGTTGTCGCCGAGGACCTTGGCCTGGCGCAGGGCGTGCTGGGCGTTCGGCGGGCACCAGGCGTTCGGGTTGCCCGCGCGACGGCCGACCATGTCCGGGACCTGGGCGTTGTCGCCCGCGGCCCACGCGTAGTCGAGACCGTTGATCTGGAGCTTCTCGTTGCAGTCCACGTGGCCGCGGGGGCCGAGCGGCAGACCGAAGCGGGAGAGCGCCGGGTTCGGCTTCACGCCGGCGGTCCACACGATCGTGTTGGAGTCGACCTCCAGGCCGTTCTTCAGCACGACGTGGCCGTCGACGCAGGAGTCCATGGAGGTCTCGAGGTAGATCTCGATCCCGCGGCTCTCCAGGTGCTCCTTGCCGTACTGGCCGAGCTTGGGGCCGACCTCGGGAAGGATCTTGTCGGCCGCGTCGACCAGGACGAAGCGCATGTCCTCGCGCGACACGTTCTGGTAGTACTTCGCGGCGTCGCGGGCCAGGTCCTCGACCTCGCCGATGGTCTCCGCGCCGGCGAAGCCGCCGCCCACGAAGACGAAGGTCAGCGCCTTGCGGCGGACCTCCTCGTCGGTGGTCGAGTCGGCCTTGTCGAGCTGCTCGAGGACGTGGTTGCGCAGGCCGATGGCCTCCTCGATGCCCTTCATGCCGATGCCCTGCTCGGCGAGGCCGGGGATCGGGAAGGTGCGGGAGACCGCGCCCATCGCGATGACGAGGTAGTCGAAGGGCAGCTCGTACGCCTCGCCGACGAGCGGGGCGATCGTGGCGACCTTGCGGTCCTGGTCGATGGTGGTGACCCGGCCGGTGAGCACCTCGGCTCCGCGGACGACGCGTCGCAGCGGGACGACGACGTGGCGCGGCGAGATGCTGCCGGCGGCGGCTTCGGGGAGGAAGGGCTGGTAGGTCATGTACGACCGCGGGTCGACGACCGTGACGGTCGCCTCCGCGTAGCGCATCTTCTTGAGGATGCGCCGAGCTGCGTACAGGCCTACGTACCCGCCGCCTACTACGAGGATCCTGGGACGCTCCGTGGTGCTCATGCCATCGAGTATCCACCCCGTTCGGGGGGTGTGTTCGTGCGCCCCTTCACAAGGTTCCGAGGCACCTCTGCTACACTCCGCCGCCCGCGTGATCCAGGTCATGTTCCTGCAAAGGAACCGGGGTGCAGTGGCGAACGTTGTTCACCCCCCGTGAACTGGCCCGGAGAGCCTTCCTTAACCCTGAACCGGAGGCCCCGTTCACGCGATGGAAACACCGGGCGGATCGGGCCCCGCACCTGCGAAAGGGCCCTGAGAGGTGCCTCGGAGGGCCTCATGACCCTCTTCGGACCCCCTCAGGGCCCTTTTCCTTGTGAAGAACTTCACGAACTTTCCCGGCGGAGGTGCGCGGGAAGGCTCGATAGCGACCCCCTATGCGACGGATAGGGCGATCCCATCGAGGATGTCGTGCTCGCTGACGACCACCTCGCGGGCTCCGACGCGCTCGACGATCTCCCTCAGGACGAGCGCCCCGGCGACGATGACGTCCACCCGGCCGGGGTGGATCACGGGGATCGCGGCCCGCTCGTCGTGGGTGGAGGCGAGGAGCCGGTCGGTGACCTCGGCGACCTGCCCGGCGGAGATCCGGGAGTGGTGGACCTTCTCGGAGTCGTACTCCGGGAGGCCGAGGGCGATGGCGGCGACGGTGGTGACGGAACCGGCCAGGCCGACGAGGACGTCCGCCGTGTCGATCGGCACGGCCTCGGCGGCCAGGTCGAGCGCGGCCCGGACGTCGGCGCGGATCGCCTCGGCCTCCTCGGCGGTCGGCGGGTCGTGGCGGACGTGCCGCTCCGTGAGCCGGACGCAGCCGACGTCGACCGAGCGGGCGGCCCGGACGTGGTCGGTGCCGGTGACGAACTCGGTGGAGCCGCCGCCGATGTCCACGACGAGGTACGTCTCGGTGCCGGGCAGCTCGCCGGTGGCCCCGGCGAAGGAGAACGCGGCCTCCTGGTCGCCGGTGATGACCTCGGGCTCGACGCCGAGGATCTCCACGACCCCGTTCACGAAGTCGTCGCGGTTCTCGGCGTCGCGGGAGGCGGAGGTGGCGACGAAGCGGATCCGCTCGGCGCCCAGCTCCTCGATGACGGCGGCGTACTCGCGGCAGGCGGCGAAGGTCCGCTCCAGGGCCTCGGGGGCGAGCCGGCCGGTCCGGTCGACGCCCTGGCCGAGGCGGACGATCGTCATCCGCCGGTCCAGCTCGATCAGCTCGCCCGTCTCCGGGTGCACGTCGGCGACGAGCAGGCGGATGGAGTTCGTACCGCAGTCGATTCCGGCGACCCGGGTCACTTCTGTCCCTCCCCGTCGGCGTCGTCGACCGGCTTGAAGGCGAAGTGGCCGTCCCGGTCGCCCTCGACCGTCCAGCCGTCCTCCTCCTCCGGCGCCCCGCACGGGGTGACGCACGGGCCCTTGGCCCACCACTCCGGCAGCATCGCGAGCGCCTCGTCGCCGAACGGGTTCACGCCCGGGCCCGCGACCAGCGAGTGGCCGACGAGGACGTGCAGGCACTTGACCCGGTCCGGCATGCCGCCGGCGCTCGGGAAGCCCTCCAGGACCTCGATGGCGTCCCGGCGGGCGAGGTAGTCCTCGTGCGCGGCCCGGTAGGCGTCGGCCAGCTCCGGGTCGGTGGCGAGCCGGGCCTGCATCTCCTTCATGACCCCGTTGGCCTCCAGGGTGCCGATGGCCGAGGCCGCCCGGGGGCAGGTCAGGTAGTACGTGGTGGGGAACGGCGTGCCGTCGGGGAGCCGGGGCGCGGTCTCGACGACGTCCGGCTGCCCGCAGGGGCAGCGGTGCGCGATGGCGCGCAGGCCGCGGGGCGGCCGGCCGAGCTGGAGCTCGAAGGCGGCGACGTCCGCCTCGGTGGGCTCGGTGCGTTCGGTCTGCGGAGGGGGCGTTTGCATGTCTGCCTTGGTTGCCTAGGTCGTCGGTCGTCGGTCGTACGGGGTGTCAGGGGCGGTCGGCCTTGTCCACGCCGTCCCAGAGGTTGTCGTACCAGGGGCGGTCGGCCGCCCCCTGCTCGGCGCGGGGCCGCTGCTCCGCGCCGGGGTCGTTCACGGTGAAGCCGGTCTCGCCGGGGAGCACGTAGTGCAGGTGCTCGCGGGCGAGGCGGCGGACGTAGGCCGGGTCCTGGAGGCGGGCCTTCTCGTCCCTCAGCTCCTGCACCCGCCGGGCGGCATCGGCGGCCCGGCGCTCCTGCTCGGCGATCTCGCCCTGCTGGGAGACGTAGCTCCGCATGGGATAGGCGAGGGCCACCACCAGGGAGCAGACGACGAGGGCGAGGAAGGCCGCGCGGCCGGTGAGCCGGGAGCGGCGGGCCTGACGGCGGGTCTGGGAGCGGTAGACACGGGCGGCGGTCTGCTCGCCGAGCAGCCTGATCCGGGTCGCGGTCGAGAACCGGTCCCGGTCCTTCACGGCCATGTCGTGTCGCCTCCCCTGTTCACGCGGACGTCCCCGCACACGGTACGGGACCGAGTACGGGGACGTACGGAAGCCGCCCTGCGGAAGGGCGCAGCGGGTGTCAGCCCTTGCCGTGCCTAATCAGTTCGCGGTGCGAAACCGCGGGAAGGCGCTGCGGCCGGCGTACACCGCGGCGTCGTCGAGGATCTCCTCGATGCGCAGCAGCTGGTTGTACTTGGCGACGCGCTCGGAGCGGGCCGGGGCGCCGGTCTTGATCTGGCCGCAGTTGGTGGCGACGGCCAGGTCGGCGATGGTGACGTCCTCGGTCTCGCCGGAGCGGTGGGACATCATGCACTTGAAGCCGCTGCGCTGGGCGAGCTCGACGGCGTCGAGGGTCTCGGTCAGCGAGCCGATCTGGTTGACCTTGACGAGCAGGGCGTTCGCGGACTTCTCCTCGATGCCCCGGGCCAGGCGCTCCGGGTTGGTGACGAACAGGTCGTCGCCGACGAGCTGGACCTTCTCGCCGAGCTTCTCGGTGATGACGTTCCAGCCGGCCCAGTCGTCCTCGAACAGCGGGTCCTCGATGGAGACCAGCGGGTAGGCGGCGACGAGCTCCTCGTAGTACTCGGTCATCTCGGCGGCCGAGCGGGACTCGCCCTCGAACTCGTACTTGCCGTCCTTGTAGAACTCGGAGGCGGCGACGTCGAGGGCGAGCGCGATGTCCTTGCCGGGCACGTAGCCGGCCTGCTTGATCGCCTCCAGGATGAGGTCGAGCGCCTCGCGGTTGGAGCCGAGGTTCGGGGCGAAGCCGCCCTCGTCGCCGAGGCCGGTGGAGAGGCCCTTGGACTTCAGGACGGACTTGAGGGTGTGGTAGACCTCGGTGCCCCAGCGGAGGGCCTCGGAGAAGGACTCCGCGCCGATCGGGGCGATCATGAACTCCTGGATGTCCACGTTGGAGTCGGCGTGCGACCCGCCGTTCAGGATGTTCATCATCGGAACGGGCAGCAGGTGCGCGTTCGGGCCGCCCAGGTAGCGGAAGAGCGGGAGGTCGCTGGCCTCGGAGGCGGCGTGCGCGACGGCGAGGGAGACGCCGAGGATGGCGTTGGCGCCGAGCGAGGACTTGTCCGGGGTGGCGTCCAGGTCGAACATGGCCTGGTCGATCAGGCGCTGCTCGGTGGCGTCGTAGCCGACGAGCTCCGGGCCGATCTGCTCGATGACGGCGAGGACGGCCTTCTCGACGCCCTTGCCCTGGTAGCGGTTCGGGTCACCGTCGCGGAGCTCGAGGGCCTCGAACGCACCGGTGGAGGCGCCGGACGGAACGGCAGCACGGCCGGTGCTGCCGTCGTCGAGGCCGACCTCGACCTCGACCGTGGGGTTGCCTCGGGAGTCCAGGATTTCCCGGGCTACGACGACGTCGATGGACGGCACGAGCATCTCCTTCTGGGATGTGACGCGGGATGTGACGCAAGGTCGGTGCAGGGTCGCTTGGCCTTGCGACAAGAGCCTAACCGCCCCGGAGGCTCCGACCGGCCGGGCGCCCGCCCCCTGGGACGAAAAAGGACCCGAGGGCATGCACAACGGGACGAAGGACCCCGGACCTACCGGGCGGTAACCGTCAGACGGGACCGACGGCCGTCCCGTACGGAGGGCCGTCTCGTACGAGAGGTCGTCCCGTACGAGGGGTCGTCCCGTACGAGAGGTGTCCCCCCATCAAGGGGGAACCCCGGCCCGGCGCGCACGGGGGAGTGGCGCGCCGGACCGGGGTGGTCACCGCGGGAGGGTCATCGGGGGCGCGTGAGCCGCCGGACTCACGCGACCCGCCGGGCTCACTTCAGGTGGAGCTGCTGGCCCGGGTAGATCAGGTCGGCGTTCTCGACGACGTCGTCGTTGAGCTCGAAGAGCTGGGCCCAGCCGCCCTTGACGCCCTGGGCGTCGGCGATCTTGCTGAGGGTGTCGCCGGCCACGACCTTGTACTCGCCGTCACCCTTCTTGACCGTCTTGCCGGTCGGGGTGGTGACGGTCTTCTGCGGGGCGGCCTTCGGAGCCTGGCGCGGCTGGCTGCGGGTGGTCGGCTGCTCGGCCTTCCGCTCCTGCTTCGGCTGCGCCTGCTGCTGCGGCTGCTCCTGCTGCGACTGCTCCTGCGGCGCGCTCTCGGCGGCGCCGCCGTCGTACGAGGCGCCGGAGAGGCCCACGCCGCAGCTCGGCCAGGCGCCCTTGCCCTGGCCCGCGAGGACCTTCTCGGCGACGGCGATCTGCTGCGCCTTCGACGCCTGGTCGGCGCGCGGGGCGTAGGCGGTGCCACCGAAGGCGGCCCAGGTGGAGTTCGTGAACTGCAGGCCGCCGTAGAAGCCGTTGCCGGTGTTGATGGACCAGTTGCCGCCGGACTCGCACTGGGCGACGCGGTCCCACTCGGAGGCCGTGGCGGCCGAGGCGGTGCCCGCGGTCATCAGCGGGGCGGCGACGGCGACGCCGGTGACGCCGACGAGCGCGGCGACCTGGGCGGCCTTGGAGGGACGGCGGTGTTTGCCCTTGACGGAAAACAGCATGGGGATTCTCCTCACCGACGCCTGCGAGGTGAGCTGTCGGGTTCGGGCCGAAGAGTTGCCCGGCCGCGTGTCCTAGCACGCGGCTTCACCCCAAGCCGGTCGTCGGCCGTCCGTGTCTGGACGGCCGGGCCCGGCACTTACCTTGGGTCCCCCGCTCCTGCCTTCGGCGCTTGCGCGACGACTGTTCCCGTCGGCCGACGGCAGGATTCGGCGTTTCGGTCGACGGGGCCCGCGGTGGCGAGCGATGACGACCGTAGACACAGACCCCCCCGAAGTTCAAAGAGGCTCATACGACGAATTTCGCCTCTTCTTGCCCTTCGGAGGGGACTGTTTGCGCAGGTGAGGGATGACGGAAGCGGAGCTTGCGGGCGCGACACGCCAGTTGGGACAAAGAGACCCATGTCTCACTCGCCCGGAACCGGACATACACCCACGAACTACCCGGCCGTCGGGACCGAACCCTTCGTCAGGTCGAGGTTCTGACCAGGGAGGATGAGGTCCGGATCGGTGCCCACGGTCCGCTTGTTGGCGTCGTAGAGGGCGGTCCACCCTCCGGGCAGTTCGTTCGCCTGGGCGATGTCCGAAAGGCTGTCACCCGGTCGCACGACGTATTCACCCGAAGAGCCCTGACTGTCCGTTGCGCCCGAATCCTTCGCTTCGTCAGCGATCGGGGTCGATTCGGCCTCTTCGGAAAGATTGCCCTTGTCCGAGGCATGTCTACCGGATTCGGTGGAGCTGTCCGGCTTGCCGGTTTCCTCCGGAGCGGCCTCGCCCCGGTGCTTGCCCGTGCCGGGCGCGGCCGACGCTCCCTCATCTTCCGGGATACCGGGCGTAACAGACGTATCGGGCGTAACGGACTCACCGGGGGCGACGGGGACCGTCGGGTCGGACGGATCGGCCGGGAGCGTCGGGTCCGCCGGGTCCGTGGTCCCGGTCGACGCGGACGGCGCGGACGGCGTCGAGGGGGCGGTCGGCGCGCTCGGGCCCGTCGAGCCGGCGGGGGCCGTCGGCGCGGCCGGTGCCGTGGAGGGGGCGGTCGCGGGGGCGGAGGGCTTCGGCGCCTTGGTGGACGGCGCGGCCGTGGAGGCGCCCGACGAGCCCGAGTTCCAGTTCGACTCGGGGACGGGTGCCACGGAGGTCGCCGGAGCGGCGGCCGGACCCGGGTCCACCCCGGTGGGCTTCCCGTCGTTCTTCAGGCCGGCGATCGGCGCGCAGGTGGCCCAGGTGTCGCTGCCCTTGACGAGGACCTTCTCGGCCACCGCGATCTGCTGGGCGCGGCTGGCCAGGTCGGGGCTGGGCGCGTACGCCAGGCCGCCGTGGCGCTCCCAGTCCGCCTGGGTGAGCTGGAGGCCGCCGTACATCCCGTTCCCGGAGTTGGCGCTCCACTGACCGCCCGACTCGCACTCGGCGACGCGGTCCCAGGTGGCGGCGTCGGCGGCGGACGCGGATCCGGTGGCGAGCAGGGGCAGCGCCATGGCGGATCCGGTCACGCCCGCGGCGACGACGATGGCGGGGGCCTGACGGGGGCGACGGTGTCGTCCGTTCCCGGAACGCATAGGTACGCCTTTCGCGTGACGGCTGAGACTGCCGGGAAACGTAGCGGCATTCGAACGCTCGTCACAAGTCGATGGCCACCCGATCACATGAAGATCACATTTCTGACGGACCGTCACCGTACGAGAGGGGTACGGACGGGGAGAACTCCACCGGAAGCGTGCGCAAACCGCGCATGATGAGCCCGCCGCGCCACCGCAGTTCGGCCGGATCGGCGGCGAGCCGCAGGTCCGGCAGACGGGTCAGCAGGGTGGCGAGCGCGGCCTGTCCTTCGAGGCGGGCGAGCGGCGCGCCGAGGCAGTAGTGGATGCCGTGGCCGTACCCGAGGTGCTGGTTGTCGCGCCGCGCGAGGTCGAGCACGTCCGGCCCGTCGAACCGCTCCGGATCCCGGTCGGCGGCGGCGAGGACCACGAGCACCGGGTCCCCCGCCGGGATCTCCTGCCCGCCGATGGTCAGCGCCCGCGTCGCGTACCGCCAGGTCGCCATCTCCACGGGCCCGTCGTACCGCAGCAGCTCCTCGATCCCGGTCTCCAGGAGCCCGGTCCCGCCGGCGGCGAGGGAGGCCTGGAGGAGTTCCCTTTGTCCGTTATTACGGAGAAGCGCGTAAAGCCCGTTTCCGATGAGGTTCACGGTGGTTTCGAACCCCGCGAACAGGAGGATGAAGGCCATGGCGGCGGCCTCGTTCTCGGTGAGGTGCTCGCCGTGGTCGGAAGCCTTGATGAGCCCCGAGATCAGGTCGTCGCCCGGCTCTTCGCGCTTGCGGTGGATCAGCTCGGCGAGGTAGCCGCGCATCTTCTTCACCGACCGGGCGACCCCGCCGCGCGGCCCGCCGCCGTGCCGGATCATCATCCCGGCCCAGTCCCGGAAGTCGTCCTGGTCCTCGCGGGGCACGCCGAGCAGGTCGCAGATGGCGTAAATAGGGAGCGGGAAGGCGAACTCGTGGATGAGGTCCGCGCTCCCCTTCTCCACGAAGCCGTCGATGAGCCGGTCGGTCAACTCCTGGACGCGCGGGGCGAACTCGGCGACCCGGCGCGGGGTGAAGGCCTTCGACACGAGCCGCCGCAGCCGGGTGTGGTCGGGCGGGTCGATGTTGAGCAGATGGGTCATCAGCTCGGCCTTGCGCTCGCCCGGAATGCCCGTCTTGCCCTTGGCGTGCGGGGACTCGTCGTGGTGCGCCGGGTTCTTGGACAGCCGCTGGTCCGCGAGGGCCTGCCGGGCGTCCGCGTACCGCGTCACGAGCCAGGCCTCGACCCCGCTGGGCAGCGTCGTCCGGTGCACGGGCGCGTGCTCCCGCAGCCAGGCGTAGGCGGGGTACGGATCGGTGGCGAACTCCCAGGTGAAGAGCTCGGGCGCGGGCTCCTGGGCGGAGGCCGGCGCGGGGTCCGGTACGGGGGTCGGGGCGGTGCTGTCACTCACCCCCCGACGGTACAGCCGCGCCCCCGCACGCCCCGGCGGGCCTCCCCCTCCCCTTCCCCCTTCTACAGCCCCTCCGCCGCCCGGATCGCGTCCCGGTACGTCCGGGCCGCCGCCCGCAGCGCCGTCTCCGGGTCGACGCCCTCCGCCTCCGCGCGGGCGGCGAGGGCGAGCAGCTCGTATCCGACGCCCCCGTCCGCCGGGAGGGCCACGTCGAGCCCGGCCGCGCGCGCCCGGCCCGCCAGCTTCGCGGCGAGCGCGAGGCCGGGCTGTCCGAGCGGCACGCCGTCGGTGACGGACTCCCGCCGCTTCTCGACCGCCTTGGTCCGCTGCCAGTGCGCGTGGACCTCCTCGGGGGTCGCGGCGGTCGCGTCCCCGAAGACGTGCGGGTGGCGGTGGATCAGCTTCTCGACGAGGGTTCCGGCCACGTCGTCCACGGAGAACGGTCCCTCCGGGTCCTCCTCGGCGATGCGGGCGTGGAAGACGACCTGGAGCAGGACGTCGCCCAGCTCCTCCCGGAGCGCGGTCCGGTCCCCGTCCTCGATCGCCTCCACGAGCTCGTACGCCTCCTCGATGGCGTACTTCACGAGCCCCTCGTGGGTCTGCGCCGAGGTCCAGGGGCATGCGCGGCGGACGCGGTCCATGACCTGGACGAGGTCGAGGAGCCGGGCGCCGGGCAGGTCGTACGAGCCGGGGAGCAGTTCGAGCTCGGGCATCGCGACCCGGCCGGAGCCGGCGAGCCGGGCGAGGCCGTCGGTGAGGCGCCGGTCGCCCTCGCCGGAGGCGACGAGGAGGACCGTGCGGCCCCCGGCGCACTCCCCGACCAGTTCCTCGGCGGTGGGCAGGGCGTGCTCGACGGCGACGCCCGCCTCCCGCAGGTACGGCAGCTGGGGGTGGTGCTCGTCGGGGCAGAGCACCCGGTCCGCGGCGTGGAGCGCCTGCCACGCGGGCCAGGACAGGAGTCCGGGGGCCACGCGGTGGCTGGCGGTGAGCAGGACGACGCGGCCGGGGCTTTCGGAAGTCACCCCCCGAACCTACCCGGACTCAGGCACCGGCCCCGACGGCCTCCGGGGCCTTGCTGACCTGCCGCAGCCAGGGCGCGGTGGTGGAGGCCAGCCGGATCTGGGCGTCGTCCCAGGCGCCGTAGCGCGGGTTCACGTCGATGCCGAGGTCCTTGGAGGCGGCGGTGAAGACGTCCGTCAGCTTCTTCTGGCCCTCGGGGCTGTCGTCGGCGCCCACCTTCGCCGCGATCTTGCCGAGGAGGACGTTGCGGCGGACGACCCCGTCGATCTGGCCGGGGGCGACGCCCTGCTCCTGGAGGAGGGCGGCGGCGAGCCGGTCCTCTCCGCCGCTCTGGCGGACGAAGGCGGTGCGGGTCTCCTGGAGCTCGGCGCGGCTGGCGGTGACGCCCTTGTCTCGGGCGACCTCCTCGACGACCCGGTCGAAGATCATGCTGTTGAGCTTGCGGCGGCCGAGGTCGCCGGTGGAGGCGACGAGCTGCGCGGACTCCGGGGAGGCGGCCTGCGCGGCCCGGACGTCCTTCACCTGCGCCTGGAGGCTGGCGACGTCGATGCGCTCGCCGCCGACGACGGCCGCGGCTCCCGGGTGGGCGTCGCCGCCGCAGGCGGTGAGCAGCGGGGCCGCGGCGAGGAGCGCGGCGGAGACGGCGAGCGCGGTGCGGCGGGACTGCGTGGGGCGGGGCGTGCGGGGCTGCGTGCGGCGGTGCAAAGGAGCCTCCCGGGCTGGTCGTGCGTCAGTTGGACGACCTTGCGGTGATCGATGGTAGGCAGTCGCCGGGGCCGGAGCCACTACTTCGGAGCGACTGTTTCCCACAACGACTCACCCGTCGCCCGGGTGTCGGCCCGTCCCGCGCGTTCCCCTCCTTCGCCCCCGGCCTCCTTCAGCAGGTAGTGGGGCCGGCGCTTCACCTCGTAGTAGATGCGGCCGACGTACTCCCCGATGAGCCCGACCATGACCATCTGGACGCCGGCGAGGGCGGTGACGGTGACGAGGAGGGTGACGTAGCCGGGGGTGTCGACGCCGTTGGCCAGGGCGTCGCCGACGATCCAGGCCGCGTAGCCGAGGGCGACGACGAGCAGCAGGAGGCCGAGGTGGACGGCGGCGCGCAGCGGCTTGTTGTTGAAGGAGAGCAGCCCGTCGAGGCCGTAGTTGAGGAGCTTGCCGAAGGACCACTTGGAGCGGCCCTGCTCGCGGACGGCGTTCTCGTAGGAGAAGGTCGTGGTGCGGAAGCCGACCCAGGCGAAGAGGCCCTTGGAGAAGCGGTTGTACTCGCCGAGGTCGAGGACCGCGTCGGCGGTCCGGCGGGACAGGAGCCGGAAGTCCCCGACGCCGTCGACGAGCTCGACGTCGACGAGCCGGTTGATCGCCCGGTAGTAGAGGCGGGCGGTGAGGGTGCGGGTGACCCGGTCGCCCTCGCGGGTGCGGCGGGCCACGACCTGGTCGTACCCCTCGGCGTGCAGCGCGACCATGCGGTGGACCAGCTCGGGAGGGTGCTGGAGGTCGGCGTCCATGATCACGACGGCGTCGCCGGACGCGTGCCGGAGGCCGGCGAGCATCGCGGCCTCCTTGCCGAAGTTCCGGCTGAAGGAGAGGTAGCGGACCCGGCGCGGGTCGCGCGCGGCGAGGTCCCGCAGGAGCGGGAGGGTCCCGTCCCGGCTGCCGTCGTCCACGTAGACGATCTCGAACCCGCCGTCGAGACGGCCGAGTTCTTCGGTCACGCGGTCGTGGAAGCGGGCGAGGACGTCCTCCTCGTTGAAGCAGGGCACGACGATCGAGAGCAGCACGCGGACCACGACAACGGAGTGCGGTGACCCGGCCGGGCCGGACGGATGGACTCCGGGCGACCATCGCGTGAACTGCCCTTCCCGGAAGCGGTTTTCGCCCTTTTTCGCTGGCATATTCGATCCGTCATGCCGAACACCACGCGCTCCTGCCTGCTGTCCGCCCTCCTCTCCGCCGTCGCCGTCTGCGGCGGGGACGCCGTCGCCCGGGTCTTCCCCTTCGGGCCGCGCCACCGGGCCGTCAACGACCTCGCCAACCAGTTCGTGCCGTTCCACGCGCACCTGTGGGACCTGCTGCGGGGCCGGGCGGACGGCGGCCTCCTCCTGGACTGGCGGGCGGGCTGGGGCACGTCCTTCCTGCCCGACTACGGCACGTACCTGTCGAGCCCGTTCGCCCCGCTGGTGGCGCTCCTCCCGCGCGCGGACGTCGAGTACGCGGTGTACGCGGTCACCGTCCTGAAGACGGCGGTCGCGGCGGCGGCCATGACGTTCCTGCTGCGCCGGCTCGGACCGGGCGCGTGGTGGTGGGCGGCGGTGCTCGGCGCCTCGTACGCGCTGTGCGGCTGGTCGCTGGCGGAGGGCACGTACAACCCGATGTGGCTGGACGGCCTGATCGCCCTCCCGCTGCTCTGCCTGGTGGGCGAGTGGGTGCGGGAGGGGCGCCGGCCGCTCCTGGGCCCGCTGGTGGTGGCGGTCTGCTGGGTCGCGAACTTCTACACGGCGTACATGGCGACCCTGGGCGCGGCCCTGGTCCTCCTGGTGCGCCTGGCGGTGACGGACTCCTTCCGCGTACGGATCCTGGTGCGGGCGGCGGTGACGGCGGGGATCGGGGTGGGCCTGGCGGCCCCCGTCCTCCTGCCGGTCCTCCTCGGCTCCCGGCACGCCCACCCGGGCCTGGTGCGGGAGTTCGCCCCGGTGGCCGGGACGGACTTCCTCGCCCGGCTGCTCCCGGTGACGTACGGCTTCGCGACCCCGGCGGCCTTCGTCTGCACGGCGGTCCTGCTGCTCGCGGCGGCGCTGCCGTTCCGCCGGGACGTGCCGGGCCGGGAGCGGTGGCTGTGGCCGGGCCTGTGCGCGGCGGTGGCGGCGTCGATGCAGTGGGGCCCGACGCACCTGCTCTGGCACGCCTTCACGACGCCGAACGGCAGCCCGTACCGGCAGACGTTCGTCCTGTCCGGGGTCCTGGTCCTGACGGCGTGGACGACGATGACGCGCGGGGGCGGGGCGGCTTGGGAAAGCGGCGGGCCCGGACCGTCCCCGGCTCATGGCCGCCCGGACCGCCGGGACTGCCCGGACCGCCGGGCCGTCGCCGGCGGTTCGGCGGTCGTCCTCGTCCTGGCCCTCGCGGCGCTGCCGAGTCCGGTCCTCACCCCCTGGGCGCTCGTGCTCGCGGGCGCGGGCCTCGCGGCCGTGGCGGGGGCCCTGCTCCTCCCCCGCCGGGGCCGGTACGGCGTGCTCGCCGCGCTCCTCGTCACGGGCACGCTGCTCGGCCAGGCGTCGGCGACGACGGCGTACGCGGACCGGGAGCGGCTCGTACGGCTCGACGACTACCCGCCGCTCGGCCCGGAGCAGGAGCGGCGGGCGGCGGCGCTCGCGGCGGCGGACGGCTGGCCCGCCTACCGCACGGACCCGGGCCTGCCCCGGGTGGCGGGCAACGATCCGCTGCTCCTGGGCGGGCAGGGGGCCGCGTACTACAGCAGCCACACCCCGGCGGTCCTCACCGCCACCCTGGACGCGCTCGGCGGCGGCTGGACCTCGCGGGGCCGGAACCTCCAGGGCCTGGACAACCCGGTGACGGACGCGCTGTTCGGTGTGGGCGCGCGCTGGCGGGACGGCGGGGTGGTCCGTACGGACACGCGCCTGCCCCTGGTGACGGTACGGCCGCCGGGCCCGCCCCCGGCCTACGGCCCGTCGCCCTTCCGCAACCAGGAACTCCTGCTCGGCTCCCGGGTGTACGAGGCTCCGCACGCGGGCGCGTGCCGGGTCGGTACGGAGGTCTTCCTCTGGGCCCCGGACGCCACGGGCCCGGCCCGCCTGGGCGACCGCGAGGTGCGTCTTCTGGGCGGGCGGCCGAAGCGGCAGGCGGCGATGGTGTCCCTCGGGTTCCAGCGGGCCCCCGGCCTGCGGCCGTCGCTGCCGGGCCCCGGCGCGCTCGGGTGCCTGGACCACGGCCGCCTGCGGACGGCGGTCGCGGCCCTGCGCGCCCGCGCGGCGACCTCGGTGGAGGTCACCCCGTCCGGGATACGGGCCGTCCTCCCGCCGGGCGGCGGCACGGCGGTCGTGGCGGCCCCGCGCACAGCGGGCTGGCACTGCGAGGGCGTCGAACCGACCGGGTACGGCGGTCTCCTGGCGGTCCCCCTCGGGGCCGGCCGCACGGAACTCGCCTGCTCCTTCCGGCCGCCGGGGCTACGGGCGGGCCTGGCGGCGGGGGCGGTGGCGGCGGCCGCGCTGCTGCTCGGCGCCGGGCTCAGGTCCTTCCCCGGGCTCAGGTCTTTCCCCGGACTCAGGTCCTTCCGCGGGTTCAGGTCCTTCCGCGGGTTCAAGGCCTCCCCCGGGCTCAGGTCCTCCCCCGAGCTCAAGGCCTCCCCCAAGCTCAGGTCCTTCCGCCGACGCCGGTCCGGCCCCGGCTCCGGCCCCCGCTCTCTCCTCCGACGCCCGAGGGCCTCGGCAGGGTGAGCCGCCGCGACCGCGTCCTCCGGGTCCAGCGCCGGACCAGGAAGGCGCCCAGGGCGGCGCCGGTGGTGTTGAGGAGGACGTCGTCGACGGACGAGACGCGGCCCAGGGAGAGCGCGTACTGCGCCACCTCGACGACGAGGGAGAACACCGCCCCGATCAGGGCGGTCTTGAGCACGCGACGGCGGCCCGACCACAGGAACGCGGCGGCCGCGCCGAAGGGGACGAGCAGGAGGACGTTGCCGATGAGGTTGACGGCCCGCACGTCCGAGAGGTCCACGTCGGCGTGGGCCGACGCGTCCAGGATCTCCCGGAACGGGACGGCCGAGATCCGGCTCTCCGTCCCGTACCCGTGCGAGAGCGTGACGAGCAGGAACGGGACGAGGGCGAGCAGCGCCACGGCGCCGAAGACGGCTCTTCCGCCCGCCGACCCGGGTCCCGTCCCGGTTCCGGCGAACGGCGCGCGCCACGCCGAGTCCCGTGCCTCCCTCGCCTCCCGCGTCTCCCTGCGCGCCTGACGGACGCCGATCACGGCGGCGCACGCCATCGCGCAGACGGAGAGGAGGAGCCCTCCTCCATGTATGGCCAACACAACCCTCCCGGACGATCTCCTCCGCCGGGTACCCGGTCATCCGGGGTCCAAGCCCGCGCCGGGCGGGCCTCAGGTCACCCGCAGCTCCCAGCGCACCTCGCCGTCCTCCATCCGGTCGGTGGGGGCGAGGCCGGCCGCGCGGGCGACGGCGGCGGAGGCCGTGTGGTCGGGGTGGACGTGGGCGACGGCGGTCCGCACGCCCCGGGCCGCGAGCAGTCCGACCAGGCTCCCGGCCGCCTCGCGCGCGACGCCCCGCCCCTGCCAGGCCGTTCCGACGACCCACGCGACCTCCGCGACCCGGCCGCCGTCGGTGACGGTCGCCTGGACGGTGCCGGTGAGCCGGTCCTCGGAGCGGAGCCGCACCACCCAGTTGAGCCAGGTCACGGCCGGGTCCGGGGAGCCGGCGGCCAACCGCTCGTACCGCGCGCGCAGTTCGGGCGGGGACAGCGGGGCGCCCCCGATGAAGGCGTGCAGGGCGGGGTCGGCCAGGACCTCCGCCATCTCCCCGGCGTGCGCGACGGAGAGGGGGACGAGGTCGAGGCGTCCGGTCCGTACGGCGCCGGGCACGGCGGCCCGTTCGCCGGTCTGCCCGGCGGTCTGCTCGGCGGTCTGTTCGCTCACCGGGGGATCGTCGCACGCGGACCGTTGATCGGCGCCCCTCCCGAGAGGTATCTTGCATTGCATGGTTCCTGGCGAAGCAAGATCCGAGGCGGCGGGCAAGGTCGCCGCGCAGCTCCGCAAGGGCGTCCTGGAGTACTGCGTCCTGGCGCTCCTCCGGGGCGGCCCCCGCTACGGCGTCGAGATCCTCGACGAACTGGCCGCCGTCAGCGTCATGACCACCAGCCAGGGCACGATCTACCCCCTGCTCTCCCGGCTCCGCCGCGACGGTCTCGTCGACACCGAACTGCGCGAGTCGGCCACCGGCCCGGCCCGCCGCTACTACACGCTCACCGCGTCCGGCCGGGCCGCGCTCGCCGAGTTCACCGAGGACTGGCCGCGCTTCCGCGACGGCGTCGACCACTTCCTGACCGCACCTCCCGGAGGTTCCGCATGACCCGCACCGCGCACCCCCTCGTGACCGACTACCTGGCCACGGTCGAGCGGGAGGCGTCCTTCCTGCCGGCCGGGCGCCGCGAGGAGCTCCTCGCGGACCTGCGCGAACACCTCGACGTCGCCGTCGGCGACGAGCGGGACCCGGAGGCCGTCCGCACCGCCCTCGACCGCCTCGGCAGCCCCGCCGCGATCGTCGCCGCCGCCCGCGCGGAGGAGCCCGAGGCGGCCGCCGGGCCGGGGTCCGGGGACGCGCCGAAGAGCCGGACGACCGGCACGGCCGTCCTGCTCGGCGTCAGCGGGATCGCCGTGCTCCTCGGCTCCTACCTCGGCCCGATCGTCCTGATCGCGGGCCTGGTCCTGTTGTGGACGTCCGACGCCTGGGAGCGGGGCGCCAAGGTCTCCGCGACCGTCCTCGTCTCCCTCACCCCCTTCGCGTTCCTCTTCGCCTTCGCGCTCGGCGGGGCGGGACGCCTCGGCGTGATCGAGCTGCTCGTCCTCCTCGTGGCCGGGATCGCCCTCCCCGTCACGGCGGCGATCCGCCTGGTCCGCGCCGCCCGCCGGACCGCCCGCGCCTGAGGCACCCCTGCGGCGGACCAAGATCCATACGGGTGCAGAATGACCCGTATGCCCCTGACGAACGCGCCGAAGACGGCCGTGATCGACGACGCTCCGGCGGTCGGCCGCACGCTGGCCTCCGCCTTCGGCGACGACCCGATGATGCGCTGGTTCTTCCCCGACGACGCCACCCGCGTGGCGGGCCTCGGCCGGTACTTCACCACCCTGTTCACCCGGCAGTACGGCCTGCACGGCGTGTGCGAGCGCACCGACGCGGCGGCGGCCTTCTGGGTGTCGCCCGAGGGCGCGGAGAAGGCCGTCCCCGACGCGGAGACGATCCGGGAGCTCCAGGAGATCCTGGGCGACCGGGCCGGGGTCTTCCGCGACGCGGTCACGGCCGCCGCCGAGCACGGTCCGACCGAGCCCCACTGGTACCTCGCCGTCATCGGCGCCGACCCCGCCGCCCGGGGGCAGGGCCACGGCTCCGCCCTCCTCCGCTCGGGCCTCGCCAAGGCCGACGCTGCGGGCCTCCCCGTCCACTTGGAGTCCTCCAAGCCGGACAACCTGCCGGTGTACGAGCACTTCGGCTTCGTCGTGCGCGACGAGTTCCGCCTGCCGGGCGGGGGCCCGGTCCTGTGGGCGATGCGGCGCGAGCCCCGGGCCTGACCCGGTGGCGGGTCAGCCCCTCGTGACCGTGCGGAGGGGCCGGCCCGTCTCGTGGTCGAGGTCGACGAGGTGGACCTGCTCGGTGCCGTCCTCGGCGTACCCCGTGACCAGGCGGACGCGGTCGGGGCCCTCCCACACCGCCTCGACGAGGGCGTTCTCGGCGGCGTCGCCGTTGAAGTACCCCACCTTCCAGCGCTGCTTCAACGGGCCCCGGCCCTCGTCCACGTAGACCCACCACAGCGGGTCGATCATGTCCGCCCCCTCCTCGACCACGAGGCTGCGGTCGTCGCGGCCGGGGGCGGCCGTGTCCGAGGTCTCGGAGGCGGCGCCGAAGGCCCCGAAGAGAACGAAGGGGAAGGACGCCAGGAGGGCGAGCCCGAGGGCCACTCCGGTCAGGACGCGGACGACGAGGCTGCGCACCGCGACGATCAGCGCCGCCGCCAGCAGGCCCGCCACCAGCAGGCCGAAGAGCAGCGGGTGGTCGAACAGCCGGGCCACCCAGAGCAGTCCGCCGTCCTGGCCGGCCCACCGTCCCAGCGCCCCGGCCAGGACGAGGCACCCGGCCGCCAGGACCATCTCACGCGGGGAGAACCGGGCCTTCCGGCCCTGGTCGGTGGTTTTCTCGGTCATGCGCGGTCGCTCCCTGACTGGTCCTCGTGACGCCTCCCACCCAGACCTGTGCGGGATGCGAAAGGTTGCGGTCAGGGATGGTCCCGGGCCAGGTGGCGGCGCATCAGGACGTTCGCGTCCGTCTCCGCGCTGCGGTCGCACCGCTCCCGGGCCTCGCGCCGTTCCCGTACGAGCAGCGCGCAGGCCACGCAGTGCGGTACGGGGCGGGGCGGGCGGCTCAGGTCCGGCACCGGGGCCGCCGCCTCCGTACCCGCGCGGGTACGGTCGTTGGCCGCGCGCACGCCCGCGCTCAGCCGCTCGGCGGGGGTGGCCGGGCGCAGGTCGGCGGGGTCCGCCTGCCACTCCCGGCCACCACCCACGGGTCGCAGCATCGCGTACGGCCCGGCCCTCCCCCGGAACTCCCCCACCACGTGAGCCACTTGGTCGTACACGAGCGCCCCGCGCTCCGGTCCGTGCGACTCCATGCGCCCTCTCCTCTTCCCTTCCACCGCCTGCGCGGAGCGCCATGGGTGGACTACCGTGCGTGTTCCGGGTACGAGGTGAGAATGGCCCGGTTCCAGGGGACGAAGAGCGCGGTCGAGCGGTACTTCTGCAGGTGGCGCGGGTAGTTCCACATCTTCCACAAGGGGAGGGCGCGCCATGCCGGCGAGACGGGCGGTCACGGGCCGGAGTCAGGAACCGAGGAAGCGGTTCGCGGAGGAGTTGCGGTCCCTGCGGGCCGAACGGGAACTGCCTCTGAGGAAGTTGGGCGAGGTCGTCGGCTGGGACTGGTCCTTGTTCTCGAAGATGGAGAACGGGGAGACGCTGGGCGGCCCGGAGGTGGTGCAGGCGTTGGACCAGTACTACGGGACGCCGGGGTTGCTGCTGACGCTGTGGGAACTGGCGGTGAGCGATCCGACCCAGTTCAAGGAGCGGTACCAGCGGTACATGCGCCTGGAGGCGGAGTCGGTGAGCATGTGGCATTACGCCGTGGGCGCGCTGCCGGGCCTCCTTCAGACACCGGGATACGCGCGAACCCTGCTGTCGACCAGCGGTATGGAGGGTGCGGAACTCACCAAGCAGGTCGAAGCCCGTATAGGGCGACGCACGTTGCTGTTGGGCGACGGTGCGGCCCAGTTCCGCACCATTCTGTCGGAGACGGTGCTCCGGACACGTTTGCCCAACGGCGACGAGTGGCGCGAGCAGCTGGAGTACTTGCTGACGATGAGCGAGCGGCAGAACGTCACCATCCAGGTCGTACCGCACGAGGTCGGTCTGCACACCCTGACCAACACCGACGTGATGTTCCTGCGCCTCACGGACGGGCGCCCCGTGGCCTGGGTCGAGACCGGGTATTCGGGCGATCTGGTGGAGGGAGCGGCAGCCGTCGAAGGACTTCAGCTCCGCTACGATCGGGTCCGTGATCTGGCTCTTTCCCCCGCTGAATCACGGAAGTTCATCATGTGGACGTTGGAGGAAACATCATGCGAGCCATCGATCTGAACAACGTCACATGGCGCAAGAGCTCCTACAGCAACCAGGACGGCGGCCAGTGCCTGGAGGTCGCCGACCACCTCCCCCACGTCCCCGTCCGTGACAGCAAGGTCCCGACCGGCCCCGTCCTCGTCTTCGCGACCAGCGCCTGGGCGTCCTTCGTGGACGGAGTGAAGGCCGGGGGCTGAGGCGCGGGCCGGGAAACGGGGCCCCTGTCGTGCCCCGGAGCTCCCGGTTACCGTGTGGCAGGGGCAGATCGTCTACGCGCGGGAGTGTGCACCTTGCCATTACGTAAGCATCAGGAAGAAGCCGAGGCGGCAGGGAAGTCGGCGCGGCGCGCGGAGGGCCCCGGCCGGGACCGGCGGGTCTCCGCGGGGTTCGAGCCGGTCGCCCCGGCGGCGGCCGCGGTCATGCAGCGCTCGGTGGGCAACGGCACGCTCGGGCGGATGATCTCGCGGGGCGGGGGCGGGCCGATGGTGCCGCACGCCGCGCCCAGCACGCGCACCAAGCGCGGTCAGGACGAGGTCGTCGAGCGCGGCGAGAGCCCGCCGACGAACCAGCAGAAGACCGAGGCGGGAGCGGTCACCCGGACCACCCGCAGCGGGAAGGCCGGGGCGACGCCCTCGGTGAAGGGCAAGGAGAAGAAGGTCGAGGAGGAGATCGGCAACCCGACCCTCGTCTTCACCTCCGCGTACGAGGGCGACGAGCAGCAGTCGCTGAACGGCAGCAACGACATCGGCTTCGCCCAGACCGCGACGCTGCGCCGCGCGAACGGGATGGAGACGCCGGCGGCCGAGGCGTACGACTTCTGGCAGGAGGTCTCCGACGAGAGCCGGCAGATCGTTCCGTCGTCGACGAACTACCGGCCCAAGAAGTCCAGCCGGGCCTGGGTCGTGGACGGTCCCTTCCGCCCGCCGTACAACGACGAGGACGGCAACGTGATCAACGCGGCCGACCGGATCACCTTCGTCGACAACCCCGGCTTCTCCACCAGCACGCGCATGTCGGCGGGCTACTTCCTGGTCGACTACACGGTCCGGTTCCGCTGGAAGGTCCGCAAGAAGCAGGGCGGACGCTTCACCAAGGCCGAGCCGTACTGGGAGAGCGACGAGATGGTGCACCGCGTGACGTCCGCCTTCGACGCGGAGAACCCGGAGGAGGCGGTGGCGGTCAACCACCACGCGGCGGGCAACCGCACCTGGAACGTCCAGCTCCCCAACTGACCGCCCGGAGCGGCCGGGCCCCCGGCCCGGCTCAGGCGGAGACGGAGAGCAGGTCCACCACGAAGACGAGGGTCGAGTGGGCCGGGATCAGCGACGAGGGCGACTGCTTGCCGTAGCCGAGGCGCGGGGGGACGACGATCTCGCGCCGGCCCCCGACCCTCATCCCCCTGATCCCCCGGTCCAGGCCCTTGATGGCCCGGCCGCCGCCCACGGCGAACTTGAACGGCTCGTCGCGCTCCCAGGAGGAGTCGAACTCCTTCCCGGTGGCGAGGGTGACGCCGACGTAGTGGATCCGTACGACCCTGCCCGGCTTCGCCTCGTCCCCGTCGCCGGTGACGAGGTCCCGGGTCGTCAGCTCGACGGGGGCCTCGCCCTCCGGAAGGACGACCTCGGGCTTCGTCGGTCCGCTCGTCGCGGTCTCTTCGTTCTCCACCGGGGTCACGCTACCGGTGGGGCCGGGCCGGGCGGCTGCCGTCGGAGGACGCCGAGCGCAGGACGGAGCTGTTGGTGGACCGGCTCGCCGCGCTCTGACACCCCGTCCCGGGACGCGCGAAGGGCCGGAACCCCTCACGGGTTCCGGCCCTTTTCGCGGAGTACGCGCGCTTACTTCGCGGCGACCTGCTCCAGGCAGAGGACGAACTTGTCCGAGTCGAGCTGCTGCGCGAGCGCCGACAGCTCCTCGCCGCACTTGTTCACGTCGAAGGTGTCGTCGATGACCTTCACGACCTTGAAGAGGTCGGCCTTGCCGGAGGAGCAGTCGACGGTGTCGACCTTCGGGTCGTTGTCCGGGCCGGTGACCGTGACGCACTCGCCGGCCTCGGCGTGCACCGGGGCGTCGCCGGTGAGGTGCGGGAGGCCCAGCTTCACGGCGACCGCGACGACGATCGCGACGACGACGCCGCCGATCTTCTTGAAGATCGCGGAACCCTTCTTCGCGGGGGCCGGCTGCTGCTCGGGGGCGGGCTGCTGCTCAGGGGTGAAGGGCGCGGGCGGCGTCGTCATGAGGAGTTCCTTGCAGGTATGAACATGATCAGACGCGAACGTTACATGTGCCAAAAACGGCAAAAAGGATCACGAAGATCCACTGGCCGAACATTTGTCGAGTCGTGATCCTGTCGCCCCGTCAGGGACGCGGGCCCATCATCCGCTGGTGGTCCAACGCCCTGCGCAATTCCCCCGGAAGCGGGTGGTACGGGCCGTACGCGCGCTCCGCGTCGAACAGCAGCCGCTGGAGCTGGTCCCGGCCGGCCGTGTGCTCGCCCGCCGCCAGGAGCAGCAGCCCGATCCGCTGCCGGATGTCGAAGGCGCGGGCGGGCTCCCGCTCGTAGTACGGCAGGACCGCCCGGAACTCCGCGAGCGCGGCCGCCGTCTCCCCCAGCTGCTCCAGGCACAGCGCCGCGTCGTAGCGGAACTGGAGGGTCTGGGGGTCCGCCGAGCCCGCCTCCGCCCCGCGGTCCGCCGCGAGCCGGCGCAGCTCCGGCAGCGCGCGCCGGTACTGCCCGTCGTCCATCAGCGTCGACGCGTACTGCTTGCGCAGGATGCGGACGACCGGCGAGCGCTCCCCGTGCTCGGCCTCGGCCGCGGGCAGGATCCCGCCGAGGACGTCCACGGCCTGGGTCAACGAGCCCTCCGCGAGCAGCCGCTTGACCTCGTCCACGGCGGCGGCGACGTCCGGCCGCGCGAACGGCCCCGGCTGCGCGTACACCCGGGGATCGGCCTGCGGGGCCCGGCCCGGGACCGGGGTCGGCGCGTGCGTGGGCAGGGGCGGGATCGGGACGGGCGGGGTCGGGACGGGGGGCACCGGGCCCGCCGGCGTCTGCGCGCGGTCCGGCCAGGGCGCGTGCGGGCGCAGGAACGGCCGGGTCGGGTCCATCGGGCCCGCCGGGGCTCCGCGCGCGGGCAGCAGCGGCAGCAGGTGCTCGTACACCTCGTGCGCGCCGGCCGGGCGGTCCCGGGGGTCCTTGGCGAGGAGCCGCAGCACCAGCGCCTCCAGCGGCGCGGGGACCTCCGGGCGCAGCTGCCGGAGCGGGACGGGCGGCTCGTACAGGTGGCGGTGCAGCACGCCGAGCGCGGTCGAGCCGGAGAACGGCACGTTCCCGCTGAGGAGTTCGTGGAGCAGGACGCCGAGCGCGTACAGGTCGGTGGCCGGGCCGACGGCGCCGCCCATGGCCTGCTCCGGCGCCATGTACGCCGGGCTGCCGATGGGCGAGCCGGTGTGCGTGAGCCGGGTGGTGTCGGTGTCCAGGACGGAGGCCACGCCGAGGTCGAGGACGGTCAGCGTCCCGTCCGGACGGACCATCACGTTCCGCGGCTTGAGGTCGCGGTGCACGATCGGCACCGCGTGCACGGCGGCGAGCACCGCGCACAGCTGCGCGGCCACGGACACGGCCCACTCCCACGGGTACGGGGTGTGCTCGGCGAGGTGGTCGGCGAGGTCCGCGCCCTCCACGTACTGCATGACGAGGTACAGGTCCTCGCCCTCGCTGCCCGCGTCGTGCACGGTCACCAGGCCGGGGTGGGTCACGCGCGCGGTGACCCGGCACTCGCGCACGAAGCGGCGGCGCAGCTCGTCGGCGGAGGAGGCCTGCCCGTTCATGCCGGCCGGCCGCAGCAGCTTCACCGCGACCCGGCGGTCGAGGCGCCCGTCGTACGCCGTCCAGACCTGGCCCATGCCGCCCTGGCCGACGACGGTGGCGAGCTCGTAACGCCCGCCGACGATCCGTCCGTTCACCGGCCGCCTTCGCCTTCCCGCGGCTCCCTGCGCAGCAGGTCGCTCAGCTCGTCGAGCTCGGCGCGGACCTGGTCGATGCGGGGGCCGGAGGGCTGGGGCACGGGGGTGGCGGGCGCCGGGACGACGGGCGCCGGGACCACGGGCGGGTGCGCGACGGGGCCGACGTACGGATTCGGCCGCACGTCCGCGCGCGGGACGGTCGCGGCGACACCGTTGCTCCCGTACGCGTACCCCGCCGGGCCGTACGCGGGCGCGGTGCGCGAGCGCTCCGCGTGACGGATCTCCCCGAACAGGTAGTACGTGATCGAGCCCGCCACCAGGGCCACCATCACGCCGACCGCGGCGAAGGACTCCGCGGTGCCGGCCTCCTTGTCGCCGGTGGCCGCCGCGTACGAGAACAGGCCGGCCGACCCCGCGAACAGCACGCCGCACACCACCCAGTCCCGCGCCCTGCGGGTGACGCACGCCAGCCGGATCAGCGGCGCCCAGGACAGGAAGCCGCAGCTCATCAGCGCGAGCACACAGAAGAGGACGAGCAGCGCGATCCGGCCGCCGGAGAGGGGGCTCTTCGGCGGCTGCGGAACCTGCGGGACCTGCGGGTGGCCGTACATCCTGCTGCTCCTGCTCGGACGGGTGGGGTGCGGACACGAGCGTATACACCCCTGCGGACAACGGTTCCGGGATACCCGGAACCGTTGTCGAAGAGATGAGGAAAGAGGAGGGGCGGGAGGGCCTCAGGGGGCGACGGAGCCGTCCGCCAGGCCGTCGTACAGGCCCTGCACCAGCTGGTCGCCGAGGCGGGAGGCCTGGCGCAGGGACTCCTCGAAGGCGGCGAGTGCCCGGAACCGCTCGCCGAGGCGGCGCTGTTCGGCCAGGGGCAGGCGCGGCAGCTGGAGGCGGCGGACGTCGAGGCGGGTCGCGGTGGAGGCGTAGCTGCTGGCCTGCCGGGTGTTGGCGGTGGCGCGGAGGAAACCGGCCAGGAACCAGGGGTCGAGGGCCGCCGGGTCGGGGCGCAGGAGCTGGAGGTTGCGCCCGAGGGCGGCGCCCTCGGCGGTGGCGTCGACGACCCGGACGGCCGCCCCGCCGCCAAGGACCGGGACGACGACGTCCCCGACGGCCAGCAGGACCGGTTCCTCGGGCGGGCCGTCGGGCAGCGTGCCCGAGGGCGGCTGGGCGGCCAGGACGTCGTGGTCGGTGAGGACGGCGACCGGGGCGGCGGCGGGGGCCGTGCCCGCGCCGCCCGAGCGCAGCGCCAGGGCCCCGGCGCGGGCCAGTTCGCCGACGGTCGTGGTGGGCCGGCCGGTCCCGGCGGCGGGCGGGTCGGCGACGGGGGGCGGGGTCAGCTCGCGGGTGCGGCGGAGGGTCTCCGTCAGGCGCTCGCGCACCCCGGCGAGCTGGGCCGCGCCCCCGGCGGCGGCCGGGGGCGGCAGGTGGCGGGCGGGCGCGAGGTCGACGTCGTCGTCGAGGAGCTCGATCACGGGGACGGAGCGGCTCGCGCCCGGGGTCCCGGCGAGGGTCCCGTCCCGGTCGAACGGCGCCCAGGCGTCCAGGACGGCGGCGTGGACGGCCGGCCAGTCGAGCCGGTCGCGGCCCTCCCTGGCCGGTCCGGTGTGCTCGGACGCGGTGTCCACGAGGAGGAGTTCGGCGGCGGGGCGGCCGCCCGGGACGGGCTTGCGCAGCACCCAGAGGTGGAGCGGGACGCCGTACGGGGGCGCGGCGCCGGCCGGGAGGGCGACGACCGCGCGCAGGGCGCCCCGGCGGAGCAGGTCGGCGCGGATGCGGCGGCCCGAGCGGCGGGAGGCGGCGGCGGGCGGCATGAGGAGGACGGCGGTGCCGCCGGGGCGGAGGCGGGCCAGGGCGTGCTGCACCCAGGCCAGTTCGGACTCCGTGCGGGCCGGGAAGCCGTACTCCCAGCGCGGGTCGTAGGCCAGTTCGTCGTGGCCCCAGTTGCGCTCGTTGAACGGCGGGTGGCAGAGGACGGCGTCGGCGGCGAGCGCCGGGAAGGCGTCGGCGCGCAGGCTGTCGCCGGACCTGACCCGGATGTCGGCGTCGGCCGCGAGGGCCAGGCGCAGGGCGGTGAGCGCGGCGAGGTCGGGGTCGGCGTCCTGGCCGCAGACGGCGCCGGGGCGCTCGACCGCGCCGAGCAGTCCGCCGGTGCCGCAGGCCGGGTCGAGGACGGTGAGCGGGGCGGCGCCCTCGCCGGCGGGCGCGGGGGCCGCGAGCGCCGCCATGAGGGCGGCGGGGCCGGGCGGGGTGAGCGTGTACTGGCGCGGGTTGGCGTCGAGGTGGCGGCCGAGCAGGAACTCGAAGGCCTGGCGCGCGCCGGTGTCGGCCGCGAGTTCGGCGGCCCCGCGCAGCAGGGGCAGGGAGACGGCGAGCGCGCCCGAGGTGGGGGTGAGGACGGCCCGTCCGGGGCCGAGGCGCTCGGTCAGCGTCTCCTCCAGGGCGACCGGCAGCACCTTCGTGAGCCGCTCGTCGGGGAGCGCGGCGAGGGCGGGCCAGGCCGCCGACCGGTCCCGTACGAGGAGGAGGGCGCAGCCCGCGTGGACGAGGGCGGTGACCGCGCCGGCCGGGTGGCCCGCGACCTGCTGCCAGACGCGCTCCCGGAGCGGGACCTCGGCCAGCTTGCCCTGGGCGCGGAGCCACTCCTCGACCTCGGCGAGGGCGAAGGACGGGCTGGTCTCCGTGCCGCCGACGGGCTTGGGGAAGTCGGCGTGCCGGCGGCGCCAGTTGCTGACGGCGGCCCGGCCGACCCCGGCGAGCCGGGCGATCCCGGCGGCGGTCACCTCGGCGGGGGCGGCTCCTGTGGCGGGGGCGGTTCCGCTGGTGGGGGCGGTTCCGCTGGTGGGGGCGGTTCCGCTGGTGGGAGCGGTTCCTGTGGCGGGGGCGGTTCCGCTGGTGGGGGCGTCCGCGTCCTTCTCCGCCGCCCCCGCGTCCGCTGCGTTCTCCGGCATCTGACCCGTCTCCCCTGGCTGACCCGCTGACGACTCTCGTGTGACACCCATCCTACCGACGGGGAACGACTCCCACCCTTCACAGCGTGAGTCGACTCCTTCCCCGTGAGCGGTGTTGACTCGGTTCACAAGCTCTGCTGTGATTGATCCATCGCACCAGACAGCTTCGATGTCCGGGAGGACACACCCATGTCGTACGACACCCAGGTCCCGCCCGCCGCTCCGCACCGGGCCATGCGCAACGGCCTCGGCACCGCGGCCCTGATCCTCGGCATCATCGGCACGCTCTCCGGCATCGTGCCGCTCCTCTTCTGGCTGGCGGGCATCCTGGGCCTGATCGCCCTGATCCTCGGGCTCGTCGGCAAGGGCCGTGTGAAGCGCGGCGAGGCGAACAACAAGGGGGTGGCGCTCACCGGCGCGCTCCTCGGCCTCGCGGCCCTGATCCTCTCGGTCGTCGGCGCGGTCATCACGTTCACGGCCGTCAGCGACGCGGTCGACGAGATCGACAAGGCCATCAAGGACACCGCGCCCAAGGACCCGGCGGCCAAGAACCTGGCGGACGGCGACACCTCGGTCTACGACGACGACCTCAAGGTCACGGTCTCGGACCCGAAGGCGTACAAGCCCAGCGAGTTCGCGGCCGGCCACACCGAGGGCAACAAGGCGTACCAGGTCACCGTCGTCATCGAGAACGGCGGCAAGAAGAAGTTCGACGCCACCCTCGTCACGCTGGCCGGCCGTGCCGGGACGAACGGCGTCGCGGCCGAGCAGGTCTTCGACGAGAAGGTCGGCGCGGGCTTCCAGGGCACCGTCCTGCCCGGCAAGAAGGCCACCGTCACCGTCGCCTTCGACGTCCCCAAGGACGCCAAGGACCTGACGGTCGAGGTGAACCCGGGCTTCGACTACAACGCCTCGCAGTGGGAGCTGAAGCTCGGCTGACCCGGCCGGACCCGGTCACCCCGGCCGACCCGGTCACCCCGGCCGCACCGTCCCCCACGGCTGCCACCGCCCCTCGGAAGAACCGGGGCCCTTCGGGGCCCCGCCCCCGTAACCCTTCACACCCTTCGTACCCTTCACACCCTTCTCCCGGAGACGAATCCCCATGCGCGCCCCCGCCCCCACCTCCTCCCGCCCCCGTCGTACCGCCGTCGCCGCCCTCCTGTGCGCCGCCGTCGCGGCCGGCGCCGCCGCCTGCGGCCCGTTCTCGGAGGACGCGAAGCCGGCAGGGCCCTTCCCGGGGCTGTCCGGGGCGCGGATCGTCGACGAGGCGTTCGCGGCGACGGCGGCGGCGAAGTCCCTGACCGTGGACGTCGACACGACGTCCGAGGGCGAGCGGACGAGGGCCTACGTCTCCTTCGACACCGCCGGGAAGTGCGTGGGCACGCTGACCACGGGCACGGCCGCCACGACCGAACTGATCAGGGCCGACCGGAAGAAGGTGTACCTGCGCTTCGACGAGGCCTCCCTGGACGAGCAGGTCGAGGGCGAGTCCCCGGAGGTGCGGGAGGCCACGTTCAAGGCGCTCAAGGGCCGTTGGGTCGAGTTCCCGGCCTCCGACCCCGACGCGAAGGACGTCGTGGCGATGTGCGACGCGAAGGAGCTCCTCGGCGGCTTCGAGCAGGGCGCGAGCGGCGTCGTCCGGGGCGGGGAGACCACCGTCGACGGCCGGAAGGCGCTCACGCTGACGGAGCCGGACGACGGCGGCGTGACGAGGACCGTGTACGTGGCCACCGAGGGCACGCCGTACGTCCTGAAGATCGTCACGAAGGGCGGCGACGAGCCGGGGACGATCGCCTTCACCCGGTACGGGAAGCCGGTCGCGGCGAAGGCCCCGGCGGCGAAGGACATCGCGGACCTGGACTGAGCCCGGGGGGGCGGATCCAGGGGCCGATCGGGGCCGGGCCCGGGGGGGCGGCCCCGATGAGGGGGGGGAGACGTGAGGGGGACCGCTGCAGGGGAGCGGTCCCCCTCACGCGCGTGCGCGCACGACTGCGCGATGCGCGGGTGATAGGCGGTGCGGGCGCGTGGTGGTGCGGGTGCGCCGGACGCGGTACCGGGGTCGCCCCTCGGACCGGCCCCCGCCGCAGGTCCTACGGGAGCTTCTGCCGGGGGCAGTCGTTCAGGACCCGCTTCATCGCGTCCCGCTCGCCCTCCGTCACCCACACCCCGTACTTCTTCTTCACCGCGACCTGCCGGGCCACGTACGTGCAGCGGTACGCGCCGTTCGGCGGCAGCCAGGTCGCGGCGTCGCCGTCGGACTTGCGGCGGTTGGTGGCGGCGTCGACGGCGAGGAGGTTGAGGGGGTCGTTGGCGAAGCGGCGCCGGGTCTCGGCGTTCCACTGCTGCGCCCCCTTCTGCCAGGCGTCGGAGAGCGCCACGACGTGGTCGATGTCGACCTTGCTGCGACCCCGGACGTACGGGACGGTGGTGCCGGTGTACGGGTCGTCGGTGAGGGTGCCGGAGGCGACCTTGCAGTGGCCGTCCGTGTACCGGACGCCGGTCAGGTCCCGCTTGAGGATGTCCTCGCGGGTGCCGCAGCCGTTGCGGTCCACGTCCACCCAGCCGCGCCCGAACGCGTCCCGGTCGTAACCCTTCTTCGGGGCGCGGCCCTTGACGGCGAGGGTGTCCACGGCGGCGAGCGCCGTCCCGGGCTCGGCCTTCCTCCCGCCCGTACCGCCGTCGATCGGGGGGGTGCAGGCGGCGACGACGAGGGCGGCGGCCACAAGGGCCGGGGCGGCGAGGGTCCTTCGGTACGTCGACACCCTGCCCATCCTAGGGCGAACGGCAGCGCGGGCTTCGTACTTCCGTGTCACACCTTGCCGATGCCGAGGGTGTTCTCGGCGGGCAGCAGGCCGGAGCCGATCGCGGCGAGCCAGGGTCCGCCGAGCAGGTCGGCGAGGCGGTCGGCGGCCTCGGTGCCGAGGGCGGCCCAGGGGGCGGCGGCCAGTTCGTCCGTACGCCGCTCGACCCCGGCCCGCAGGTCCCGCCCGGCCTCGGTGGCCGTGCCGTCCGCGTCCACGAGCCCCCGGGCGGCGAGCCGTTCCCGGGCGGCGGACCACGCGGCGGCGGACCAGCCCCGGCTCGCGAAGACGGGTTCGGGCGCGGCGCCGACCGCCGCGAAGGAGACGAGCGCCTCGACCGGGTCGAGCCCGGCGGCCAGGAGGGCGGCGACGTGCCCGTCGCCCCGGTGCTCGCGCAGGATCGTCGCGGCCTGCCAGAGGACGAGGTGCGGGGCCCCGGGCCAGGGGAGTTCGGCGTTGGCGGCGGCGAGCGGGCGGCCGGCGGTCCCGGCCGCCTCCGCCGCCCGGCGGGCGAGCGCGGCGGCCTCCGCCAGGCCGGGCCCCGCGACCGCGTCCTCGCCGAGGACGGCCCGGCAGGTGCGGTCGACGGCCCGGAGCCGGGCGGCGAGCACGTCGGCGGGGTCGGCGGTCGCCGGAGCGGCGGGGGCATCGGCGGGATCGGCGGTCGTCCGGGCCACGGGCACGTACCGGGCGACCGTGTCCGGGCTGAAGCTGTAGAAGGCGGAGGCCACCCGGACCGGACCGGCGGCGCCGAGGGGCGCGGCCCGCCAGGCGAAGTAGGAGGGCCAGCGCACGTCGGTGTCGTAGCCGAGGGCGGCGGCCTCGTCGAAGGCCTCGGGGGCGTAGTAGAGCAGGGCGTGCAGGGGTTCGAGCAGGTGCCACATCCGGCGTACGCGTCCGGCTTCCACGGTCTTCTCCCTCACGGCCGCTCCACGTCTTGTCACTGACAAGATTGCGCCCGCCCTCCGAACTTGTCAATGACTAGACGAGGGCTAGGCTGCTGCCATGACGACGAAGCACACGGACAAGAGGGCGACCACGGGCCACGGCACCTACCACCACGGCGACCTGCGCCGGGCCGTCCTCACCGCCGCCCTCGACGTCATCGCCGCCGAGGGTCCGGGGGCGCTGAGCCTGCGGGACCTCGCCCGCCGCGCGGGCGTCTCGCACGCCGCGCCCGCCCACCACTTCAAGGACCGCACCGGCCTCCTGACCGCCGTCGCCGCCGAGGGGTACGAGCTCCTCGCCGGGGCCCTGGCCGGCGTCCCCGAACTGCGCGAACGGGGCGTGCGGTACGTGCGGTTCGCGGTCGAGCACCCCGCCCACTTCCAGGTCATGTTCCAGCCGGAGCTGCTGCGCGCCGACGACCCGGACCTGCGCGCCGCCAAGGAGCGCGCCTCTGCCGAACTCCGCGCGGGCGTCGCGGGTCTGGACGCCGTCCCCGACGCGCGCGAGGCCGGCATCGCGGCCTGGTCGCTCGCCCACGGCTTCGCGGCGCTGCTGCTCACCCGCAACGTGACGGACGCGCTGGGCGGCCGGGACCCGGAGGAGTACTTCCGCTCCCTCACCGGCCTGCTCTTCACGCAGCGGGGGTAGGGGGCCGGTCCCGGAGGACCGGCCCCCACGCCTCACGACCCGAGGATCGTCGTCAGGAACTCCCCCGTCCACACGAGCAGTTCGCGGCCCACCACCGGCTTGCCGCCGATCTTGCCCGTCGTCGGGCGCGGGACCAGGATCTGGTGGACGGCCGGCTTGATGACCGTGCGCGGGTACAGGCGCTTGAGGCGCAGCTCCTGGGACTCGCGCAGCTCCACCGGCGCGAAGCGGATGTTCGGGCCCTGGAGGACGATCTCGCCGACCCCGCAGGCGCGGGCCAGCATCCGCAGGCCCGCCACCAGGAGCAGGTTCTCCACCGGCTCGGGCAGCTTGCCGTAGCGGTCGGTCAGCTCCTCCCGTACGGCCCTGACGTCCTCCTCCGAGTTCGCCGAGGCGATGGCCCGGTAGGCCTGGAGGCGCAGCCGCTCGCCCGGCGCGTAGTCGTGCGGCACGTGCGCGTCGACCGGCAGCTCGATCTTGACCTCCAGGGGCGGCTCCTCCTCCGCCCCGCCGTCGAGCGACGCCCGGTAGTCGGCCACGGCCTCGCCGACCATCCGCACGTACAGGTCGAAGCCCACGCCCGCGATGTGGCCGGACTGCTCGCCGCCGAGCAGGTTGCCCGCGCCCCGGATCTCCAGGTCCTTCATGGCCACGTACATGCCCGCGCCCATCTCGGTGTGCTGGGCGATCGTCGCGAGCCGCTCGTGCGCGGTCTCCGTCAGCGGCTTCTCCGGCGGGTACAGGAAGTACGCGTAGCCCCGCTCGCGGCCACGGCCGACCCGGCCGCGCAGCTGGTGGAGCTGCGACAACCCGAAGTTGTCGCCGCGCTCGACGATGAGGGTGTTGGCGTTGGAGATGTCGATGCCGGACTCCACGATCGTCGTGGAGACGAGCACGTCGAACTTCTTCTCCCAGAAGTCGACCACGACCTGCTCCAGGGCCTGTTCCGACATCTGGCCGTGGGCCGTCGCGATCCGCGCCTCGGGCACGATCTCGCGCAGCCGGGCCGCCGCCCGGTCGATGGAGTCGACCCGGTTGTGGATGTAGAAGGCCTGGCCCTCGCGCAGGAGTTCGCGCCGGATCGCGGCGCCGATCTGCTTCTCCTCGTACGGGCCGACGAAGGTGAGGACCGGGTGGCGCTCCTCCGGCGGGGTGGTGATCGTCGACATCTCGCGGATGCCGGTGACCGCCATCTCCAGGGTGCGGGGGATGGGGGTGGCGGACATGGTGAGCACGTCGACGTTGGCCCGGAGCTTCTTTAGCTGCTCCTTGTGCTCGACGCCGAAGCGCTGCTCCTCGTCCACGATCACCAGGCCGAGGTCCTTGAACTTCGTCTCGGAGGAGAAGAGGCGGTGGGTGCCGATCACGATGTCGACCGAGCCGTCCCGCAGCCCCTCCAGGGTCGCCTTCGACTCGCTCTCCGACTGGAAGCGGGACAGGGCCCGCACCTTCACCGGGAACTGCGAGTACCGCTCGGAGAAGGTCCCGAAGTGCTGCTGCACGAGCAGCGTCGTCGGCACGAGGACCGCGACCTGCTTGCCGTCCTGGACGGCCTTGAAGGCCGCCCGGACCGCGATCTCCGTCTTGCCGTAGCCGACGTCGCCGCAGATCAGGCGGTCCATGGGGACGGTCTTCTCCATGTCCTCCTTGACCTCGGCGATGGTGGAGAGCTGGTCGGGCGTCTCCACGTACGGGAAGGCGTCCTCCAGCTCGCGCTGCCAGGGGGTGTCGGGGGCGAAGGCGTGGCCGGGGGCCGCCATCCGCGCCGAGTACAGCTTGATCAGGTCGGCGGCGATCTCCTTGACGGCCTTCTTGGCGCGCGCCTTGGTCTTCGTCCAGTCCGCGCCGCCGAGCCGGTGCAGGGTCGGCGCCTCGCCGCCCACGTACTTGGTGACCTGTTCGAGCTGGTCGGTCGGGATGTAGAGCCGGTCGCCGGGCTGGCCGCGCTTCGCGGGCGCGTACTCCACGAGCAGGTACTCGCGGGTGGCGCCCTGCACGGTCCGCTGGACCATCTCGACGTACCGGCCGACGCCGTGCTGCTCGTGCACGATGTAGTCGCCGACCTCCAGGGTCAGCGGGTCGATCGTCTTGCGCCGCTTGGCGGGCATCCGCTGCCCGTCCTTGCCGGCCGCCTTCTGCCCGGACAGGTCGGTCTCGGTGAGGACGGCCAGCTTCAGGCCGGGGTCGACGAAGCCGTGGTCGATGGAGCCGCAGGCCACGTGGACGACCGAGGGGGCGATCTCGGTCAGGTCGGAGTCGAGGCGGGCGGCGATGCCCTCGCCGCCGAGTACCTCGACCGTGCGGGAGGCGGGGCCGTGGGCCTCGGTCACGTAGACCGTGCGCCAGCCGTCGGCGAGCCAGCCCTTGGTGTCGGCGAGCGCGCGGGCGGTGTCGCCCCGGTACGACTCGGGGGCGTGCATGCCGAGGGCGAGGACGTCGCCGCCGGTGTCGGCCTCGTCGGCCGCGAACGGCGACACCGACCACCAGGGCATGCCCAGCTCGCGGGCCCGGTCCCGGACGTCCGCGATCCCCCACAGGGAGGCCGCGCCGACGTCGATCGGGGCCTCGCCGCCGCCGGCGGTGGCCGCCCAGGACGCCTGGAGGAACTCCTGGCTGGTGGCGACGAGGTCCGCCGCCCGGGTCCGCACCCGCTCGGGGTCGCAGACGACGGCCATGGACCCCTCGGGCAGCACGTCGAGCAGCAGCTCCATGTCGTCGACGAGGACCGGCGCGAGGGACTCCATGCCCTCGACCGCGATCCCCTCCGCGATCTTGTTGAGCAGCTCGCCCAGCTCCGGGTGCTCCTCGGCGAGGGCCGCCGCCCGCTGCCGTACGGAGTCGGTCAGGAGCAGCTCGCGGCAGGGCGGCGCCCACAGGCCGTGCCCGGCGACCTCCAGGGACCGCTGGTCGGCCACCTTGAAGTAACGGATCTCCTCGACGTCGTCGCCCCAGAACTCGATCCGGAGCGGGTGCTCCTCGGTGGGCGGGAAGACGTCCAGGATGCCGCCGCGCACGGCGAACTCGCCGCGCTTCTCGACCAGCTCCACCCGCGAGTACGCGGCGGCCGCCAGGCCCTCCACGACCTCGTTCAGATCGGCCGTCTGCCCCGATCGCAGCGCCACCGGCTCCAGGTCGCCCAGGCCCTTGACCTGCGGCTGGAGCACCGAGCGCACGGGTGCGACGACCACGCTGACGGGCCCGGCCGCCGGGTCGTCGTCCCTCGGGTGCGCGAGGCGGCGCAGCACGGCGAGGCGACGGCCGACGGTGTCGGAGCGGGGCGAGAGGCGCTCGTGCGGCAGGGTCTCCCAGGAGGGGTACTCGGCGACCGTGTCGGGGTCGAGGAGCGAGCGCAGCGCGGCGGCGAGGTCCTCGGCCTCCCGGCCGGTCGCGGTCACCGCGAGGACCGGGCGCCCCGAGTCCCGGGCGAGCGCGGCCACGGCGAACGGGCGCGCGGCGGCGGGGCCGACCAGGTCCACGTGGGGCCGGTTGCCGTCGGCGGCGGCCTTCACCGCCTCGGCGAGGGCGGCGTCCTTGACGACGGCGTCGAGCAGACCGTGCAGGCTCATGGGGCTTTTCCATCCCGGAACTGGAGGTGCGGACAACGCGAACGGCCCGACACGTCGCACGGGCCGGGTGGTCCCGGACGCGTCCGGCCCGGGTCTCCCCAGCCTACGACGTGCCACTGTCACCCGCCCGAAGGAACCCCGCCACTCGGGAGGGTGAAGCGGCTGGTTCGCGGGCGGCTTGTACGACTAAGATTAGTCCAGCACTTAGTCCACCTTTGCCCCACCTAGCTGTGAGAGGCCGCGATGGAAGCAGCCCGGCAGTACAACGTCCACGAGGCGAAGACCCACTTCTCCAAGATCCTGGAGGCGGTCGCGACCGGCGCGGAGGTGATCATCAGCAAGTCCGGGGAACCGGTCGCGAAGGTGATCCCGCTCCGGGGGAAGGTCCGGCGCACCGCCCGGGGCTCCCTCACCGCGCCCGTCGTCCTCCACGACGACTTCGACGACCTCTCCGACGACCCCGGCTTCGCCGAGGCCTTCGGGCTCGACGCGGAAGGCACCGCGGAGTGAAGCTGCTCGTCGACACGCACGTCATCCTCTGGTGGCTGCTGGACTCCCCGCAGCTCTCCGACGACGTCAAGGACCTGCTCGACACGGAGGAGCACGCGTACGTCAGCGCCGTCACCCCGTGGGAGCTCTCCGTCAAGCAGGCCCTCGGCAAGCTCGACGGACCGGCCGAGCTGCCGGAACTGGCACGCGACTGCCAGCTCAGACCGCTTTCGGTCACCGCCGAGCACGGCATCCGCGCGGGACGGCTCCCGCCCCACCACCGCGACCCCTTCGACCGGATACTGATCGCCCAGGCGCAGACCGAGGGGCTCACCCTCGTCACCCGGGACAAGCACATCCCCCGCTACGACGTGCCCGTGCTCACGGTCTGAGCAGCCGTACGGCCCCGGTACGCGCGCGTACCGGGGCCGCCCGTGTCCCTCCGTACGACCGCTACTCGCTCGCGATCGCGTTCAGGACGTTCATCCGCCCCGCCCGGAAGGCCGGGACCAGCGCCGCGAAGAGGCCCACGAAGGCGGAGGCGACGAAGACGGTGAGGATCGTCGGCCAGGGGACGTCCAGGACGCCGAGGCCCTCCAGGGCCAGGAGCTTCTGGGCGGCGGTGCCCCAGCCCATGCCCAGGCCGAGGCCGAGGAGCGCGCCGAAGAGGGCGATGACCACGGACTCCAGGCGGATCATGCGGCGCAGCTGGCGGCGGGAGAGGCCGACGGCCCGCATGAGGCCGATCTCCCGGGTCCGCTCGACGACCGACAGGGCCAGGGTGTTCACGACGCCGAGGACCGCGACGACGATCGCGAGGGCGAGGAGCCCGTACACGATGTTGAGCAGCTGCCCGACCTGGTCCCGGAGCTCCTCCTTGTAGTCCGCCTGGTTGCTGACCTTGTACTGGGGGTAGGGCGCGAGCGCGTCCTTGAGGGCCTGATAGGCCTGCGTCTCCTGGCCGTCCTTCGCGCTGGCGAGGAGGAGCAGGCTGTGCGGCATCCGGTCGGCGGGCAGGTACCGGGCGGCGGTGGTGACGTTGGTGTACATCACCCCCTTGTCGACGTTCCCCTGGTCGGAGGTGATCGCCGCGACCTTGAGCCTCGCCGGCTTCCCGCCCTTGAAGGCGACGGTCAGGACGTCGCCGGCCTTCACGCCGTGCGCGGTGGCGTAGTCGCTGCCGACGGACATGGCGTCCGGCCCGTAGGCGTCCGCGAGCCGCCCGGCGGTGGTCTCCCGGCGCAGGTCCCGCGCGTACGTCGGGTCGGCGGCGGCCAGGCCCTGCTCGGCCTTCTTCCCGCGCGGGTCGGTGACGGTGACGTCGAGCCACTTGTACTCGGTGACGTGGTCGATGCCGGGGGCCTTCTCCAGGGCGGCCTGCGCCTGCGGCACGATCGGCTGGCCGGTGCCGGACTGCACGATGAAGTCGGCGCCGACGGAGCGGTCCAGCTCCTCGGTGGCGGAGGCCACCATGGAGGAGCCGACCACCGACAGGCAGGCGACGAGCGCCAGGCCGATCATGAGGGCGGCGCCGGTGGCGCCGGTGCGGCGCGGGTTGCGCAGGGCGTTGCGCTCGGCCATCCGGCCGACGGGCCCGAAGACCCGCAGGACGACGACGCCGAGGACGCGGACGACCCCGCCGGCGAGCAGCGGGCCGACGACGACGAAGCCGAGCAGGGAGAGGACGACGCCGAGGCCGAGCCAGGCGGAGCCGGGGGCGGCCTCCTCGGCGCGGGCGGCGGCCACGAGGGCGGCCGCCCCGGCGGCGGTGAGGGCGAGGCCGATCCCGCCCCGGACCCGGCCCGCCCTGCCGTCGGCGGGGGTGCCGGCGTCGCGCAGGGCGGCCATCGGGGAGATCTTCCCGGCGCGGCGGGCCGGGACGTAGGCGGCGAGGACGGTGACGACGACGCCGAGGACGACGCCGACGACCGGGGTCGTCCACTTCACGGTGAGGTCGCCGGTGGAGAGCTCCATGCCCACGGCGGACATCAGCTTCATCAGGCCGACGGCGAGGCCGACGCCCGCCGCGACGCCGGCGGCCGAGCCGACCAGGCCGAGGAGCAGCGCCTCGATCAGGACGGAGCGGTTGACCTGCCTGCGGCTCGATCCGATGGCCCGCATGAGGCCGATCTCGCGGGTGCGCTGGGCGACCAGCATGGAGAAGGTGTTGACGATGAGGAAGATGCCGACGAGGAAGGCGATCCCGGCGAAGCCGAGCATGGCGTACTTCATGACGTCGAGGAAGCTGGCGAGCTCCTCGCGGCCCGCGTCGGCGGCCTCGGCGGCCGTCTGGAGCTTGTAGCCGTCGCCGAGGGCGGCGGCGATGTTCGCCTTGAGGGCCTCGTCGCTCACGCCGGGCGCGGCGTCGGCCGTGATCTGGGTGAACAGGCCTTCCTTGCCGAGCAGTTCGCGCTGGGCGGTGGCGGTGTCGAAGTAGACGAGGGTGGCGCCGGGGTTGGTGACCTTGAAGTCGGCGATGCCGGAGATCCTCGCGGTGAAGTCGCCGGTGACGGAGATGGTCCGCAGCTCGTCGCCGAGCTTCAGGCCGTGCTTCTCGGCGGTGGCGCCGTCCACGACGACGTCGGTGGGGCCGCGCGGCTCGTGGCCGGAGGCGATCTCCACCGAACGCAGCTCGTTCGGCGTCCAGTTGACGGCGATCGTCGGGGCGCCGCCGGTCGGGCCGACGTTCTCGTTCCTCGCGTCGACGACGGTGACGCTCAGGGAGGTGACCGCGCCCCGCACGTTCCGGGCGCCCTCCGCCTTCGCGACCTTCTCCAGGAGCGCGGCGGGGAAGGTCTCGGGGCGGCCGGTCTGCGGGGTCTCGTCGTCGGACGCCGCGCCCTTCGGGCTGACGGTGACGTCGGAGGCGGTGGTGGCGAAGAGCTTGTCGAACGTCGTGTTCATCGTGTCCGTGAAGACCAGGGTCCCGGAGACGAACGCGACGGAGAGCAGGACGGCGACGGCGGAGAGCGCCATGCGGCCCTTGTGCGCGAGGAAGTTGCGCAGGGAGGACTTGAGCACGCTCATGAGGTCCGCCCGCGCGCGTCGAAGTCCTTCATCCTGTCGAGGACGGCCTCGGCGGTGGGCCGCTCCATCTCGTCGACGATCTTCCCGTCGGCCAGGTAGAGGACGCGGTCGGCGTACGAGGCGGCGACCGGGTCGTGGGTGACCATGACGATCGTCTGCCCCAGCTCGTCGACCGAGGTGCGCAGGAAGCCGAGGACCTCGGCGCCGGCCCGCGAGTCGAGGTTTCCGGTCGGCTCGTCCCCGAAGATGATCTCGGGGCGGGCGGCGAGCGCGCGGGCCACGGCCACGCGCTGCTGCTGACCGCCGGACAGCTCGTTCGGCCGGTGCCTGAGCCGCTCCGACAGACCGACGGTGTCGACGACCCGGCGCAGCCAGTCGGCGTCCGGCCGGCGGCCCGCGATGTCCATCGGGAGCGTGATGTTCTCGATCGCGCTCAGGGTCGGCAGCAGGTTGAACGCCTGGAAGATGAAGCCGATCCGGTCCCGGCGCAGCTGCGTCAGCTTCTTGTCCTTGAGCCCGGTGATCTCGGTCTCGTCCAGGAAGATCTGCCCGCTGGTCACCGTGTCCAGCCCGGCGAGGCAGTGCATCAGGGTGGACTTGCCGGAGCCCGAGGGCCCCATGATCGCGGTGAACCGTCCGCGGGCGATGTCCACGTCGACGGAGTCGAGGGCGACGACCCGGGTCTCCCCGGAGCCGTACGCCTTCACGACCTGCCGCGCCCGCGCGGCGACGGCCGTAGCCCCTCCCGTACCCCCGTGCGTGGGGATGGTCACAGCCGTAGTCACGTTTCTCTCCTCGAAGGCAGTGGCGGGTTCGTAAGTTCAAGTTAAGGAGCGGGACCGGGAGTTCTCCTCCTCCGCCGGTACGAACGGCCCCTGGGCCGTATGGGGGAGAAACCCTTAGGGGCTTCTCCGCCCGGGGTCGGGGTGGCACGCTGTCACCCGGAATTTAGGTGTACGAAGAAAGGAAGGGCGTACGGTGGCCGAGCCGTCGACGACACGGGCCGGGACCGGCCCGGCCCCCGCATCCGCACCGGCGCGCCGGGGACCCGTCGTCGCCGCGCTCATGCTCGGGATGGGGCTCGCCGCGATCGACGGCACCATCGTGTCCACGGCCGTCCCGCAGATCGTCGGCGACCTCGGCGGACTCGCCGTCTTCTCCTGGCTGTTCTCCGGCTACCTGCTCGCCGTCACCGTCACCCTCCCCGTGTACGGCAAGCTCAGCGACACCTTCGGCCGCAAGCCGGTCCTCGTCGCCGGGGTCGTCCTCTTCCTGATCGGCTCCCTGCTGTGCGCCGCCGCCTGGAACATGGCGTCCCTCATCGCCTTCCGGGTCGTCCAGGGCCTCGGCGGCGGCGCGCTCCAGGGCACGATCCAGACGATCGCCGCCGACCTGTACCCGCTGAAGGAACGCCCGAAGATCCAGGCGAAGCTCTCCTCCGTCTGGGCCGCCTCCGCCGTCGCGGGCCCGGCCGCCGGCGGCCTCCTCGCGGGCTACGCCGACTGGCGCTGGATCTTCCTGATCAACCTGCCGGTCGGCCTGGTCGCCCTGTGGCTGATCTGCCGCCACCTGGTCGAACCGGAACGGACCGCGCCACGCGCGCGCGTACGGATCGACTGGGCGGGCGCGCTCTGCGTCTTCGCCACCGGCGTCCTGCTCCTCACCGCCCTCGTCCAGGGCGGCGTCGCCTGGCCCTGGCTCTCCGCGCCCTCCCTCGGCCTCCTCGGCGGGGCCGCCGCCCTCGGCGCCGCGACCGTCCTGGTCGAGCGGCGCGCCGCCGAGCCGATCATCCCCGGCTGGGTCTGGCGCCGCCGCACGATCGCCGCCGTCAACCTCGCGCTCGGGGCCCTCGGCCTGCTCATGGTCGCCCCGACCGTCTTCCTCCCCACGTACGCCCAGTCCGTCCTGGGCCTCGGCCCGATCGCGGCCGGATTCGTCCTGTCGGTGATGACCCTGAGCTGGCCCGTCAGCGCGGCGCTCTCGAACCGGGTCTACACGCGCATCGGCTTCCGGCTCACCGCCGTCCTCGGCATCTCCGGCGCGCTCCTCGTCCTGCTCGCCTTCCCGCTGCTGCCGTTCCCGGGAGAGCCCTGGCAGCCGGCCCTGCTGATGCTGCTGCTCGGCGCGGCCCTGGGCCTCTTCCAACTCCCGCTGATCGTCGGCGTCCAGTCGACCGTCCCCTACGGGGAGCGGGGCACGACCACCGCGTCCGTCCTCTTCTGCCGCCAGGTCGGCCAGAGCGTCGGCGCGGCCGTCTTCGGCGCCGTCGCCAACGGCGTCCTGGCCGCCCGCCTCGGCGGCGACGGCGACCTGGACGCCCTGGCCCGCGCCCTGGACTCCCCCGGCTCCCTGCCACCCGCGACGACGGACCTCCTGCGCCGCGCGGTCGACGCGGCGGTGGACTACGTCTACCTGGGCGCGGCGGGAGCGGCGGCCCTCGCCCTCCTGGTCCTGCTCGTCCTGGCGCCCCGCCGCTTCCCGGTGCTGAAGGACCCCGGAGAAGGGTGACGGCCGGACACCCCCTAGTGGGTGTCGAGCCAGCGGCGTGCCGCCGGGCTCAGCGGGGGCTCGTCCGGGTAGTCCATGGATCCGTCCGCCACCACCTCGGCCCACTCCCGGAGCACCCGCGAACGATGCGGTTTCAGCACCGAGGTGCTGATGTCGTGCTCCCACGTCGTCGCGAAGAGCAGCACGTTCCCGTCGAGCGAGAGCATGCGGAACTCGGGGCGACAAGCGGCGCTGCCGAGGGGCCCGGCGGCCCCCGCGCCCATGATGTCCCATTCGCTCTGCAGCTCGACGCAGATCCACCGCGCCCACTCGCTCTCCTCCGGCGCCCACGCGAGCAGGAACCTGCGGTCGGTCTCGGAGAAGAGCCCTCCTTCGACCGCCAGCCGGTACCAGTCGGCGTTCGCCCTCTCCCGCAGCCGTGGTGCGAGAACGTCCAGCATGGCTTCGACGCGTCCGTCGGAGGCCGGGCAGCTCGCGGCCTGCCCGGTGACGACGGGCGGAACGAGCCCGTCGGGCTCGGTCCACCCGTCCACGATCCGCAGGCCCGCCGCGGCAAGAGATTCCACGATCCCCCTCATGCGGCCACGACCGGGCCGCCGGGCAGGGCCCTCACGCCCCCGGGACCGTCAGGCAGAAGGGGTGCCCGGCCGGGTCCAGGAGGACCCGCCAGCGGTCGGGGCGGGGCTGGACGGCGGGGACGGTCGCGCCCAGGGCGACGAGCCGGGCCTCCGCCTCGTCGAAGTCGTCGACGTCGAAGTCCAGGTGCAGCTGCTGCGGGACCTCCTGGCCGGGCCAGGACGGGGGCCGGTAGCCCTCGACCCGCTGGAAGCCGAGGAAGAGGCCGGACCCGGCGGGCCCCCGGGAGAGGCCCGCGAACGCGTCGGTCGAGCGCTCGTGGAGCGGGAGGCCGGTGGCCCGGTGGTAGAAGTCGGCCAGGGCGAGGGGGTCGGCACAGTCGAGGGTGACGGCCGTCAGCTTCATGATCACGAGTGGGACGCTAGACGGGCGGACCGGGGAAACGCGATCCAATTACCGGGCTTCCTGGGCGTGTTGCCGTTGTCGTTGCCGTTGCCGTTGTCGGCTCCGGCTCCGGCTCCGGCTCCGAGGGGCCGGTCGCCGGGCCTCCCCGCGCCGTCACGTCACAGGCCCGGCGCCCGGGTACGTCACCGGTCGCCCGGGTACGTCACCGGTTGCCCGGAGCCGTCTCCGGGCCCGGGTCCTCGTCCTGGCCGGAGTCCGGGGACGGGGCCGGGGCAGGTGCCGAAGCCGAGCCCGGGTCCGCGCCCGAAGCCGAGCCCAGGTCCGTCCCCGTCCCCGCCCCCCGGGCGGGCGACCGCTCCGCCTCCTCCGCCGGGCCCCGCCCCGTCAGCGCCGCCAGGGAGTCGCGGATGTGCTCCATGTGGGAGTGGATCTCGTCCCGCGCCTCCTCGTGCTCCCGCAGGACCCGTTCCGTCGCGCGCTCGGTCCGTTCGGCCTTCAGGCGGGCCTGCGCGAGCAGTTCCGACGCCTTCGCCTCCGCGTCCTCCTGGCCGTGCCGGGCCTGCTCCTCGGTCTCCGACAGGAGCCGTCCGGCCTCCGCGAGACGGGCCTCCGCGCGGCCGAACAGCTCCTCGTGGCGCGCGTCGAGCTCGGCCGCCCGCGCCTCCTCCTCGCGCTCGGCCTCCTCCCGCACCGCCTTCCGCCCGGCCTCCTGCTCCGCCAGGAGCTCCGCCGCGCGCCGCTCGGCCTCCTCGAAGGCCTCCCGGGCCGCCGTCCGCAGCTCCTCCGCCTCGCGGCCCGCCTCCGTCGCCAGCTCCTCGGCCCGCCCCCGCGCCGTCTCCAGGGTCGCGCGGGCCTTCGCCTCCGCCGACTCGCGGACGCCCTCCGCGTACGCCCGCGCCGACTCCGCCGCCTCCCGGGCCGCCGCGTCGGTCGCCTCGGCGAGGGCCTGCGCGTCGGCCTCGGCGGCGCGCACCAGCGCCTCGTCCTCCGCCTCGGCGAACTCCAGGATCTTCCGCGCCCGCTCGCCCAGCGACTCGTACCGCTGCGGCGGCAGCTCCTCGACGAGCGCGCGGAGCCCCGTGAGCTCCTTCTCCCGCTCCGCCACCAGGGCGGTCAGCAGCACCGCCCGCTCCCGGGCGCCGTCGCGCTCGGCGGAGAGCGCGGCGAGGAAGCGGTCGACCTGCTCGGGGCGGTAGCTCCGTCCCCGCCCGACAGCGAAACCCATCCCTGACGTCCCTTCCCTCTGGCCAGAACTTCCAGGATGCGCCATCAGAACGGACAAAAGACGCCCAACGTGTACACACGCCGAGCGCCTTTCGTCACATCCTGTCCGAACGGAGGCCGGGGAGGCTCAGAGCAGGCCGTCCCACATCTGCTCCAGGAGCACCGACCACCAGTTCTCCGGCGACGCGAGGGCCGCCGGGTCCAGCATCGCCAGCTGCGCCTGGAAGTCCACCGTCCAGCGGCCCGCCTGCTCCGGGTTGAGCCCGAACCGCAGCCGCCACATCCGGCCGAGCAGCGCCATCGACCGCGTGAACTCCGGAAGCCCGGCGTTCACGAACTGCGGCGGCACCGACTGCCCGCCCGGACCGGCCTCCACCGGCACCGCCACGATGTGCGCGGTCCCGTACTGGACGCAGATCGCCCGCCCGAAGTCCGAGCCGAGCACCAGGTACGAACTCGCGTCCGGCGCGGCCTGAACCTGCCGCTGCGCCGCCAGCTCGGCCAGCGTCGGCACCACCGGCACCGCCGGCTGCGCCCAGAAGAACGGACCGAAGTCCGCCGGCAGGCCCGCCCACACCAGCGTGCGCGCCACCAGCTCCGGCACGCCCTGCCGCGACACCGCCCGCTGGTCGAAGCGGAGGATGCCCGGACCGAACGCCCCGGCCAGCTCCTGCGCGATCGCCTCCGGCGGGACCGGCGGCGCCGGCTGCACCGGCGGCAGCGGCGCCCGCACCGGCGCGGGCCGCGCCGGACCGTCCGCGACCTGGTGCAACTCCCCCTGATGGGTGAGCAGTTGCCGCATGCCCTGCTGCCGGCCCGCGTGATCACGACCGTACGGGGCGATGCTGGTGATCCGCGCCTGCGGCCACGTCTCCCGGATCATCCGCGCGCAGTAGCCGCCCGGCAGCTCACACGACGCCAGCTCCGTGTGCAGTTCGAGCACCTGCTGCGGCGGCACGTTCATCGCGCGCAGCTCGTGCAGGATCTGCCACTCCGGATGCGGGGTGCCGGGCGCCGAACGCCGGATGATCTGCGCCTCGGAACCGTCCGGCGCCCGGTAGCGCAGCACCGCCTGGTAGCCGGGACCCACCGTCGGCTGCCCCGGCGGCTGCTGCGGATACCCGTACGCGGGCGGTACGGGACCGGCCGCGGGCGGCGGCGTGTGCCCGCCGTGCACCGGCGGCGCCGGAGCGGGCGGGGGCGGCGGACCGCCGGGGCCCGGGTGCGCCAGCATCGTCGCCGCGTGCGCCACACCGCCCGGAGGCGTACCGGGCACGCCCGGCGGCGGCGGGGGCGGCGGGGGCACGCCCGGACCGGCCGGACCGGGCTGCGCCAGCATCGTCGCCGCGTGGTGCACGGGCTGCGGCGGCGTCACCGGACCCGGCGGGGCGGGCGGCGGCCCGGGAGGACCGGGCGGACCCGGCTGCGCCGGCGGCCGGGGCGGCTGAGGGCCGTCGGGCCCGAGCTGCGACACCAACTGCGTCGGGATGTACGCGTTGCCGCCCGACGACGCCCCCGGCACCCCCGGGGCGCTCGGCGGGGGCGGCGGACCGGCCGGACCGCGCCCGCTCTTCGGCGGCGGCGTGGCCTTGCTCGTCGCCGCGTCCGCGAGGTCCGCGGCACCCGAGGGCACGGGCGGCGGCGGAGGCCCGGCAGGGCCCGCCGGAGCGACGCCCGGCGGGGCCGGCGCGACCGGGTCGAGCCGAGGTGCGACGGCGGTCGGCGGCAGCGCGCTGCCGCCCTTCATCAGGGCCGTCGGCGCGTCGGCGCCCACCACCGGCGGCGGGGCGTCCTCGTCGTCCGTCCCCGACAGCGGCGGCGCGAAGACGGTGGCGGGCAGCGGCACCGCCCCGCCCGCACCACCGGAACTCGCGTTCGCGTCCACCCAGGGACTGCCCGTGGGGGTGGGGGCGGGCGGGGCCGCCGGGGTGGACGGGGTGGGCGGAGTCGCCGGGACGCCGTCCATCGCGGTCGGCTCGTAGGCGTCGCCCGGGGCGGTGCCGGACGCGGGGGTCCCCTGGACCGGAGCCGCCGGGGCGGGGGACGAGCCCGACGCCCCGGACGCCTCCGACACCGGCGAGGACGAAGACACGGCCGAGGAGTCCTCCGAAGACGAGGACGAAGACGAGGACGAGGACGCTGTCGAGGCCGAACCCGAAACCGGCCCGGAGGCCGAGGACACGGAAGACTCCGACGACGCCTCCGACACCGACGGCACCGACCCCGTCCCGCCCGCCCCCTCCACCACGTCCGACACGTCGTCCACCGGACCCGACGCGCTCGCGCTCTCCTGCGACGCGTGCGCCTCCTCCCGCGGCAGCCCGATCTTGTCCGCCGCGTCCTGCAACCACTCCGGCGGAGTCAGCAGGAACGACGTCTGGTTCAGATCGATCCGCGCCGCCGGCACCGCCGCCTGCGCCGGCACCTCCTCCGCGGACCCGTACTCCTCCTCGTACCGCCGGATCACCTCGCCCACCGGCAGCCCCGGCCACAGCGTCGCCTCACCGCTGTCCCGCGCGATCACGAGCCGCTGGCGCCCCCCGTCCGACGTCGGACCGCCCTCGCGGTCCTCCGCCCACACCACGAACCCCAGCCCGAACTCCCGCACCCGCACCTCGCGGTGCTGATAGCCCGGCAGATCGCCGTTGATCCACTCCTCGGCGCGCTCCTGCGCCTGCGCGAACGTCACCACAGCCAGCTCACTCCCCCACCGGGACCACGGGCACGGCGCGCGCGAAGCCGCCGTCCACCATCAGGTTCGCCACCGTCTCCAGCTCCGGCGGATTGCCCGCCAGACGCTGGAGGAACGCGTCGAAGTCCGCACCGCACGGCAGCAGCAACCGCTCCACCCGCTCGTTCACCGACCAGCCCGCCGCCACCTCACCGGCGTCCCGCGCGTCGTCGTACGCGCAGAACCACACCGAACCGACCGCACTCCCCCGCACCTTCAGCGCGACCAGACCGCCCTGCACGAACGCGACGCCCAGATAGTCCTTCGTCAGGTGGTCCCGCAGGCACTTGTTCACGTACACGAGGTCGTTGATCCCGGCCTCCTCCCGCACCGTGAAGAACGGCTGGTCCACCAGGAGCCCCAGCTCCGCGTCCAGCGCCGCCCCCACCGGAGCACACCCGCCCGCCGCCCTCAGGAACGAGCGGTACGCCCCCGGAAGCCGGTACCCCAGGTCCTCCTCGACGCCCTGGAGCTGCTGCTCCGACACCGACACCCGGCCCTTCGGCAACCCGAAGTGCGCCGGCCGCGTCTCCTGCAACGGACGCGTCCCCCGCTTCGCCTGGTCCACGGCCGCCGTCGCCACCCCGCCGTGGTGCCGCAGCAACGCCTTCACCTCGACCGGCACCAGCTCCATCCGGCGACTGTGCGCCACGTGGTGCCAGGTCCAGCCGTGCGGCGTCGCCACCGCCGGAATCGTGTCCCACAGCTCGTGACCGGTCGCGGCCATCGCCGCGTTCGCCGACACGTAGTCCGTGAGCCGCAGCTCGTCGACGCCGAAGCCCTCCGGCGGATCCGCGATCTCCGCCGCCGCGCGCGCGTACGGCGAGAAATCCGGATAACCGCGCCCGTCCACCCGCACCCCCCTGGGATGCCGGGAAGCACGGACCGGATCCGGGAAGTGCACGACCTGCCCGGCGTAGGCCGCGTTCGGTGGCGCGGTGTCCTGGCCGAGCCGACCTGTCGTCATGGCGGTTGCCCCCTGCATGGCGTCGCTGACTGCTGCTACCGACAGCCGGACCGCTGACCGCCGCCGACTGATGCCGCACAGCCTATGCGCTGCCACAAGAGGCCGAACCGGCCCGATCCGACGGTGACCAAACGTCACGACCCCATGACAGGCACACCATGATTCCGACACACCGACGACGCCTTACGCCGCCCCAGCTTCCCCATATGGCTCCCTATTTGGCAGGCTGTCCCCGCAACTCGGGGGAATTGCAGGAGGGGAAGACCAGCACCATGCACGCAGCACCGACGCCCACACAGGGTGACCCACGCCTCAACTGGAGCAGCAGCGCCGAGGCCGGCCGCGCACCCTTACTGCGTCACCGCCGCGACGGAATCCTCCCCACCGTGGGCGCCGCCCTCTCCGTACGCGGCGAGACCCTCACCGGCACCGCGGGCCGCGGCGACCGCCCGCCCGCCCTCCACCCGCTCGTCCAGGACTTCCTGGACACCCTCACCAGCGGCCAGCGGGAACGGTTCACCGGACGATGTCCCGAGGCCATCCTGCTCTCCCGCCACCTCGCCGCCACCGAGGGCGGACGCTCCAAACGCGCCCAGCGCAAACCGCTCACCCACGGCGAGGCCCGCCGCTCCCTCAAGCACGCCAAGCTCACCGCACGGCACATCCGCGAGGACGGCGACCCGCTGCACGGAAGCTACGCACCGCCCTGCCGCTCCTGCACGGCGATGCTCGCCCACTTCGGCGTCCGCGCCGTCGACCCCACCACACCCGTCGAGAACGGCTGACCGCACCCCATGCCCGACCACAGCACCACCCGGTTCCCGGTCAACGTCGACGCCGCCCTCCGCGAGGCCGGCTGGCAGCCCGGCCGCTGGGACATCAAACGCGCCGAGGAGTGGGCCGACGCCCTGCGCGCCCACGTCTCCCCCGCCGGCCACCGGCACAACGTCTTCCCCGCCGTCGTCGAGGCCTGGGCGGAGTTCGGCGGCCTGCGCGTCACCGCGCCCGGCCACGGCCGGCAGATAGCGCCCGCCGCCGTCCGCTTCGACCCCCTCGCCGGCCTCCACCTCTCCCGCACCCTCGCGGACCTCGGCCGCGCCCTGGAGACCGAACTCGCCCCCCTCGGAGAGGAGGGCGACCACCAGGCGGTCCTCGCCATGGACGCCGAAGGCCGCGTCTACAGCCTCGACCACGCGGGCGACTGGTACCTCGGCAAGGACATCGACGCGGCCCTCTCGACCCTGATCACCGGAGCACAGCCGACACGCCTGACGGCGGGGTAGGGCGCACGAGGGCCCCTAAGCCCCGGCGGCTTCAAGGCCGGAGGCGGCCGGCAGCACCGCCGACACCTTGAAACCGCCCGCGTCCGTCGGACCGGACACGAACGCGCCGCCCAGCCGCGACACCCGCTCCCGCATCCCCACGAGCCCGTTGCCCCCGCTCGGCAGACCCGCGTCGGCGGCCCCCGCGTCCGACGGACACGGACCGTTCTCCACCTGCATCGCGACCTCCGACCCCCGGTGCGCCAGACGCACCACGACCTCGGCGCCCACCGCGTGCTTGTGGACGTTGGTCAGGGCCTCCTGCACCACCCGGTACGCCGTCCGCTCCACCTCCGGCGGATACGCGCGCACCTCCCCCATCACCACCAGCTCCACGACCGTCCCCGCGAGCCGCGACTGCTCGCACAGCGCCTCCAGGGCGTCCAGACACGGCCCGTCCTCGGCCGCGGCCTCCGCGGCGGCGGCGGCCGCCCGCCCGACCGCGGCCAGCGGCACCGGCGCGGGGGCGGCGGGCACGGCCCCCTCCCGCAGCACGCCCAGCATCTCCCGCAGCTCCGTCAGCGCCTGCCGGCCCATGTCACCGACGAGCGCCGCGTTCTTCACGGCCTTCTGCGGGTCCTTCAGGGCCACCGCCTGGAGCGCGGCCGCGTGCACCACCATCAGCGACACCCGGTGCGCCACCACGTCGTGCATCTCGCGCGCGATCCGGGTCCGCTCCTCCTGCCGCGCCCACTGGGCCTGCTGTTCGGCCCGGTCCGCGAGGAGCGACAGCTCCTGCTCCAGGCTGTCGGCCCGCTCCCGCAGGCTCTCCATGAGCCGGCGGCGGGCCCCTATGTAGAGGCCGAGGAGCAGCGGCGGCGCGTTGAGCCCGAGGGTCAGCAGGAGCGCCATGCCCGGCACGTACCACGTGCTCGTCTCCAGCTCGGCCCGGGCGATGTCCTGCCGCAACGAGACCACCGTCACGATGAACACCGCCGTCGTCGACATCCCGGCCAGGACGACCGTGATCCGGCGCGGCACGTCGGAGGCGGCGAGCGTGTAGAGACCGACGATCCCCATCAGGAAGCCCATCTCGGCGGGCGCGACGGCGATCGACACGAGGACGACGGCGATGGGCCAGCGGCGGCGCACGACGAGCACGGAGCCGACGAGCAGTCCGAACACCACGCCCAGCGGCACGGGCAGCACGGCCTTCTCCGCGAACCCGACCCCTTCGAGCCCGCACTCCAGTGCGGACACGACCCCGAGCCCCACGTCGAGAACGGCGCTCCGCCGTCTCCCCCACCACCGGCCCCCGACGCCCGCGGCGTCCCGGTCTGCCCCCGTTACGGTCATGCCCACCACCCTACGGGCGCCCCCGCCCCCGCCACGCCTCCCGTCAACGCTGCGCACACCAGTCCCTCGAACTGTTGAATCGTCAGAGTTTTCGACCCGGACGTCCGGATTCCGGACGACGGTGTTCGTATGACATCCGCCACGAGCAAGTACGCGGACTTCGAGAACCTGCGCGAGCAGGCGATCGCCCTCCGCCGCGAGGGCCTCAGCCGCCGCCAGATCCGGGACCGCCTCCACGTCGACAACAACGACCTCCTCAACCGCCTCCTCGAAGGCGAGCCCCCGCCGGAGTGGACCAGGCGCCCGAACGCCAAGGACGACCTGCGCACCCGCGCCCGCGAGCTGCGCCTGGAGGGCTGGACGTACGACCGGATCCAGGTCGAACTGGGCTGCTCGAAGAGCTCGATCTCGCTATGGGTCCGGGACCTGCCGAAGCCGGAACGGAAACGGTCCCCGGAGGAGGCGTCCGCGATCGCCCGGCGGGGCTGGGAGGCGACCCTGCGGCGGCGCGAGGAGGAACGGGAGGCCACCAAGCGCACGGCCGCCGAGGAGACCGGAGCCCTGTCGGAGCGTGAGCTCTTCCTGCTGGGCGTGGGGCTCTACTGGGCGGAGGGCTCGAAGGACAAGCCGTACGACCGCCGGGAACGCGTGGTGTTCGTGAACAGCGACCCCGGCATGATCCGGGTCTTCACCGCCTGGCTCGACCTCCTCGGGGTCGAGCCCGAGCGCCGGAGGTACTGCGTGATGATCCACGAGACCGCCGACGCGGCCGAGGCCGAGCGGTACTGGGGCGACCTCGTCGGCGCCGACCCCTCCGCCTTCAACAAGACGACCGTCAAGCGCCACAACCCCCGGACCAACCGGAAGAACGTGGACGTCGGCTATCACGGCTGCCTCGTGATCCAAATCCTGGGGAGCGTCGATCTGTACCGTCGCATCGAAGGCGCCTGGTACGGCATAGTAGGGGCGGCTACCGCACCCGATCACAAGAATCGGACATAGCGGTAATCCCGGGTCGTCTAAGGGCAAGACGGGAGATTTTGGTTCTCCATATGGGGGTTCGAGTCCTCCCCCGGGAGCCCACAGGTTCGGGTCCTGACCTCCACGGTCAGGACCCGCGCTCATGTCCGCCCCACGACCCCCCGGTATCCTTCGTGCGTCCACCACCCAAAGCCGAAGGGCATTCCCGTGAGCGCCAACAGCCCGGCAGCCGTCGTCGTCCTCGCAGCGGGTGAGGGCACCCGCATGAAGTCGAAGACCCCCAAGGTCCTGCACGAGATCGCCGGGCGTTCGCTCGTCGGGCACGTCGTGTCCGCGGCCCGGGAGCTGGAGCCCGAGCACCTCGTCGTGGTCGTCGGGCACGCCCGGGAGCAGGTGCGGGGGCACCTGGAGGAGCACTACGCCGGCACCCGCACCGCCGTCCAGGAGGAGCAGAACGGCACCGGGCACGCGGTGCGCATGGCCCTGGAGGAGCTGGGCGAGGCGCCCGAGGGGACCGTCGTGGTCGTCTGCGGCGACACCCCGCTGCTCTCCGGCGGGACCCTGCGCGCCCTGGCGGACACCCACGCGGCCGACGGCAACGCCGTCACCGTGCTGAGCGCCGAGGTCCCCGACTCCACCGGGTACGGGCGGATCGTGCGGGACGCGGCGACCGGCGCGGTGACGGAGATCGTCGAGCACAAGGACGCCTCCGACGAGCAGCGCGCGATCAGGGAGATCAACTCCGGCGTCTTCGCGTTCGACGGGAAGCTGCTCGCCGAGGCCCTGGGCCAGGTGCGGACGGACAACAGCCAGGGCGAGGAGTACCTCACCGACGTGCTGTCGATCCTGCGCGAGGCGGGTCACCGGGTGGGCGCCTCCGTGGCCGCCGACCACCGCGAGATCCTGGGGATCAACAACCGGGTGCAGCTGGCGGAGGCCCGCGGCCTGCTGAACCGGCGGCTCCTGGAGCGCGCGATGCTGGCCGGCGTGACGGTCGTCGACCCGGCGTCGGTGTTCGTGGACGTGACGGTGACCTTCGAGCCGGACGCGGTACTCCTGCCGGGTACGCAGCTCCTCGGTGCCACGCACGTCGGCGAGGACGCCGTGGTGGGCCCGAACACGCGCCTGAAGGACACCGTCGTCGGCGCGGGCGCCCGGGTGGACAACACGGTGGCGGATTCGGCCACGGTGGGCGCGGGCGCCTCGGTGGGCCCGTACGCGTACCTGCGTCCGGGGACGAACCTGGGCGCGAAGGCCAAGGCGGGTACGTACGTCGAGATGAAGAACGCGACGATCGGCGAGGGCACCAAGGTGCCCCACCTGTCGTACGTGGGTGACGCGACGATCGGCGAGTACACGAACATCGGCGCGGCGAGCGTCTTCGTGAACTACGACGGCGAGGCGAAGCACCACACCACGATCGGGTCCCACTGCAAGACGGGCTCGGACAACATGTTTGTGGCTCCGGTCACGATCGGGGACGGTGCCTACACGGCGGCCGGGTCCGTGATCACGAAGGACGTGCCGGCCGGTGCGCTGGCCGTGGCCCGGGGCCAGCAGCGGAATATCGAGGGTTGGGTCGCCCGGAAGCGGCCCGGCAGCGCTGCCGCGCAGGCCGCTCAGGTCGGCTCGGAGGGGTCCGCGGTCGAAAGCTGACCGGAAACAGGTGCGTCGAACTCGGCGTACCGTGATACGTGCACACAAATTCGGCTGGTTCGCTCACGCGCACGGGAGCGCGGGGATCGCGGCCAGGGAACACGTCTGAGGAGACAGTGCTGTGACCGGGATCAAGACGACCGGCGAGAAGAAGCTGATGCTCTTCTCCGGCCGCGCCCACCCCGAGCTGGCCGAGGAGGTGGCGTACCAGTTGGGCGTCGGCCTCGTTCCCACCAAGGCGTTCGACTTCGCCAACGGTGAGATCTACGTCCGCTTCCAGGAGTCGGCCCGTGGTGCGGACTGCTTCCTGATCCAGAGCCACACGGCTCCGATCAACAAGTGGATCATGGAGCAGTTGATCATGATCGATGCTCTGAAGCGGGCCTCGGCCCGGAGCATCACCGTGATCATCCCGTCGTACGGCTACGCCCGTCAGGACAAGAAGCACCGCGGTCGCGAGCCGATCTCGGCGCGTCTGGTGGCGGACCTGCTGAAGACGGCGGGTGCGCACCGGATCCTGACCGTGGACCTGCACACGGACCAGATCCAGGGCTTCTTCGACGGTCCGGTGGACCACCTGTCGGCGCTGCCGGTGCTCGCGGACTACGTGGGTGCGAAGGTGGACCGTTCGAAGCTGACGATCGTCTCCCCGGACGCGGGCCGCGTGCGGGTCGCCGACCGCTGGTGCGACCGTCTGGACGCGCCGCTCGCGATCGTGCACAAGCGGCGCGACAAGGACGTCGCGAACCAGGTGACGGTGCACGAGGTCGTCGGTGACGTGAAGGGCCGTGTGTGCGTCCTGGTGGACGACATGGTCGACACGGGCGGCACGATCTGCGCGGCGGCGGACGCCCTGTTCGCGCACGGTGCCGAGGACGTGATCGTGACGGCGACGCACGGCATCCTGTCGGGTCCGGCGGCCGATCGTCTGAAGAACTCGAAGGTGAGCGAGTTCGTGTTCACGGACACGCTGCCGGTTCCGGGTGCCCTGGAGCTGGACAAGATCACGGTGCTTTCGATCGCGCCGACGATCGCGCGCGCGGTGCGCGAGGTGTTCGAGGACGGTTCGGTGACGAGCCTCTTCGAGGAGCACTGAGCCTCGGAGAAGCAGAAGTGGTGGAAGGGCCGTTTCCCCTTGGGGAGGCGGCCCTTTCCCGTGCTCCCGCTGATCCATTTGGGCGGTTCGGGGGCGGCGGGTAGACTGCCGGGGTTGCTCGGCGAGGGAGGCCGTGCCCGTTGAGGGTCACGGCGGTCCGTTATCGACGCGCTCTTCGTAGCAGGCCATCGCCAGTCGTGGCCGGGTGACTTCGTCTTCCGTCACCTTCTACGAGGAGTGCCACATGTCCGAGGTCAAGATCGCCGCCTCCGTCCGTTCGGAGTTCGGCAAGGGCGCCGCCCGCAAGATCCGCCGTGACAACAAGGTTCCCGTCGTCCTCTACGGCCACGGCACGGACCCGGTCCACCTGACCCTCCCGGGCCACGAGCTGCTGCTCGCCCTGCGTACGCCGAACGTCCTGCTCGCGCTCGACATCGACGGCAAGGGCCAGGAGCTGGCGATCCCGAAGGCCGTGCAGCGCGACCCGCTGAAGGGCTTCCTGGAGCACGTCGACCTGATCCTGGTGAAGCGCGGCGAGAAGGTCACCGTCGAGGTTCCGGTCCAGGCCGAGGGCGAGCTGGCCGCCGGTGGCAACCTGCTGGAGCACGTGCTGAACACGCTCTCCGTCGAGGCCGAGGCCACCCACCTGCCCGAGTCCTTCTCGGTCTCCGTCGAGGGCCTGGAGGCCGGTGCCTCCGTCCTCGCCAAGGACATCGAGCTGCCGAAGGGCACCACCCTGGTGACCGACGCCGACGCCGTCGTCCTGCAGGTCCTGGCCGCGCAGGCCGAGGAGCCGGCCGCCGAGGGCACCGAGGCCGCCGAGGGCGAGGCCGTCGAGGCCGCCGCCGAGGGCGACGAGGCCTGAGCCGTAGGCTCTGCCTGACGTGACGGGGTGACGGGCCGTGCGGCCCGTCACCCCGTTTCTCCTGTACGGGTACGGATGTACGGGTTACGGATACGAGGAGACCTGACGCACATGACGGACGACGCCAACGCCCCCTGGCTGATCGTCGGCCTCGGCAACCCGGGGCCGGAGTACGCGGCCAACCGCCACAACATCGGCTTCATGGTCGTGGACCTGCTCGCGGAGCGGATGCGCGGCTCGTTCAAGCGGGCGCAGAAGGCGCAGGCGCAGGTCGTGGAGGGCCGGATGGGTCCGCCCGGGCCTGCGAGCCGCCGGGTGGTCCTGGCGAAGCCGATGTCGTACATGAACCTGTCGGGCGGTCCGGTGACGGCGCTGCGCGACTTCTACAAGGTGCCGACGGCGCGCGTGGTGGCGGTCCACGACGAGCTGGACGTCGATTACGGGGTGCTGCGGCTGAAGCTGGGCGGCGGGGACAACGGGCACAACGGTCTGAAGTCGATGACGAAGGCGATGGGGGCCGACTACCACCGGGTGCGGTGCGGGATCGGGCGTCCGCCGGGCCGGATGCAGGTGGCGGACTTCGTCCTGAAGGACTTCTCGTCGACGGAGCGCAAGGACCTGGACTGGTTCGTGGACCGGGCGGCGGACGCGGTGGAGTGTCTGGTGGCGGAGGGTCTGGAGCGGGCGCAGTCGGCGTACAACTCCTGAGGCCGGCGTACGACTCCTGAGGCCTGCCATACGGACGTACGACTGTACGATCGCGGGTCATGACGCACGTCCGTAACGCCGCCATGGTCCTGGTCGCCCTGCTCCTCGTCGTCGCGGGCGTGTGGGCCTCGTGGGCCTCGGCCCAGCACGTGCTGCTGGGCAAGGGGCGCGAGCACGGGACGCTGACGGTGACGGCCTGCGGCGAGGACGCGTGCAGCGGGCGTTACGTCCCGGGGGTGCCGGGCTCGGAGCGCCGGACGCTGTCGATAGGGCGTTCGGTGGCGGCGGGGCCGGGGATGACGATTCCGGTGGTGGTGAAGCCGGGTACGGACGAGGGCGTGCGGACGGGCTGGGGCGGCGGGTTGCACGCCTGGCTGCCGTTGGGCGGGGCGCTGCTGCTCGCGGCGCCGCTGGTGGGCGGGGGGCTGCGGCTGCCGCGGACGGCGTGGTCGCTCGCGGGGCTCGGCGCGGGGCTGCTGGTGGCGACGTTCTTCGCGCTCTGAGCCGTACGTACGGGGAAGCCCCCGTCGGGATCTCTCCCGGCGGGGGCTTCGCCGTGTCCGTGCGGGTGGGGTCAGCCGGTGTTGCGGAGGCCGGCGGCCACGCCGTTGACGGTGAGGAGCAGGGCCCGGGCGAGGAGCGGGTCCGGGTCCTCGCCGCGTTCGGCGGCGGCGCGCTGGCGGGCGAGGAGGGCGACCTGGAGGTAGGAGATCGGGTCCAGGTAGGCGTCGCGGATGGCGAAGGTCTGCTGGAGGACCGGGTTGGAGTCCAGGAGCTTCTCGCCGCCGGTGACCTTGAGGACCTCGGCGACGGTCAGCTCGTGCTCGGCCTCGATGGCGTCGAAGACGTGCTTGAGGTCGTCGGGGACCAGGGTGTCGACGTAGTGGCGGGCGATGCGCAGGTCGGTCTTCGCGAGCGTCATCTCCACGTTGGAGAGGAAGTTGCGGAAGAAGTGCCAGTGCTCGTACATCTCGCCGAGGACGGGGTCGAGTCCGGCCTCGCGCAGGGCCTTGAGGCCGGAGCCGACGCCGAACCAGCCGGGGACGATCTGGCGGGACTGGGTCCAGCCGAAGACCCAGGGGATGGCGCGGAGTCCGTCGAGGGAGACGCCGGAGCCGGGGCGGCGGGAGGGCCGTGAGCCCAGGTGCAGGTCGGCGAGCTGGTCGACGGGGGTGGAGGCGAGGAAGTACGCCGGCAGGCCGGGGTCCTCGACGAGCTTGCGGTAGGCGGTGTGGGCGGCGTCGGAGACGGTGTCCATGGCCGCGTCCCAGCGGGCGAGGGCCTCGTCGGACTGGCGCGGCGCGGTGTGCAGGGCGGAGGCCTGCAGGGTGGCGGCGACGGTCAGTTCGAGGTTCTCGCGGGCGAGGGACGGGATGAGGTACTTGTCGGAGATGACCTCGCCCTGTTCGGTGACCTTGATCTCGCCCTCCAGGGTGCCCCAGGGCTGGGCGAGGATCGCGTCGTGGGAGGGGCCGCCGCCGCGGCCGACGGTGCCGCCGCGGCCGTGGAAGAGGCGGAGGCGGACGCCGTAGCGGTGGGCGACGTCGCGCAGGCGCCGCTGGGCGCGGTGGATCTCCCACTGGGAGGTGGTGATGCCGCCGAACTTGGAGGAGTCGGAGTAGCCGAGCATGACCTCCTGGACGTCGCCGCGGAGGGAGACGAGGCGCCGGTAGGAGGGGTCGGCGAGCATGGCGTCGAGGATGACGTCGGCGGCCTTGAGCTCGTCGGTGGTCTCCAGGAGCGGCACGATGCCGATCTTGGCCCAGCCGGCGTGCAGGTCGATCAGGCCGGCCTCGCGGGCGAGGACGGCGGCGGCGAAGACGTCGTCGGCGCCCTGGCACATCGAGATGATGTAGGACTCGATGACCTCGGGGCCGAAGCGCTCGAAGGCTTCCTTGACGGTGTGGAAGACGCCGAGGGTCTTCTGTCCGGGGGCGTCGAGGGGGGCCGGGGTGGGGGCGAGGGGGCGGCGGGAGCGCAGCTCCTTGGCGAGGAGCTTCTGCCGGTAGTCGCGGGGCATGTCGGCGTACCGCCAGGACTCCTCGCCGAGGCGGTCGAAGAGCTGGCCGAGGGCGTGGTGGTGGGCCTCGGCGTGCTCGCGGACGTCCATGGTGGCGAGCTGGAGGCCGAAGGCGGAGAGGGTGCGGATGACCCGGTCCATGCGCCCGTCGGCGAAGAGCGCGCCGCGGTGTTCGCGCAGCGAGGTCTGGATGAGGGTGAGGTCGTCGATCAGCTCGGCGGTGCCGAGGTAGTCGCGGCCCTCCTGGTGGGCGGTGCCGGTGGCGAGGCGCTCGCGGGTGTTGACGAGCTTCTGCCGGACGCAGGTGGCCTTGAGGCGGTAGGGCTCCTCGGCGTTGAGGCGCTTGTAGCGGGGGCTGATCTCCGGGAGGAGGTCGAGGTCGCGCCGGAGGGAGTCCAGGAGTTCCGGGGTGGCTCCGGTGTAGCGGATGGAGTTGGAGAGGAGTCCGCGGAGGAAGTCGACCAGTTCGAGGGCGTCGGTGATGCCGTGCTCGTGCTGGAGGATCAGGATGTCGCGGGTGACCTGGGGGGTGACGTTGGGGTTGCCGTCGCGGTCGCCGCCGATCCAGGTGCCGAAGGTGAGGGGGCGGGTGCCGGGGGGCAGCTCGACGCCGACGCGCTCCAGTTCGGCGGCGAGGTCCTCCAGGACGTCGCCGACGGCGCCCGCGTGCAGCTCGTCGAGGTAGTAGATGGCGTTGCGGGCCTCGTCGGCGGGCTCGGGGCGGACCACCCGGAGTTCGTCGGTCTGCCAGATGAGGTCGATGTTCTCGGCGAGGCGCAGGTCGGTGCGGCGCCGGTCGGTCTGGCTGACCGGGGTCTCCAGGAGGGCGGCGATCCGGCGCAGCTTGTTGAGGACGGAGCGGCGGGCGGCCTCGGTGGGGTGTGCGGTGAAGACGGGTCGCACGTTGAGGTTCTTGACGGTCTCGCGGACGTGCTCGGGGTCGCCGTCCTTGAGCATGTCGACGGTGCGGGCGAGGAGGCCGCCCTCGGCGGCGCGCCTCTCGCGCAGTTCGCGGCCGCGGTGGACCTGTTCGGTGACGTTCGCGAGGTGGAAGTAGGTGGAGAAGGCGCGTACGAGCTTGGCGGCCGTCTCGAGTTCGACGCCGCGGAGCAGCTCGGCGGCGGCCTCTCCGTCCTCGCGGGTGAGGCCGCGGACGCGCTCGACGAGGTCGAGGAGTTCGTGGCCCTCCTGCCGGACGAGGGTCTCGCCCAGGAGATCGCCCAGTCGGCGGATGTCGGCGCGCAGCTCGGCGCTGGCGGTGGGGGTCTGGTCGGCACTGCTCACAGGTGCGGGCTCCTTGCAGTGTTTGAGCACGTCTGGAGGTGTTCTGGAGGCTTGCGGACCGCGCTGTCCGACGCACCAAGGATAGGTGGCCGTCCCTCCGGTGGCGGCCGGGCCCCTCTTGTGCCCACTTGCCGCGCGCCAGGACGCTGCCATACTTACGGAAGCGTAGGTTACGGAGCCGTAGCCACGGGACCGTCCACGTGCGCGTTTCCGCGCGCTTCACCCCTTCTGCCCTCATCCCCCAGGGAGACCCATGACCATGAGCCCCGAGATGACCTCGGCGCCCGAGGCGCCGGACGGACCGGACGGCGCCGGGGCGCTGCCCTTCGCCACGCTGGGCGGTGACCGGAAGGGGTCGGCCGAGCAGATCGCCCTGACGCTGTTCATCGTGGTGCCGTTCGTGGCGCTGCTCGCGGCGGTGCCGCTGGCGTGGGGGTGGGGGGTGAGCTGGCTGGACCTCGGTCTGATGGTGGCGATGTACTTCATCGGCTGCCACGGGATCACGATCGGTTTCCACCGGTACTTCACGCACGGTTCGTTCAAGGCGAAGCGGCCGCTGCGGATCGCGCTGGCGGTCATGGGGTCGCTGGCGGTGGAGGGGCCGCTGGTGCGCTGGGTGGCGGACCACCGCAAGCACCACAGGTTCTCGGACGCGGAGGGCGACCCGCATTCGCCGTGGCGGTTCGGGGAGACGGTTCCGGCGCTGATGAAGGGCCTGTGGTGGGCGCACATCGGCTGGATGTTCGACGAGGAGCGGACGCCGCAGCACAAGTACGCGCCCGATCTGATCAAGGATCCGGCGCTGCGGGCGATCTCGCGCCAGTTCGTGCTGTGGACGGTGGTGTCGCTCGCGATCCCGCCGCTGGTGGGCGGTCTGGTGACGTGGTCGTGGTGGGGCGCGTTCACGGCGTTCTTCTGGGGTTCGCTGGTGCGGGTGGCACTGCTGCACCACGTGACGTGGTCGATCAACTCGATCTGTCACGCGGTGGGCAAGCGTCCGTTCAAGTCGCGCGACCGTTCGGGGAACGTGTGGTGGCTGGCGGTCCTGTCCTGCGGGGAGTCGTGGCACAACCTGCACCACGCGGACCCGACGTCGGCGCGGCACGGGGTGCTGCGCGGGCAGGTCGACTCCAGTGCGCGGCTGATCCGCTGGTTCGAGAAGGCGGGCTGGGCGTACGACGTGCGCTGGCCGGCGAAGTCCCGCGTCGAAGCCCGCCGCCGGGGCGTGTCCGCAGACGCGGCATGATGGAAGACGTGGCGATCGAGGGCAGGACGGGCGGCAGTGGCGGCAGCGGCGGAGAGCAGAAGCCCCGGCGCGGGCGCCGGGTGCGGATGACGGGCGCGGAGCGCCGGGAGCAGTTGCTCGACATCGGCCGCACGCTGTTCGCCGCGAAGGGCTTCGAGGGCACGTCGGTGGAGGAGATCGCGGCGAAGGCCGGGGTCTCCAAGCCGGTGGTGTACGAGCACTTCGGGGGCAAGGAGGGGCTGTACGCGGTGGTGGTCGACCGGGAGATGCGCCAGCTCCTGGACGGGGTGACGGGGGCGCTGACGGCGGGGCATCCGCGGGAGCTCCTGGAGCAGGCGGCGTTCGCGCTGCTCGACTACATCGAGAACTACACGGACGGTTTCCGGATCCTGGTCCGGGATTCGCCGGTGGCGCAGTCGACGGGCACGTTCGCGTCGTTGATCAGTGACATCGCCACGCAGGTGGAGGACATCCTGGGCCTGGAGTTCAAGGCGCGGGGGTTCGATCCGAAGCTGGCGCCGCTGTACGCGCAGGCGCTGGTGGGCAGCGTGGCCCTGACGGGCCAGTGGTGGCTGGACGTGCGCCGTCCGAAGAAGGCGGAGGTGGCGGCGCACCTGGTGAACCTGGCGTGGCACGGTCTGGACGGGCTGGAGCAGAAGCCGCGGCTGATAGGGCACCGGAAGAGCTGACGGGTCGCGGCGGGCTGTAAGGGACCGGAGGCCGCGGCGGGCCGGGGGCCGGAGGCCGCGGCGACCGGGGAGCGAGAGGCCGGGGGGCCGGAGGCCGCGGCGACCGGGGAGCGACGGGCCGGGGGGCCGGAGGCCGCGGCGACCGGGGAGCGACGGGCCGGGGGGCCGGAGGCCGGGAAGGGCCGGAGAAGGGGTGGGCCCGGCAGTCGGAGGGGGTCTCTGGTTGCCGGGCGTATTCGTTGATGCCCTGTCGTTCCCACGGGATATGCTCCTGCCACAACCGGGAGGGTGTTCGCCTCCCGCACGCGCTTTCGGCGTGCGGACGTGTCGCAGAGCCCCGCCCCGGTCCACCGTCATTCTGATCCCTGGGGGGGATCTCTTGCGTTCTGTGTCCTCCACGCGTGCGCGCCTCGCGGCCTGCACCGCTCTCGTCCTCTCCGCGGGCATGCTGCTCGCGACCCCGGCGTCGGCCGACCGGCCCTCGCCCCGTCCGTCCGTCGAGAAGCCGGCGCGCGACTTCGTCCCGCCGCCGGTCCTGGAGCGGCCGACGTCCGGCGCGGCCCGCGCGGACGCCGGGCGCACCAACGGCGTCGGCGCCTCTCCGCAGCTGTCGGACTTCGACGGCGACGGGTACAGCGACCTGATCTTCCGCGGCTGGAACGGCAACCTCTACACCAACACCCCGTACAGCGAAGGACCCTTCCTCGGGGAGACCTACGAGCCCGTCAAGGACGTCGTCCCGATCGGCAACCAGGACGGGGACTCCAGCGGTCCCGAGGTCCTGACGCTCTCGACGCACGGTGCGCTCACCCTGTACGCGGACGCCTCGCCCACCGACGCGTCGTACGTCTGGCAGGGCCGCGGCTGGCAGATCTACAACAAGATCCTCGCGCCCGGCGACGTGAACGACGACGGCCGCGCGGACCTGCTGGCCCGCGACCACAACGGCGCCCTGTACCTGTACTACGCCACCGGCGACCGCAACGCGCCGTTCTCCGCGCGCGTGAAGGTCGGCGACGGCTGGAACACCTACGACCAGCTCCTCGGCATCGGCGACAACAACGGCGACGGCTGGGCCGACCTGCTCGCCCGCGACACCGCCGGCACCCTGTGGTCCTACGCCGGCCGGGGCGACAAGGCCCGCCCGTTCGCGACGCGGGTGCGGATCGGCAGCGGCTGGGGCACGTACAACCAGCTCTTCCCCGTCGGCGACGACAACAACGACGGCAACGGCGAGCTGGTCGCGCGCGACCAGAAGGGCACCCTCTGGTACTACACCGGCAAGGGCAACGGCACCTTCGCGGCCCGCCGCCAGATCGGCGAGACGGGCGGGTGGGACGGGATCCCGCAGTTCGGCGGCGCGGGCAACATCCCGGTGACCGGCGACAAGGAGGGCTTCCTGGCGCGGGACAAGGCCGGAACGCTGTTCTGGTACGGCAGCACGACCACCGGCAACGTCACCGGGCGTTCGCCGGCCAGCGACCCCGGCGAGTGGGCGGGGGTCAACTTCACGCACCTGTACACGCTGGACACGGACGGCACGTCCGACATCGCGCAGATCTTCCAGGGCGGCCTCTACGTCGCGGGCAACTACCTCGGCGGCGGCTGGGGCTCGTTCAACGCGCTCGTGGGCCCGGGCGACCTGTCCGGCGACGGCAAGGCCGACCTGCTGGGCCGGGACAAGTCCGGCGTCCTCTACCTGTACCGGGGCGACGGCTCGGGCACCGCGCTCGCCTCCCGGATCAAGGTCGGCTCCGGCTGGGGCGCGTACAACAAGATCGTCGGTACGGGCGACTACACGGGCGACGGCCGCGCGGACATCGTGGCCCGTACCTCGGGCGGCGACCTGTACCTGTACGCGGGCACCGGCAACGCCGGCTCCCCCTTCAAGGGCCGCGTCAAGATCGGCAGCGGCTGGAACACCTACACCCAGCTGATCGCGCCGGGCGACCTGAACGCCGACGGCAAGGGCGACCTCCTCGGCATCGCCTCCAACGGCGACCTCTACCGCTACCTGAACACCGCGCCGGGCGCGTTCTCGCCGCGGGTCAGGATCGGCCACGGCTTCGGCATCTACAACACCGCCTCGTAAGCGGCCCGCTGCCCACGGGCGCCCCGCACCGGAACACCGGTGCGGGGCGCCGCGCGTTCAGCCCTCCCCGTGCGTCCGGGCCGGCTTGCGGGCGACGGCGAAAATGCGGCGGAACGGGAAGACGGTCCCGTGCGGGCCGGGCGGGTAGGCCTCGCGCAGGAGGGCGCGGTACTGGCCGAGGAAGGCGTCGACCGCCTCCCGGTCGTCGCCGAGGGTGGTGAGGACGGGGCGGAGGGCGGTGCCCTTGACCCAGTCGAGGACGGGGTCCTCGCCCTGGAGGAGCTGGCAGTACGTGGTCTCCCAGACGTCCGCCTCGCAGCCGAGGTCGGTGAGGCGGGTGAGGTAGTCGGCGGTGTCGAGGACGTGGACGAAGCGGCGGCCCTGGTCGCCGAGGCGGGCGCGCCACTCGGGGGTGTCGCAGAGTTCGCCGAGCAGGGCGTGGCTGGGCGAGACGAAGTTGCCGGGGACCTGGAAGGCGAGGGTGCCGCCGGGGCGGAGCCCGTCGATCCAGGAGGCGAAGGACTCGGGGTGATCGGGGACCCATTGCAGGGCGGCGTTGGAGACGATCAGGTCGTAGGGTTCGTCCGGGACCCAGTGGGCCGCGTCGGCGCGCCGGAAGTCGATCCAGCCGCCTCCCCGGGTGGTCCCCGCCCAGTCCTTTTCGGCCCGTTCCAGCATTTCGGGCGAGAGGTCGAACCCGGTGATGTGCGCGTCGGTCCACCGGTCGGCGAGGAGGACCGTCACATTGCCGGGGCCGCAGCCGAGGTCGGCGACGCGGGCGGGCCGGTCCTGGGCCGGCAGGTGCGGTATTCGGGCGAGCAGGTCGAGGAAGGGCCGGGCGCGGTGTCCGGAGTGGCGGAGGTACTGCTGCGGATCCCAGGTTGGCGCGGCGGATTCCACGGAATGCATGTTCGAAGCCCCCTTGCTGGAACGAATGGCCGAAACGGAACGGTGTTCCGGCCGGGTCCCTTCCCCACCGCACGGGGAAATATATCTTGAGGACAAGAATCTTTAGGTAAAGAAACTTGACCCGAAGAGACTTTATGTCAACAGACCCTCTACACTGATCGTCATGGAGGACGAGGTCGACCGACTGGTCGCAGCATGGCGCCGCGAGCGCCCCGACCTCGACGTGGAACCGCTCGAGGTGCTCAGCCGCGTCTCGCGGCTCGCCCGGCACCTCGACCGCGCCCGTCGGCTCGCCTTCTCCGAGCACCAGCTGGAGCCCTGGGAGTTCGACGTCCTCACCTCGCTGCGCCGCGCCGGAGCGCCCTACCAGCTCTCCCCCGGCCAGCTCCTCACCCAGACCCTGGTCACCTCCGGGACCATGACCAACCGCATCGACCGGCTCACCAAGAAGGGCCTCGTCGAGCGGCTCCCCGACCCCAGCGACCGGCGCGGGGTCCTCGTCCGGCTCACCCCCGAGGGCCGCGACCGCGCCGACGAGGCGCTCGCCGGGCTCCTCGCCCAGGAGCGCGCCATCCTGGCCCGGCTCTCCGGCGGCCAGCGCGCCGAACTGGCCGCCCTGCTACGCCGGTTGACCGCCCCGTTCGACAACATCCCCGGCTAGCACGACCGAGGCGGCGGCCGCGGGCAGCGGTTCCGCGGGTCCCACGCCCGCGCGGCGGGCCAGGGCCACCGCCGCCAGGGTCGAGTGCACGCCCAGCTTCCCCAGCACGTTCTGCATGTGGGTGCGGACGGTGTGCGGGGACAGGAAGAGGCGCTCGGCGACCGCCTTGCGGCCCAGGCCCGCGACCATGCAGCGCAGCACCTCCCGCTCGCGCGGGGTCAGCGACTCCACCAGCCGCTCGCTGTCCGTGCGGTGCCTGCGGGCCGCCGTCAGCTCCCGCAGGACGCCCGTGAGCAGGGCGGGCGGCAGGTGCGTCTCGTCCCGCAGGACCCCCCGCACCACCGCCAGCAGCCGCTGGAGCGAACAGTCCTTCGCGACCCAGCCCGACGCCCCGGCCTGGAGGGCGAGCGCGGCCCGGTGCGGATCGTCCTTCTCCGCGAGGACGACGGTGCGGACGGCGGGCTGGACCCGGCGCACCCCCGCCACCAGGGAGATCCCGTCGACCGCGCCGTCGTCGGGCACCGCGCGGGCCGGGGCCGCCCCGGGCGGGCCCGCGCCCAGCTCGGCGTCGACGAGCAGCACGTCGAACCTGCGCCCCTCCGCCGCGCCGCGCTCCAGACAGCGCAGGGCCGCCGGGCCGCTGCCCGCCGCGGCGACGTCGACGTCCGGCTCGGCCGCGAGGGCGGCGGCCAGCGACTCGGCGAAGATCCGGTGGTCGTCCACCACCAGGACCCGGATACGGGCCACGGACACCCCCATGCGTCGAGGAACGGACCGGCGCGGGACGGCGCCGGAGGCGGGTCCGTCGTGGGCACGGCCGCCGCCGTGCGTGGATGGATACCCCGCTCACGGCGCCGTACCCGGCGGGCCTCGCCCCCTGAACGGCGCCGGCCCCCACCGGCGCTGCCCCTCAGGGTAGGGGCGGGGCGCCCCGGCGGGGGCCGAATCGCGGAACTGCCGCGAGCGGGCGGCCGGAAAGGGTTCCTCCGTGCCCGGAAGGGTTCCTCAGAGGCGGCGGGCGCCCGCCGAGGGGAGGGCCGGGAAGACGCCCGGCGCCGTGTGGCCGGCGGCGGTGAAGGCCTCCTCGACGGCGGCGGTGACCTTCTCCGCCCGGTCGGCCTCCACCAGGACGACGGCCGAGCCGCCGAAGCCGCCGCCGGTCATCCGGGCGCCGAGCGCCCCGGCCGCGTTCGCCGCCCCGACCACCAGGTCCAGTTCGGGGCAGGAGACCCGCAGGTCGTCCCGGAGGGAGGCGTGGCCCTCGGTGAGGACCGGGCCGATCGCCCGGGGGTCCCCGGCGTCGAGCAGCGCGATCGTCCGCTCCACGCGCGCGTTGTCCGAGACGACGTGGCGCACGTACCGCCGGACCTTCTCGTCGTCCAGCCGGGCGAGGACTTCGGGCAGGTGCGCCGCGTCGACCTCGCGCAGGGCGCGCACGCCGAGCGCCCGCGCGCCCGCCTCGCACCCGGCGCGCCGCTCGGCGTACGCGCCGTCCCCGAGCGCGTGCTTCACGCGGGTGTCGACGACGAGCAGCGTCAGTCCGTCGGCGGCCGGGTCGAAGGGGACCTGGCGGTACGACAGGTCCCGGGTGTCCAGGTGGAGGGCGTGGCCCTCCTCGGCGCAGGCGGAGGCCATCTGGTCCATGATCCCGCAGGGCACGCCGACGAAGGCGTTCTCGGCGCGCTGGGCGATCCGGGCCAGCTCCGGCCGGGAGAGGCCGAGCCCGAACAGGTCGTTCAGGGCGAGCGCGGTGACGACCTCCAGGGCGGCCGAGGAGGAGAGCCCGGCGCCGGTCGGCACGGTCGAGGCGAGGTGCACGTCGGCCCCGGTCACCGGGTGCCCGGCCTCCCGCAGCGCCCAGACGACCCCGGCGGGGTAGGCCGCCCAGCCGCCGCCGGAGAGCGGCTCCAGGGTCTCCGCGCCGAGTTGGACGACCCCGCCGTCGACGTCGGACGAGTGCAGCCGCAGGACGCCGTCGTCGCGGCGGGCGACGGCGGCGACGGCGGTGTGCGGCAGGGCGAGCGGCAGCACGAAGCCGCCGTTGAAGTCGGTGTACTCCCCGATGAGGTTGACCCGCCCGGGGGCCGCCCAGACCCCGTCGGGGGTCGTCCCGTAGAGGCTCTCGAATCCGGCCGCGACGCTCACGGGCGCTCTCCTTCCCCGCTCCGGGCGAAGGCCCAGGCGTCGGTGACGACGTCCGCCAGGTCGGGGCGGGAGGGGGTCCAGCCGAGCCGTTCGCGCGCGGTGTCGGCGGAGGCGACGAGGACGGCCGGGTCGCCGGGGCGGCGCGGGGCAACGACCTCGGGGACCGGGTGGCCGGTGACCTTCCGGACGGTCTCGATCACCTCGCGGACGGAGAAGCCGTTGCCGTTGCCCAGGTTGCAGATCAGGTGCTCGCCCGCCGTCACGGCGTCGAGGGCGAGCAGGTGGGCCTCGGCGAGGTCGGCGACGTGGATGTAGTCGCGGACGCAGGTGCCGTCCGGGGTCGGGTAGTCCTCGCCGTACACGGAGATCGCCTCGCGCCGGCCCAGGGCGACCTGGAGGACGAGCGGGATCAGGTGCGACTCGGGCTCGTGGCGCTCGCCGTACGGGCCGTACGCCCCGGCCACGTTGAAGTACCGCAGCGAGACGGCGGCCAGGCCGTGGGCGGTGCACTCGCCGCCGATCATGTGGTCCACGGCGAGCTTGCTCGCCCCGTAGGGGCTGGTGGGGGCGGTGGGGGCGGTCTCGCGGATCGGCACGGTCTCCGGCTCGCCGTAGGTGGCGGCGGTGGAGGAGAAGACGAGCCGGCGGACCCCGGCCGCGCGCAGGGCGGCGAGCAGGGCCATGGTGCCGCCGACGTTGTTCTCCCAGTACTTCTCCGGCTTGGCGACGGACTCGCCGACCTGGGAGGAGGCGGCGAAGTGCAGGACGGCGTCGTAGGAGCCGTCGAGCCACCGCGCGGCGTCCTGGACGCGTCCTTCGACGAACTCGGCGCCCTCGGGGACGGCTTCGGCGAAGCCGGTGGAGAGGTCGTCGAGGACGGTGACCCGGTGGCCCCGTTCCAGGAGGTGGGCGGCGACGACGCTGCCCACGTACCCCGCCCCGCCCGTCACCAGATACCTCTTGGTCATGCGCTTGCCACCTCTCGGAGTCGTCGGGCCGCGTCCTCGGGCCGTACGTCGTTCATGAAGGCGCCCATGCCGGACTCGGTGCCCGCGAGGAACTTGAGCCTGCCGGGGGCCCGCCGGACGGTGAAGAGCTCCAGGTGGAGCCCGAAGTCCTCCCGCCGCTCGTCGGTGAACGGCGCCTGGTGCCAGGCGGCGATGTAGGGGGTCGGCGGCTCGTCCGGGCCGAAGATCCGGTCGAAGCGCCTCAAGAGTTCCAGAAGGACCTGTGGGCACTCTGTGCGGGCCCCGCCGTCGAGGGCGAGCAGGTCGGGCACCCGCCGCTTGGGGTGCAGGTGCACCTCGTAGGGCCAGTGGGCGGCGTACGGCACGAAGGCGATCCAGTGGTCGGTCTCCAGGACCACCCGCTCGCCGTCGGTCCGCTCCCGGGCGACGACGTCGTCGAAGAGGTTCCGTCCGGTCGCCTCCCGGTGCGCGTCGATCCGGCGCCGCACGGCTGCCGTCCGGGGCGTCACGTAGGGGAAGGCGTAGATCTGGCCGTGGGCGTGGGGCAGGGTGACGCCGATCTCGGCGCCCCGGTTCTCGAAGCAGTAGACCTGCTCGACGCCGGGGAGGGCGGAGAGCGCGGCGGTGCGGTCGGTCCAGGCGTCGAGGACGAGGGCGGCCCGCTCCTCGGTGAGGTCGGCGAAGGAGTCCGTGTGGTCGTCGGTGAAGCAGACGACCTCGCAGCGGCCGACGCCGCCGGAGAGGGAGGGGAAGCGGTTCTCGAAGACCGCCACCTCGTAGCCCTTCTCGGGGATCTCGCTCTCGCGGCCGTCCCGGGAGGGGCAGAGCGGGCAGGCGTCGGCCGGCGGGAGATAGGTGCGGTCCTGCCGGTGGGAGGCGACGGTGACCGGGTCGCCGGTCAGCTCGTCGTACCGGATCTCGGAGCGGGAGACGACGCGGGTGAGGGGGCGGGGGTCGACGGCGTCGCGGACGGTGTCCTCGCGTGCGTCGTAGTAGATGAGTTCGCGCCCGTCGGCGAGCGTGGTGGCGGTCTTCTTCACGTGATGCCCTCCGGGCAGGACCAGCGCAATCAAACAGAACCACGCACAAAGAATCACATTCAAACATCGGCGTCAATGGCGAAACCCGCCCCGGCCTCGTCCGCACACCCCCTAGGAGCCATCCCGCGCGCGGGGGACCGCCCGGTCCAGGAGGCCCGTGCGGGCCGCCAGGGCCGCCGCCTCCAGCCGGGAGCCGACCCCCAGCTTCATCAGGACCCGCTGCACGTGCGTCCGGGCCGTGCTCGGCGCGATCCCCATCCCCCGCGCGATCAGCCGGGTGTCCTCCCCCTCCGCGACCCGCACGAGGACCTCCACCTCCCGCCGCGTCAGGAGCCGCAGCAGCCGCTGCCCCTCGTCGTCCGGCTGCTCCGAGGGGTGCAGCAGCTCCGCGAAGGCGCCCTGGAGGAGCTGCGGCGCCACCGCCGCCTCCCCCGCCCTGGCCTTCACCAGGGCCCGCTCGACCCCCTCGATGCGCTCGTCGTGGCGGACGTACCCGGACGCCCCGGCCGCGAACGCCGCCGCGATCCCGCGCGGCGACGGCACCGGGCCGAGCACCACCACGGCCACCTGCGGCCGCTCCCGCTTGATCCGCGCGACCGGGTCGAAGACCCCCGGCCCGTCCGGCGCCGCCGTGCCCAGGAGGCAGACCTCCGGCGCCCGGCTCACCACCAGCTCCGCCGCCCCCGCCACCGGCGCGGCCGCCGCGAGCACCCGGTGCCCGCGCAGCTTCAGCGCCGAGGCCAGCGCCTCCGCGTGCAGCCGGTGGTCGTCGACCACCACGAGGCGTACGCCCATCCCGGTCATTCCCCCCTCCTCCGAACCCGCCGGAGGTCCGGCGGGCCTGAACCCGGCAAGCTACACGCTCCCCCGCCCCGTATCCCGCCAATCCCGGACACAGGCCGCCCGAACGACGGACCGGGCGACGCGAGGGGCGGCGGCCCCGGGGCGCCGGAAACGGCCGACGGGCCCCTCCGGATCGCCGGAGGGGCCCGTCGGCCGTGCGGATCCGCCGTCAGCGCGGGACGGCGAAGGAGACCAGCAGGTACTCCTTGGGGCCGGTGTCCGACTCCCTGGGCTTGCTGACCAGCCGGTCCGAGATGAAGAACCGGCCGTCCCGGTACCGGAGTTCGGCACCGTTCAGGCTGAAGCTGCGCTCCGGGTTCCCGGTCGTCCGGTCCGCCGGGTTCTCCAGGAGCAGCGTCTCCTTCATGGTGGCCCCGTCGACCGAGACGATCCGGCCGCCCTTGTCGTACGGCGCCTCCTTGTAGGCGATGATGTTGGCGCCGTCCATCCGCATCGGGACGTAGGTGTACTTGTCGCCCGCGTCGGCCTTCTCCGGCGCCGTGCGCCCGGTGGCCAGGTCGAAGGCGATGATCTCGTTGGTCTCGTCGCCGTACTCGCCGCTGCTGCCCTCGTGCTCCTCGGTCGGCACGTACAGCTTGCCGTTGCCGACGAGCGCCTGCTCGCAGGACTCGACCTGGGTGGTGCGGCAGCGGGCCCCGTACTGCTCCGCGTCCGCCGTGATCTTCGCCTTCAGCTTCCCGGTCTTCTCGTCGATCGAGAAGAAGTCCGAGATGCCGCTGCCGTCGCCGGCGGTCTCGCCGACGTCGGCCGCGACGACCAGCGGCTTGGTGGAGACGACCGAGGCGTACTTGACGCCGGCCGGCATCTTGAACTGCGAGAGCGGCTTGCCCGACATCGGGTCGAGGTTCTGGACCAGCACGCTCGGGTTGTCGTACGTGCCGCACTTGCGGACCGCGACGAGGCCCTCGCCGCCGCCGTACCCCAGGTCGTAGCAGTGGTCGTCCTCGACCTTGGGCTTCCAGCGCGGGTTGCCGCCGGCGAGGTCGAAGGCCGCGCCGCCGTCGGTGCCGCCGGCCGCGACGGTCGTCCCGCTGAGCGTGACCTCGCTGAACCGCGCCTTGTCGTCGCCGACGGAGACCGCGTCGGACCACACCAGCTTGCCGGTGTTCAGGTCGACCACGCCGACCTGGGTGCACTGCTGGAAGTAGCGCGGCGCGACCCGCTTGGCGGCCTCGAAGAGGATCGGCACCTTGTTGTCGGCGCTGACGTGCCGCGAGGCGCCGCAGACCTGGCCGGTCAGTGGCAGCGTCCACAGGACGCCGCCCTTGTCCAGGTCGTAGGCGACCAGCGAGTTGAGCCCCGGCTTCACGAACGCCTTGTCGGTGATCCAGGAGCCGGAGACGTCGGTGACGTCCGGGACCTTCGGCTGGGCGACCGTGTAGGCCACCTTCGCCCCGGTGTCGGCGGGCGCCTTCTCCTTGCCGCCCCCGCCGCCCTTGCCGCCGGTGTCGCCGCCGCCCCCGGCCGTGGAGCCCTGCGCGGTGCCGTCGGGGCCCTTGGCCTCCCCGGGGCCGTCGCCGGAGTTGGCGTACCAGATGCCGAAGCCGACGATCAGGGCGATCGCGACGGCCGCCGCGATGACGATCTGGAGCTGCGCGGACAGCTTCTTGCCACCGCCGCCGGACGCCGGCGGGGCGGGCTGCTGGTACCCGCCGTACTGCGGCTGCTGGGGCTGCGTCGGGTAGCCGTACGGGGCCTGCGGCTGCTGCGGCTGCGTCGGGTAGCCGTACCCCTGGTCGGGCTGGGGAGGCCCGGGCTGCCCGGGGTAGCCGTACGGGGGCTGCTGCGGGTGGCCGTAGCCCTGGTCGGCCGGTTGCTGCTGCGGGTACCCGTAACCGGGCCCGGGCTGCTGCGGGTAGCCGTATCCGGGCTCCTGCGGCGGAGGCGTCGGGGCTCCGAAGCCGCCCTGCGGGTCCGGCGGCTGGTTCGGCGGGGGCGGGGGTGGCTGCGTCATCGGTCCGTGTACCTCACTTGCTGAAGGCCATCATCGTCTTGACCAGCTTCTCTTCCTTGTCGTTGGAGGCGGAGACGCGTCCGCTCGCCAGGACGAAGGTGCCGTTGCCGTAGGCGTAGGCCGCATCGTAGAAGCTGTTCTCGATCTCGGCGGTGGAGGCCGGGTGCTGGAGCAGGATCTTCGGCGCGCCGCCGGTCGGGGCGAGGGTGGCGACGGCGCCGCCCTTGCCGTACGCGGCCTCCACGTACAGCAGGACCTCGGAGCCCTCCATGCGCAGGGGCTTCATGGTCTGCTCGCCGGGGGCCTTGGAGCGCCACCTGGCCTTGCCGGTGTTCAGGTCGAAGGCGACGACCTCGTTGGGCGTGCCGTACTTGGTCTCGGTCGCCATGTAGAGGTTGTTCGCGTCGGCCGCGACGCCGGTGCAGCCCTGGAGGTTCTTGCCGAAGACGACGAAGCCGCCGCCGCACCGGGGGCCGAACTTGTCGTTCTTGCCGCCCTGGACGTTCGAGCGGAGCCTGCCGTCGGGGCGGAGCGAGAAGATGGCCCACTGCTCCGGCTCGCGCTGGCGGGCCGAGACGACCAGCGGGTCGACCGAGTAGACCTTGTCGATCTCCCAGTTCGCCTTCAACTGGTAGGTGTACTTGGGCTTTCCGGTGTTCGGGTCGACCTCGCCGATCGCCTGGACCTTCTTGGACGCGTCGCCCGAGGGGCAGTTCATGGCGGCGAACAGCTTCTTGCCGCCCGCGTAGGCGAAGGGCTTGCAGCCGGTGGTGGCGCCCTTGAAGAGCTGCCGGCCGTCGGTGAGGGAGAAGCCGTACGCGCTGCTGCTGCCGGCCGCGGTGAGGGTGTTGCCGCTGATGGCCAGGGTGTGGTCGGAGAAGGCGAAGAGGCCGGTGGGCTTGGGAATGGACTTCTTCCAGCCGGCCTTGCCGGTCTTGAGGTCGATCTGCTGGAGCTCGGTGCAGTCGGCGCCCTCCTTGGCGCTCTGCTGGTACCCGAAGGCCATGAGGCCGTCGGCGGAGGGCTCCGGCGGGGCCGCGCACAGGGGGAACGGCAGGTCGACGGTCCACTTCACGGCGCCGGTGTTCAGGTCGTAGCCCTGGACGCTCTTGTACATGGCCTTGACGACGGTGTCGCCGGCGATCCAGGGGCCGTGGACGTCGGCGCCGTTGCGGGGCAGGTCGACGGTGTTCTTGAGCAGCCAGTTCACCTTGGCCTCGCCGTCCTGGCGACCCGCGTTGAGGTCCTCGTCCCCGTTGCTCCCGTCGCCGGAGCCGTCGCCCTCGTCCACCGATGCGGTGGGCTCGGGGGCGCCCGAGGTCGGGGCGGCCGTGGCGGTGGGACCGGCCACCGGGTCCTTCTCGTCGTCCCCGCCGCCGACGACGGCCCAGGTCGTGACGGCGGCGACCAGGACGGCGGCGGCGGCCACACCCGCGACGAGGGCGGTCCGGTTCTTGGAGGGACCGCCGCCGGGCGGGGGCGGGGTCGGGGCGCCGGGGTAACCGGGCTGGGTCGGGTAGCCGCCGTAGGGATTCGGCTGCTGGCCGTACGGGCCGGGCTGCGGCTGTCCCTGCTGCGGGTAGCCGTAGGGCGGCGGCACCGGCTGCCCGTACGGGCCGGGCTGACCCGGCTGCTGACCCGGCTGCTGCGGGTAGCCGTACCCGGGCGCGGGCTGCTGCGGGGCCTGCCCGTAGGGGCCGGGCGCGGTCGGCGGGCCCTGCGGCGGGGCGGGCGGGACCGGCGGCGCCTGCGGCGGAACCGGAGGTACGGGCGGCTGCCCCGGCTGCGGGGACCGGCCCGAGGGCTGGTTCGGATCCTGAGGGGCTCCGAAGCCCCCCGGCGGCTGGTTGCTGGGCGGCTGCGTCATCGGCTGGTTCCCCCTAGGCGTGAACGGGTTTTCTTTCTACCACTCACGCGATGGCGCAAAAGCGACCGGTCCACCCCTTGTTCCCAAGGGAGGACCGGCCTGTGATGCCCTCGTTATGCGTCCTCGGCCAGTTCCAGCCAGCGCATCTCCAGCTCCTCGCGCTCCGCGGCCAGGTCCCGCAGCTCCGCGTCGAGCTTGGCCACCTTCTCGAAGTCGGTGGCGTTGTCCGCGATCCGCGCGTGCAGCTTCGTCTCCTTCTCGGAGACCTTGTCGAGCTGCCGCTCGACCTTCTGCAGCTCCTTCTTCGCGGCGCGGGCGTCGGCGGCCGAGACGCCCGGCTTCTGCTGGGCGGGCGCGGCGGCGGGGGCCGGGACGGACGCCTCGACCGCCTTGCGGCGCCGCTCCAGGTACTCCTCGATGCCGCGCGGCAGCATCCGCAGCGTCCGGTCGCCGAGCAGGGCGAACGTCTTGTCCGTGGTGCGCTCGATGAAGAACCGGTCGTGGGAGATGACGACCATGGAGCCCGGCCAGCCGTCGAGGAGGTCCTCCAGCTGGGTCAGGGTCTCGATGTCGAGGTCGTTGGTGGGCTCGTCGAGGAAGAGGACGTTCGGCTCGTCCATGAGCAGGCGCAGCAGCTGGAGGCGGCGGCGCTCGCCGCCGGAGAGGTCCGCGACCGGCGTCCACTGCTTCTCCTTGGAGAAGCCGAACTGCTCGCAGAGCTGCCCGGCCGTCATCTCGCGGCCCTTGCCGAGGTCGACCCGGTCGCGGATCTGCTGCACGGCCTCCAGGACGCGCAGGGTGCCGGGGAGTTCGGTGACGTCCTGGGAGAGGTAGGCGAGCCGGACGGTCTTGCCGACGACGATCCGGCCGGCGGCCGGCTGGATCTCGCCGCCGCTGGTGGCCGCGTCCGCGAGGGCCCGCAGGAGGGAGGTCTTGCCCGCGCCGTTGACGCCGACCAGACCGACGCGGTCGCCGGGGCCGAGCTGCCAGGTGAGGTGCTTCAGGAGTTCCTTGGGCCCGGCGGTGACGGTCACGTCCTCCAGGTCGAAGACCGTCCTGCCCAGGCGCGCGTTGGCGAACTTCATCAGCTCGCTGGTGTCGCGCGGCGGCGGCACGTCGGCGATCAGCTCGTTGGCGGCCTCGATGCGGTAGCGGGGCTTGGAGGTGCGGGCGGGGGCGCCGCGCCGCAGCCAGGCCAGCTCCTTGCGCATCAGGTTCTGCCGCTTGACCTCCTCCGTGGCCGCGATCCGCTCGCGCTCGGCGCGGGCGAAGACGTAGTCGGAGTAGCCGCCCTCGTACTCGTGCACGTCACCGCGCTGCACGTCCCACATCCGGGTGCAGACCTGGTCGAGGAACCAGCGGTCGTGGGTGACGCAGACGAGCGCCGAGCGCCGGTTCTGGAGGTGCTGGGCGAGCCAGGCGATGCCCTCGACGTCGAGGTGGTTGGTGGGCTCGTCGAGGACGATGAGGTCCTGGTCCTCGATGAGGAGCTTGGCGAGCGCGATCCGGCGCCGCTCGCCGCCGGAGAGCGGGCCGATGACGGTGTCCAGGCCGTGCTCGAAGCCGGGCAGGTCGAGCCCGCCGAAGAGGCCGGTGAGCACGTCGCGGATCTTGGCGCTGCCGGCCCACTCGTGGTCGGCCATGACGCCGATGACCTCGTGCCGGACGGTGGCCTTCGGGTCGAGCGAGTCGTGCTGGGTGAGGACGCCCAGGCGCAGGCCGCCGCTGTGGGTGACGCGGCCGGTGTCGGCCTCCTCCAGCCTCGCGAGCATCCGGATGAGGGTGGTCTTGCCGTCGCCGTTGCGGCCCACGACCCCGATCCGGTCCCCTTCGGAGACGCCGAGCGAGACGCCGTCGAGCAGGGCACGGGTGCCGTACACCTTGCTGACGTTCTCGACATTGACCAGGTTGACGGCCACGTTGACTCCTGTACGGGGTGATCGATCGACGTCCAGGGTACGTCGGCACGGCCGCTCGCCCGCCGGGTGTCCGTGACGGGCCCGGACCGCCTACGCGTCTCGGTCGTCGTCCGAGGGCGCGCGTTCCGGCCGCCGGTCCCGCCAGGCGCGGACGAGGCCGCGGACGGAGTCGACCGTGAGGGCGGTCAGGAGGAGGAGCACGAGGCCGGGGAGCGCCGGCGACGGGACCCACCCGAGGAGGGGCGGCGGCCGCAGCGGCTCGTCCCGGACGCACCACAGGAGCGTGAACCAGCCGCACAGCCCCACCACGGCGGCGTGCGACAGCAGTCGCGCCCACGCGGTCCGTCGCCGCTTCCTCATCCGTCGCCTCCGTCCGCCGCTCCGGCCCGTCCGGCCCGGCGGGTCAGGGTGACAGGGGCGGGTGAAGGGAAGGTGTCAGGCCGGAAGAATCGTCGCTCCCGCCGCCGGGGACGTCGCCGTGCGGGCCGTGCGGCAGGTGCCCGAGGCGGTCAGGGCGGCGGCGACCGTCCTCGCCGCCTCCGCGTCCTTCACCAGGAACGCGGTCGTCGGGCCCGAGCCCGAGACGAGCGCGGCGAGGGCGCCCGCGTCGGTGCCGGCCGACAGGGTCGCGGCGAGCGAGGGGCGCAGGGAGAGCGCCGGGGCCTGGAGGTCGTTGGCGAGGGTGCCCGCGAGGGCGGTGGTGTCACCGGTGCGCAGGGCCTCCAGGAGGGCGGGCGGGGCGGCCGGTTCGGGGACGTCCGTGCCCTCGGTGAGCCGGTCGAACTCGCCGAAGACGACCGGGGTCGAGAGCCCGCCGTCCGCGAGGGCGAACACCCAGTGGAAGTCGCCGCCCACCGGCAGCTCCGTCAGCCTCTCGCCCCGGCCGGTGCCCAGCGCCGCCCCGCCGACCAGGCTGAACGGCACGTCGGAGCCCAGTTCGGCGCAGATGTCGAGGAGTTCGGCGCGGGGGGTGTTCAGCCCCCAGAGCGCGTCGCACGCGAGCAGCGCGCCCGCCCCGTCCGCGCTGCCGCCGGCCATGCCGCCGGCCACCGGGATGTCCTTGGCGATGTGCAGGTGCACGTCCGGGGCGATGCCGTGCCGGGCGGCGAGCAGCTCGGCGGCGCGGGCGGCGAGGTTGGTGCGGTCGAGCGGCACCTTGTCGACGTCCGGGCCCTCGCAGGTGACCGTCAGCCCTTCGGCGGGGGTGGCGGTCACCTCGTCGTGGAGGGAGACCGCGAGGAAGACGTTGGCCAGGTCGTGGAAGCCGTCGGGGCGGGCGGCGCCGACCGCGAGCCCGACGTTGACCTTGGCGGGGACGCGGACGGTGACGGACCGCGCCCCGCCGCCGTGTGTGCCGCCGCCGTGCGTGCCGCCGCCGTGCGTGCCGCCGTCGTGTGTGCCGCCGCGCACCGCCTCCGTACCGCCGGTACCGCCGTGCACCGTCTCCGTACCGCCGCCCACCGGCTCCGTACCGCCGCTCATGCCTTCGCCTCCGCGATCCGCGCGAACTCCTCCACCGTCAGGGCCTCGCCGCGCGCCTGCGGCGAGATCCCGGCCTTCACCAGGGCCTCCTCGGCCGCCGCCGGGGAGCCCGCCCAGGTCGCGAGGGCCGCGCGGAGGGTCTTGCGGCGCTGTGCGAAGGCCGCGTCGACGACCGCGAAGACCTCCTGCCGGGTGGCCGTGGTCGCCAGCGGCTCGGCGCGGCGGACCAGGGAGACCAGGCCGGAGTCGACGTTCGGCGCGGGCCAGAAGACGTTGCGGCCGATGGCGCCGGCCCGCTTCACCTCGGCGTACCAGTTGGCCTTCACCGACGGCACGCCGTACACCTTGTTCCCCGGCCGGGCGGCGAGCCGGTCCGCGACCTCGGCCTGGACCATGACGAGGGTCCGCTCGATGCTGGGGAAGCGCTCCAGCATGTGCAGCAGGACGGGCACGGCCACGTTGTACGGCAGGTTCGCGACGAGCGCGGTGGGCGCCGGGCCCGGCAGCTCCCGGACCAGCATGGCGTCGGAGTGCACGAGCGCGAAGCGGTCGGCGCGGGCGGGCATCCGGGCCTGGATCGTGGCGGGCAGCGCGGCGGCGAGCACGTCGTCGATCTCGACGGCGGTCACCCGGTCCGCGGCCTCCAGGAGGGCCAGGGTGAGGGAGCCGAGACCGGGGCCCACCTCCACGACCACGTCGTCGGGACGCACCCCGGCCGTGCGGACGATCCGCCGGACGGTGTTGGCGTCGATGACGAAGTTCTGGCCCTTCTGCTTCGTGGGGCGCACGCCGAGGACGGCGGCCAGCTCACGGATGTCGGCGGGGCCGAGGAGGGCGTCGGGGGTTTCGGAACCGGTGGTGTCGCTCACCAGTACAGACTAGGGCTTACCTGTTGCACGGCCCGCCGCCCGCTCACCCCCGGAGCCTGCGCCCGCAGTGGGGCCACGGGCTCGCCCCCCGCTGCACGTACAGCTTCTTCGCCCGGAAGGTCTGCTCGGCGGCGGGCGCGTCCTGGGCGGTGCCGGTGCCGCCGAGCGAGCGCCAGGTGGCGGGGTCGAACTGGTACAGCCCGCCGTACGTCCCCGAGGGGTCGACGGCGTCGGGCCGGCCGCCGGACTCGCAGGCGGCGAGCGCGCCCCAGTCGAGGCCGTCGGCGCCGGAGACGGAGGCGGGCGGGCGGCGGGTGCCGATCCGCACCGTGCGGCTGACGGGCTCGCGGACGATCTCCTCGCCGATCCGGCGGGGCCGCCCCTGGACGCCGTTGACCGAGCGCAGGGCGTACGTGACGCGGCGGACGCCGTGGACGCCCTGCCGTTCGACGACCTCGGTCCCGGCGAAGAGCTCCGGGTCGCGGACCCGCTCGACGGCGTACGGGACGGTCTCCTCGCGCACCCGCCTGCTGTCGGTGATCCGCAGCACGGTGACCGTCTGGCCGTCGCGGGGGAAGGAGCCGGGGTCCACGGAGAGGGCGTCCTGTCCGGAGAGGGTGATCCCGGTCTCGGCGAGCGCCTCGCGGACGGTGGCGGCGTTGGTGCGGACGGTCCGCTCGCGCCCGTCGGCGAGGAAGGTGACGGCCCGCTCGGTGCGCACGTCGAGGGCGAGGCCGTGCCGGGAGATGGCGGCCGAGCGGGAGACCGAGAGGTGGGCGCCCTCCGCGCGGACCCCGAACTGGCGCAGCGCCTCCTCGACGCTGCGGGCGGTCGTCCACACCTGGTGGCGCCGGCCGTCGAGGGTGAGGGCGACCGGGCGGCCGTAGCGGACCACGACCTCGTCGCCGTCGGCGAGGGGCTCGCCGGGGGCGGGGGCGACGATGTCGTGCCCGTCGACGGCCAGGCCCTCGTCGGCGAGGAGCTCCCCGACGTCGTCGGCGAAGGTGTGCAGGGTGCGGGGGACGCCGTCGACGGAGAGGCGGACGGCCTTGTCGTCGGCGACGAAGGCGGTGGTGCCGCCGGCGAGGAAGGCGACGACGAGGGCCTGCGGGACGAGCCGCCGCAGGCCTTCTCCGGCGGACTTCGCGAGGCCGGGGGCCCCGGAGGAGCCGGTGGCGGGTCCGGCGGTCCTGCGGCGGCGGGCGGCCCGGCGGGCCCCGGCGCGGGTGCCCTGGCCGGGGACGGTGCCGGGGGCTCCCGGGGAGGACGGCACGACCAGCGGGGCCGCCTGCGTCGGCTGCTCGTGGACGGAGAGGCCGGGGAGGGCGGTGGGGGCGGGGAGGGCGGTGGGGGCCGCGCCCCGGCGTCCGGCCCGGTGACTGCCCTGGGAAGTGCTCACGAGGCCGGGACCCTAGCCCCGGCCCCGGTCACGCTCCACGACGACCCGACCACTTCCCGTAACCGTTATGGATCGGTGACCGCCGGAGCGGGCGCCGGGGCCGGCGGTCGGGTCAGTAGTCGAACGCGCGGGCCGTGTTCACCGCGATCGCCCCGGCGAGCTCGTTCTCCCCGATCCCGCGCACCTCCGCCATGGCCCGGACGGTGACCGGGATCAGGTACGGGGCGTTGGGGCGGCCCCGGAAGGGCGCCGGGGTGAGGAAGGGGGCGTCGGTCTCGACGAGGACCAGCTCCAGGGGGGCGACCGCGAGGGCGTCCCGGAGCGGCTGGGCGTTCTTGAAGGTGACGTTGCCGGCGAAGGACATGTAGTAGCCCTTGGCCGCGCAGATCTCCGCCATCTCCGCGTCGCCGGAGTAGCAGTGGAAGACGGTCCGCTCGGGGGCGCCCTCCTCGTCCAGGACGCGCAGCACGTCGGCGTGGGCCTCGCGGTCGTGGATGACGAGCGCCTTGCCGTGCCGCTTGGCGATCTCGATGTGGGCCCGGAAGGAGCGCTCCTGCGCGGCGACGCCCTCGGGCCCCGTGCGGAAGAAGTCGAGGCCGGTCTCGCCGACCCCGCGCACGTGCGGCAGGGCGGCGAGCCGGTCGATCTCGGTGAGCGCGTCGTCGAGGGCCGCGTCCCCGCCGCCCTCCCTGGCCCCCTGCCGGGACCAGCCGTCGGGGTCCCCCAGGACGATCCGGGGGGCCTCGTTGGGGTGGAGGGCGACGGCCGCGTGCACGTTCTCGTGGGCGGCGGCCGTCTCGGCGGCCCACCGGGAGCCCTTCACGTCGCAGCCGACCTGCACGACCGTGGTGACACCGACGGCGGCGGCCTTCACCAGGGCCTCCTCGACGGTCCCGGACTGGAGGTCCAGGTGGGTGTGCGAGTCCGCGACCTCCACGAGGAGGGGTTCGGGCAGCGGCGGCGGGGCGTCCTTGGCACTCATGGCCCCGATCGTACGAGGGTCGCCCGTACGGGGGCCACGAGCGCCGGCGTCCGTCCCTATCCGGCTGCCCGTCCCTTTCCGGCTGCCCGCGCTGTCCGCGCTATCCGCGCTTCCGGAAGGGGTGCAGGAGGTCCGACAGGTGCCAGTGGTGCGGCACCGGCGGGGCGTCGTCCCCCTCGGTCAGTTCCTGTCCGATGGGACCGGCGGGCCCGATCGGCTTGGTCTCCCTGGACCCGTGCCCGTGCTTCTCCGTCGCGGCGATCAGGTCGAGCACCGAGGACACCTGTCCCGCGCGCATGATCCTGACGACGTGGCCGCCGCAGTTCATGCAGGTGGGTCGGGACAGCGGGGACGGGACCCGCTCTCCCCCGGCCTTGTAGACGACGAATTCCTGGCCGGCGGCGTCGACGTGGTGCTCGATGTCGTACGCCTGCTCCCAGCCGTATCCGCAGCGCATGCAGGCGAAGGCGTACGCCTCGTGCGCGACGGATATGCCGGTGCCGGTGATCTCGCTCATGCCAGCTCCTCTCCACTGATCAGTGGACGCCTTTTCGGGCCGGAGCGCATCAGCGCGGGTCGAACCATGGAAGGCTTTTGGTCCTTCCCTTGCCAAGCGCCCGGTGAAGAGTCCCGGCGCCGGTTTCGGCTTTGCCTTTCAGATTAGCTCTTTACCGTTTCCGGGGCCCCGCGCAGCCTTTCCGGGGTCCTGTGCGGCCGCGTTCTTTGCCGCGACGACGGCATCGAAGACCTCCCGCTTGGGAAGGCCCGCCTCGGCCGCGACGGCGGCGATCGCCTCCTTGCGCCGCTCCCCCGCCTCCTCGCGCACCCGCACCCTGCGCACCAGCTCCTCCGCGTCGAGTGCGGCGGGTCCGGTCTCCGGGGCGCCCTCGACGACGACGGTGATCTCGCCCCGTACGCCCTCGGCCGCCCAGGCCGCCAGGTCGGCCAGCGGGCCGCGCTTGACCTCCTCGTACGTCTTGGTCAGCTCGCGGCAGACGGCGGCCCGGCGGTCGGCGCCGAAGACCTCGGCCATCGCGGCGAGGGTGTCGTCGAGGCGGTGCGGGGCCTCGAAGTAGACGAGGGTCCGCCGCTCGTCCGCGACCTCGCGCAGCCGCCCGAGGCGCTCGCCCGCCTTCCTGGGCAGGAAGCCCTCGAAGCAGAAGCGGTCGACGGGCAGCCCGGAGAGGGCGAGGGCGGTGAGGACGGCGGACGGGCCGGGCACGGCCGTCACCCTGACGCCCTCCTCGACGGCGGCGGCGACGAGCCGGTAGCCGGGGTCCGACACGGACGGCATGCCCGCGTCGGTCACGAGCAGCACCCGCGCCCCGCCGACCAGCGCCTCCACCAGCTCGGGCGTCCGGGCGGACTCGTTGCCCTCGAAGTAGGAGACGACGCGCCCGGAGGTGTGGATGCCGAGCGCCCGGGTCAGGCCGCGCAGCCTGCGCGTGTCCTCGGCGGCCACGACGTCCGCGCTCTGCAGCTCGGCGGCGAGCCGGGGCGGGGCGTCCGCGATGTCGCCGATGGGGGTCCCTGCGAGTACCAGCGTTCCTGTCACGGGTGCCATCCTCCCAGCCCGGACGGGCGACGCGCACAGGCGCGTTCCCTACGATGGCGCGGTGACCAGTACCGCACCCGAGACCCTGGAGGGCCGGCAGTCCGTGGCAGAGCCCTCTTCGTGGCAGCAGCGGCTCCGGCTCTTCGGCTACGAGCCGCCCGCCGGACGCGCCGCCCCCATCGGGCTGCGGGAGCGGCTCGACCCCCCGTACACCCGTCCCTCCGCGCGCGTGTGGTCGTTCCTCGGCGTCGGCCCCGACGGGGCCGAGAAGCTGTGGCGACTCCTTGCCTGGGGCGGTCCGCTCCTGGTCACGGCGGTCGCGGGCCTGCTCCGGTTCTGGAACCTGGGCAAGCCGAACGCGGTGATATTCGACGAGACGTACTACGCGAAGGACTCCTGGGCGCTGATCAACCAGGGGTACGAGGGGGCCTGGCCGAAGGACATCGACAAGACGATCCTGAAGGACCCGGGATCGGTCCTCGTGCCGACCGACCCGGGCTACGTCGTGCACCCGCCGATGGGCAAATGGGTGATCGGCGCCGGCGAGAAGCTGTTCGGCTTCGAGCCGTTCGGCTGGCGCTTCATGGTGGCCCTGCTCGGCACCCTGTCGGTGCTCATGCTGTGCCGGATCGGGCGGCGCCTGTTCCGCTCGACGCTCCTGGGCTGTCTGGCGGGCCTGCTGCTCGCCGTCGACGGGCTGCACTTCGTGATGAGCCGCACCGCGCTCCTCGACCAGGTGCTGATGTTCTTCGTGCTCGCCTCCTTCGGCTGCCTCGTCCTGGACCGCGACCGGGTCAGGAAGCGGCTGGCGGCGGCGCTCCCGGAGGACGAGGAGGGGGTGCTGCGGCCGGACGGGGAGGTCGCGGAGTCCCTGCGGTTCGGGTGGCGGCCGTGGCGGATCGCGGCCGGCGTGATGCTGGGCCTCGCGGCGGCGACCAAGTGGAACGGCCTGTACGTCATGGTGGCCTTCGGCCTGATGACGGTGCTGTGGGACGTGGCCGGGCGGCGCACGGCGGGCGCGGTCCGCCCGTACGTCTCGGTGATCAGGAAGGACCTGGTCCCGGCGTTCGTCTCGGTGGTGCCGGTGGCGATCGCGACCTATCTGGTGACCTGGACCGGCTGGATCGCCGGCGACAAGGGCTACTTCCGCACGTGGGCCGCCGACCAGGACAAGCTGGACGGGGGCGGGACCTGGAGCTGGCTGCCGGACTGGCTGCGCAGCCTGTGGCACTACGAGACCGAGGTCTACTCCTTCCACGTGGGCCTGACCTCGCCGCACACGTACGAGTCGAACCCCTGGTCCTGGATCGTCCTCGGCCGCCCCGTCTCGTACTTCTACGAGTCCCCGGCGCCCGGCACGAAGGGCTGCCCGGCCGACGCCGGGGAGAAGTGCGCCCAGGAGGTCCTCGCCCTCGGCACCCCGCTCCTGTGGTGGGCCGCCTGCTTCGCGATCCTGTACGTCCTGTGGCGCTGGGCCTTCCGCCGCGACTGGCGCGCGGGCGCGATCGCCTGCGGCATCGCGGCCGGATGGCTCCCCTGGTTCCTCTATCAGGAACGCACCATCTTCCTTTTCTACGCGGTCGTCTTCGTGCCTTTCCTGTGCCTGGCGGTGGCCATGATGCTGGGCGCGCTCATCGGGCCCCGGGGTTCCACGGAAAGGCGCCGCACTTTCGGCGCGGTGGCGGCGGGATGTCTCGTCCTCCTCATCGTCTGGAATTTCATCTATTTCTGGCCCATCTACACGGGCACGCCGATTCCGCTGGAGGACTGGCGGGGGCGGATGTGGCTGGACACGTGGGTGTGAGACCCGCACACGGCAAGGCCGCGGGCCCCGGGATCTCCCGGGGCCCGCGGCCTTTCGTACGAGGGGGCCGTACGGTTCAGGATCCGTGCGGCTCAGAAGAGGAGGTCGTACACGTTCCAGCCGCCCCCGACGGGGGTGCGGGAGGAGCCGGGGACGACGCTCGCGCCGGTGACGCCCTGGTAGAGCCAGAGCTTCCCCTCCTTGTCACGGGCCACCAGGTCGGGGGTCCGGTCGCGGCCGAGGTCGGCCGTGCCGACGACGGCGGTGTAGGCGTTCCAGCCGGCGCCCACCCGGACCCGCGGCTTGTAGGGCTGGTTGTCGGTGGGGCCCGTCAGGGTCCTCGGGTCGTACTTCCACAGCACGCCGGCCGTGTCACGGGCCAGGGCGCCCTGGTCGCTCAGGGAGGTGAACCGGTCGTACGCGTTCCAGCCGGCGCCCACCCGGACGGGGGGCGCGAAGGGGGCGGTGGCCTTGCCGGTGGCCTTGTAGTACCAGAGGACACCGGCCTTGTCGCGGGCGACGAGGTCGCCGGAGCGGCCCACGAGTGCGGTGTAGACGTTCCAACCGGCGCCCACGCGGACGCGGGGCGCGAAGGGGGCGTCGGGGTTGCCGGTGCCCTTGTAGTACCAGAGGACACCGGCCTTGTCGCGGGCGACGAGGTCGCCGTGCCCGCTCGCGCGGGTGGTGTCGACCGGGACGACGGTGTCGTAGGCGTTCCAGCCGCCGCCGACCTTCTTGGGGGCCGCCAGCGGCTTGCCGGCCTCGGAGGTGCCCTCGTAGCGCCAGAGGATTCCGGCCTTGTCGCGGCCGTGCACGGCGCCCCGGTTCCAGGTGGCCGGGCGGCCCTGGACGACGTCGAGTCCGGCCGTGCCCCGGGCGACCACGGTGCCGGCGGCGTCCTTCAGCGTGACGGGCGCGTCGAGGGAGCCGATCCACGCGAGCGTCTCCGGCATGTCGATCGTCACGGCGTAGGTGAGGGTGGTGGCGGCCTCGGTGGCGGGCAGGTCGAGGAGCACCCGGTAGGGGCCGGGCTCGTCGGTGAAGCTCGTCCCGAGCCAGTTGCACCGCGCGGGGGCGCCCCCGCCGACCGCGCAGGTGGAGTCGATCTGGGCCGCCGTCCGGTGGTCGGTCCAGCCGCCGGGCGGCCAGTTGGTGATGGGCAGCTCGACACGGGCCTTCACGGGTCCCGTGACCCCGGCCGGGAGCGAGGCCTTCAGCCGCAACGTGACCGGGCCCTCCTCGCCGGCGGGAACGGCCAGTCGGCCCCCCTCCTGCACGACCGTCCCCGCCTCGGCCGTCGCTCCCGGTGCGGTCGCCGACGTGGCCGCAGGGACGGAAGCCGGTGCGGCGAAGGCGGGGACCCCGCCCAGCGCCACCGGTCCGAGACCGGCCACCAGCGCCGTCGCGATCACGACGGCCGTACGTACGCGTGCCATGGAATCCCCCTGTTTCGGCGTGCGTCTCACGCATGCCGGATGTGCGTCGAAGCCTTGGGTGACGGGCCGTCACCCAAGCTGTTCACCCCTCTGACACCCCCGGGAAGCGAAAAGTTGTACGACCGATCGGAAATGAGGTGGGAAGCCCGGCGGTCTGACGGACATGACGGAAGTTGCTCGACACGCACCAGGGGCACTGCTTGACTGGACGGTCGTCTGGGGGAGGGGAGGCGCAGCCATGCGCGGCGGAGCCAAGGTCGCGATCGTCGGAGGGGTCTTCGCGGTCGTCGCGGGCGGGGTCGGCTACGGGGGCTACAACCTGTGGAACGGCGTCACGGGCGGCGACGCGACCGTGAACACCCGGAGCGAGTCCGTGCCGGAGAAGAGATCGGGTCCCGTCACCCCCGAGGAGACGACGGCCACCGCGAAGGACTTCCTGGCCGCCTGGGCCGCCGGGGAGTCGGACAAGGCGGCTCAGCTCACGAACGACCCGGTCACGGCCGGTCCCGCGCTGCTCGCCTACAAGGAGGGCGCGAAGGTCTCGAAGTCCGTGATCACCCCCGGGACGCCGGTCGGCACGAAGGTGCCGTTCACGGTGCGGGCGACGGTCTCGTACGAGGGCGTGTCCAAGGACCTGTCGTACGCCTCCGAGCTGACCGTGGTCCGGGGGACGACCACCGGCCGGCCGCTGGTGCGGTGGCGGCCGGCCGTCCTCCACCCGAAGCTGACCGCCGGCGCGACCCTGCGCACCGGCACCGCGAAGGTCGCCTCCGTGAAGGCCGTCGACCGGAACGGGGTCGAGCTGACCGAGGAGAAGTACCCCTCGCTCGGCCTGATCATCGACACCCTGCGGCAGCGGTACGGGGCGCAGGCGGGCGGCACGACCGGGGTCGAGACCTGGATCGACTCGGGCAGCGAGACCGTCGCCGACACCACCCTCCTCGTCCTGCGGAAGGGCAAGCCCGGCACGATAGAGACCACCATCGACGCGGGGGTGCAGGCGGCGGCCGAGAAGGCGGTCAAGGCGTACTCCCGGGCCGCCGTGGCGGCGGTCGAGCCGTCGACGGGTGCGATACGGGCGGTCGCCAACAGCCCGGCGGGGGGCTTCAACACGGCGTTCCTGGGGACGCAGGCCCCCGGCTCGACGATGAAGATCGTGACGGCCGCGATGATGATGGAGCACGGGATCGCCGGCCCCGGCGACCGGGTGGAGTGCCCGCCCAGCGTGACGTGGCTCGGCACCCCCTTCCAGAACCTGGACCGCTTCGAGATCAAGGGCGGCACCCTCACCGACGCCTTCCGCCGCTCCTGCAACACCGCCTTCATCAAGGCGATCGGCCCCCTCAACGAGAAGGGGATCGCGGACACCGCCCTCGGCGAGACCGCCCGCCGCTACTTCGGCATCGGTTCCACCTGGGAGGCCGGCGTCCCGACGACGGACGGCAGCGTCCCCGCGTCGGACGGACCCGAGACGGCCGCCTCGTACATCGGCCAGGGGAGGATCACGATGAACGCCCTGAACGTCGCCTCGCTCTCCGCGACCGTGAAGAACAGCGGTTTCCACCAGCCGTACCTGGTGGCGAAGGAGTACGGCGACCGGGAGTTCGCCACGGCCGAGCGGCTGCCCGAGGGGATCGCCTCGGGGCTGCGCGCGATGATGAGGGCGGCGGCGGCCCCCGGCGGCACCGCGGCCGAGGCGATGGCGGGGGTGCCGTCCCCGAGGGGCGCGAAGACGGGTTCGGCGGAGGTCGACAACCAGGGCGAGTCGAACAGCTGGTTCACCGGCTACTCCGGCGACCTCGCGGCGGCGGCCGTCGTCCAGGCGGGCGGGCACGGGGGCGACGCGGCGGGGCCGGTGGTGGCGAGGGTCTTGAAGGCGGGTTGAGCCGGGCCTGGCCGGGCTGGGCCGAGGCGGGCCGGGCTGAGCCGGGCCTGGGCGGGCTGAGCCGGGCCTGGCCGGGCTGAGCCGAGGCGGGTCGGGCTGAGCCGAGCCTGGGCGGGCTGAGCCGAGCCTGGGCGGGCCGGGGGTGGCGAAGGTCCGAAGCCGGGCCGGGTCGGAGGTGTCCGCAAGGCGGAAGCGGGTCGCGTGGCCCCTGCACCTGCCACTAGCGTGCGGGCCATGACTCCTGACGAGACGTCCCCCGCCCACCCCCTCTTCGCCGCCGCGCTCCAGGAGCTGGGGCTCGACGTCGAGGTCCGCCGCTTCCCGGACGAGACCCGCACCGCGCAGCAGGCCGCCGACGCGATCGGCTGCGCGGTCGCGGAGATCGTGAAGTCGCTGGTCTTCGCGGCGGACGGGGTGCCGGTGCTCGTCCTCATGGACGGCGCGTCGCGGGTGGACGTCGAGCGGGTGCGGGAGGAGCTGGGCGCGGAGAAGGTGACCCGGGCCGACGCGAAGGCGGTCCGGGAGACGACGGGGTACGCGATCGGGGGCGTCCCGCCGTTCGGCCACCGCACCCGGACCCGGGTCCTCGCGGACCGGGGGATCCTCGACCACGAGGTGGTGTGGGCGGCGGCGGGCACCCCGCACACGGTCTTCGCGATGGACCCGAAGGCGCTGGTCGCGCACGCGGGCGGCACCCTGGTGGACGTCCGGGAGCCCTCGGCGTGACCCCGCTCGTCACGCTCGCGGTCCTGGTCGCGGCCGTCACGCACGCCGGCTGGAACGCCCTCGCGCACCACATCGAGGACCAGCTGCTCTCCTTCACGCTGATCGCGGGCGGCGGGGCGCTGATCGGCCTGGCCCTCGCCCCCTTCGCCCCCTTCCCGGCGGCGGGGGCGTGGCCGTACCTGGTCGTGTCCGCGCTCCTGCACGTCGGGTACTACGTGCTCCTGATGCGCTCGTTCACGCTGGGCGACTTCGGGCAGATGTACCCGATCGCGCGCGGTACGGCCCCGCTGATCGTGACCCTCCTGGCGGCCGTCTTCCTCGGCGAGGTCCCGGACGGCTGGCAGCTCCTCGGGGTGGCGGTGGCCTGCGCGGGCCTGACCGGGCTCGCCCTGTGGGGCATCCGGGGCAAGGGCGCGCGACCGCACGGCCCGGCCCTCCTGGCGGCGGGCGCGACGGGCGTCGCGATCGCCCTGTACACGGTCGTCGACGGCACGGGCGTCCGCGCCTCCGGCACCCCGCTCGGCTACATCGCGTGGCTGATGGTCCTGGAGGGCCTCGCGATCCCGGCGTACGCCCTGTGGCGCCGCCGCGCCGCCCTCCTCCCCCAGCTCCGCCCGTACGCCGCCCGCGGCCTCCTGGGCGCGGCCCTCTCGGTCGCCGCGTACGGCCTGGTCCTCTGGGCCCAGACGCAGGCCCCGCTCGCCCCGGTCGCCGCCCTCCGCGAGTCCTCGATCATCGTGGGCGCGGCCATCGGCGCCCTCCTCTTCAAGGAACGCTTCGGCGCTCCGCGCATCGCGGCGGCGGCGCTGATGGCGGTGGGAATCGGTCTGATGCTGCACGCGGGGTGACGGGGCGGCGCGTTGACGGGACCAGGGGCTCGCTTCCCCTCACCGGGGGAGGAGGCCGACCGGCGTCACTCCCCGCGCCCGCTCGAAAAGATCCCGCGCCACGGGGTTCTTCAGGTACGGCTTGATGCGGCTGTGCATGACCTCGATGCGCTCGTCCGCCCGCCCGGACTGAAGGCTCGGGTAGTCCTCCAGCGCGAGGTTCCATGTGGCGCACGCCGCTTCGAGGTGCCCCAGGTCGAGCTGCCTCTCGGCCAGGGTGCAGCGATGCCGGACGCGAGCGCGCCGGTAGACGCTCTGGCGGACCTTGTCCGATTCCCGCATGGCCGCGATCGACCCGGCGACGTCGCCGAGTTCGAAACGCACTTGACTGGCGTGGTAGAGGAGCGAGGAAGGATCGTAGGAGCCGAAGGCCTTGGACTGCGACTCGGCCTTCTCCATGGCCACTTCGGCTTCCTTGAGGTACGTCAGCGCCGCGCCTCGCGCCCCCGTCTGCGCCGCCGCGTGGGCCTGCTGGCCGGCGAGGAAGGCCCGCATCCGGGGGCCCGCTTGCGGCGAGGCGGCGGCAGCGGCGTCCGCGAGCCGCATCGCCTCCGCGCCGTGCCCCAGGTCGACGGCCTGGACGCTCATGCCCCGCAGGGTGGTGCAGAAGGTCAAGTGGTCCTCGGCGGCCCCGGCGAGTTCGAGCGCCTTGAGGTAGTACCGCTGCGCCAGCCCGTGCAGCCCCTCGTCCACCGCCATGTACCCCGTGAGGTAGCAGAGGTCCGAGACGGCGCCCATCATCGCCTTGCGCACGCCGTCGGGGGCTTCCGCGCGCAAGTACGGGGCCGCCGTGTTCACGAGGAACGCCGCGGCCATGGGGCGGGCGGTCCGGCCGCCGAACTGGTCGTCGAGGTCGGAGATCCGCTCGGTCATGGCGGCCACGGCCCGGACGTCCGCCATTCCTATGCGCCGCACGTGACCCTTGTGCGCCGCTTCCATGCGGCCGATGACGTCCGGCCAGTGGGGAATGGTCAGCGCGACGGAGAAGAGGCCGACCCCGAGGACGCTGCGGCGGGACGGATCCATGTCCTGCCTCCCCAGGTCCAACAGTCCTTCCACGGTACTGGGGTGGTCGGGCAGCCGATCCGCGGAAGCCGCCGGAAATCCCGCCTCGCCGCGCGATCGCCCTGCCCGGATCACCACGGCTCACCGCCCACGGGCAACTCGGCCCACACCAGCTTGCCGGGGCCGTTCCGCTCGTCGACGCCCCATTTCGCGGCGAGGGCGTCGACCAGGTGGAGCCCTCGACCACCCTCCGCCCCTTCGGCCGGAAGTGCCATCGAGGGCTGCTTCTCCGAGGCGTCGTGGACTTCGATCCGCAGGCCTTCGGAGGTCCGGAGAAAGCGCGTCTCGATCTCCCGGCCGACCACCCTCCCGTGGCGCACGGCGTTCGTCAGCAGCTCCGACAGGATCAGCGAGGCGGCATCCTCGACGGCCTCCCCGCCCCAACGCTCCAATGTCCGGCGCAACTCGCCCCGGGCCAGCGGCACACTCCTGGCCGTCTGCCGCCAACGCAACACGACCGCCTCGCCGTTCTGTGGTTGCGCCGGTGCCGTATCCGTCGGGTCGGCAGAGGGGAGGATGGGGTCGTTCACGTTGACGCTCCTCGAAGCGTTGGCCATGCCCCGGGCCGTTCACTCGGTCACAGGGGCCCGCTCGTTCCGCATCTCAGTTATTCATTGCCCTGGGACTACGGAACATGGAGGCAACAGTGACGCACAGTCCCGAGACTGTCAACAGTCCTGGGACTGTGGTTGACTGAGGTGTTGAAAGGAGCTGGGGTGACACCCAAGTGGCGGGAACTGGCGGACAGACTGGCCGAGCGCATCAGGAGCGGCGAGTACGCCGCCGGTCAGCGGCTTCCCCACATCCGGGACTTGGTGGAGGCCGGCGAGGGGTCGAAGTCCACCGTCCACGCGGCCTACAAGGCCCTGGAGGCCGAGGGCCTCGTCACGTCCTCTCGGGGGCACGGCACCGTCGTACGCCATCAGGCGCCGTTGAAGCGGCTGGGCATCGCCCGGTACGACAAGGCCAAGTGGCGCGACGGCGACGAGGTGGCGTTCATCGCCGACCGGGTCGCCTCGGGACGTGCGTACCGACGCGGAGAGCAGACCCAGACCGTCAGCCGTACGACGGCGTCCGAGGCCGTCGCTTCCGCGCTCGGCGTGCCCGAGGGGGCGGACGTCTACGCGAGGGCACGCCTGGTCAAGGAGGACGGCCGGCCGACGCACACGCTGACCAGCTACTACCGTCCCGAGCACGTCGAGGGGACCCGGCTCGTCGATCCGGCTCCCGGGCCCGCCGGACGCGGCGGCGGCTTCCGCGTGCTCTACGACGCGGGGTACGAGATCGACCACATGCGCGAGGAACTGCACGCGCGGGCGGCCACGCCCGAGGAGGCCGCGCAGTTGCGGCTGGCTCCGGGCGAGTGGGTCGTGGAGCTGCACCGGACCACGTACACGGCGGACGGCACCGTCGTGGAGTTCGCCGTCGGCGTCCACGCGGCCACGCGGTTCGCCTGGTCCTACGAGTTCAAGGTCCCCGACAGCGCCCGGGAGGAGATGCCGTGATCCCCGAGCACAACCGGGCCGACGCACAACTCCTCTGGGACTTCCAGCGGATGGGCCACGAGCCGCGCCCCTGTTCCGTGGCCGTCGGGCTCGGGAGTCACGACCTCGGGGTGGCCGACGTGACGGTGGAGCTGTACCGGCGGGGCATGGCGCCGTTGATCGTGTTCACCGGGGCCAGCAGCCCGACCACCCGGGACCGGATGCCGCGCGGCGAGGCCGTGCACTACCGGGAGCGGGCGCTGGAGAGCGGGGTGCCGAGGGAGGTCGTGCTCGTGGAGACGCGGGCGCGGAACACCGGGGAGAACATCCGGTTCTCGCGGGAACTGCTCGCGGAGCACGGGGTGGACGTGTCGTCCGTGCTGCTCGTCAGCAAGCCGTACGAGGAGCGGCGGGCGTACGCCACCGCCCGGCGGCTCTGGCCGGAGGTGGAGGTCGTCAGCGCGTCCGCTCCCCTGGCGCTCGACGAGTACGTCGAGTCCATCGGGGACGCCCGGCTCGTCCTCGACATGCTCGTGGGAGCCGTACAGCGGTTGACCGTCTATCCGGCGCGGGGGTTCATGATCGAGCAGGAGATCCCCGGAACCGTGGTCGCCGCCTACGAGCGCCTTCGGGACGCGGGGTTCACCGGGCGGCTCGTGCCCGGGTGAGCGGGCCGGCCATCACCCGGCGTGGGCGCAGAGCGGGCCCGGGGCCGTCGTCGGGATGCGCATGCGGCGCAGGAGGTCGCGGGTGGCGCGGAGGGTCAGGGTGCTGTGCCAGGCGGTGCCCGGGTGGCGGGCGCGCAGGTGGGAGAGGGCCCGGGTGCCCAGGCCGCTGCCGTGGAAGCGCTCGTCGAGCGTGACGTCGGTGATGACGCCCCGGGCGCACCGGGCGCACATCCGGTAGTGGATCTCCCCGACGACCTGGCGGGCGTGGACCAGGAGCAGGCACTCCTCGCCGGGGCCCGGGTCGTCCGGGACGTGCGTGGACAGGAACTCCACCGCCCCGTACACCAGGAACCGGCGGCGGAGGCGGGTGGCGATCCTGCCCGGTCGCGAGTGCCTGCCCGCGGTCCGGTCGGGCGACGGGGCGGGGGACGAGCCGAACAGAGTGCTGCTGCTGGGGCGCGCATGGTGTCCGTGCATGGATCCCGTGTGCCCCGGGCCCCGGGAGGTATCCCCCCGGGGCGGTGGCGTCGGCCGTTCCGGTGACCCTCAGCGGCGTCCGCGGCGGTTCCGGCGGGTCCGGTGCAGGAGCAGGAAGGCGGCCAGGGCGGCGATCCCGGCGAGCAGCGGGGTGCGGTTGGCCTTCGCCTTGTCCGCGACCGCTCCGGCCTTCTCCAGGACCGGGTCGGGGGTCTTCTCCTGGACCAGGTCGGACGCGACCGCGGCCTTCTCCTTGGCCTTCTCGGACGCCACCGCCGCCGTCACCTTGGCCTTCTCGGACGCCACCGCCGCCTTCTCCTTGACCAGGTCGGTGGCGACCGCGGCCTTCTCCTTCACCAGGTCCGTGGCGACCGCCGCCTTCACCTTGGCCTTCTCCGTCGCGACCACGGCCTTCTCCCGCGCCGCGGCCACTTTCTCCCCGGCCTGCGCCTTGACGTCGGCCTTGGCCGCCAACGCCTCGACCGTACGGCCCAGTTCGTCGCGGGTGTGCTCGGCCTGCTCGCGCAGTTCCCCGAGGTCGTTCGCGGTCTTGTCACGCTGCGGCTGGTGGTTCATCGGTGGGCCCTCTCCTTGATCTCGGCCACGTCGGCCTTGACGTTGTCGATCGTCTGCTCCGGGGTCGGCGCGCCCGCCTCGTCGATCTGCTTCTTCCCGGCCGCGGCCATGCCCGCCGCGCCCGCCGCGAGCAGCACGGCGACGATCAGGGCCGAGGCCCAGACCGGGAGGACCAGGGCGAGGGCCGCGATCACGGCGACGACGAGGGCCTGTGCGGCCAGGACGCCGACCAGGCCGGCGCCGCCGAACAGGCCGCCGCCCACGCCGTAGCGCTTGCCCTTCTCGGTCATCTCCGCCCGGGCGAGCCGCATCTCGTCGCGGACCAGCTCCGAGATCTGCTGCGACGCCCGTGAGACGAGCTCGCCCACCGACGCGTCGGCGGTGCCGCCGTGGGCCGGTCGTTGGATGGTGCTCATCGCGTCCTCTCTCCGTCCGTCTCCCTTGACTTCCCTTCTCCTTCGCCTGCTCGGTCGGAGCGATTTCACACGGGCCCGTTCGCCCCCGGCGCGGGGCGGCGCGCCTCAGTCGCCCAGCACCTCCCTGAAGTGCCGGTTCACCGCGAGGAGTCCGCCGTCGACGCGGAGGACCGTGCCGGTGATCCAGGAGGCGTCCGGGGAGGCGAGGAAGGCCACGGCGGCGGCGATGTCGTCGGGGGTGCCGACGCGGCCCAGGGGGTAGACCCGCTCGGCGAGGGCCGCGAGCCCCTCCTCCCTGCCCTCCCAGGCCCTGGTCGCGATCGTGCCCGGGTTGATCTGGTTGACCCGGACCCCGCGCGCCGCCGCGTCCCCCGCCAGCGTGCGGGTGAGGGAGGCGAGACCGGCCTTGGCGGCGCTGTACGCGTGGTTGCCGAAGTCCGCCTCCGCGTTGACCGAGCCGATGGTGACGATCGCCCCGCGCCCGCCCGCAGCCGCCAGGTGCGGCAGCGCCGCCCGCGCGCAGCGCACGGCCCCCATGAACGTGACCTCGTGCTGGACGGCCCAGCCCTCGTCCGGCTCGTCCTCGAAGCGGTCCCGGTCGGGAGCCACGGGCCCGAGCGCGTTGTTCACGAGGACGTCGAGGCCGCCGAAGGCCTCCACCGCGTACGCCACGGCCGCGTCCACCGAGCCTTGGTCGGACACGTCGCAGCGTACGGACTCCGCCCCCGGCAGCTCCGCCGCCGTCGCGCGGGCCGCCTCCCCGTCCACGTCCGTGACGAGGACCCGCGCGCCCTCCGCCGCGAGGCGCCGCGCGGTGGCCGCGCCGATGCCGCGCGCCGCGCCCGTGATCAGCACCCCGTACCCGTCGAGTCTCTTCCCGAGATCCATGCGATCCGTGTGTTCCGTGTGTTCCGTACGCTCCTTGTGTTCCATGGAGTGATCACAACACCCGGTCCGCCGCCCGCACCAGGGGGAACACCCGCGCAACGGGCCGGAGAACGCGGGTCCGTGGCGGAAAGACCCCTCGCGCACCGCTCCGGTGATCACCTACTGTCGCAAGCCCCGGTGCCCGGCGCGGATCCCCGCCCTCCCGGCCCGGACCAGCGGAGGGGGACGTCGGGAACATGGGTCAGCTCGTCGCCGTGGCGGTCATCACCGTCCTGGCCGTCATCAGCCCCGGCGCGGACTTCGCGATGACCGTCCGCAACAGCTATCTGTACGGGCGGACCGCCGGGGTCCTCGCCGCCGTCGGCATCGCCCTCGGCGTCCTGGTCCACGTCACGTACACCATGCTGGGCGTCGGGCTCCTGGTGTCCCGGAGCCCGGCGCTCTTCACGGCGATGAAGCTGATCGGCGCCGCGTACCTGGTCTACGTCGGGTACAAGACCTTCGTCACCAAGGCCCGGGTGGACGTCGACCTGTCGGACGGCGAGGGCCTGTCGAAGGCCGGCGCGCTGCGCACCGGCTTCCTGACGAACGCGCTCAACCCGAAGACGATGCTGTTCGTCCTGAGCACCTACACCCAGGTCGTCAGCGCCGACACCCCCGTGGCCCAGCAGATCGGCTACGGCCTGTTCATGTCGTTCGCGCACCTGGTGTGGTTCGCGCTCGCCGCGCTGCTCTTCTCCCGGCAGGGCCTGCGGGACCGGCTGCTGCGGCGGCAGACCGTGCTCAACAAGGCCATCGGCGCCGTGCTCGTGGGTCTCGGGGTGGTGCTCGCGCTGACGCCGTCGGCGGCCTGAGCCCCGGCCGGAAGCACAGGCGTCAGGCCGTCACCGCCGCCACCGCCCGGACGAGGGCCTGGGCGCGCGGGTCGGCCGTGACCGTCTTCCGCATGCCGTTGGTGACGTACCCGAAGGCGATGCCCGAGTCGGGGTCCGCGAAGCCGAGGGAGCCGCCGCGGCCCGGGTGGCCGAAGGACGACGGGCCGAGGAGCGGCGAGGCCGGGCCGTGCAGCATGTGGCCGAGGCCGAAGCGGGTGCCGACGAGCAGGACGCGGTCCGTGCCCGCGGACTCCTCGGTACGGGCGAGGGTGAGGGTCGCCGGGGCGAAGAGGCGCTCGGCGCCGTCGACGGGGCCGAGGGTGGCGGCGTAGAAGCGGGAGAGCGCGCGGGCGGTGGCGACGCCGGCCGAGCCCGGGAGTTCGGCGGCCCGGTAGACGGGGTCGTTCTCGTCGGGCGCCGGATCGATGACGCCGAAGGCCCGGCGGGTGAGGGAGTCCGGGTCCCGGTACGCCTCGGTGACCGCGCGCTTGGGGCGGAGCCGGAGCGCGCCGCTCCCGGCCGGTTCGACCTCCTCGACGGGGCCGATGCGGCCGACCCGGTGGGCCTCCGCGTCCGGGAGCCCGATCCACAGGTCGAGGCCGAGCGGGTCGGCGATCTCCTCCGCCACCCAGCGGCCGACGGTCCGGCCGGTGACGCGGTGGACGAGGCCGGAGAGCAGCCAGCTGAAGGTGTGGGCGTGGTAGCCGTGGGCGGTGCCGGGCTCCCAGACGGGGGCCTGGGCGGCGACGGCGGCGGTCGCCGTCGGCAGGTCTACGGCCTCGGCGAGGGTGAGCGGCCGGTCGAGGACGGGCACACCGGCCCGGTGCGCGAGGAGGTCCCGTACGGTCGCGCGGTCCTTGCCGGCCGCCTTGAACTCGGGCCAGTACGTGGCGACGGGGGCGTCCAGGTCGAGCAGGCCGCGCTGGTGGAGCAGCAGGGGCACGGCGGCGGCGACGCCCTTGGTGGCCGAGCGGACGACCTGGGCGGTCTCCCCGGTCCAGGGCGCCCCGCCGCCGACGTCCTCGCCGTCGACGTCCTCGCCGTCAACGTCCCGGGCGCCCGCCCACAGGTCGACGACCTTCACGCCGTCCCGGTGGACGGCGACGGCCGCCCCGCGCTCGCCGCGCTGCTCGAAGTTGCGCAGGAACGCGTCCCGGACGGGCTCCCAGCCCGCCGCCACCGTGCCCCGGACGTCCACGTTCCCGCTCCTCGTCTCTCCGTGTCTCTCCGCGTTCCGACCCTCCATGGTGCAACGCGGCACGTGGAGGGCCGATTCCGGGGGTCGCGGAGCACCGGAGGGCAAGCGCTCAGGCCACCGACTGCGGCACGAAGCCGAACGGCAGCTCCAGGCGGTGCCGGGCCATCAGCTCCTCGTCCGCGAGGAGTTCACCGGTCCGCCCGTCGGCGGCGATGACGCCCTCGCTGAGCACCACCGCGCGCGGGCAGAGCTCCAGGGCGTACGGCAGGTCGTGGGTGACCATCAGGACGGTGACGTCCAGGGAGCGCAGGACGTCCGCGAGCTCGCGGCGCGAGGCCGGGTCCAGGTTGGAGGACGGCTCGTCGAGGACGAGGATCTCCGGCTCCATGGCGAGGACGGTCGCCACGGCCACCCGGCGGCGCTGCCCGAAGGAGAGGTGGTGCGGCGGCCGGTCGGCGTACTCGGCCATCCCGACCCGCTCCAGGGCGCGGCGCACCACGGCGTCGAGCTCGGCCCCGCGCAGTCCGGCGGCGGCCGGGCCGAAGGCCACGTCCTCGCGGACGGTCGGCATGAAGAGCTGGTCGTCGGGGTCCTGGAAGACGATGCCGACCTTGCGGCGGACCTCGGCCATGTGCTTCCTGCCGACCGGGAGCCCGGCGACGGTGACGGTGCCCGCGCCGCCGGTGAGGATGCCGTTGAGGTGCAGGACGAGGGTGGTCTTGCCGGCGCCGTTGGGGCCGAGCAGGGCGACCCGCTCGCCGCGCCCGACGGTCAGGTTCACCCCGAAGAGGGCCTGGTGGCCGTCGGGGTAGGCGTAGGCGAGGCCGCGGACGTCGAGGGAGGGCGGAGGGGTCATCGGAAGGTCCATCCCAGGAGGCGGATCAGGAGGGCGGTCAGCGGCAGCGCCGCGGCGTGCGCCCACTGGGCGCGGGTGGCGGTCACCTCGTCGAGGACCGGGATGGTGCCGGTGTAGCCGCGGCTGACCATGGCCAGGTGGACCCGCTCCCCGCGCTCGTACGAGCGGATGAAGAGCGCGCCCGCGGACTTGGCGAGGACGCCCCAGTGGCGCACGCCCCGCGCCTCGAAGCCGCGCGAGCGGCGGGCGACGGACATGCGGCGCATCTCGTCGGTGATGACGTCGCCGTACCGGATCATGAAGGAGGCGATCTGGACGAGCAGCGGCGGCAGCTTCAGGCGCTGGAGGCCCAGGAGCAGGGAGCGCAGCTCGGTGGTGGCGGCCAGGAGCACGGAGGCGGCGACGCCGAGGGTGCCCTTGGCGAGGACGTTCCAGGCGCCCCACAGGCCGGGGACGCTCAGGGAGATCCCGAGCACCTCCGTCTGCTCGCCGGGCACGACGAACGGCATGAGCAGCGCGAACGCGACGAACGGCACCTCGACGAGCAGCCGCTTGCACAGGAAGCCGGCCGGCACCCGGGCCTTCGCCGCCACGACCGCGAGGAGCGCGGCGTACGCGGCGAAGGCCCAGACGGCCTCGCGGGGCGTCGAGACGACCACCACGACGAAGCCGAGGACGGCGACGAGCTTGGTGTGCGGGGGCAGCCCGTGGACCGGCGAGTGTCCGTGCCGGTAGAGCTTGTGGGCGTGGCCCGCACCCACGTCAGGCGCTTTCCGGTACGGCGGCGCGGCGGCGGCGCACGACCCAGAAGGCTCCGGTGCCGACGGCCAGGGTCGCGCCCACGCCGATGACGCCGGCCAGACCGCCGGAGAGGCGCGCGTCGGTGATGTCCTTGACGCCGTAGTCGGCGAGCGGGGAGTCGGCGGTGGCGTGCTCGTACTGGTCGGCCTTGGCGTCGATGCCCTTGTCGGCGGCGACCTTCTCCAGGCCGTCGGGGCTGGCGGAGGCGTAGAAGGAGACGAAGCCGGCGAGGACGAGGGCGGTGACGACGCCGGCGGTCCACAGCTTCCTCGGGGAGCCGGCGGAGACCGGGACGGGGGCGGTCGCGGGCTCGGCGTCGACCAGCTCGCCGTCCACCCGGAGCTTGAGCGGGGCGGTCAGGCCGCGCGCGCCGTACACCAGGTCGGGGCGGACGGCCACGACCGCGCCGACGGTCAGCATGGTGATGACGGCCTCGCCGATCCCGATGAGGACGTGGACGCCGACCATGGCCGTGAGGACCTTGCCGACGGGCACGTCGGTGGTGCCGCCGATCGCGTAGATCAGCGTGAAGGCGACGGCCGCGGCCGGTACGGAGACGAGCGCGGCGGCGAAGGAGGCGACGGTCACCGAGCGGCGGGTGCGCGGCAGGACCAGGACGAGGCCCCGGAAGAGCGCGTAGGCCACGACGACGGTGACGACGCCCATGACGGTGATGTTGACGCCGAGGGCGGTGAGGCCGCCGTCCGCGAAGAGGACGCCCTGCATGAGCAGGACGACCGCGATGCAGAGGACGCCGGTCCAGGGGCCGACGAGTATCGCGGCGAGCGCGCCGCCGAGGAGGTGTCCGCTGGTCCCGGCGGCGACCGGGAAGTTCAGCATCTGGACGGCGAAGATGAAGGCCGCGACGAGGCCGGCGAGCGGCGCCGTCTTCTCGTCCAGCTCGCGGCGGGCTCCGCGCAGGCTGACGGCGACGGCGCCGGCGGCGACGACACCGGCGACGGCCGATACGGGGGCGTTGATGAATCCGTCAGGTACGTGCACGTCGGAATGATGGGCGCTCCTGCGAAGGAGTTGCAAGAGCGCACGGGTCACATCATGGCCGCGGCTTCCCCCGCATGAGCCGTGCGATCACGGGGAAGAAGTGCCACATTGGCTTATAAGAGGACAAAAAGTCAGGAGCCACTGATGGCCACCGCACCCGCCCACGCCGTCGACGACCGTGCCAAGGGTCGGATCATCAGCGACGCCCCGCTCTCCCGACCCGTCCCGGTGGCCCTGCGCTACGACCCCGGCCACTCCCCCGCGACCGTCCGCTTCGTCTTCCCCGGCGCCGTCGAGTGGTCCTTCCCGCGCGCCCTCCTGGAGAAGGGCCTGCGGAACCCGACCCGGCGCGGCGACATCGGCGTCTGGCCCTGCGGCCGGGTGCAGACGGTGGTCGAGTTCCACACGGAGGAGGGGGTGGAGGTCGTCCAGTTCGACACCGCCGCCCTGGTGCGCTTCCTGCGCCACACGTACTCCTCGGGCCACGCGGGCGGTCCCGCCGCCTCCGCCGCCCCGGACGCGCGGACGCCGTCGGCGCACCGCTGAGACGGCGCGCCGACGGCGTCGGGCGTACGGCTGAAGGCGCCGGGCGTACGCCCGGAGACGTCAGGCCTTCACGAGGTCAGGCCTTCACGAGGTCAGGCTTCGCCTCCGCGCCAGTCTCCCCGGCGTGCCGGGCGAGTCCCTCGCCCTCCACGTCCACGTTGGGCAGCGCCCGGTCCAGCCACTTCGGCAGCCACCAGGCCTTGTGGCCGAGCAGCGCCAGGACGGCCGGGACGATCGCCATGCGGACCACGAAGGCGTCGAAGAGGACCGCGACGGCCAGGCCGAAGCCGATCATCTTGATCATCTGGTCGGTCATCCCGATGAAGCCGGAGAAGACCGCGATCATGATCACCGCGGCGGCGGTGACCACCCGGGCGCTGTGCCGGAAGCCGGTCACGATCGCCTCGCCGGGGCGCTCGCCGTGCACGTACGCCTCCCGCATCCGGGTGACGAGGAACACCTCGTAGTCCATCGCGAGGCCGAACACGACGCCCACCATGAAGATCGGCATCATCGACATGATCGGGCCGGTCTGCTCGACCCCGAAGAGGCCGCCGAGCCAGCCCCACTGGAAGACCGCGACGACCGCGCCGAGGGCCGCGACCACCGAGAGCAGGAAGCCGAGGGCCGCCTTCAGGGGGACGAGGACCGAGCGGAAGACCAGGGTCAGGAGCAGGAAGGCGAGGCCGACGACGAGGGCCAGGTACGGCACCAGGGCGTCGTTCATCTTCTGCGAGAAGTCGATGTTCATCGCGGTGGCGCCGGTGACGAGGACGTCGTCGCCGGTGGCGTTCCGGATGTCGTGGACGAGGTCCTCGGTGGCGACGGAGGACGGGCGGTCCTTCGGGACCACCGTGATCATCGCGGCGTCGCCGGCCTTGTTCGGGGTCGCCGGGGTGACGGCGGCCCAGCCTTCGAGCTTCTTGATCGTGGAGACCGTCTCGTCGGCGGTGGCCTTGTCGCCGTCGACGACGACGAGCAGCGGGCCGTTGAAGCCGGGGCCGAAGCCGTCGGACAGCATGTCGTACGCCCGGCGCTCGGTGGTGGAGACCGGCTTGACGCCGTCGTCCGGCAGGCCCATCTCCAGGGAGGCGGCGGGGACCGCGATCGCGCCGAGGCCGAGGACGCCGACGAGGAGCACGAACACGGGACGGCGGATGACGAACCGGGCCCAGCGGGTGCCGCCGTTGGGCTTCTCCTCCTTGACGCCCTTGTCACCCTTGTCGCCCTTGTCGCCCTCGGCTGCCGCGCCCTTGCGCTGCTTGCGGCCCACGACCCTGTCGCCGGCGAAGCCGAGCAGGGCCGGGATCAGGGTGAGCGCGATGAGGACGGCGATGACGACCGTGCCGGCGGCGGCGAAGCCCATCTTCGTCAGCATCGGGATGTTGACGACGGCCAGGCCGACGAGGGCGATGACGACGGTGAGTCCGGCGAAGACGACGGCGGAGCCGGCCGTGCCGGTCGCACGGCCCGCGGCCTCCTCCTTGCTCCGGCCCTCGGCCAGCTCCGCGCGGTAGCGGGAGACGATGAAGAGGGCGTAGTCGATGCCGACCGCGAGGCCGATCATCATCGCGAGGGTGGAGGTGGTGGAGCCGAGGTCGAGGACGTTCGCGAGCGCCGTGATCGAGGAGACGCCGATGCCGACGCCGATGATCGCGGTGAGCAGCGGGAGTCCGGCGGCGACGAGCGAGCCGAAGGTGACGACGAGCACGATGCCGGCGATGACCACGCCGACGATCTCGCCCGCGCCGGTCTCGGGCATGGTCTGGAGGGCGTCGCCGCCGACCTCGACCGTCAGGCCCTTGCCCTGCGCCTCGTGTCCGGCCTGCTTGAGGGCCTCGCGCGTCCCGTCGGTCAGCTCCATGGCGTTGACCTTGTACGCGACGGAGACGTAGGCGGTGGAGCCGTCCTGGGAGACGGCCCGGGCGGTGTACGGGTCGGCGACCGAGACGATCTGGTCCGAGCCGGACTTCAGCGCGGCGACGGTCTCCTCGACGACGGCCTTGTGCGCCGCGTCGGTCACCTTCTGGCCCTCGGGGGCCTTGAAGACGACGCGGGCGGTGGCCCCGTCGGCCCCGGCACCCGGGAAGCGCTCTTCGAGCAGGTCGAAGGCGCGCTGGGCCTCGGTGCCGGGTATCGAGAAGGAGCTGGAGGTGGCGGCGGGCGCGGTCGCGGCGCCGACGCCGGCGAGCGCGAGGAGCGCCACCCAGAGGAGGGCGACGAGCCGTCGGCGCCGGAAGGCGGAACGGCCCAGCTTGTACAGGAACGTGGCCACGGGGGCGTACTCCCGGTGTTGAGGGACAAGGGCATGGGGAGCCGGCCCGACGGCGTGAGCGGCGCGACGTCAGGTGGAGAGGGGTGGTGCGGGTCCTGCGGCGGGACCCGTGGGTCCCGTGGGGCTCAGACGCCGAGTGAGGGGAGCACGACGGCGTCGACGTAGGCGCTGAGGAACGCGTGGTCGACCGGCTGATCCTCGATCAGCGGGCGGGCGACGAACGCGCCGATCAGCATGTGCGGGACGAGCTTCAGCGCCGGGTTGTCGGCGTCGACCTCGCCCCTGCGGACCGCTCGGCGCAGCACTTCCTGGAAGCCGTTCATCTCGGGTTCGATGAGCAGCTCGCGCAGCGCCCGGTGCAGGTCGGGGTTGTCGTGGACGGCATGGGCCAGACCCCGCATCAGCGCGGAGTCCTTCTCCATCTGGCAGTCGTCGGTCCGTTCGAGCATGATCCGGAAGTCACCGCGCAGGGAGCCGGTGTCGATCTCGGAGAGGTCGGCCGGCTTGTTGGCGCGCAGCGCCCGGGCGACCAGCTCGGGCTTGCTCCCCCACTGGCGGTAGAGGGTGGCCTTGCTGGAGTGGGTGCGGGCGGCGACGGCGTCCATGGTGAGGGCGTCGTAGCCGACCTCGCGCAGGAGGTCGAGCACGGCCGCGTACAGCTCGGACTCCCGCTCGGGAGTGAGTCTGCTGCGTGCCATGCCGTGTCTCCTACCCGGTGCGTCGACGGAGTGCGAACGAAACGGTTTCGTACTGTACGAAGGTACCCCCGCCCCCAGCGAAACGAAACCGTTTCGTACGTGTTCTGAACCACATCCGCCCCCCTTGGCCCGCATACCCGAAGACGCCCGCATACACGTACGAGTTGCCACGCCCCCGCCACCTCGAAAGCATGGGATGGTGAGTGACGACGTCGCGTATCTCCGTTTCCCGCACCTCCACGACGACCTGCTGTGCTTCGTCGCCGAGGACGACCTCTGGGTCGCCCCGCTCCCGGCCGAGGGCCGGCGCCCCGGCCGGGCCTGGCGGCTCACCGTCGACCGGACCCGGGTCGGGCACCCGCGCTTCTCGCCGGACGGGCGCCACATCGCGTACACGAACTGGCGCAGCCTGGACCCCGAGATCCACCTCGTCCCGGTCGACGGCGGGACCGCCCGGCGGCTCACCTACTGGGGGTCCACCGACACCCGGGTCTGCGGCTGGACGCCCCCCGACAAGGACGGCCGCTCCGACATCCTCGCCGTCTCCTCGCACGGGCAGCCCTTCTCGTACTACTCCTGGGCCTACACCGTCCCCACCGACGGCACCCCGGGCCGCCGGCTGCCCTGGGGCCCGGTCTCCGACATCGCGGTCACCGAGGAACTGGTCGCCCCCGACAACGAGGCCGAGCGGTGCACGCTGCTCCTGACCGGGAAGCCCCCGCACGAGCCCGCCTCCTGGAAGCGGTACCTGGGCGGCGCCACCGGCCGCCTCTGGCTGCACGGCAGGCGGCTGCTGGCCGGCCTCGGCGGGCACCTGGACTGCCCGATGGCCGTGGGGGACCGGATCGCGTTCCTCTCCGACCACGAGGGCGTCGGCAACCTGTACTCCTGCCGGCCCGACGGCACCGACCTGCGCCGCCACACCGACCACGACGACTTCTACGCCCGGCACGCCTCCAGCGACGGGCGGCGGGTCGTCTACCAGTGCGCGGGCGAGCTGTGGACCGTCGACGACCTCACGCCCGACTCCCGCCCCCGCCGCCTGGAGGTGCGGCTCGGCGGCCAGCGCGTCGGCCGGCGGAGCTACCAGGTGCCCGCCGCCCACCACATCGACTCCCTCTCCGTGGACGAGACCGGCCGGGCCAGCGCCGTCTCCGTCCGGGGCAGCCTGTACTGGCTGACGCACCGCGACGGACCGGCCCGCACGATCACCGACTCCCCCGGCGTCCGGGTCCGGCTGCCCGAGATGCTCGGCAGCGGCGGCCAGGTCGCGTACGTGACCGACGCCGACGGCGAGGACGCCGTCGAGGTCGCCCACCTGCCGCGCGCCAGCGGTGACCGGCCGCCGCGCCGGCTCGCCTCCGGGGGCCTCGGGCGGGTCGAGGAGCTGGTCTCCGACCCGGACGGCGAGCGGCTCGCCCTCGCCTCCCACGACGGCCGGCTCCTCCTGCTCGACGCGAGCGAGGAGTCCGACGGCGAGGTCACCGAGCTGATCCGGTCCGTCAACGGGCCCGTCCGCGACCTCGCCTTCTCCCCCGACGGCGACTGGCTGACCTGGTCCCACCCCGGCATCGGCCGCTCCCTGCGCTCGATCAAGATGGCCCGGATCTCGGGCCCCGGCGCCCGCACGGTCGTGGACGTCACCAACGGGCGCTTCGAGGACGAGAACCCGGTCTTCACCCGGGACGGGCGCTACCTCGCCTTCCTCTCCTGGCGCGGCTTCGACCCGGTGTACGACGTGCACACCGGCGACCTGTCGTTCCCGCTGGGCTGCCGCCCCTACCTCGTACCTCTCTCCTCCGCGACCCCGTCCCCCTTCGCGCTGCTCCCGGACGGGCGCCCGGCGGCCGGCGGCCTGGACCCGGCCGACGAGGACACGGCTCCGGCGGAGGGCACGGTGACGGTGGAGATCGAGGGCCTCGCCGAGCGGGTCACGCCCTTCCCGGTGGCCGCCTCCAAGTACTCCGCGCTGCACCCGGTCAGCGGCGGCGGCCTGGTCTGGCTGCGCTGGCCCATCTCGGGCGCGCTCGGCGAGACCTTCGCCAACCCGGCCGACACCTCGGGCCGCCCCACCCTGGAGCACTTCTCCATCACCAAGGCCCGCAAGAGCGAACTCGCCTCCGACCTGGACTGGTTCGCGGTCAGCGGCGACGGCACCCGGCTCGTCGTCGCGGACGAGGGCGAGCTGCGGGCGGTGCCCGCGACCGAGGCGGGGGACGGCGACTCGACCGTCTACCTGGACCTGCGGCGCATCCTGCACGAGGTCGACCCGGGCGCCGAGTGGCGGCAGGCCTTCGACGAGGCCGGGCGGATCGTCCGCGCCTACTTCTGGGAGCCCGGCATGGGCGGGGTCGACTGGACGGCGATCCTGGACCAGTACCGGCCGCTGGTCGAACGGGTCTCCTCCCCCGACGAGTTCGCCGACCTGCTGCGCGAGGTGATGGGCGAGCTGGGCACCTCGCACGCGTACGTCACCCCGGCCCGCCGCAACGAGGGCCCGCCGCACTACCAGCGGCCCATGGGCCTGCTCGGCGCCAACCTCGTTCCCCGCGAGGCGGGTTGGACGGTGAAACGGATCCTGCCCGGCGAGTCCTCCGACTCCAAGGCCCGCTCCCCGCTGGCCGGTACGGGCATCCGCGAGGGCGCCGTCCTCACCCACGTCGACGGACGGCCCGTGGACCCGGTCACCGGGCCGTACCCGCTGCTCTCCGGGACCGGCGGCACCACCGTCGAGCTGACCTTCACCCCCGCCGAGGGCGAGGGGCGCGCCCGGCGCGTCGCCGTCGTCCCGCTCGTCGACGAGCGCCCGCTGCGCTACCAGGACTGGGTCGCCAAGCGCCGGACGGTGGTCCGCGAACTGAGCGGCGGGCGCTGCGGCTACCTCCACATCCCGGACATGGGCGGCTCCGGCTGGGCGCAGTTCAACCGGGACCTGCGCATGGAGGTCTCCCGGCCGGCCCTCATCGTGGACGTGCGCGGCAACGCGGGCGGCAACATCAGCGAGCTCGTCATCGAGAAGCTGACCCGGCGGATCCTCGGCTGGGACCTCACGCGCAACGCCCAGCCGGTCAGTTACGCCTCGAACGCGCCGCGCGGCCCCGTGGTCGCCCTCGCCGACGAGGCCACCTCCTCCGACGGCGACATGATCACCGCCGCGTTCAAGCTCCTGGGCCTCGGCCCGGTCGTCGGCCAGCGCACCTGGGGCGGGGTGGTCGGCATGACCGGCCGCCACCGGCTCGGGGACGGCACGCAGATCACGGTGCCGATGAACGCGGCCTGGTTCCCCGAGTACGGCTGGTCCCTGGAGAACCACGGCGTCGAGCCCGACCTCGCGGTCCTGCGCACCCCCCTGGACTGGGCGGAGGGCCGCCACGCCCAGCTCGACGACGCCGTCCACGTCGCCCTCGCCCTCCTGGAGGAGACCCCGGCGGCGAGCCCCCCGGGGTACGAGTCCCTCCCGGACCGCTCCCGCCCGAAGCTGCCGCCGCGGCCGGAGGTCTGACCTCCCTCACACCGCCCCGTACCTCAGGTCCAGTTCGTACGAGGCGCCCGGCCGGCCGTTCAGTGCCACGCTGCCGACCGCGCCGAACCCGATCCGGCCGAGCACGGTCCTCGACGCCGCGTTGTCGAGGGTCGTGGCGGCGGTCAGCCGGCTCAGCCCGTACTCCTCGCGGGCCAGTCGGCACAGCTCCCGCACCCCGGCCGTCGCCGTCCCGCGCCCGGTGGCCCGTTCGGCGACCCGGTAGCCGAGTTCGGCGCCGCCGTCGGCGACGTCGACCAGGTTGAACCGTCCGAGGACCTCCCCGCCCTCCCCCACGAGCACGTGGAAGTGGGCCGTCCCCGTCTCCTGCTCGTCGAGGAGCGCCCGATGCCGCGCGTCGAAGTCGGTGAAGTACGCGTCGCCCCGGTCGGGCACGGACGCGGCGAAGTAGGCCCGGTTCTCCCGCTCGAACGCGAGCAGGGCGGGGGCGTGGTCGGGTCGGAGTCGTTCGAGTGCGGCCATGGGCGCCACCGTACGGAGAACCGGGGCGCGGGACGAGCGGTTTCGCGCCGGACCACGCGCGCGCGTGGAGGGAGCGGCCGGCGCGGGAGGACGCGCGGAAGGGCGCACCCGGCGTACCGGGTGCGCCCTCCGCGTGGAACAGCCGGGTCAGGCCTGGCGGTCGCGGGCCTGCTCGGCGCGGTCCTGCGCCTGACGGCGGGTGTCGCGCGCCTCGTCGGCGGAGCGCTCGCGGCCCTGGGAGGCGCGCTCGGACGCCTCGTCCTTGGCCTTGCCCATGGCCTCGTTGGCCTGGTTCTTGAGCTGCTCGGCCTTGCCCTTGAACTGGTCCTTCATACCCATCGAAGTTCACTCCTAGCGAGGTGGGGGGACGTCGTGTCCCCGACCTCGATCAGCCTCGCACGAGCGGACATTCCACGCATTTCGATCAGTCACGGACGGTGAGGCCCGGGGGTCGGCCCTTCTCCGAAGCCGCCCCCGGGCCTCCGCTCGGATCCGCTCGGATCCGCTCGGAGCCGCTCAGACCCGCTCCGTCCGCGCCTGCTCGTCGGCCGCGCCGCCCGCCCCCACGAGCCCCTTGGAGACCGACCCGAGACGCGGCTCGAAGCGCTTCATCTCGCGCTGCCCCACGGTCGCGATCACCCCGGGCAGGTAGCCGCGGATCGACTGCATCCCGCGCAGCCACCACTGGGCGTAGACGTGCGGCGCGCGCCGCTCGATGCCCGCGACGATCCGGTCGACGGCCGGACCGAGGGGGTACGTGCGGTTCGACGGCCACGGCAGCCGCTGCCGCAACTCCCGCATGACGTCGTCCTGGTCGGCGCCCCGCACCATGTCCGTGTCGGTCCAGGAGAGGTAGCCGACGCCGACCTTCACGCCCTTGTACGCGACCTCGGCGCGCAGGCTGTGCGCGAAGGCCTCCACGCCCGACTTGGAGGCGCAGTACGCCGTCATCATCGGGGCCGGGGTGATCGCGGCGAGCGAGGCGATCTGGAGGAAGTACCCGCGGGACTCCATGAGGACGGGCAGGAACGCCCGGCCGGTCACGGCGCCGCCGATCAGGTTGACCTCGATGACCCGGCGCCAGGCGACCGGGTCGGAGTCGACGAACGGACCGCCCGAGGCGACACCGGCGTTGGCGACGACGATGTCGACCTTCCCGAACCGCTCCTTCACCTCGGCCGCGACCCGGGACATCGCCTCGTGGTCGGTGACGTCGGCGTGCCACCAGTCGGCCTCGGTGTGCAGGCGCCCGGCGACCTCCTTGAGCTGCTCCGGCTCCAGGCCGACGAGCGCGATCTTCGCGCCGCGCGCGGAGAGCTTGCGGGCGAGGAGTTCGCCGACGCCGCGGGCCCCTCCGGTGACGACCGCGACCTGTCCTTCGAGACTCACCCTGCTCATGCGTCTTCCTTCACGTTCGTCACGTTCGCGGTGTCCTTCACGCCCAGGTACGTGAGGGTCAGTTCGCGGATCTGCGCGGTGACGGCCTCGGGGGCCTCCACCGGGGTCATGTGCCCCATGCCGGGCAGCTCGACGAAGCCCGTGCAGTGCGGCAGCGCCTCCGCGAGGGCGCGGGAGTGGACGGCCGGGGTGAGCCGGTCGGCGGTGCCGACGAGGACGGCGACCGGCAGCCGCAGCGCCCGCACGTCCCGTTCGAGGTCGAGCCCGGCCAGGACCTGCGACCAGCCGTGGCGCGGGACGCGCGGGCAGGCGTGCACGATCCGGGCGCAGGCGTCGACCTTCTCGGGGGCCGAACCGGGTCCCATGGTGGCGTACTTGAGGATCCGCTTCGAGACGGCGTTGACCGGTCCGAGCGGCGCCTTGGAGCCGAGGACGGCGGCGGTGAGCCGGGTGCGCAGCCTGCTCGGGCCCAGGGGTACGACGGTGGCCTCGGCGGTCAGCCGCGAGGGGCCGGTGGAGCAGAGCAGGACGGCGGCGGCGTGGTCGCGCAGGCCGTGGCGCTCGGCGGCGGCCATGATCGTCATGCCGCCCATGGAGTGGCCGGCGAGCACGGCCCGCTCGCCGGTGGCGAGGGTGGCGGAGAGCACCGCCTCCAGGTCGTCGGCGAGCGCGGTCGTCGAGTACCCGCCGGGGCCGGGGGCCGGGGAGCGGCCGTGACCGCGCTGGTCGTAGGCGATGACCCGGTGGTCGGCGGCGAGGGCCCGGATCTGCTCGGCCCAGAAGCCGATGGAGCAGGTCCAGCCGTGGGCCAGGACGACGGCGGGGGCGCCCTCGGGGCCGTACACCTCGACGTGGATGCGGGAGCCGTCGGTGGAGGTGACGGTGAGTTCACGGGCTCCGGGGAGCGGGGTCAGGTGCCGGCTCACTGGGCGGCCTCCTTCGTGCGCGGGGGACGGGACGTGGCGGTGGACGCCGTGCGGGGCGCGCGGATCACCTCGTACTCGGAGAGGTCGACCTGCCGGGTCTCGCGCCGGAACTCGCCGGTGGTGCCCGGCCAGAGGGTGGTGTTGCGGCCGTTGGCGTCGAGGTACCAGCTCTCGCAGCCGCCCGCCTTCCAGACGGTCCGCTCCATGCGGGTCTGGACCTTGCGGTTCCAGGCGTGGACCGCGGAGGGGCGGACGGCGAGTGCGGCGCGCCCGCCGAGGACGTTCAACTGGCGCAGGTAGTCGGCCATGTAGTTCAGCTGGGACTCGATCATCAGGATCATCGAGGAGTTCCCGAGGCCGGTGTTGGGGCCGATGATCGTCATCCAGTTGGGGAAGCCGGCGGCGGTGGCGCCGCGCAGCGACTCCATGCCGTCCTTCCAGGCGTCGGCGAGCGAGAGCCCGTCGGCCCCGAAGACGCGCTCGGCGATCGGCATGTCGGTGACGTGGAAGCCGGTGCCGAAGACGATCGCGTCGACCTCGGTCTCGCTCCCGTCGGCGCCGACCAGGGTCGAGCCGCGGACCTCGCGCAGACCGGAGGCGACGACGTCGACGTTGGGCCGCGCGACCGCCGGGTAGTACGTGTTCGACAGCAGGATCCGCTTGCAGCCGATGCGGTACGAGGGGGTCAGCCTGGCCCGCAGCGCCGGGTCCTTGACCGCCCGGGCGATGTTGGCCCTGGCCAGCTTCTCGACGAGGCCCAGCTCGCCGGGGTGCTTGGTGAAGGCGCCGACCTGGAGCTCGCGGATGCCCCAGAGCAGGCCGCGGCGCAGGGTGGCGGTGGCGGGCAGGGCCCGGTGGAGCCACCGCTCGGCTCCGGTGATGTTGCGGTCCATGCGGGGCATGACCCACGGGGGCGTGCGCTGGAAGAGCGTGAGCGTCCGGACCTTCGGCTGGATCGCGGGCACGATCTGGATGGCGGAGGCGCCGGTGCCGATCATGGCGACGCGCTTGCCGGTGAGGTCGTAGTCGTGGTCCCAGCGGGCCGAGTGGAAGACCTTGCCGGGGAAGTCGGCGAGCCCCGGGATCTCGGGGATCTTGGGGTCGGAGAGCGGTCCGGTGGCGGAGACGACGACCTCGGCGCTGAAGGAGCCGGCGGAGGTCTCGATCTCCCACCTCAAGGCGTCGGCGTCCCACTCCATCCGCAGCACCTCGTGGTTCAGGCGCAGGTGGGGCCGGATCCCGAAGGTGTCGGTGACGTGCTCCAGGTAGGCGCGGATGTGCCGCTGCCCGGAGAAGGTGCGGGGCCAGTCCGGGTTGGGCGCGAAGGAGAAGGAGTAGAGGTGGGAGGGGACGTCGCAGGCGCAGCCGGGGTAGCTGTTGTCGCGCCAGGTGCCGCCCACGGAGTCGGCCCGCTCCAGGACCACGAAGTCGGTGATCCCCTCGCGGCGCAGCCGGACGGCGGCCCCCAGGCCGCCGAATCCCGATCCGATCACCGCCACCCGTACGTGCTCGTGCTTCGCCATGCCGCCTCCCGTGCGCCCGGCCCGATTCCGCCAGCAATCACTGGCATGGTGGGGACTGTAGAGCAGCTCCATACCGAGCGGTAGGGGTACGACGAGGGAAAGTTACCGGCGGTACAACATAGGCTGGCGGACGTGGCAGAAGGATCGGGTCCCAGGACGGGCGAGCGCGCGGCGGGCGCGGGCGGTGCGGCGGGCGCGGGCGGAGGCCCGGCAGGCACAGGCGCGGCGGGCGCAGGCGCGGCGGACACAAGCCCGACGGGCGCGTACGCCGCCGCGTCCCCGGCGGAGGGCGGCGCGCGCGAGTACCGCGTGGAGGAGCTGGCGGCCGCCGCCGGCATCACCGTGCGCACCCTGCGCTTCTACCGCGAGCGCGGCCTGATCCCGCCGCCCCGCCGCGAGGGCCGGATCGCCTGGTACGACGAGCAGCACCTGGCCCGGCTGCGGACCATCGCCGCCCTCCTGGAGCGCGGCCACACCCTCAACGGCATCGCCGACCTCACCACCGCCTTCGAGAGCGGCCGGAACGTCCGGGAGGTCCTCGCCATCGACGTCCCCAGCGAGGAGGAGCCGGTCCGGCTCACCCCCGGGGAGCTGGCGGACCACTTCGCGGGCGAGGTCACGCCCGAGAACCTCGCCGCCGCCCTCGACCTCGGCTACCTCGCCACCGACGGCGAGGAGATCGTCCACATCAGCCGCCGGCTGCTCGACGTCTCCGCCGCCCTCGTCCGCGAGGGCGTGCCGCTCGCGGAGGTCCTCGAGGCGGGGTCCCGGGTCCGCGAGCACGCCGAGGCGCTCGCGGAGCTCTTCACCGAGCTGCTCCGCGCCCACGCGGCCGAGGAGGACCTGTGGCGGCTGCGCCCGCTGGCCAAGAGCGTGGTGGAGGCGGAGCTGTCGATGGCCCTGGACCGCCGCCTGCGCGACAGCCCCTGAGACGCCCCTAGAGGTCGTAGACGGCGGTGACGGGCGCGTGGTCGCTCCACCGCTCGTCGTGGGAGGCGGCCCGCTCGACGTACGCCTTCACTGCCCTGGCGGCGAGTCCCGGCGTACTGATCTGGTAGTCGATCCGCCAGCCGCTGTCGTTGTCGAAGGCGCGCCCGCGGTAGGACCACCAGGAGTAGGGCCCCTCCTGGTCGGGGTGGAGCTCGCGGACCACGTCCACGTACCCGCCCTCCTCCGCGTCGAGGACCCGGCTCAGCCACTGCCGCTCGTCGGGCAGGAAGCCGGCCTTCTTCTGGTTGGCCTTCCAGTTCTTGAGGTCGGCCTCGCGGTGGGCGATGTTCCAGTCGCCGCAGACGACGACCTCGCGCCCGTCGGCGGCGGCCCGGGCCCGGAGGTCCTTCAGGTAGGGCAGGAACTCGCCCATGAAGCGGTACTTCTCGTCCTGCCGCTCGGTGCCGACCTCGCCGGAGGGCAGGTAGAGGCTGGCGACGGTCACGCCGGGCAGGTCGGCCTCGACGTACCGGCCGCTGTCGGCGAACTCCAGGCACCCGAAGCCGACCCGGACCGCGTCCGGCTCGCGCCGGGTGTAGAGGGAGACGCCGGCCCGCCCCTTGGCGGTGGCGGGGGCGTGCACGGCGAACCAGCCCTCGGGCGCCCGCACCTCCGGGGGCAGCTGCGCCTCCTCGGCGCGCACCTCCTGGAGGCAGAGGACGTCGGCGGAGGTCCCGGCCAGCCACTCGGCGAAGCCCTTCTTGGCGGCGGCGCGGAGACCATTGACATTCACACTTGTGACAGTGAGCATCCCGGGAGAATACCGACACCCGTCACCCGCACACACGTACGATGAACCGCATGAACATCCGTCCCACCCCCTACGACCACCCCGACGCGGTCAAGCTCGAAGACGCGGTCCAGGCGGAGTACGCCGTCCGTTACGGCGACGAGGGCGACGCCACCCCGCTGGACGCCGGCATGTTCGTCCCGCCGCGGGGCCTCTACCTGCTGGCCTACCACCCCGAGGGCCACCCCCTCGCCACCGGCGGCTGGCGCACCCAGGACGCCAACGACCAGGGGTACGCGGACGGCGACGCCGAGCTCAAGCGCATGTACGTGATCCCCGAGGCCCGCGGCCTGGGCCTGGCCCGCCGCATCCTCGCGGCCCTCGAAGCCGACGCCCGCGCCGCCGGCCGCACCCGCATGGTCCTGGAGACGGGCACCGCCCAGCCCGAGGCCATCGCCCTCTACACCTCCAGCGGCTACGCCCCGTGCACCAAGTTCGGCCACTACCGGGAGTACGAGAACAGCCGCTGCTACGCGAAGTCCCTGGCCTGACGCGCCGGACCCGTCAGCCGCCGCCCCCGCTCGCGGCGCGGCGGCGACGGTGGGCCCGGGCGGTGCCGAGGCCGATGAGGACGCTGGGCAGGACGACGAGGAGCCCGCGGACGCTCAGGTCCTGATCTCCGATCAGGAACGCCACCAGAGAAGAGAGGGCGAAGACGCCGACGCCCGTCACCACCAGGAACAGCGCGAGTTCGTTCCACCGGTCCTTCGAACTCTGGGTCACGCTCCGCATTGTCGTCCCGGAGTGAACGCGCGCCCGGGTGCCGCCCCGACGGAACACCGGAAAAGCGGAAATCCCGCCCGGTTTTTCAACCGGGCGGGATTTCCGTCGTCTGTGGACCTGTGGGGATTTGAACCCCAGACCCCCTCGATGCGAACGAGGTGCGCTACCAGACTGCGCCACAGGCCCTTGCGACGTGTGAAACATTAGCACCCCGATCGGCGAGAACAAAAATCGCTTCCGCCGCAGGTCAGCCGAGGGCGTCGGGGGCGGCCCGGTCCGTCCGTCGCGCGGCTCCCCGGATCGGCTCGTCCCGGTACCGCCACCGGATCTCGGTGAGCGCGTCCTCCGCCTCCCGGCGGATCCCGGGGTGGGGGTGGTCGAGGAACCGCTTGACGAGCGGTATCGCCGCCCTGTCGTACGTGGAGCCGAGGGCGGACAGGACGTGGGCGAGGAGCGGGGGGTCGAAGCGGTCCGCCGCGTCGGCGAGCGGGGCCACCGGCGGGAGGGGGAGCACGTAGCGCGTGCCCGCCGTGCAGACCGCGTGCAGGGCGGACTCCAGGACCGTCCGGTCCTCGTCGCCGGACAGGGCGACCGCGGTCATGCGTCCGACGGCCCGCTCGGCGTCCTCCCGGGTCAGGAGGCCCGCCTTCAGGAGGTCGCCGATGCCGTCCAGGCAGAAGTCCCGGCGGGGCGTGGCCGGGTCGTCGAATTCCGTCCAGGCCCGCTCGACCCGCGCCGTGAGGTTCTCGTACCCGTCCATGGGCGGAGCCCAGGAGACGCCGCCCGGCGGGTCACTCGTTGGCGGCCCGGGGGCGGTCGTCGTCCGCGTACTGGTCGAAGAGCGGGGTGCGGCCGTGGTCGCGGTCGCGGCGGGGGGCGGCCGGGCGCCGGCGGGGGGCCGGGGCGGGGGTCGGGTCGGCCGCCGTGGAGGAGCGGGCCGCGCTCCAGGTCTCCGGGTCCGTGATGTCGACGCCGCTCGACGCGCGCGGGGCGACCGGGGCGGTGACGTACGTGGGGAGCGGGACCGGGACCGGGTCCCAGCTGTCGCCGCGGGACGGGCCGCGCTCGCGCTGCTGGTCCACCCACTCGGCGTGGTCGGTCTGTTCGACCAGGGCGCGCCGGTCCGCCTCCTGCGGGGAGAGCGCGGGGGCCGTCGCGGGGGCCGGGTCGGCCTCCGGCTCGGGCGTCGGGGCGGGGCGGCGGCTCTCGCGCAGCCGGGCGGCCGCCGCCTCGGCGCGGCGCCGGTCCATCACGTACACGAAGCGGCGCCGTTCCTGGATCCGCAGGTGGACGATGTACGCGCTGAGGAGCAGGGCGGGGACGGCCGGTGCCCACAGGAAGGGGACGCCGCCGACGGCCGCGACGACCGCGCCGAGGGTGAAGGCGAGGAAGAGGACGATCGTGGTGCGGCGGCGGCGGGCGAGGGCCTTGCCGCGGCGGGCGCGCTCGGCGGCGCCCCGTTCCGCCCCGGGCGCCGGTTCGGGGTCGCGGTCCGGGAGTTCCAGGCGCGCCTCCGTCCTGGCCGCGGGCGCGGAGAAGGCCCGGACGTCGACCGAGTCGAGGTGCTCGGTCGCCGCGTCCGGGTCCACGTCGGGCGTCGGGCCCTGCGCCGTACGGTCCCGCTCCTTCAGCTCCTTGGCGTAACGGCGTTCCATGCCCGCCCGTCCGGAAAGCAGCCGGATGGCGGTGCTGAAGCGTTCCGTCGGACGGGCTTCGTTCAGCTCGTCCTGCCTGCGGAGCCACATCGGTACCAAGTAGGCGGCCCAGGCCCCGACGATGACTGCGTAGATGAGGCCGCTGCTGCTCACGCCTCACACGGTAGAGGGGTTCGCAGGAGGGCATAGGCCAATTGGCCCGGTGTGTCGCACGATCTGGCTGATATCACTGAACTTTTTTGTGATTGTTCGGATCGATCGGCCGTCAACTGCCGATGGAATTCGAACACTTATTTCATTCTCGTCTGACGCCAGCGTCTCAGCAGCCCTTCCGGCACCTCTTCCGCCGTGAGCGCGAACACCAGGTGGTCCCGCCACGCCCCGTCGATGTGGAGGTAGCGGGGCCGCAGCCCCTCCTCGCGGAAGCCCAGCTTCTCCACGACCCGGCGCGAGGGCCCGTTCTCCGGGCGGATGCACACCTCCACGCGGTGCAGACCGACCGTGCGGAAGCAGTGGTCGACGGCGAGCGCGACCGCCGTCGGCATCACCCCGCGCCCGGCCACCGCGCTGTCCACCCAGTAGCCCACGTGGCCCGAGCACATCGAGCCCCAGGTGATCCCGGCCACCGTCAACTGGCCGACGAGCCGCCCCCGGTACTCGATCACGAAGGGCAGCATCCGGCCCGCGTTCGCCTCCGACCGCAGGTGGCGCACCATCTGACGGTAGGTCGGGCGCTGGGCGGGCGGGGCGCCCGGGGGCGGCGGCGGGACCGTCGCCTCCCAGGGCCGCAGCCACTCGCGGTTGCGGCGGTTCACCTCGCGCCAGACCGCGTGGTCCCGCATCCTTATCGGCCGCAGGACCACTTCGCCGTCGACGAGGACGGCGGGCCAGGACGGGATCACGACGGTCTCGGATGGTCGCCGCCGCGGATCTGGTCGACGGCGTGCCTCAGGAGCGGCTCCAGGACGGCCAGGCCGTCCCGCACCCCGCCCGACGAGCCCGGCAGGTTCACGATCAGGGTGGTGCCCGCGACCCCGGCGAGGCCCCGGGAGAGCGCCGCCGTCGGCACCTTCTCCCGGCCGTACGCGCGGATGGCCTCCGGGATGCCCGGGATCTCCCGTTCCAGGACCCGGCGGGTCATCTCGGGGGTCAGGTCGGTGGGCGAGATGCCCGTGCCGCCGGTGGTGACCACCAGGTCGTACCCGGCGGCCACGGCTGCCCGCAGCGCCGCCTCGACGGGCTCCCCGTCCGGGACGACCTGCGGACCCTCGACCGCGAACCGCAGCGCGGTCAGGGCCTCGGCGATCAGCGGGCCGCCCTTGTCCTCGTACACCCCGGCCGCCGCCCGGTTGGAGGCGGTGACGACCAGGGCGGAGTAGGCGTCCGCCGGGGTCTCCCGGGGCGCGGCGGTCCCGGCGGGCTCCGGGTGCTCGTGGGTGCCCGCGACCCGGCCGGCGCGCGTCACGACTCGCCCCGCGTCCAGCGGCCGGACTTGCCGCCCGTCTTCTCCTCCACCCGCACGTCGGAGATGACCGCGCCCTTGTCGACCGCCTTCACCATGTCGACGACCGTCAGGGCCGCCACCGAGACCGCCGTCAGGGCCTCCATCTCGACGCCCGTGCGGTCCGTGGTCCTCACGGTCGCCAGGATCTCGACCGCGTCGTCCGCGACCGACAGGTCGAGGGTGACGCCCGAGACGGCGAGCGGGTGGCAGAGCGGGATGAGGTCCGGGGTCCTCTTCGCGCCCATGATCCCGGCGATCCGGGCGGTCGCGAGCGCGTCGCCCTTGGGGACGCCCTCGCCCCGCAGCAGCTCGATCACGCGCGGCGAGACGAGGACCCGTCCGCTGGCGCGCGCCGTGCGGGCCGTGACGTCCTTCGCGGAGACGTCGACCATGCGGGCCGCCCCCGCCTCGTCGATGTGGGTGAGACCTTGCTGCGTGCTCATGGCCGTGACACTCCCGGTCGCTGTGTGGGACGACACCGTACCCCCACCCTCGCCCCCTCAGCCGAGGAGGACCACTTCCAGCTCGGCGCCCGGCTCCACGCGCTCCGTCTCCTCCGGGACCACGAGCAGGCAGTCCGCGTGCGCGAGGGCCGCGATCAGGTGGGAGCCGGCACCGCCCACGGGAGTGACGGCGCCGGTCTCCCGGTCGTACACCCCGCGCAGGAACTGCCGGCGGCCCGCCGGGGACCTCAGGGGGCCGTCCGCGTCGAGGACCGCCCGCACCCGGGGCCGGTGCAGGTCCTCCACGCCCATCAGGGCGCGGATCGCGGGCCGGACGAACAGCTCGAAGGAGACGTACGAGGAGACCGGGTTGCCCGGCAGGGCGAGCAGCGGGATCCGCTCGGCGCCGATCGCGCCGAAGCCCTGCGGCTTGCCCGGCTGCATGGCCAGCCTGCGGAAGTCGACCTCGCCGTCGGCGGTCAGCGCCTCCTTCACCACGTCGTACGCGCCGACGCTGACCCCGCCCGTGGTCACGATCAGGTCCGCCCGGATGAGCTGGTCCTCGATGGTGGAGCGCAGCGACTCCGCGTCGTCGGCGACGGCCCCCACCCGGTAGGCGAGGGCGCCGGCGTCCCGCGCGGCGGCGGCGAGCGCGAAGCTGTTGGAGTCGTGGATCTGCCCCGGGCCCAGCGGCTCGCCCGGCTGGACCAGCTCGCTGCCGGTGGAGATGACGACGACCCGGGGGCGGGGCCGCACCCGGACCGTGCCGCGCCCGATCGCGGCGAGCAGCCCGAGCTGCGGCGGCCCGAGGACCGTGCCGGCCGCCAGGGCCAGCTCTCCGGCGCGGACGTCGCTGCCCTGCGCGCGCACGTGGGCGCGGGCCCCGGCGGCGCGGTGCACCCGGACCTCGCCGGCCGCGCCCTCGGGTGAGGCGCTCGCGGCGCTCATGCCGGTGGCCGCTCCCCCGCCCGTACCGCCGTCGGTCCACTCGACGGGGACGACGGCCTCGGCGCCGGGCGGCAACGGGGCGCCGGTCATGATCCGGGCGGCCTGGCCGGGGCCGACCTCGGGCAGGCCGTCCGCGCCGGCCGCGACGTCGCCGATCACCGTGAGGACGGCGGGGAACTCCTCGGTGGCCCCGGCGACGTCGGCGACCCGGACCGCGTACCCGTCCATGGAGCTGTTGTCGAAGGGGGGCAGCGCGACCGGCACCGTCACGTCCTCGACGAGGACGCAGCCCTGCGCGTCGAGCAGTTGCAGCTCGATGGGTTCGAGCGGGCCCACGGACGCGAGGACGTCGGCCAGGTGCTCGTCGACCGTCCACAGGTCGCGGGCCGGGCCCGCGCAGGGGTCGGACGCGCCCTTCTGCCGGTCCTCGTCGTGGTCGTCGTGGGACGGCGACGGCGTCGTGCTGCTGCTCAAGGCCTACATCTCCTCGCTGACGTATCTCCGGAGCCAGGCCCGGAAGTCCGGTCCCAGATCTTCACGTTCGCACGCGAGTCTGACAATGGCACGCAGATAGTCGCCGCGGTCGCCGGTGTCATAACGGCGCCCCTTGAACACGACGCCGTGCACCGGGCCGCCGATCTTCTCGTCCGAGGCGAGCTTCTGCAGGGCGTCGGTGAGCTGGATCTCCCCGCCGCGGCCCGGCTCGGTCTCCCGCAGGGTGCCGAAGACGGCCGGGTCCAGGACGTAGCGGCCGATGATCGCGTAGTTGCTGGGCGCCTCGCCCGGTCCGGGCTTCTCGACCAGGTCCGTCACCTTGACGACGTCCCCGTCGGCGGTGGCCTCGACCGCCGCGCAGCCGTAGAGGTGGATCTGCGAGGGCTCGACCTCCATCAGGGCGATCACGCTGCCGCCCTCCCGCTCCTGGACCTCCACCATGCGCGCGAGCAGCGGGTCGCGCGGGTCGATCAGGTCGTCGCCGAGGAGCACCGCGAAGGGCTGCTCGCCGACGTGCGGGGCGGCGCACAGGACGGCGTGGCCGAGGCCGCGCGGGGCGCCCTGGCGCACGTAGTGCATGGTGGCGAGGTCGCTGGACTCCTGGACCTTGGAGAGGCGCTCGGCGTCGCCCTTCCGGCTCAGGGCCTCCTCCAGCTCGTAGTTCCGGTCGAAGTGGTCCTCCAGGGGACGCTTGTTCCGGCCGGTGATCATCAGGACGTCGGAGAGGCCGGCCGCCACGGCCTCCTCCACGACGTACTGGATGGCCGGCTTGTCGACGACCGGCAGCATCTCCTTCGGCGTCGCCTTGGTCGCCGGGAGGAAGCGGGTGCCGAGGCCGGCGGCCGGGATGACGGCCTTGCTGATCCGGCCGAGCCTGGGGAGGGACTGATTCATACGGTGCACCTTAACGACTCGGAAACCGCACGGAATGAGAGGAAGATGTGCTTCGGATTAACTTCCTTCACATAAAGGCAGTGACGAGAATTTCGCGCATTGAGAAGGAACCTTCATGACGCCGGAGATGTCCGAAAAGACCATGCTGCGCAGCCGACTTCTGGGCGCCCGCGCCGCGCTGACTCCCGAATTCCTCGCGGAATCCGCCGAGTCCTTCGCCCGGCAGGGGGTGGAACTGGCCGAGCTGGCCGGGGCGTTCACCGTCGCCGCGTACGTGTCCGTGGGCCGCGAGCCGGGCACGCGCGCGCTGCTCGACGCGCTCCACGCGCGCGGGGTGCGGGTCCTGCTCCCGGTCCTGCTCCCGGACAACGACCTGGACTGGGCCGCGTACGAGGGTCCGGACCGGCTCGCGCGGGCGGGCCGGGGGCTGCTCGAACCGGTCGGACCCCGGCTCGGCCCGGAGGCGGTGTGCGCGGCGGACGCCGTGCTGCTGCCGGGGCTCGCGGTGGACGCGCGCGGGATGCGGCTCGGGCGGGGCGGCGGCTCGTACGACCGCGTCCTCGCCCGGCTCGTACGGGCCGGCCGGGACCCGGCCCTGGTGGTCCTCCTCTACGCGGACGAGGTGGTCGGACGGGTCCCGGAGGAACCGCACGACCACCCCGTGCACGCGGTGGTGACCCCGGAGGCGGTGATCCGTTTCCGGGCCGCCCCCGCGCCTACGGCTTGAGGACCAGCGTGTCCTTCGTCGCCGCGTCGACCGCCGCCTTGCCGTAGGCCCAGTCGTACAGGTCGCCCTTCGCCCACGCGTCCGTCTGGTCGGTGTAGTGGGTGTGGAAGGCGTGCCCGGAGGCGCCGGTGAGGTTGATCCACCGGGACTTGTCCCAGTCGCCGACGTTGACGACCATCCGCATCGACGGGACCCAGATCACCTCGTAGCCGCCGGCCGCGTTCCAGCCGGTGGCGTCGACGGCCGCCTCGCCGCCGCCCAGGTTCCACGGGCCGCGGTTGAGGAGCTGCCGCACGACGCCGGGTCCGGCGGTGCCGAGGGTCTGGTTCTTCAGGGTGAGCTGGTGCAGCCGGCCCCAGCTCCAGGTGGAGACGTCCTTGCCGAGCTCGGCGGTCAGCTCCCAGCGCGCGTCCTTCATGGCGCGGGCGAGCAGCTGGTCACGGGTCTCGGTGGCCTGGTCGGTGCGGGTGCCGGGGGTGGTCCACCACTCGCTCTTCTCCTGCTTGAGGAGCGGGCGGACGACCTCGTACCAGCGGTCGCCGCCGTCCGGCTGCGCCGAGTCGGGGTCGCGCTGGCCGCACTCGCGGACGAGCTTGTTCTGCTCGTCGACCGGGCCGGTGGCGTCGGCCGGGCGCACGTTGACGCAGTCGCCCTCGGCGCGCACCTCCTTGGGCAGCTTGTTGCCGAAGGCGAGCTTGAGGACGTTGCGCCAGACCGCGTTGAAGTAGGCGGCGGCGGCCGAGTCGGGCTCCTGGGTGTAGTCCCAGCCCTCCAGGAGCTTCTGCGCCTCGCGGACGTGCGGGTCGGCGATGTCGATCTTGAGCAGGAGCGGGTTGAGCAGGGTCGCGATCTCGCTGCGGTTGTCCGTCTGCATGGTCCGCATGTCGTCCGGCGAGACCTTCCCGCCGTCCTTGATCTTCGACTCGATCAGGTCGTTGATCCGCTGGCTGCGCGAGCCGTAGCCCCAGTCCTTCGTGAGCAGGTCGGGGTACTTCTTCGCGTCGATCACGGCCTGGTTGGCGGTGACGATGTAGCCGCGCGCCGGGTCGTACTCGTAGGGCAGCTTCTCGAAGGGGATGTAGCCCTTCCACTTGTACGAGGAGTCCCAGCCGGGCGCGGGCAGGGTGCCGTCGCCCTTGGCGCGCTGCGGGATCTTGCCCGGCGACTGGTAGCCGATGTGCCCCTCGGTGTCGGCGTAGATCAGGTTCTGCGAGGGGACCTCGAAGTTCCTGGCGGCGGCCCGGAAGGTGTCGAAGTCCTTGGCGCGGTCGATGGCGAAGATCGCGTCCATCGACCTGCCGGGCTGGAGGGCGGTCCACTGGAGGGAGACGCCGTAGCCGGTGCCGCGGTCGGGGGCGGCGTTGCCGACGGGGGCCTTCTGGCCGACCGTCTCCAGCTCGGAGGAGCGGTCGGAGACCAGCGGTCCGTGCCCGGTGGAGCGGACGGTGATCTTCCGGTCGGCGCCGCCGGCGACCTTGATGGTCTCCTCGCGGACGGTGAAGGGCTTGACCTTGCCGTCGACGAGGTAGCCGTCGGGGCCGATCTTCTCCAGGTAGAGGTCGGTGACGTCGGCGCCGAGGTTGGTGAGGCCCCAGGCGATCCTGTCGTTGTGTCCGATGATCACACCGGGCATGCCGGAGAAGGTGTAGCCGGAGACGTCGTAGCGGCAGGTGGCCGAGACCGAGCGGCAGTGCAGGCCCATCTGGTACCAGAGGGACGGGAGCTGCGGCGCGAGGTGCGGGTCGTTGGCGAGCAGCGGCTTGCCGGAGGTCGTGTACTTCCCGGCGACGACCCAGGAGTTCGAGCCGATGCCGTTGCCGTTGGGGCCGAGCAGGGCCGGGACGCCGTCGAGGACCTCGGAGAGGGCGCTCAGCTGGGACGACATGCCCTGGGAGCCGTTCGATCCGGTGGAGCCGTTCGAGCTGCCGGTGCCGGTGGAGCCGTCGGAGCCACCGGTGCCGTTCGAGCCGGCCGGGTTGGTGCCCGGGGTCTCGCCCGTGCCCAGGTCGTCGTCGCCCTTGCCCTCGGGGTCGAACTTCCCGGTGGAGCCGTCCACCGCGCCCTCGTCCACGATCGGCTGGTGGAGCGCGTACGGGTACTCCGGGTAGAGCTGCTTGATCTGCGCCGGGGTCAGCCGGCTGGTGAGCAGCGAGCGGTCGATCTCGTCCTGCATGTTGCCGCGCAGGTCCCAGGCCATGGCCTTCAGCCAGGCCACCGAGTCGACCGGGGTCCACGGCTCGATCGCGTAGTCGTTGGTGAGGGCCAGGGCCGCGTACTCGACGGAGACGTCGCCCGGCTTCCGGTCCTTCAGGTAGGCGTTCACGCCCTCCGCGTACGCCTGGAGGTACTTCTTGGTCTCCGCCGACAGGACCTTGTCGTACTCCTCCTGCGCGACCCGGCGCCAGCCGAGGGTCCGCAGGAAGGAGTCGGTCTCGACCTGGCCCTCGCCGAACATCTCGGAGAGCCGGCCCGCGGTCACGTGCCGGCGGACGTCCATCTCGTAGAAGCGGTCCTGCGCCTGGACGTAGCCCTGGGCGCGGAAGAGGTCCGTCTCGTTGTCGGCGTAGATCTGCGGGACCCCGGTGGCGTCCCGCTTCACCTCCACCCGGCCCGAGAGGCTGTCGAGGCGGATCTCACCGGTGGTCTGCGGGAACGAGGCCCGGACGGTGCTGACGCCCCAGTAACCGCCGGCCCCGACGCCCGCGACCAGCACGAGGACCAGGAGGACGAGGAGCAGGCGGGCACGCCGCCCTTTCTTCTTGGCGGGGGGCGCGGACGTGTTGGAGGGCATCGCTGTCCTTCGAGGGGCAGGGTGGTCCTGGAGTACGGGAGCCACCTTAGGCGCAGCGTCCGGACGGCTCGGACGCGGTGTCAGGAAGAGAACCGTACTGGTGAGCGGGTGAGCCACCGGGAAGGCGTCAAGAAAACGTTAAAGATTAGGTAAGGTAACGAAGTGTCGCCCGCTGGAGGAACGATCCAGCTGCATGTGAGGGGAAGGACCGGCCACTGACTGTCCACCAGCTCAACGAACTCCTGCTCGTCAGCTCGCTCGTGCTGCTGATCGCGGTGGCCGCCGTGCGGATCTCCTCCCGGAGCGGCCTCCCCAGCCTCCTGCTGTACCTGGGGATCGGCGTCGCCATCGGGCAGGACGGCATCGGCAACATCGCCTTCGACAACGCCGAGCTGACGCAGGTCATCGGCTACGCGGCCCTCGTCGTCATCCTCGCCGAGGGCGGCCTCGGCACGAAGTGGAAGGAGGTCAGGCCGGCCCTCCCGGCCGCCGCCGTCCTCTCCACCGTCGGCGTCGCGGTCAGCGTCGGCGTCACCGCCGCCGGTGCGCACTACCTCGTCGGCCTGGAATGGCGGCAGGCCCTCATCATCGGCGCCGTCGTCTCCTCCACCGACGCCGCCGCGGTCTTCTCCGTGCTGCGCAAGGTGCCCCTGCCCTCACGGGTCACCGGCGTCCTGGAGGCCGAGTCCGGCTTCAACGACGCCCCCGTCGTCATCCTGGTCGTCGCCTTCTCCACCGCGGGACCGATCGACCACTGGTACGTGCTCCTCGGCGAGATCACCCTGGAGCTGGCCATCGGCGCGGCCGTCGGCGTCGCGGTCGGCTTCCTCGGCGCCTACGGGCTGCGGCACGTCGCCCTGCCCGCCTCCGGCCTCTACCCGATCGCCGTCATGGCCATCGCCGTCGTCGCGTACGCGGCCGGCGCCCTGGCCCACGGCTCCGGGTTCCTCGCCGTCTACCTGGCCTCGATGATCCTCGGCAACGCCAAGCTGCCGCACGCGCCCGCGAACCGCGGCTTCGCCGAGGGGCTCGGCTGGATCGCGCAGATCGGCATGTTCGTCCTGCTCGGCCTGCTCGTCACCCCGCACGACCTCGTCAACGACTTCTGGCCCGCCGTCGTCATCGGCCTGGTCCTGACCATGGTGGCGCGGCCCATGGAGGTCCTGGTCAGCCTGCTGCCGTTCCGCATCCCCTGGCAGGAGCAGGCCCTCATGTCCTGGGCCGGCCTGCGCGGAGCCGTCCCCATCATCCTGGCCACCATCCCGATGGTGTCGAAGGTCGAGGGCAGCGAGCGGATCTTCAACATCGTCTTCGTCCTGGTCGTCGTCTACACCCTCATCCAGGGCCCGACGCTGCCCTGGCTGGCGAAGGCGCTCAAGCTCGGCGCCTCCTCGGACGCCTCCGACCTCGGCGTCGAGTCCGCGCCCCTGGAGCGGCTGCGCGGCCACCTGCTCTCCGTCGCCATCCCGGAGAACTCCCGGATGCACGGCGTGGAGGTCGCCGAGCTGCGGCTCCCGGCCGGAGCGGCGGTCACCCTCGTCGTACGGGACGAGAAGAGCTTCGTACCGGGGCCCGCGACCGTCCTGCGGCACGGCGACGAGCTCCTGGTCGTCGCCACCGACCCGGTGCGGGACGCCGCCGAGCGGCGCCTGCGGGCGGTCGGCCAGGGCGGCAAGCTCGCCGGCTGGCTCGGCACGGGGGGCGGCTCGACGGCGCTCGGCCCGCCGCCGGGCACGGAGACGCGCTTCCACCGGGCCGGGCACCGGACCGAGTCGCGTCGGAAGAAGCCGACCGGCTGAGACGCCGACCGAGATCTGGCACACACGATCCCGGTGATCGCAGGAATCGATTGAGGGGAGGGAGCGTTTCCCAGGCGGGAGGACGCTCCTTCCCTGTACCATGAAGGCACACCTGATCGAACCAACTCTGCCTGACGCAGAGCTGGCGCGACCGTATGGCGGCCGTGGCGCCCCTCCGCAGTGGGGCCGGCCCGGTATCTACCGCAGTTCCGCGCATGAGGACAGCTCTCGGCGACACCCGCACCACCGTGCACGGGACGCGCTACCAGGCGGCGGAAAGGCAAGGGCCGTGGCATCCACGGTCAACACGGGCACGGTCGACACCGGCAAGCGCCCCACCACGGGCGCGGCCGACACCGGCAAGCACCCCACCACGGGCGCGGTCGACACCGGCAAGCAGCCCGGCACGGGCGAGCGGCCCGGTTACGGACAGCTGCTGCGCACCCCCGGCGCGCTGTCCTTCCTGCTCCCCGGGTTCGCCGCCCGGCAGCCCTTCGCGATGCTGACCATCGGCATCGTCCTGCTCGTCCAGCACACCACCGGCTCCTTCGGCAGCGCCGGCGCGGTCGCCGCCGTCACCGGCGTCTCCATGGCGCTCTTCGCGCCGCAGAGCGGCAGGCTCGCCGACCGCTTCGGCCAGCGCGCCGTCCTGGTCCCCGGCGTCCTCGTCCACACCGCGTCCGTCTCCCTGCTCGTGGCCCTCGCCCTGGCCGGCGCCCCGCTCTGGGCGCTGTTCCTGGCCGCCGTGCCCTCCGGCGCCTCCGTGCCGCAGGTCGGGCCGATGGTCCGGGCCCGCTGGGCGGCCAAGCTGGACGGCACCCCGCTGATGCCGACGGCCGCGGCCTTCGAGTCCGTCACGGACGAGTTCACCTTCGTCGTCGGCCCCGTCCTGGCCACCGCCCTGTGCACCGGCGTCCACCCGGCCGCCGGTCTGATCGCCGAGGCCGGCCTCACCCTCGTCGGCGGCCTGTTCTTCGCCGCGCAGCGCGCCACCCAGCCCGCGCACGGCCCGGCCGCCGCCCACGCCGCCGAGTCCCACCGCTCGGCGCTCTCCGTGCCCGGCGTCCGCGTCCTGATCGTCGCCTTCCTCGGCATCGGCTCCGTCTTCGGCGGCATGCAGGTCTCCCTGACCGCCTTCAGCGAGGAGATCGGCAACCCCGGCGCCAACGGCCTGCTGTACGGGGTCTTCGCCGCCGGCAACATGCTCGCGGGCATCGCCATGGGCGCCGTCGCCTGGAAGACCGGCCCCCTGCGCCGCCTGTTCCTGGGCTACGCGGGACTCACCGTCGCCGCGTCCCTGCTGTGGTCCGTGCACTCGGTGCTGCTCCTCGGCGCCCTGGGCCTGGTCGTGGGCCTGTGCATCGCCCCCGCCCTGATCACCGGCTACACCATCGTCGAGACCCTGATCCCGGCCTCGGCCCGCACGGAGGCCTTCACCTGGCTCACCGGCGCGGTCGCCCTCGGCCAGGCGGCGGCCGTCACGGTCGCCGGCCGCCTCGCCGACGCGCACGGCGCGAGCACCGGATTCCTGGTGCCGATGGCGGGCACGGCCCTCGCCCTGACCACGCTGGTGCTGCTGCGGTCGCGGCTGAAGCCGCGCGAGGCGAGCCGGGTCGCGGCGCGTGGTATCGGTCACCGCGTGCCGGTGGCGGTGGACTGAGACCCCGGAATACGTCACTATGGATCGTCGTTAGCACTCGATGAGTGTGAGTGCCAGGAGGAAGTCAAGTGCCGACCTACCAGTACCAGTGCACCGAGTGCGGCGAAGGCCTCGAGGCGGTGCAGAAGTTCACCGATGACGCGCTGACCGAGTGCCCCAGCTGCAAGGGCCGCCTGAAGAAGGTGTTCTCGGCCGTCGGCATCGTCTTCAAGGGATCCGGTTTCTACCGGAACGACAGCCGCGGCTCGTCGTCCAGCAGCTCGCCGGCGTCGTCCTCGTCGAAGTCCTCGACGCCTTCGTCCTCGTCGGGTTCGACGTCGGACGCGAAGCCGGCCGCGGCGGCCTCGTCATCGTCCTCTTCCTCCTCCTCGGCGTCCTCGTCGAGCACCGGAAGCTCGGCCGCCTGATCTCGTTCTTTCCCGAGGGCCCCGTCGTACGCGACGGGGCCCTCGGGCGTGCTCGGGGGCTCCTGGTGGTGGCCGGGATTCCCTCGGGCGGGTGAGGGAGTTTTCCACAGGCGCCGGGTGATCCCCAGGGCGGAGCGGGACGGTGGCGGGGCGAGGAGAGTGGGAGCCGCTTTCCCCCCTTCTCTCCCTCTCCGGACAGGCGGTGTCCCGTGACGATCACGAACAGCTCCCTTTCCCCCTTTCCCGGCTTCCCCGGCGCTCCCGGCTCCCCCGTCTCCGTGCCGGCGCCGTGTGTGGTGCCGCCCTTCGAGCCCGTACGGGTACGGGGTGCCCGGCCGCGTCTGCGCAGGGCGCTGCGCCGGGGGCGGCGGGTGCCGGTGGTGCTCCTGGCGCTGATGGCGGCGGCGCTGGCCGTGGCGGGAGCCGTCTCGGGCGGCAGGCCGTCTCCCGGGAGTGCGAAGGCCGCCACCGTCTCCCCCGCGCGCCCCGCACCGGCCGTCCCCCTGGTGTCCGCTCCGGTGCGGATCGCCGACGCCGCGACCGTGCGGCTGCTGCGGCCCGGGGACCGGGTCGACGTGATCGCCGCGCCCCCCGCGGCGCCGGGCGGTGAGGGCGAGGCCCGGGTGGTCGCGTCGGGCGCCCGGGTCGCCGAGGTCCCGCGGGCGGACGGGGACCAGCAGGACGCGGGGGCGCTCGTCGTCCTTTCCGTGCCCCGGGCGACGGCCGCGGTGCTGGTCGGCGCCGGTGTCACGTCCCGATTGGCGGTGACGGTGTGTTGATTCGCACGCACAGACTGTCGAGTAACCGTCCCGTGTGTACGGATTGGACGCCCTCGCGCCGAGCACGGCGTAATGACACGGCACGCAGCACGAGCGACGGAGACGAAAGGCACCTCGGTGGCGAAGAAGGAAACCGTGCTGGGAGGCTTCAAGGCCTTCCTGATGCGCGGCAATGTGATCGACCTGGCGGTGGCGGTCGTCATCGGCGCCGCGTTCACGAACATCGTGAACTCGGTGGTCAAGGGCATCATCAACCCGGTCGTGGGCGCCTTCGGCACGAAGGACCTGGAGAGCTACTCGTCCTGCATCAAGGACCCCTGCCGGGTGGTCGACGGCGAGATGCAGGGCATCCAGCTCCAGTGGGGCCTGGTCCTCAGCGCGGTGCTGAGCTTCCTGATCACCGCGGCCGTCGTCTACTTCCTGATGGTCCTGCCGATGGCGAAGATCCTCGCGAAGCGCGCCGCGCACGACAAGGCGAAGGAGGGCGTCCAGGAGACGATGGAGGTCAGCGAGCTGGAGGTGCTCAAGGAGATCCGCGACCACCTGGTCGCCCAGCGCGGCCCCTCGACGGTGACGGGCAGGGGAACGGGTCCCGGAACCGGTACGGGTTCCGGAACCGGTACGGGTCCCGGTGGTGGCACGGGGGCACACCCCACCTCCTGACCGGCGTCGTACGCCGGGTTCAGAGGTGGTGCGGCGGCTTCTCGTCGAGGAAGCGCGCGAGGTCGGCGGCGCTGTCGCCACCGGTAGGAGGCCGCTCGCCCCACCCGCGGTCCGTGTCGTCCGCGGACTGGCGGTCCAGCGGATCGTCGAAGACGATGGCCGGCCGCGGCCTGCCCTCGGGGCAGGCGGGCGTGCCGGGTCGCTCCGTGTCTCGCGGGCCGTGGGCGGGGGCGGTGCTCATCCCTTCAGCGTACGCCCGCCGCCCCCTTCCGCGCCTGTCCGGTCCGCGGCCCCGCCCCGCCCCGCTCTCCATCCGGTCTCAGCGGTCCTTCGGGTCGAGCAGCCAGAGGCCGAGCACCACGAGGAACGACAGGACGAGGAAGCCCGCGCCCCACCAGGCGGTGCCGGTGTCGCCGGACATCCACTCGTCCACCACGATCGTCAGGCCCCAGAGCTGGCCGACGACGACCGAGAGCGCGAGGACGAGACGGGCGGTCAGCTTCGAGGAGCGCTCCGGTTCCTGCTCCGTGCCGGCGCCCGGCCCCGGCCCGGTGTGCCGGACCCGGGGGTCGCCGTAGCCGCTGGTGGGCCGGATCTGCGGGTAGCGCTCGTGCAGGGGACGGTTCAGGCGCGGCTGGACGCTGCCCGGGGTGTACGCGGGGGGCCGGGGCGGCTCCGCCGGTCCCGGGGCCTCCGGGTCGCGGGGGAAGGCGCTCTCGCTCATGTCCGCTCGCTCCTCTCCGGCACGTGGGCGCCCGTACCCGCACCAGCGCCTGCTCCCGTAGCCACGCCTGCCCCCGTACTCGTGCCCGTGCCCGCGCCCGTGCCCTCGGCGGAGGTTCCGGGGCAGCCCAGGCGGGTGGCGAGGTCCGGGCGGTCCGGGCCGAGTTCGCGGCAGAGGCCCTCGCGGGCGCTCTCACCGGAGCGGGCGGTGCCGACCGCCCAGACGCTGCCGTCGGCCTCCTCCACGAGGAGCACCTTGGGAAGGCCCCGGGGCGGCGGGCCGGCCGTGACCTCTCCCGTGCGCGCGTCGAAGACGCCCTCGTGGCAGGGGCAGTACAGCTCGCCCTCGCTCCCCCGGTCCTTGCGCCACAGGACGGCGCAGGCGAGGTGGGTGCAGACGGCGGAGTAGCCGGCGAGGGTGCCGTCCTCCAGGCGGACGGCGACCGCGCGGTCGTCGGCGCCGGGGTAGCGGAAGGCGAGGGAGTCGCCGGGCGGGATCCGGTCCGCGATCCGCTTCGGCTCGGGAGCGCCGTCGGCGTCGCCGTGCCGGTGCAGGATGCCGGCGGCGACGCCGACGCCGCCGACGGCGAGGCCGCCGGAGACGGTGGCGACGATCCGCAGGTAGTCACGGCGGGTGGTGAGCGAGTCGGCGGCGATCCGGTCGTGGAGCGCGTCCTGGGCCGCGTCGGTGCGGGGGTCCGGGGCGGGTGGCTGGGGATCGGTGACGCTCAACGGACGTCCCTTCCGTTGATCTCCACGACGGGGAGCCCGCCGGGGACCGGCCACTGGACCTTGTCGGCGGGGACGACCATCGCGACCCCGGTGGAGACGGTGGTGGTGCCGAAGGTGAAGGAGTCGGCGACCTGGACGCCGGGGCGTTCGGCCCGCAGCTCCTCGACGGTGCCGTAGAAGAGGGCGCCGGTGGGGCAGACGGTGGCGCACATGGGGGCGAGGCCGTAGGCGGTGCGGTCGTAGCAGAGGTTGCACTTCATCTGGAGCTTGGCCTGGAGGTCGATCTTGGGGACGCCGAAGGGGCAGGCGTTGACGCAGTTGGCGCAGCCGATGCAGCGGGTGGTGTCGGCCTGCTGCACGACGCCGTCGGGGGTGACGAGGATCGCGTCGGCGGGGCAGACCTCGGCGCAGGGGGCGACGGGGTCCTCGCAGTGCATGCAGACGGTGGGGAGGGAGGCGACGGAGTGGCCCTCGTCGGGGTAGTCGAGGTGGATCATCGACTTGCCGCGGTGGGAGTCGCATTCGCGGCAGGCGGAGACGCAGGCCTGGCAGCCGATGCAGCGGCCGGGGTCGATGAAGATCGTGCGGCCCATCATGTGCGGGTCAGCTCCTCTCGGCGGTACCGCGGCCCTGGGGGGAGGTGGGGGGCAGCGGGTCGGTGCGGGAGACCTGGGCCTCGGGGTAGGCCGGCCGGCCGGGGGGCGTGGGCGGGGCGGGGACCTCGTCGATGCGTTCGGCGGCCTCGACGCGGGCGGCGCACACCTTGTACTCGGGGATCTTGGAGCGCGGGTCGAGGGCGTCGATCGTGAGGGCGTTGGCCGCGGTGGGGACGGGCCAGTGGTAGGGCACGAAGACGGTGTCGGGGCGGATGGCGTCGGTGACGAGGGCGGGGAAGACCTCGCTGCCGCGGCGGGTGACGACGCGGACGGGGTCGCCGTTGCGGAAGCCGTGGGAGGGGTGGACCTCGACCCAGGGCCGGGGGGTCTGCTCCACGAGTCCGGCGAGGCGGCGGGTCTGGTTGCCGGAGAGGAAGTGGGCGACGGTGCGGCCGGTGGTGAGCGAGAGGGGGAACTCCTCGCTGTACGGGTCCATGGGCGGGTGCCACTCGACGGCCTGGAGGTGGATCCTGCCGTCGGGGTGGTAGGAGCGGCCGTCCTCGAAGAGGCGGGGGGTGCCGGGGTGGTCGGTGGTGGGGCAGGGCCAGGCGATGCCGCCGGTCTCCTCCAGGCGCTCGTAGGTGATGCCGTAGTAGTCGTTCACGGTTCCGGCGGAGGCGACGCGGAGCTCCTCGAAGACGGAGCGGGAGTCGGCGAAGTCGAACTTGTCGCCGGCGCCGAGGCGGCGGGCGAGTTCGCACATGACCCAGGTGTCGGTGCGGACGCCGGCGGGGGGTTCCTGGGCCTTGTTGTGCTTGACGACGCGGGCCTCGGCGTTGGCCATGATGCCCTCGTCCTCGGCCCAGACGGTGACGGGGAAGACGACGTGGGCGTTGGCGGCGGTCTCGGAGAGGAAGAAGTCGAACTGGGCGTGGAACTGGAGGGCGTCGTAGCCGTTCTTGACGGTGGCGTAGTTCGGGAGGGAGACGAAGGGGTTGTTGCAGATGCCGATGAGGCCGCGGATCTCCTCGCGCTGCATCTGCCAGACCATCTCCATCATGGAGGTGCCGGCGACGGGGAGTTCGGTCTCGTCGATGCCCCAGATCTCGCAGATCTGACGGCGGTGCTCGGGGTTGGTGATGGAGCGGCCGCCGGGCAGCAGGTCGGACTTCTGGCCGTGCTCGCGTCCGCCCTGGCCGTTGCCCTGGCCGGTGATGGTGCCGTATCCGGCGCCCGGCCTGCCGATGTTGCCGGTGGCGACGCAGAGGTTGATGACCGTGAGGCAGTTCTCGACGCCCTGGGAGTGGTGCTCGATGCCCCGGGCGTGCCAGGCCATGGCCCGGCCGGCGCCGGCGAACATGCGGGCGACCCGGACGATCTGCTCCTCGGGGACGCCGCAGATCTGTGCCGCGCGGGACGGCGGGTAGTCGGCGACGGTCCGCTTCACCTCGTCCCAGCCGGTGGTGTGGGCGGCGAGGTAGGCCTCGTCGGTGAGGCCCTCGGCGACGACGACGTTCAGGACGGCGTTGAAGAAGGCGGAGTCGGTGCCGGGCTTGAGGGCGACGTGGACGTCGGCGGTGCGGGCGATCGCGGTCTCGCGGGGGTCGATCACGATCAGGGTGGCGCCCCGGTCGCGGGCTCCCCACACGTACTGGGTCATGACGGGGAAGCACTCGCCGACGTTGGAGCCGGCGATGAGGAGGCAGTCGGTGAGGAGGATGTCGGAGAAGGGGTTGCCGGCGCGGTCGATGCCGAAGGCGAGCTTGTTGGCCCCGGCGGCGGAGACCATGCACAGGCGCCCGTTGTAGTCGACGTGCTTGGTCCGCAGGGCGACCCGGGCGAACTTGCCGACGAGGTAGGTCTTCTCGGAGAAGAGGCTGGCGCCGCCGAGGAGGCCGAAGGCGTCGTTGCCGTACTCGGCCTGGATGCGGCGGATCTCGGCGACGGTGTGGTCGAGGGCCTCCTCCCAGCTCACCTCGCGGAACTCCTCGTCGCGATTGCGGCGCATGAGCGGGGCGGTGAGCCGGTCGGGGTGGTTGACCTGCTGGTAGGCGTTGATGCCCTTGGGGCAGAGCCGCATCCGGTTGATGTCGTGGTTGCGGGGTTCGACGCCGAAGACCTTGCCGTGGTGGTCGACGCGCAGGTACATGCCGCACTGGACGCCGCAGAAGCAGCAGTGGGTGGGGACGAGGGTCTCCCCGTTCTGGTCGGCGTGCCAGCGGTCGGCGGGGATGCCCCCGGCGTCGCGGAAGGCGCGGGAGCCGGGCGGGGCGAGCGAGGGGTCGAGCGACGGGGGCCGCCCGGGGACGGTCCCGGGGGCGGCCGCGGGGTCGGTGGCGCTCACTTGAAGCCCTTCTTCACGTGGTCGAGGTAGGCGTTGCCGCGCAGGACGCGCTTGCAGCGGGGGCAGTACGCGGCCCAGTCCTCGAAGCCGAGGTCGAGGTCGCGCATGGTGCCCTGGAGGTTCGCCACGTAGGGGGCGGTGTCGATGGCCTGGCCGCAGCGGCGGCAGGCGAAGACCTCGCCGCCCTCGTCCTTGCGGCGGGAGGTGTACTTGAAGAGCTGCATGCCGACGGCGGCGGGGCGCTGCACGATGTGGAAGAACTTCCCGAAGGGGATGTAGATCAGGGTGAAGACGACGGACACCATGTGCAGGACGGCGAGGAACTCGTAGCCGCCGCCGTGCAGGAAGATCGACGAGAAGGTCAGCAGCAGCCCGGTCACGGAGATGACGATCAGGGCGAGCAGGGGCACCAGGTCGTAGGCGAAGCGCTGGCCGGTGATGGCGCCCCGGTCCTTCATGCGGCGCCAGAGGAAGTAGCCGGCGCCGGGGATGACGAGGACGGCGGCGATGTCGAGGCCGTGGAACATGAGCCAGCCGACGATGTTCAGGGAGTCGAAGCCGAGGACCTTGAAGCCCCAGATCCGCATCTCGTAGCCGGGGCCCGAGCCGGTGGAGGAGGTGAAGGTGAACCAGCCCCAGGTGAGCGGGAAGGTGATCGCGGCGGCGAGCAGACAGCCCCAGAAGATGAGCTGGTGGGCGGCCCAGCGGGCGTGGGAGCGGGCGCCGAGGAACTTCTGGAAGCCGAGGTAGGTGGCGATCATCTTCGGCAGGGCGGTGGGCGCGCTGCGGAAGTTCGCGACGGAGAAGAAGGAGCCCCAGCCCTTGCGGAAGAGGCGGCGGGCGCCGGGGGCGGAGATCCAGACGGTGTAGCGGTAGGCGACGCCGAAGGCGAGGAAGACGGTGGCGACGGCGTAGGGCAGGAGCGCCGAGTCGAAGTCGCGGAGCAGGCGGCTGCCGAGGACGATCGCGACGACGAGCAGGGCGGAGACGACCGCGCCGACCAGGGAGGCGCGACGGCGCACGGCGCCGGGGCTCTGCGGCGGGGGGTGGGCCGCGGCCGGGTCGGTGGCGCCGGAGGCGGGGGCGGGTCCACCCGGCGGAGGGGTCGGCTCGGCGGTCTGCGGTGGCTCGGTCACGCGGCCACCGTAAGGCCGAATAGGGCGTTTCGCCCTTTTTGTGGAGTGGTGTGGTGCGGACGTCGCTCGGACGGCGTTCAGTCCGTGCGCGCGGAGGACCTCGCGGGCCCCGGCGAGCTGCTCGGGGGGGGCGGGGACGGCGTGTCGTGGAGGATGGACGGCATGGCGAGTGCCCGCCACTTCGCTTCGCCCAGCTCGTGGAAGGGCAGGATGTCCACGCGGGAGACGTTGCCGAGACCCCCGGCGAAGGCGGCGACCCCCTCGACGTTGTCCGGGTCGTCGGTGAGGCCCGGGACGAGGACGAATGCGCCAGCCGCCGTACGGCATGATCGCGCGCTTGAGCGGGGCGTCGGTCTGGAGGCCGGCGATCAGCTCCCGGTCGCGGTCGATCCAGCCGGGGGGGCGTGGGCGGTGATGGTGGAGGGGACGTCGTACGAGACGTCGTACACGCCCTTGGCGCGTTCCTCGGGGAAGCGGTCGGTGAGGGCCTTCCACACGACGGTGGTCCGCGCGGTGGGGCCGGCGAGGAAGGAGCCGTCGCCCTCGTACGGGGCGTAGTTGCGCTGGATGAGGTCGCGGACGTCGATCGCGTCGCACCAGGGGCCGGCCTCGAAGCCCTTCCAGGCCCGGTCCTCCACGGTCTCGCCGACCGTCCCGTCCACCGTCGTCCCAGCAGGAGTCGCGGTCGCTTCCGCAGGAGTCGCAGTCACTTCCGCAGGAGTCGCGGTCACTGCCCGCACCGCCTTCTCGATTCGTTCGACAGCCTCGTCGCCCGTCTCCCGTTCCGCTCCTCCCGAGCGGCCGTTCCGGGCGGCATCGGTCCCCTTCCGGCGGCCACAGGTCCCGTCCCGGACGTGCGGAAGGCCCCGGCCGGTGTCACGCGTGGCACGTGGCCGAGGAGCGCCGGTCCCTGATGTGCTGTGCTCATGACCAGACCCTTCCTGCCGCTCACGTCCCGCTCCCGCGAGGAGGCCCACCGGGCCGCCACGCCCCTGGAGCTCTTCTTCGACCTGTGTTTCGTCGTCGCCGTCGCCCAGGCCGGCGCCGAGCTCGTCCACGCGGTCGCCGAGGACCACGCCGGCACGGGCGTCGCGAACTACGCGATGGTCTTCTTCGCGATCTGGTGGGCCTGGATGAACTTCACCTGGTTCGCCTCCGCGTACGACAACGACGACGTCCTCTACCGGGTCGTCACCCTCGTGCAGATCGCCGGCGTCCTGATCCTCGCCGCCGGCGTCTCGCGGGCCTTCGCGGAGCACGACTTCCTCGTCGTCTACCTCGGCTACGTCGTGATGCGGCTCGCCCTCGTCTTCCAGTGGCTGCGCGCCGCCCGCCACGCGACCGGCCCGGCCGAGCGGACGATGTGCCGCCGGTACGCGGGCGGGGTCCTGCTCTGCCAGGTCGGGTGGCTCGGCCTGGTCCTCGCGCCCGAGCCCGCCCGCCCGTGGGTCTTCCTCGTGATGGCGCTGGCCGAGCTGTCCGTGCCCCTGTACGCGGAGCGGGCCGGGACCAGCGCCTGGCACGCGCACCACATCGCCGAGCGGTACGGCCTGTTCACCCTCATCGTCCTCGGCGAGACCGTCGCCGCCGCGACCGTCGCGGTGAAGTCCGGCATCGTCGAGAACGACGCCCTGGACGAGCTGCTGCCGATCGCCGCCGGCGGCCTGCTCCTCGTCTTCGCCGCCTGGTGGGTCTACTTCGTGGTGCCCGCCCACGACCGGCTGACCTCCAGCCGCCAGGCCTTCCTGTGGGGGTACGGGCACTACCTGATCCTCATGTCGGCCGCCGCCATCGGGGCGGGCCTGGAGATCGCCGTCGAGCAGGCCGTGGGCGAGGCGCACGTCTCCACGCTCTCGGCCTCCGCCGCCGTGACGATCCCGTCGGCCCTCTTCCTGCTCCTCGTGTGGCTGCTGCACGCCCGCTACTTCAAGGTCGGCACCGCCCAGCAGCTCGTCCTGCCGGTCGCGGCGTTCGCGATCCTGATGTGCTCCTTCGCGGGCCGCTGGGCCGTCCTCGCGGCCGGGCTCGTCGCGGCGGCGGCCGTCGCGACCGGCGTCACCCTGACCGCCCGGAACCCGGCGACGCGGGACGAGGGGGCCTGAGCGCCGGACCGGGAGCGTGGTAGGCAGGGCGCATGACGGAGCCCGGGAAGAGGACGGCCGGTCGGGACGGGATCACCGACGCACGGGACGGGATCACCGACGTGGACGGGCTGCGCGTGGGGCACGCGCGCGTGGCCGGGCCGGGGGCGCTGAGCGGCACCACGGTGGTGCTCGCGCCGGAGGGCGGCGCGGTCGCCGCCGTGGACGTGCGGGGCGGGGGGCCGGGCACGCGGGAGACGGACGCCCTGGACCCGAGGAACGTGGTGGAGCGGATCGACGCGGTCGTCCTGACCGGCGGCAGCGCGTACGGCCTCGACTCCGCCTCGGGCGTGGCGGCCTGGCTGGCGGAGCGGCACCGGGGCGTCCGGGTGGGCCCCGACCCGTCCCACGTGGTGCCGGTGGTGCCCGCCGCGTGCGTCTTCGACCTGGGCCGGGGCGGCGACTTCACCGCCCGGCCGGACGCGGCGACGGGGCGGGCGGCGGTGGAGGCGGCCCACGCGGGCGGCGACCACGCGCGCGTGGGGACGGGCGCGGTCGGCGCGGGCACCGGGGCCGTGGTCGGCGGGCTGCGGGGCGGCGTCGGGACGGCGAGCGCGGTCCTGGGGTCCGGGGTCACGGTCGGCGCGCTGGTGGTGGTGAACGCGGTGGGCTCGGCCGTGGACCCGACGACGGGCGTCCCGTACGGGAGTTACTTCGAGGACGGGCGGCCCGCCTTCCCCGACCCGGAGGTCCACGGGGCGGCGCTGCGGCGGCTCGCGGAGGCGCGGAGGGCGGCCGCCCCGCCCCCTCTGAACACCACGCTCGCCGTGGTCGCGACGGACGCGGTGCTGACCCGCGCGCAGGCGCGGAAGGTGGCGGGCACGGCGCACGACGGCATCGCGCGCGCCGTGCGGCCGGTGCACCTGATGAACGACGGGGACACGGTCTTCGCGCTGGCCACCGGGGCCCGGGAGCTGCCGGAGGGGCCGCTCGCCCTGAACGAGGTCCTGGCGGCGGGCGCGGACCTGGTGACCCGGGCGATCGTCCGCGCGCTGCTCGCGGCCCCGGGCGGGCAGCGCGGGCCGGGCGGCGACTTCCCCTCGTACCGCGAGCTGTACGGACCGCGGGCGGAGTCGTACGGCTCGCGGTAGGCCGTACTCGCGGTAGGCCGTACTCGCGGTAGAGCCGTACTCGCGGTAGGGCCGTACTCGCGGTAGGCCCGCGCCCCCGGCAGGCCCCCGGCGGCCCCGTACTCCCGGTAAGGGAACGGGAGTTGGGGGAAGGCGGCGGGAACTTCCTCCGCGCGCCCCTCGTTTTGCCGGAACATTGGACACGATGTCAGACCCAGGGACTACGTTAAGCAAGCACCAAGTGACATGCGGCGACGGCCTGGAGATCCCCTTGAACGATCCGCAGGATCACCCCGATCCGTACGAGACGACCGAGGCGCACGTCGAGCGGCTCCTCGGCCGGGCGCTCAACTCCTTCGACCTGCCCGACTCGACCGTCGAGCGCCTCTCCACGGCGCTCGCCCACTCCAGCGCGCTGCACTCCTCGCACCACAGCGCGTCGCTGCACCGCACGACCCACCGCCACACCTATCTGCTCGCCGACGGCAGCGCCCTCAGCCTGTGGGAGCTGGTGCACAACGCCGGCCGGGACGGCGCCGAGCAGCACGAGCTGTACGCGGAGGAGGCGGAGGCCCGGCTCGCCGCCTCCCGCCTGCCCTCCGGGCCGTCGACGGGCCGGCCGGCGGGGCGCGCCGACGGGCGCGTCCTCGACGAGGACGACGACTTCGAGATGCTGAGCGCCCTGCTCGCCCGCCCGATACCGGTCCAGCCCCGGATGTACGTGCCGGACAACTCCGCCGACCACGCGCGCCGCGTCCTGCGCCGCGCGGAGAACGCGGACCGGCCGGGCGAGGCGACGGCCCGCCGTCTCCGGCTCGCCTTCGCCCACCACATCACCCAGGCCTTCGGCCGCCACTGCCCCGTGGCCGGCGGCCGGGACGCCGGCTTCACCCTCTACGAGCACCAGTTCCTGCTGCTGGACGGCAGCGAGGTCAGCCTCTGGGAGGTCGAGCACACGGCGACCCCCGACGGGCGCCACATGTGCGAGGTCTACGAGGACGAGGACACGGCCCGCGGGGCGATGGAGACCCGCGCCCGGGTGCGCTGACGCCGACCCCGTGGAGGTCCACGGGTCCACGGGAGAAGGGCCCTCCCCCGGGAGGGGAGGGCCCTTCTTCCGCGGAGCCGGCTCCGTGCGTGAGCGACGGCTCAGTGCGTGAGCGCCGGTTCCTTCTCGACGCCGGGCTCCGGGGCGGGCTCGTCGGCGCCGCCCTCCAGGTGCTGCTTCGGCTTCGCGGGGAGGGCGAACATCACCAGGAAGATCACGGCGAGGACGCCCGCCACCCAGCCCAGGGAGTTCTGGAAGGCGTCCGCGAAGGCCGCGCCCGTCTCCGTCGGCGCCTTGGCGAGGCGCTCGTCGTCGATGGTGCCGAAGAAGACGACCGACACCAGGCCGAGGCCGAGCGCGTTGCCCATCTGGGTGGTCGTGTTGATCAGGCCCGAGGCCGAACCGGCGTGCTCGCGCGGGACCTCGGAGAGGACCGCGTCCGTCAGGGGCGCCACGATCAGGCCCATGCCGAGGCCCATGACGACCAGCGGCGGGATCATCTGCCAGGACGCGATCCCCGTCCCGTACCGGTCCGCCTCGAAGAGGTAGAGCAGGACGCCCGCCGCCATCGTCAGGGCGCCCGTCTGGAGCACCTTGCGGCCGAAGCGCGGCACCAGCTGCTGCACGGACAGGCCGGCGGCCACCGAGACCGCGATCGAGAACGGCACCCCGGTGAGGCCCGCCCGCAGCGGGGTCCAGCCGAGCCCGGTCTGCATGTAGAGCGTCCAGACCAGGAAGAAGATGCCCATCACGACGCCGAAGGTGAGCTGGACCGCGATGCCGGCCGCGAAGCTCTTCACCTTGAACAGCGACAGCTCGACGAGCGGCGAACCGTCCTTGCGCGCCTTGTACTTCTCGTACGCGACGAGGGCGCCGAAGACGGGCAGGCTGCCGGCCATCATCAGGTGGCCCCACAGCGGCCAGTCCAGCTCGCGGCCGCGCGTCAGCGGATAGATCAGCATGAGCAGCGCGGCCGTCACCAGGAGCACGCCGACCAGGTCGAGGCGGAGCGCCTTCGGCGCCTTGGACTCGGTGATGAACTTCCGGCCCAGGAGCAGGCCAGCGACGCCGACCGGCAGGTTGATGAGGAAGATCGGGCGCCACTCCAGGCCCGCGATGTTCCACTGGGTGAGCAGCGCGCCGAGCAGCGGGCCGGAGACCGCGCCCAGGCCGACGATCGCGCCGAACAGGCCGAAGACCTTGCCCCGTTCGTGCGCGGGGAAGGTGGCGTGGACGATCGACAGGACCTGCGGCACCATCATCGCGGCCGCCGCGCCCTGGAGGAGGCGGGAGCCGATCAGCATCTCCTGGTTGGCCGCGAGGCCGCAGAGCGCCGAGGCGAGCGTGAAGCCGGCGGTGCCGAGGAGGAAGAGCCGCTTGCGGCCGTAGATGTCGCCGAGCCGCCCGCCGGTGATCAGACCGGCGGCGAACGCGAGCGCGTACCCGGCGGTGATCCACTGGATGGCCCCGATGGTGGCGCCGAGGTCCCGCTCGATGCTGGGGATCGCGATGTTGACGATCGTGGCGTCGACCAGGTCCATGAAGGCGGCGGTCATGACGATGGCGAGGGCGATCCAGCGCCGCTTGTCGCCGGAGTCGGTGCCGGTACCGGTACCGGTGCCGGTGCCGGTGCCGGTGCCGGTGACCGTTTCGGAGTCGGTGCCGGGCCCGGCGGGGTTCGCCGCGTCCGTGACGGCGTCGTGTGAACTCATACGAAGAAAGATAGGAGTCATATAGGTCAGGTCGTGTCCTAGATGGGTCGCATCCTGGACGGCATGACGGACACCCCGGCACGACTCCTGAACCTGCTCTCGCTCCTCCAGACCCCGCGCGAGTGGCCCGGAAGCGAACTCGCCGAACGCCTCTCGGTCTCCCCGCGCACCATCCGCCGCGACATCGACCGGCTCCGCGACCTCGGCTATCCGGTCGAGGCGACCCTGGGCGCGGTGGGCGGCTACCGCCTCGTCGCCGGCACGGCCCTGCCGCCGCTGCTCCTCGACGACGAGGAGGCCGTCGCCATCGCGGTCGGCCTGCGCGCCGGGGCCGGGCACGCCATCGAGGGCGTCGAGGAGGCGTCCGTACGGGCCCTGGCGAAGCTGGAGCAGGTGCTTCCCGCCCGGCTCCGGCACCGGGTCTCCACCCTCCAGAACGCGACGATCCCGCTGACCAGGGGCGACGGCGCCACGGTCGCGCCCGCCACCCTGACCGCGCTCGCGGGCGCGGTCACCGGGCGGGAGAAGCTGCGCTTCGGCTACCGGGCGGGCGACGGCGCCGAGACGAAACGCCTGGTCGAGCCCTACCGGCTGGTCTCCACCGGGCACCGCTGGTACCTCGTCGCGTACGACCTGGGACGCGAGGACTGGCGCACCTTCCGGGTCGACCGGGTGACCGACCCACTGGCCACCGGGGCCCGCTTCACGCCGCGCGAGCTGCCGGCGGGCGACGCGGCGCAGATGCTCACCCGCTCGATGGCCCGGTCGCAGCCGGAGCTGGACCTGGACGTCTCCTTCGAGGCCCCGGCCGACTTCGTGACGGCCCGGCTCCCGGCCCATCTGGTCCCGGCCCCGACGGGCCCCGCCGCCTGCCGGCTGCGCGCCCGCGCCGCCGACTCGGTCGAGTGGCTGGCGCTCCGCCTGGCCCTGGTCGACGCCCCCTTCACCGTCCACGGCCCGGAGCCCCTGCGGGCGTACGTGGAGGACCTGGCGGGGCGCCTGGCGGCGTCGGTGCGGGCGTAGGCGGGCCGGCCGGGACCCGGGGACGCAACCGTCCCCGGGTCCCGGCGGGCCGCCGAAAAGCCTCAGGCCACCGCGTCGAAGCCCGTGTCGCGGGCCATCTTCTTCAGTTCCAGGAGCGCGTGCTTCTCGATCTGGCGGATCCGCTCGCGGGTCAGGCCGTGCTCCTTGCCGACCTCCGTCAGCGTCCGCTCGCGCCCGTCCTCGATGCCGTACCGCATGCGGATGATCGAGGCCGTCCGGTGGTCCAGCTTGTCGATGAGGTCGTCGAGCTCCTCGCTGCGCAGCAGCGTGAGCACCGACTGCTCCGGCGAGATCGCCGAGGTGTCCTCGAGCAGGTCGCCGAACTGGGTCTCGCCCTCGTCGTCCACCGACATGTTCAGCGAGACGGGGTCGCGCGCCCAGTCCATGACGTCGACGACCCGCTCCGGCGTCGAGCCGAGCTCGGCGGCGATCTCCGCGGGCTCGGGCTCGCGCCCGTGCTCCCGGTTGAACTCGCGCTGCACGCGCCGGATCCGGCCGAGCTCCTCCACCAGGTGGACGGGGAGCCGGATGGTGCGGGACTGGTCGGCGATGGAGCGGGTGATGGCCTGCCGGATCCACCACGTGGCGTACGTGGAGAACTTGAAGCCCTTCGCGTAGTCGAACTTCTCGACCGCGCGCACCAGGCCCGCGTTCCCCTCCTGGATCAGGTCGAGCAGGGGCAGCCCGCTGCGCGGGTAGCGCCGGGCGACGGCCACCACGAGTCGCAGGTTGGACTTGATGAAGAGGTCCTTGGCACGCTCGCCCTCGGCGGCCAGCGCCTCGAGCTCCTCGCGGGACGCGCCGCCCGCCTCGGTCTCCCCCGCCGCGGTAGCGGTTGATGTCACGGCACCGTCGAGTATCTGCCGGGCGTAGACCCCGGCCTCGATCGTCTGGGAGAGCTCGACCTCCTTGGCGGCGTCGAGCAGGGGCGTGCGCGCGATCTCGTCGAGGTACATGCCGACCAGGTCGCGGTCGGCGATCTCCCCGCCCACGGCGCGAACGCTGCTCGCCCGCTCTGCCCCGCTCTGGGCGGAGGTCCGACGGCGGGCGACGGCACGGGTTGCCATGCGTGCTCCCTTGCTGAGTAGGTCACGACACCCTTTCGGGTGCCCTGCATCCGACGGAAACAACGACTGGAATCAGGACAGAATTCCCACCCGGCACATGGATTTTCGCGATCATGCAGTATCCTGCGCGGCTTCCGCCCCTGCGGGCATGCCCTCGGGACCTGCGGAGGCGCAGGTCAGACCGGACGCGGAGGGTGGAGCGGCGCCCCTCGCGGGAGTCCTCGACCACACTGTCGGTGAGACCGCGATCACATGCGGCGCCACCCCTTCAGACGCGGGGCGGGGACGGGTGGTTGCCTGCGCGGGGGCGGGGCGGGGCGGTGGCGGTGGCGGTGGCGGGCCGCGGTCCCGACCCACCGGTCGCGGGGCCTAGGTCTCCGGGGCCCCCGGGTCTAGGTCCCGCGCCCGTTCCGCCGCTCGCCTCCCCCGTCCTACCGTCGGCCCATGACCGACACCACCGGCACCCTGGACGAGGCCCTCGAACGACTCCACGCCTCCGGGCCCGAGCGCGACGGCTGGCTGACCAACCACGCCCCGATGGCCGTCGAGGCCCTGGTCCGCCACGGGCAGGCCGCCACCGTGCACCGCTGGCTGGACCACTACGCGGACAAGCTGGAGGAGCCGCCGCCCCCGTACGCCCCCGTCACGGCGGACGGCTGGCGCGAGGCGCTCGGCGACCCGGCCCGGATCACCGACTGGACCCGGTTCTTCGCCCGGGAGCTCGCGGAGCGCCCCTGGCGGGCGGTGCTCGCCGAGTGGTGGCCCCGGCTGCTCCCGGGGATCGCGGCCGGGGCGACGCACCCGGTGATCCGCACGGGCCATGCCGTACGGACCCTGCTGACGTCCCCCGAGGGCGGCGCGGACAGCGGGCCACGCCTCGCCGAGCTGGCGCACGCCCTCGGCTACTGGGCGGCCCGCCACCAGCCGCTCCCGCCGCTCGCCCCGCTGGCCGCCGCGCCGACGGCGGCGGCCGCGCTCGACGCCGTACCGCCGGTCCCGGAGCAGGACGGCGGGATCCGGCACCGGCTCGCGCAGCTCACGGCCTTTCCCGTGTGGGGCGACGCGCCGGCCCCGGACACGGCGAAGGCGCGCCTGACGGAGCTGGTGGCGGCGGCGACGCACCGGTACGCGACCCACGGCTACGGCGAGCCGACCATGCTGGTGCACGCGGCGACCGCGCCGAACGCGGTCCTGCGCGCCCTGCCCGCGCTCCCCCGCGCACTGTGGGCGCCGAGCCTGTCGGCGGCCTGGGCGGCGTCGGCCGCGGTGACCGCCGCGTACGCCCCGGTGGAGGCCGCCCCGTACGAGGCGACCTCCCTGACCCCCGAGGAGGTCTTCGCGCGGGCGGCGGCGCACGGCGACGACCACACGATCAAGTTCACGGACACGGCGCTCGACGTGGGCGGTCCGCTCGCGCTCGCGGCGGCCGTCCGCTCGGTCGAGCTGAACGCGCCGGTGTTCCGCTGACCACCCGAACCGCACGGACGACTACCCGAACTGCACGGACCGCTTGGCCAGGCCCATCCAGAAGCCGTCGATCACCGAGCGCTCCGTGTCCAGGTCCCCGGCCGCGTCCGCCGCGCCCAGGGTGACGAAGAGGGGGGCGAAGTGTTCGGTGCGGGGGTGGGCGAGGCGTCCGGCGGGCGACGCGTGCGCGAAGTCGAGGAGGGCGTCGACGTCCCGCGCGGCGAGGGCCTCGTGGCCCCAGGCGTCGAACTCGGCGGACCAGCCGGGCACGCCGCCCCCGGGGTGCCGGAGCGCGGCCAGGTTGTGGGTGAAGAAGCCGCTGCCCACGATCAGGACGCCCTCGTCGCGCAGCGGGGCGAGCCGGCGCCCGATGTCCATGAGGCGGCGCGGGTCGAGGGTGGGCAGGGAGATCTGGAGCACGGGGACGTCGGCGTCCGGGAACATCTCGACGAGCGGCACGTACGCGCCGTGGTCGAGCCCCCGGTCGGGGACGTCCTGCACGGGCGTGCCGGGCGCGCGGAGCAGCTTGCGGACGCTCTCGGCGAGCGCGGGCGCGCCGGGGGCCGCGTACCCGACCCGGTAGTAGTGCTCGGGGAAGCCCCAGAAGTCGTACACGAGGGGGACGGTCCCGGTGGCGCCGAGGGCGAGCGGGGCCTCCTCCCAGTGGGCGGAGACCACGAGGATCGCCTTCGGGCGCGGGAGGCCGGCGGACCAGGCGGCCAGCTGGCCGGGCCAGACGGGGTCGTCGGCGAGCGGCGGGGCCCCGTGGGACAGGTAGAGGGCGGGCATCCGCTCCCGCACGGCGTCCGTGGCATCCATGGCGACCACCTCTGGCTCCTTCGCGGTCCTGCGTCCTCGAAACGGTTCTTGAGGCTGTCCTTGAAGACGTTCTCGAAGACGTTCTCGAAGACATCCTTGAAACTTCAAGCTCACCATTCGCAGCATAAGCCGACTTAGTTCAACTTTCAAGAATGAGTCGTACGATGGGGACCATGGGAGACATGACCGAACCGCGCTGGCTCACCGACGAGGAACACCACGTCTGGCGCGCCTACCTCCACGCCACCATGCTTTTGGAGGACCACCTCGACCGCCAGTTGCAGCGCGACGCCGGGATGCCGCACGTCTACTACGGCCTGCTCGTCCACCTCTCCCAGGCGCCCCGGCGCCGCATGCGGATGACCGAACTCGCCAAGGACGCCAAGATCACCCGCTCCCGGCTCTCCCACGCCGTGGCCCGCCTGGAGAAGAACGGCTGGGTGCGGCGCGAGAACTGTCCCTCCGACAAGCGCGGCCAGTTCGCCCGGCTCACGGACGAGGGCATGGAGGTCCTCCGGCGGAACGCGCCCGGCCACGTGGCGGCCGTGCGCCAGGCCCTGTTCGACCGGCTCTCCGCGGAGCAGGTGAAGCAGCTCGGCGAGATCATGCGGGTGATGGCCGAGGGCCTCGAACCGACGGACCCGGACGCGGACCTGCCCTGGCTCCGCTGAGTACGCGGGGCCAGGGCAGGGACGCGGGGGTTTTGGCGGTCAGTGGGCGACGACCGGGATCCTCACCTCGTCGTCCGCACCCGTGCCGGACCCGGCGACCACGCCGCTCCCCGGCTTCCCGGTGGTGATGAACGTGAAGGCGATCGCGGCCGAGACGGCCAGGATGCCGACCGCCCACCAGATGGCCGCCGCGTACCCCTCGACCATGCCCTGGAGCTGGAGCAGCTTCTGGGCGGCCGGGGTGGTGGCGCCGGCCGCGTGGTCGGTCAGGTAGGCGGTGGTGGCCGAGGCCGCGATCGTGTTCAGGAGGGCGGTGCCGATGGCGCCGCCGACCTGCTGCGAGGTGTTGACCATCGCGGAGGCCACGCCGGCGTCGCGCGGGTCCACGCCGTGCGTCGCGAGCGACATCGCCGGCATGAACGCGGTGCCCATGCCCAGGCCGAGCAGGAGCTGCGCGGGCAGGATCAGACCGGCGTACGAGGTGCCGATCTCCAGCCGGGTCAGGAGCAGCATGCCGACGGCGGCGGTCAGGAAGCCCGGGGCCATCAGCAGGCGCGGCGGGACGCGGGTCATCAGGCGCGCGCCGATCTGGGTCGAGCCCGTGATCATGCCCACGATCATCGGCAGGAACGCGAAGCCCGTCCTGACCGGCGAGTACCCCTTCACGACCTGGAGGTAGTACGTCAGGAAGAGGAACAGGCCGAACATGGCGATGACGGCGAGGCCGAGCGACAGGTAGACGCCGCCGCGGTTGCGGTCGGCCAGGACGCGCAGCGGGAGCAGCGGGGACTTCACGCGCGACTCGGTGACCACGAAGGCCAGGAGCAGCACGGCGGAGCCGACGAAGAGGCCGATCGTGCCGGCGTCGCTCCAGCCCTCGGACTCGGCGCGGGTGAAGCCGTACACGAGGGCGACCAGGCCCAGGGTGGACAGGATGACGCCGGGGACGTCGAGCGGGGAGCGGTTGCGGCCGTCCGCCGGCTCGCGGACGACGAGGTACGCGCCAACGGCGGCGACCACGGCGAACGGGATGTTGACGAAGAAGGTCCAGCGCCAGTTCAGGTACTCGGTGAGGAAGCCGCCGAGGATCAGGCCCACGGCGCCGCCGCCGCCGGCGATCGCGCCGTAGATGCCGAAGGCCTTGGCGCGCTCCTTGGCGTCGGTGAAGGTCACGGCGAGCAGCGAGAGCGCGGCGGGCGCGAGGAGCGCGCCGAAGGCGCCCTGGAGCGCGCGGGCGCCGAGCATCATGGCCTCGCCGGTCGCGGCCCCGCCGAGGGCGGAGGCGGCGGCGAAGCCGGCCAGGCCGACGACGAAGGTGCGCTTGCGGCCCCACAGGTCGGCGATGCGGCCGCCGAAGAGGAGGAGTCCGCCGAAGGCGAGGGCGTAGGCGGTGATGACCCACTGCCGGTTGCCGTCCGAGATCCCGAGGTCCTGCTGGGCGGAGGGCAGGGCGATGTTCACGATCGTCGCGTCGAGGACGACCATCAGCTGGGCGAGGGCGATGAAGACCAGGGCCTTCCAGCGCCCGGGGTCGGGCGTGAGCGCGGTGCGCGCGGGGCTGTCGGCGATTTTCGGCATGGGTGGGGCCACCTCTTGGTGCGTACTGGCGGAAAAGGGACGTAAGTCTGTGCGGGCGCCCGGGGAGGGGGCGCCCCGCAGGAGGGCCTACGGAGGGGTCACGACGGGCAGGAGTCGCGTCTCAGGTCCTCCAGGGTCACGGCCGCTCCGGACAGCTCGGAGCGCGCGGGCGCCTCCAGGCCGTCGAGGAACACCTGCAGGTGGCGGCGGACGAACGGGGCGAAGGCGGAGCAGGCGGTGCCCGGCAGCGGGCGGGTGAGCTGGGAGACCGCCACCATCAGGTCCCCGACGCCGACGTCGGCGCGGAGCCGGCCGGCCCGCTGCGCCCGGTCGACGAGGCCCTGGACGGCCCCTTCGAGCCGCTCGCGCTCGGCCACCAGGTCGGGGTGGTCCCTGTCGAAGCCTCCGTCGAGCATGGGGCAGAGGGCGCCGACGCGCTCGTCGGCGGCGCCGTGGACGAAGCGCCGGAGGGCGGCGAAGGTGTCGTCCTCCTCCCCGGCGGCCCGCTCGGCGAGCTCGGTGACGCGGGCCAGGAGCGAGAGGACGACCTCGCGGACGAGGTCGTCGCGCTCGGGGAAGTTCCGGTAGAGCGTGGCGTTGCCGACGCCGGCGCGGCGGGCGATCTCGTCGTACGGCACCTGGGCGCCGAACTCGACGAACATCTCGCGGGCCGCCGTCACGATCCGCTCGCGGTTGCGCAGGGCGTCGGCCCGGGGCCGGGGCGCGCGGCGGGCGGGCGCGGTGCCGGTGTCACTGGTCACGTCACGTCCTCCTCGGAAATCACGGGGTCATGGGTTCGCGGGGCCTGTCGGGCCGGACCCGGTTCTGCGGGTCGAGCCCATCCGGGGAAAGGTTCCCCACTTCTCTCGACACAGGCGTAAACGGGGACGTGCTCCCCGGTTATTTCCGGCCAGATCTGTGACCCCAGTCACATACGCCTCGTTTCACGGAATACCCACGATCGGGCCACCCGGCGCGCGCGCCCGGACCGCCCGTCACAGGCTGATCGCACAGCACGGGTCCCGCCCGCACGCGGAGACGGACCCGTCCGCCGACCTGCCCCCACCGGAGAGGCGACGCATGCAGCACCCCCGCCGACGGATACGCAGACCCGTCGCCCTGGCCGCGACCACGACGCTCTCGCTGACCCTGCTCGCCTCCGCAAGCACCACCCTCCCCGAGCCGGTCCCGGCCTCGGCGGGGCCCGTGGCCGCCGCGTCGAGCAGCGCCCAGCTGGCGCCGTGCCGCATCGCCACGACGCTGGGCGTGCAGATGTCGGAGGGGCTGCCCACCGCACCGGGGTACGTGCGCTCCACGGGCCTCGTCAGGGCCCTCAACCTGATGGTCGACTTCCCGGACGCCGTCGGCGACGGCACGGCGATGGGCCGCTTCCGCGAGTTCTTCCCGCAGACCGCCGACTGGTTCCGCGTCAGCTCGTACGGCCGCCTGCACTACCGGGCCGAGGCCCCGATACCCGACTGGCTGCGGATGCCCCGGTCGTTCTCCGCGTACGGGATCGAGCGCGGCTCCCCGTACGAGCCGGGCTACCGCTCCCTGGTCGAGGACATCGTGAAGGCGGCCGACGAACGCGTGGACTTCAGCGCGTACGACCTGGTCAACGTCCTGGTGACGCCGAACGCCGGGCCCTCGGCCCTCGACACCGTCCTGTCCGTGACCTTCTCGGGCAACGACGACGCCCCGTACGCCGACGGCGTGCCGCTCGCCAACACGTCCTTCGTCTACAGCCGCCAGGACGACGGCTCCGGCAGCTTCGCGGAGACCGGCTACCGGGTCCTGCCGCACGAGAACGGGCACGTCTTCGGCCTGCCCGACCTCTACACCGCCGACGGCGGCGGCTCCGTCGGGCACTGGGACATCATGTCCGAGGACTGGGGGGCCAACAACGACCTGCTCGGCTGGCACAAGTGGAAGCTGGGCTGGCTCGACAACGAGCAGGTGAGCTGCGCCTCGGCCACCGGCACCACCGAGTACGCCCTCACCCCGCTCGCCGACCCCGGCGGCCACAAACTCGCCTTCGTCCCCCTCTCCGGCACCTCCGGGTACGCCGTCGAGGTCCGCGGCCCGGGCGGCAACGACGCGGCCGTGTGCGACACGGGCGTGCTCGTCTACCGGGTCGAGTCCGACGTCGACACCGGCCACGGCCCGGTGACCGTCGCCGACAGCGCGCGGGCGAGCGGCGGCTGCACGCGCCGCGCCAACGTCCACGCGGAGCTGTCGGACGCGCCGTACGGCCCGGGCGAGAGCTTCACGGACCGCGCGAACGGCATCCGGATCACGGTCCTGGCCGAGGACGCGGACGGCACGTACCGGGTCCGCGTCACCCGGAACTGAGCGCTTCCGAGCCCTCGAACCACCCCCGCAGCTCCCGCTTGAGGATCTTCCCCGTGGGGTTCCGGGGCAGCTCCTCCTCCCGTACGAGGACGCGGGCCGGCACCTTGAAGGCGGCGAGGCGCCCGCCGACGTGCGCCCGCAGCGCCTCCGCGTCCGGCGCCGCGCCGGGGCGCCGCCGCACGACGGCCACGACCTCCTCGCCGAGGAGCGGGTGGGGGACGCCGAGCACGGCGGCGTCGAGGACGTCCGGGTGCGCGTGCAGGGCGGCCTCGACCTCGACGCAGTACACGTTCTCGCCGCCCCGGACCACCATGTCGGTGAGCCGGTCGACGACGGAGACCCGCCCGTCCGCGTCCACGCGCGCGAGGTCCCCGGTCCGGAACCAGCCGTCCCCGGTGAAGGCGGCGCGGGTGGCCTCCTCGTCCCCCCAGTACCCGCGGACCAGGGACTGCCCGCGCAGCCACAGCTCCCCCACGCCCTCCGCGTCGGGCCGGTCGATCCGCACCCCGGTGACGGGCGAGGGCCGGCCGGCGCTGCCGGGGTGGGCGCGGTACTCGGCGCCGAAGTTCGCCAGGACCCCGCCGCAGGTCTCGGTGAGCCCGTAGCCGTTGCGGGGCTCGACGCGCTCCCCGTACGCCTCCGCGAGCCCGGCGACGATCCCGGGCGGGGCGGGGGCGCCGCCGGTGCTGAGCAGGGTGAGGCTCTCCAGCGGGTCGGCCTCGCTCCGGGCCCGTTCGAGGAGCTGGAGCGCGGTGGTGGGCACTCCGGCGTAGTGGGTGACGCGGTGCTCCCGGATCAGCCGGAGGGCCTCCCCGGCGTCCCACTTCCGCATCGTCACCAGGGTCCCGCCGGCCGCCATGACGCCGTAGAACGACGTGAAGGCGGCGACGTGGAAGAAGGGGAACGTGGTCAGGGACACGGGCGCGGGCCCGGTGCCGGGCACGTCCCCGCGCGCGAGGGCCGCGGCGGCGGCGAAGTACCGGGGGTTCATCGCCGCCCCGGCCTGCGCGAGGTGGGTGGCGACGGCGCCCTTGGGGCGGCCGGTGGTGCCGGAGGTGTAGACGATCGTGGAGTCGTGCTCGGGGAGCACGTCGACGGGCGGCGGCCCGAGGTACGGGTCGCGGTCGGGGACGTACGCGGCGAAGCCCTCCTCGGCCGGGCCGTGGAGGACGATCCCGGGCACCTTCCGCTCCCGGGCCCACGCCCGTACCCGCCCGGCCCGCTCCCCGTCCACGAGCAGCGCGCGGGGCGCGCAGTCGTCGAGGGCGTACGCGCACTCGTCCTCGGTCCACCAGGCGTTGAGCGGTACGGCGACGAGTCCGGCGAGCTGGGCGGCCCAGAAGGCGACCTGCCACGCGGGCAGGTTCCGCAGGGCGACGACGACCCGGTCCCCGGGCACGAGCCCGTACTCCCCGAGGAGGCGCCGGGCGAGCCCGCAGGCCTCGTCGAAGAACTCCCGGTAGGTCGTGCGCGTCCCCTCGTGCACGAGGAACGTCCGGTCGCCGTAGCCCCAGGTCGCCTCCACGAACTCCCTCAGGGTGCGCGGCCCGTGGGCGTACGCCCCGTCCGCGACGGCGAAGGGCGCCCCGTCGGCCGTCAGCCTCCCGATCCCGTCGGCCACCGGGCCACCTCCCACGCGCTCGCCCCCGTCGGACCGCCGACGCTAGGCGGCTCCGGTTCGGGAGGTCAACCGGGGGGCGGGGGGTCGGAGGGGGCGGTCGGAGCGGGGGCGGGGCGGTCGGAGGGGGGGGCGGGGCGCGGTCGGAGGGGGCGGGCCGGCGCGGGGCGGGGCGGGCCGGCGGGCGGCTTCGGCGCGTCCCTCAGGTCGCGCGCGGCACCTGGAGCGTGGCGGCGAGGAGCCGGAGGGCCGCCTCCGAATCCGTCCCGACCCGGGCGGTGTAGGCGATCATGCGCTGCCCGGACGCGCCGGGGACGAGGAGGCTCTGGAAGGAGAGCTCCATCGGGCCGGCGAGCGGGTGGTCGATCTCCTTGACTCCCGCGACGCAGGTCTGCACCGGGTGGCGCGCCCAGCGGTCGGCGAAGTCCTCGCTGTTCAGGATGAGTTCGCCGACCAGCTCGGCGAGCCGCTTGTCCTGGGGGTGGCGGCCCGCGACCAGGCGCAGGGACGCCACCGCGAGCTGGGCCTCGTCGTGCCAGCGCGGGTACAGGTCGCGGACGCGCTCGTCCAGGAAGAGCATCCGGGTCAGGTTGGGCCGGGTGGCGGGGTGGTCGGGCGCGTCGGCGTCCAGGTGCATGGCCAGGAGGAGGTGGCCCATGGCGTTCCAGGCGAGGACGTCGTTGCGCCGGTCGAGGACGAGCGCCGGGGTGTCGGCGAAGGTGTCGATGAGCTGGCGGACGCCGTGGTCGGCGCACTCGGACCGCGCGGCCGGGGCCCGCCGGGACGCGGACTTCTCCGGCCGGGCCAGGTCCATGAGGTGGGAGTGCTCGTCGGGGGTCAGGCGCAGGGTGCGGGCGATCGCCTCCAGGACGGAGTCGGACACCTGCTGGGTGCGGCCCTGTTCGAGCCGGGTGTAGTGCGTGACGCTCAGGCCCGCCGCCAGTGCGACCTCCTCGCGGCGCAGGCCGGGGACCCGGCGGCGCTCCGCCAGTTGGGGGAGGCCGATCTCCTCGGGGGTCAGGGCGGCCCTGCGGCTGCGGAGGAAGTCGCTCAGCTCGGAGAAGTCGCGCATGTGACGTGCCCTTCCGGTCGATCGGTGCGGTGACGGTGCGGTGACGGTGCCTTCTTGTGCAACGAAGCCGCCGCGCGGTCGCTTCCCCGGTTGGGTGGTCATGTCATGACCACCCGGGGCGCGACCCGTCAGCGGGTGGGGGGTCCCGATCGGGGTCTGGGTACGCGGCGGCTTCCGTCACACGATTCCTTCGTCGCGGTTTCCGCTCGTCCTCGAAGGGACTTGTCATGTCTGTTGTCGATGGTGTGGTGGGGGAGGCGTTGCCTTCGGGACCGGTGGGTCCGGGAGTTGACGGTCCCGGTGCCGGTTCCGGTCCCGCCGGCAAGGAGTCCGGCAAGAAGTCCGGCAAAGAGTCCGGCAAGGAGTCCGGCAAGGATCCTGCTGGTTCGGGTGGGGGGTTGACGCCGCGGATGCGGTTGACGCTGGGCGTGCTGCTGGTGGCGCAGTTCATGCTGGCGGTGGACTTCTCGATCCTGAACGTGGCCCTGCCGGTGATGGGCGAGGGCCTGGGCTTCTCGCTGGCGAACCTGCAGTGGATCGCGACCGCGTTCGCGCTGTGCGCGGCCGGCTTCACCCTCATGTTCGGCCGCGTCGCCGACCTCTTCGGACGCCGCCGCCTGTTCCTGGGCGGCCTGGCGGTGCTGGGTCTTGCGTCGCTGGCCGGCGGTCTGGCCACCAGCCCCGAAGTGCTGATCGTCGCCCGGATCTTCCAGGGCCTGGCCACCGCCGCGGTCACCCCGGCCGGCCTGTCCCTGCTGACCACCTCCTTCCCCGAAGGCCCCCTGCGCGAAAAGGCCCTGGGCCTCAACGGCGCTTTGATGTCGGCCGGATTCACCACCGGCGCCATCCTCGGCGGCGTCCTGACCGACCTGCTGTCCTGGCGGTGGGCCTTCTTCATCAACGTCCCCGTAGCCGCCGCCGTCCTGATCATCGCCCCCATGGTGATCGCCGAGTCCCGCCCCGACCAGCGCCCCCGCCTGGACCTGCCCGGCGCCCTGAGCGTCACCCTGGGCCTGCTGGCCGTCGTCTTCGGCTTCACCCAGGCCGGCGAACACGGCTGGACCCACGCCCCCGCCCTCGGCGCCCTCGCGGTCGGCGTCCTGCTCCTGATCGCCTTCTACTTCATCGAGCGCGCCTCCCCCGCCCCCCTGGTCCCCGTCACCGTCCTGCGCCGCCGTTCGGTGGCCTGGGGCAACATCGCCGGCGTCCTGGCCTTCGTCACCGAAACCTCCCTCGTCTTCCTCCTCACCCTCTACCTCCAGCAAGTCCTCGGCTTCTCCCCCCTGGCCGCCGGCCTCTCCTTCGGCGTCCTCGGACTCGGGACCGTCCTGGGCGGCACCCTGGCCCCCCGGGTCATCGCCCGCACCTCCACCCGCACCACCCTGATCACCGGCGCCCTCGTCCAGACCGCCGCCACCGCCGCCCTCCTGGCCCTGGGCACGAACACCACCACCGGCCTGGCCCTGATGCTCCCGGCCACCTTCATCGGCGGCGTCGGCAACATGCTCCTGATCGTCGGCTTCATGGTCACCGCCACCAGCGGCCTGCCCGACCACGAACAGGGCATGGCCACCGGCCTCGCCACCATGAGCCAGCAGATCGGCATCACCATGGGCACCCCCGTCATGAGCGCCGTCGCCACCGGCGCCATGACCACCACCACCCTCACCGGCGTCCTCGGCGGCATCCACACCGCCATCGCCGTCAACACCGCTCTCGTCCTCCTCACCGCCCTCACCACCACCCTCTTCCTCCGCGCCCCCGCCACCACCGCCGAGTGACCCGCGACCGCGCCCCGTCGCCGTACTACGGACGCACTCGTCCGCCCCGAAAGGAGAACGCCGTGAAAGGAACCGTCCCCTGGACGGAGGCGCTGCTGCCGTCCGGCGGCCACCAGGTGCCGGTGCGCGTGTACCGGCCGGAGCGGTCGCTCGGCGGCTGGCTCGTCTGGGCGCACGGCGGCAGCTGGCAGCACGGCTCGGCGGCCCAGTGGCACGAGGTCACGTCGGACCTCGCCCGCTTCTCGGGCCACAACGTGGTCGGCGTCGACTACCGCCTCGCCCCGGCGCACGCCCACCCGGCCGCGCTCCTGGACGTGCTGGCGGCGGTGCGCTGGGCACGGCGCGAGGCGGTACGGGAGACCGGCACCGCCCCGGTGGCGGTGGGCGGCGACAGCGCGGGCGGGACGCTGGCGGCCTCGGCCGCGCTCGTCCTGCGGAACGCCGGGCAGTCCCCGGCGGGGCAGTTCCTGGCCTATCCGCCGACGGATCCCGGCTGCCGGGCCCCGTCGTACCGGGCCGAGGCGGGCGCGTTCCCGTCCGCCGCCCGGATGCGGGCGGCGTGGCACGTCTACCGGGGCTCCGCGCCGGTGCGGCCGCTCCCCGGCGCGGACGCCCTGTACTCCACCCCGCTGGAGGCGCCGGACCTGAGCGGCGCGGCCCCGGCGTACCTCGCCGTGGGGGACCTCGACCCGGTGGCCGACGACGTGCACGCGTACGCCGGATCGCTCCGGCGGGCCGGCGTCCCGACGACCCTCCGGTCCTTCCCCGGGACGCCGCACGCGGCGCTGCTCGTGCCCGCCGCGCAGGGGGGACCGGGCCGGGCGCACCCGATGCGCCAGTGGCTGGGCCGGATGGTCGCGGCCCGCTTCGAGGCGGTGGCGGACCCGGCGCCGCACCGCACCCGGTGACGATCAGCGATCCGCAACAGGAGGACTTGTCATGACGACCGACACGACCGACACGACCGGTACGACCGCGACGACCGGCACGACCGCCGTGGTCCCGGAGACCGCGCACCTGGACGCCCTGGAGCGGCACTTCGGGGACCTGCGGGACGGCACCCACGGGGACGCCGTGTCGCGGCAGGCGAAGGAACGCCTCTTCCGCGAGGCGGTGGCGCTCCTCGACCCGTACGCCCACCAGGTTCTGAAGGAGTTCGACGAGGGGATGCTGGAGGGCACCGGGACCGTGGACGCCACCGGCGTCACCCGCACCGCGGACGGCGGCCTGGCGGCGCTGTGGACGCTGTCCTGGCCCGAGCAGACCGGGACGGGGATCCGGCCCCTCACGCTGATGGCGCACTACGGGAGCGGCTTCCACCACCCGCACCTGCGCGGCGCCACGGTGGCGGACTGGCCGCTGAACGTCTTCACCGAGGAGCAGGCCGCCGCCGAGGTGCCGACGCTCCGGGCCATCGCCTCCGCGGACCTGCACAACCTGGTGTTCCAGCGGGACTTCCGCATCGTTCCGTCGATCGCCCCGGGCGGTGGGGAGGCGTGAGTACGCCGCGGATCTCCGTCCTGGACCAGTCCCCCATCGGCGAGGGGCACTCGGGCGCCGACGCCCTGCGGGCCTCGCTCGACCTCGCGCGCCGGGCCGACCTGCTGGGCTTCGAGCGGTTCTGGGTGGCCGAGCACCACCGCTCGGCGGGGTTCGCCGGCAGCGCCCCCGAGGTGCTGGCCGGTGCCGTCCTCGCGGCGACCGGCCGGATCCGGGTCGGCACCGGAGGCGTCCTGCTGCCGCGCTACCCGGCGCTGAAGGTCGCCGAGGTGTTCGGCGTGCTGTCCTCCCTGTACCCGGGCCGGGTCGACATGGGCCTCGGGCGGGCCGGCGGCCCGGCAGGCGATTTCCCGGCCCGACTGCGGGAGTTGAGCTCCGTACTGCGGCTGCCGAGCGGCGGGGAGCCGTACCCGGGGGCGCTGTCGGCGGTGCCCCCTGTGCCGCCGGAGCTGTGGCTCCTGGGCGCGAGCGAGGGGTCGGGCGCGGCCGCCGGCGAGCTGGGCGTGGGCTTCGCCTTCGCGCACTTCCTGGTCCCCGGGCCGAGCACGCGCGCGCTTGAGGCCTACCGCGCCGCGCACACGGCCGCGACGGGCGGCGCCGGTCACGGCGGGCTGCTCGCCGTGCGGGTCGTCGTGGCGGACACGCGGGAGCGGGCCGACGACCTGGCGGCGTCGCTGCTGCTGTGGCGCGCGCGGAAGGACCTCGGGGACGACGGTCCGCTCCCCTCGGTGGAGACCGCCCGGCGCCACCGGTGGACGGGCCCGGAGGCGGAGCGGGCCGCCCACCACCGGCGGTCGCTGATCCACGGGACGGCCGAGGAGGTCGTGCCCCGGCTCCGGGCCCTCGCCGAGGCGAACGGGGTGCGGGAGCTGATGGTGAACACGCTGACACAGGACCCGGCCGACCGCGTCCGCGCCCACGAACTCCTGGCCGAGGGCTTCGACCTCTCCGGTACGGCGCCGGGCGACGGGCCCGTCCCCGCCGAGCCCTTCGCCGTGGCGACCGGCTGAGCCCCCGCACGCCGAAGAGGGCCGCGCCCTCTCGACGTACCTGCCGTCCCCGGCGCAGCACGATCCGGCGCACCCCGACGCCGGGGACGCCCGCCCCGCACCGAACCCCTCCGGCACCCCGCCCGAGCACCGATCCGGTACCCTGTGCTTCGAACCCCGCCTTCGTAGCTCAGGGGATAGAGCACCGCTCTCCTAAAGCGGGTGTCGCAGGTTCGAATCCTGCCGGGGGCACCAGTCCAGAGGGGCCCCACCTCCGAAAATTCGGAGGTGGGGCCCCTCTGACATCCGCGTCCGACATCAAAGGCGACGGCGCCCCCAGGATCGCCGTCGTACAGGACACCCCGATGTCGCCGGTCCGGCGAAGCCCGGCCAAGTCGCCCCGGGGTACGGATGGCCGACCGCTCCCTGACGTACCTGGACGCCATGCTCATCGGCTACCGGGCAGCCATGGAGGTGCACGGCGCCGAAGAGGGCTTCCCCTTCTGGACTCCCGGCGGGAACGCCCCCTTCGACACTTGGCACTTGGCACTTGGCTCGACGAACGCAACGGCCGGGCGAGCGCGCTCCGTTGGTCAACGCAGATCGAGCACGAAGCCGAGGCCACCGGCATCCCGGCGATCGAGCTGTTCTTCACCCTGCTCGACCGGTTCCCAGGCCCGGGGCTTCGGTCACTGGATATGCGGTAGCCGCTCGACACGGCGCTCTGTACCTTGCCCCCATGACCGACAGTCGAAGGGGCAATGCCGCGTAGGCGCCCATCAGCCCTGCGGGGCGACTTCCCTGTCCGTCCCCCGATGCGGCGAAGATACCCGCTCATCGATCATCTTTCAGGATCCTGTACGGCCGACCTGCGTCGGCTTGAGCGGACCCGCTTCTGGCCCGAAGCCACGGAAGAAGCGTTCTGGCACTGGAAGGCGCTTGCCCATGGCCCTCTCAGACAGCTGGCCGACCCGCTCGTAGGCCTTGATTGCGGCGTCCTTGGGTGCGGATGCTACGGAGCCGGCTTTCGTGAACACCTGGAAGTCGTGCTTCATGCGCTGCCCAGGAAGAGCGCGTGTGAGTTGCGTGCCCTGGTCCGAGCCCTCGACAAGAAGATTTTGGCGCGGGCCAAGGTCGTTCCGGCCGAGAGCTCGGACGTGCCATGGTGAGGTCGAGGTGAGGTTTGCCCTCCCGCTCGTGCAAAGAGGCCGTCCGGCGCGTTCACCGGTTCCAGATCTCCTGGAACTCTTCGGCCGGGATGGCCTCCAGCGGATCCTCTTCAGGATCGATCGCCTGATCCGTCAGGGAGCCGTGCTCGTCCTCCAGGTGTTTCCAGCCGTACCGGTGGAGTCGGCCGGCCGAAGTCAGCTCGGCTTGCTTGATGACGACCAGCTCACCGCGGTCAGGTACGGCCTCGATGTACCACAGGCCACCCTCCTCGTCGGCGTGGTGGAAATGGTGCCGCTGGGTGGCGGCTTCGTCGAGTGCTCGGAAGTACGCCACGATCTCTGCTGTGATGCGCTCCAGGTCAGCCACAAGGCCATCGTGTCAGCGAACACATGCGATGGTCCCGTTCCGGCGTCCACCGGCGACATCAACAGCCTCGGGCGCCCGCATCCCCATCCGGTCCGGTCCGGTCCGGTACGGCCGGCTTGGCCAGGTGTCGCCCTGCACCGCCGCGTAACGATCGAACTTGTGAAGAGGGGGTCTCAGCTCCCGTGCGCCCTCGGGGGTGCCTTTTCGATCATCGGGTCGCCGGGCCGTGGACAACCCCGGACCCGGCCGGACCATGTGATCGCGGACAAGGGCTACTCGGTCCGGACCTTCCGGGCCTAACCGGCGCCGCAACGTCGGCCGCTGCTTCCTCCGCTCGCACAAGGGCGCGGCATCTCCGGCACCCTCGTCCGGCGCGACCAACGATCGACAGGACGTGCTGGACCGACTCCCCCGCGTCAGGCGTGATGGCTCCCGTCCACCAACCCGGTTCGTCACCCGCCTCCCAGGCGATCGTGAGCGGTCGGCCGGCCAGTTCCTCGGCCTTGGCGTGTGCGGCTGTCCGAGCTTCGCCGGGTTCGCTGTCGGCGCCGGGCTCGGCGAGGTGGCCGTCGACGACGCCGCCGGAGAAGTACACGGCACAGCGCCACGCGTCGGGCGTGCGGTACAGGACGAACGTCTTCGGTGTCCCGAGGCTGTCCCGCCAGCGCTTCCGTCCGCTCCCCATCCCCGCACGATAGTGGTGGACGCCCAGGAGCCGCCTGTGCGTTTCGGCCCGGGTATCGTCCGTCCCGATCGGCAGTCGTCGGCGGGGAGGGGCGGCACGCACGACGAGCGGCACGACGAGCGGCTGTCCGACGAGGAGCTGGAGCTGTTCGTCCAGTACCTGCACCGGTTCGCGAACCACGACGTGGACATCTTCCTGGCGCTGGAAGCCGGAGACGCGGAGAACCCCGTCTACGTGATGTTCGGCCGGGACTACCCCCCGGTCGGGGACGCCTCGGACTGTCGGCGGCCGTTCGCCGACCGACGGCAGCCGACATCCACGACTGACGTCGACGACGGTGGATGACAGCAGTCCTCCACGGCCCGTCTCGGCGCCCACGAGCAGCAGCCCGATCGAACTCCTCAAGCGGGTGTCGCGGGTTCGAGTCCTGTCGGGGGCACGTCGTCCGTGCCTCGGGCCCGTTCGTCGAAGGCCCCCCGTCCGCGAGGGACGGGAGGCCTTTCCGCGTACCGGCAGCCGGTGGATCAGGCCGACCCCGACCCCGTCAGCTGCTCCGCCAGCTCCCGTTCGCTCTCCTCCGGAAGGGAGGTCTTCAGGACCGTGCCGCCGAAGGGCTCCATGGCCGTCGCGAAGCGGTCCTCGGTGATCTTGGAGGCCATGACGACGACCGCCGCCGAGCCGGGGGCGAGGAGGTCGCTGACCTTCTGGCGGAAGCCGCGGTCGACGCCCATCTGGTTCAGCTTGCCGATGAGGCCGCCGAGGGCCGCGCCCACGACCCCGATGCCGGGGGTCAGGACGATCATGCCGAAGACCAGGCCCCAGAGCGCCCCGGCCGTGGCCGAGAGGGCGATCTCCTCCGTCTTCGCCGGGGTGTCCACATGGGTCTCGCCGTCCTCGTCGATCCGGACGACGGCCAGGCCCTTCAGCTCGACGACGTGGTCGTCGCGGAGCCTCTGGACCTCCTTGAAGGCCTTGCGGGCGACGGCGTGGTCGTCGTAGCCGATGACGATGAGTTCGGACACGGGACTGCCTCTCCTCTGTACGGGGGTGCGGCTCAGTACCTCTGCGCCTTGGTGAGCCTCGGCGTCAGCACCGGCTCGGCCGGCTGCCGGCTGACGACCAGGGGCTGTTTCCGCTCGCCCGGCGCGAGGTCCTCGGCGCCGACGAACTGCGTCTCGACGACCTTCCCCGACGGGTCGAGGAAGTCGACCTGGGCCGCGTACGAGGCCTTCCCGTCCGTCTTGTTGGTGATGCTGACGACCACGGCGAGCAGGCCGTCCGCCTCGGCCCTCGGCTTGCCCGTCACCGCGATCTCGCCCAGGGCGTTCCCCCGGCCCTCCACGCCCTTCAGGGCGTCCTCGGCCTGCTTGCGGGAACGTTCCGTCTCGGCGCCGATCGACGCCGCGCGCTCGGACTCCCGCGCGGAGGCCGAGGCCGCCGCGGACGACGCCGACTCGCGCGCGGCGGAGGCCGCCGACTCCGCCGCCGAGGCGAGGCCGGAGGGCGCCCCGCCGGAGAACGAGGCCGTGTCGGGCGGCGTCGGGGCGCCGCTGAACGTCGGGGCGCCGCCCTCGTCGCCCCCCGTGTCGCAGGACACGAGGCCGGCCGCGCCGAGCGCGGTGACGACGACGGCGACGGCGGCGCCCGCCGCCCGGGAGCGGAGCCGCTTTCCGGCGGCGGTACGGGACGGTGGTGTGGTGTTCACGAGATCTCCGGGGGTCAGTAGCGCAGTACGGCGGCGATGCGGGCGACGTCGGCCAGGGAGTCGTCCCGTACGAAACGCACCTCGGCCCCGGTCTCCAGGGCCTGTTCGACGATCTCGTCCACGATGTCGTCGCGGGCGTCGAGGTCGGAGGCCTCCGCCGGCTCCAGGTGGTCGCCGTAGTCGCGTACGACCGCCCGGTAGTGCTCCTCGACGGCGAGCAGGTGGATCCGGCCCTCCCGCGCCGCCTGCCACACCTCGTCGAGGCCGCCGGCGTACTCCCGCCGGCCCCGGGCCGCGTCCAGCTCGGCCAGGACCGTGGTCGTCAGGGCCGCCTCGTGGGCGGCGGTCAGCGGCTCCACCGCCTTCCGCACGGCCTCGGCGGGCCCGTGCCCCAGGCCGCCCTGCTGGACCGGGGTCGTCCCCTGCGGCAGGGACCCGATCTCCTCCAGGAGGGAGACGGCGGGCGCCTCGCCGAGCACGTACAGCGGACGCGGCTCGGAGGCCAGGACCGTCCGCAGCGCCTGGTGCGCGTCCCGGAAGAAGGTGCGGGTGTCCTCGTCCCGGAACGTGCTCGGCACGTCCCCGACGCGCTCCTCGCGCTCCACGTCCTGGGGCTCCAGGCTCCGCGTGAACGGGAAGCCGTCCCCCGTGTGCTCGACGGTCCGCTCCGGGCCGCCGCTCCACAGCGAGACCCGGTCGGCGGCCACGGTCAGCGCCCAGTACGGGCGTTCGGCGGCCTGCGCGGCGACGAGGTTGCGGGTGAGGAAGGTGTCCGCGAGGACCACCCGCTCCGGCACCTCCCGGGCCACCGTCCACACCTGGTGTTCGCCGGGCGCCACGAAGACCACCAGGCCGTCCTCCGCGTGCACGAGGTCGATCTCGGCGGCGGCCCGCTCCAGCTGGTCCAGGACGTCCGCGCGCCGCTCCCGCGTCACGCCCGGGTCCTCGTCCAGGGCCTTCTCCGCCCGCGCGAGGAGGTTGCGCAGCCGTACGGGGTCCTGGGCGCTGTCGGGCTCGCGGCGGTGGGTCGGCATCACGAGCGACACGGCGGGGTACGGGCGGGGCTGTCGCAGCTTGGCGAGCGCGTCGGCGCTGAGCGCGGGGTGCATGGGAGGCCTTTCGGGTCGTGGGAGGGGAGGGACGGGGGCCGTCGGCTGTACGGGGCGGGTCCCCGCGCGCGTACGGGGCGGATTCCCGTACGCGTCCCGTACGCGTCGAGGTGGTTCCCGTCCGCGTACGAGGTGGGTTCCCGTCCGCGTACGGGAGGGGCACCCGTACGGGTCGGGCCCCGGTCCGCGGAGTCGTGGCGGCGGAAGCGGGGCCGGGGCCCGGCGCCTAGGGGGTCGTGGCCGGGACGTGGACCGGGCCCGGGGCGTCCGGCCGGCCCGTGAGCTGCTCGGACAGCTCCCGCTCGTCCTCGTCGCTGAGCGAGGTCTTCAGGACCGTGCCGCCGTGCGGCTGCATCGCCGCCGTGAACTTGTCGTCCGTGATCTTCGACGCCATGATCACGACCGCCGCCGAGCCCGGCTTCAGCAGGTCGCCCACCTGCTCGCGGAAGCGGTCGTCGACGCCCGACTTGGCGAGCCTGCCGACCAGGCCGCCCAGGGCCGCGCCCGTCACGAGGCCGACGCCGGGCAGCAGGAACAGGATCCCGAAGATCGCTCCCCACAGGGCGCCCGTGGCGGCGGTCGAGGCGACGACGCGGCTGGAGGTGTCGACGTGGGTGCGCCCGTCGGCGTCGACCGAGACCGTCGCGAGCCCGTTCAGGCGCACGACGTGGTCCCGTTGCAGGTCCTGCACCGTGCCGAGGGCCCGCTCGGCCTCGGCGGGGTCGTCATAGCCGATGACGATGAGCTCGGACATCCCTGTCCACCTCCAGAAGGCGCCGTGCGGAGCGCCACGGTCCACGCACCGACATCCTTGTCCGGGATGTCCGTTTCCGCGACTCGGCGGAGGCGCTCGGGGGCCCTGCGGACGTACTTGTGGAGGTGCCTAGGAGCGGCGGCTCAGCGCAGCTCCTCCGGGCAGGCCGTGCCCCGGGAGAGCTTGTACGGGGATCCCAGGCGGTAGACGCCCGCCTTCGGCGCGACGAGCTCCGTCCACTCGTCGCCGTCCGCGTCCGCCTCCGTCCGGAACAGGCAGCCCTCCACGTTGGCGAAGACCTTGGGGAGCTCGGTGTCCGACTCCTCGCGGGCCAGCCTGGACTCCTCGGTCTCCTGCGGCGGCTCGATCTTGCCGCCGTGCTCGTCCATGAGGGCGAGCCACGGCGAGTACGGCACGCGGATGAGGACCCGGCCGGGGCTGTCGACCCGGATGACGACCTCGTTCGCCGCCACGCTCTCGACCCGGGCGGGCGGCTCCGCCAGCGGGGTCGGGTTCGCGACCTCGTACAGGCGCCAGTTCGCGTCCGACCAGACCTGCTTCAGGTACGGCAGGCCCTCGTCGACCAGCTCCGCCTCCCGCTCGGCGCCGGAGTCGGGGGCGCCGGTCGGCAGGACCACGAAGTGGACGGCCCAGCGGTCGAGCCAGTCCTGGTAGTTCACGGCGTTGAGGGTGTCGTCGTAGAAGAGCGGGTTGCGCTCCATGTCGGCCTGCCGGTTCCAGCCCCGCGCCAGGTTGATGTACGGGCTGAGGGCGGAGGACTCGCGGTGGCTGGAGGCCGGCACGACCTCGACGCGCGCCTTGCCCGCGCCCCGCACCTGGAGCTGGTTGACCAGCGGCGCCAGCTCGCGCGCCCAGGAGGCGTCCGGGGCGGTGCGGATGACGTCGTCGACGCCCTTGAAGCCGATCCAGAAGTTCAGGCCCGCGAAGGCGAGCAGCAGCGCGTACCAGCGGCGCGAGCGCGGCGCGGTGTACGGCAGGGCGGCGAGCAGCACGACCCCGGCGAAGAGCATCGGGAGCCGCGAGATGTTCGAGCCGATCTGGGAGTCGATCGCCCAGGTCAGGAAGGTGCCCACCGTGTACACGGCGGCGGCGGTGCGGACCGTCCGCCAGTCCTTCGGCACCAGGAGGACGAGCAGGACCCCGAAGATCATGGGGAGCGCGGCCGAACCGAAGGCCATCGGCTGCGTGCCCGAGAAGGGGAAGAGCCAGGAGGAGAGGGCGACCACGGCCACCGGGGCGAGCCCGAGGGCGTACGCGCCGGGGCGCCGCTTGTTGAGGAAGAGCGCCGCCGCCGCCACGCCGAGGAAGAGGCCGGCGACCGGGCTGCACGCGGTCGCGAGCCCGGCGAGCGGGGCGGCGACCACCGCCTTGGCCCAGCGCTTGCGGCGCCAGCGGTGCGGCCAGCAGAAGACGGCGGCGACCGCGCCGAGCGCGAACAGCATGCCGAGGCCGAAGGTCACCCGGCCCGACAGGGCGTTGCAGAGGAAGGCGAAGACGCCCGCGACCGCGCAGGCCATCGGATTGCGGACCGTCCGCACCCGCACCAGGATCAGCGCGGTCAGCGCGGCCGACAGGGTCCCGGTGATCATCATCGTGGTGCGGACGCCGAGCACCGACATCAGGTACGGCGAGACGACGCTGTACGAGACCGGGTGCATCCCGCCGTACCAGGCGAGGTTGTACGCGGAGTCCGGGTGCCGTCCGACGAACTCGGCCCACGCGTCCTGCGCGGCCAGGTCCCCGCCGCTGTTGGCGAAGAGGAAGAACCAGAGGACGTGGGTGAGGGCGGCGAGCCCCGTGGCCACCATGACGGTGTGACGGCGCTTGCGCCGCCGCACCGGGGCGATCTGCTCCGGGGCGGGCCGCTGCGCCGGAAGCGGTATTCGCGAGAGCGAAGGAACGGCGGGCGCGGGGGCGGCTCCGGCTCCTGCTCCGGTTGCGGCTCCTGCTCCGGCTCCGGCTCCGGCTCCGAGGACGGCGGTGCCCCCGGACGCGGCGCCCGGATCGAGGGGGGTGTCGTCGGACGGACCGGCCGGGTCGGACGGGCCGGAGGGACCGAGGGGGTCCGGGGGGCCCGAGGGGTCCGGGGGGAGGTCCGCGCGGTCGGCGCGTGTCGGCTCGGCGGTGGTCACTGCGGCCCTTTCCCGTACGTCCCGTCTCGCTCCGCGCGGAGGGTCCACGCGCGCTTCTCGTCCCCCGGAAACGCTAACAGCAGGACGCCCCGGAGAACCGGGGCGTCCAGCCGAGCGGGTGGCTCCTCGGCCACGCTGTCGTTCCGCGCGGTCAGCCCACGCGGGTGAGCTTCTTGTCGAAGCCCGGCTCCGCCAGGTCGCTCTGGAGTGCCACCGGGGAGCTGACCCTGCCCGCGCCCGTGCCGATCGAGACCTGGCCGACGACGTCGCCCGTCCTGCCGGTGTGCGGGACGGCCTTGCCGCCGTCGGCGAGCTCCAGCTTCACCTGGAGGCCCGGCCAGCCGACCGCCTTGAGCTCCTTGGTGGCGACGACCGGGGTCTTGCCGCCGAGGCCGTCGTCGACGTAGCCGACGATCTGGCCCTTGCGGACCACGGCGGCCGAGGTGACGTCCTTCTGCGCCCGCTTGATCAGCTCGTAGCTGTAGTCGATGGAGAGCTGGAGCTTGTCGTCGAGGATCTTGGCGTTCTTGGCGCCCATCACGATGCCGAGGATCCGGCGGTTCTGCCCGTCGACGATCGTGTTCGCCGACCAGAGCAGGTTGCCGCCGGCCGGGGTGGAGGAGCCGGTCTTGATGCCGCCCACGCCCGGCTTCAGCAGGATCTTGTTGTTGTTCTCGATCCGGCCGGGGATGCCGTCGACGGTCACGTTCGGCATGTTCACGATCTCGCGGAACACGTCGTACTGCATGACCGCCTCGGCCAGCTTGAGCTGGTCCTTCGGGGTCGAGACCGTGCTGTCGAGCAGGCCGGACGGGTCCGTGTACGTGGACTGGGTCATGCCCAGCTCGTCAGCGGCGGCGTTCATCTTCTCGACGAACGCGGCCTCGGAACCGGCGTCCCAGCGGGCGAGCAGCCGGGCGACGTTGTTGGCGGAGGGGATCATCAGGAGCTGGAGCAGCTCCTTCTCCGAGTAGGTCTGGCCCTCCTCGACCGCCGCGGTCGACTCGTGCGCCGCCTTGCCCTGGTCGGCGGCCTTCTTGTCGATCTTGATCTCGGGGCCGGTCTGCTTCCCCTTGAGGGGGTGGTCGCGGAGGATCACGTACGCCGTCATCGTCTTGGTGACGGACGCGATCGGGGCCGGCTTCTGGGGCCCGTACGCGCCCATGGCGCCGACGCCCTCGACCTCGACGGCGCCCTGTCCCTCGCCGGGCCACGGCATCTTCAGCTCGCCGCCCTCGAAGGTGAAGGTCGGCGCGGCGGAGAGCTTCAGGGCGGGCGCGGGCAGCGGGCGGACCATCTGCGCGATCGCGAAGACGATCAGGAGGAGCAGGACCAGGGGGGTCCAGATCCGGATCCGGCGGAGGGTCGTCCGCAGCGGGGACGGCGGCGGGGGCGGGGTGTTCGTCAGCTCCGCGAGCAGGTCGAGCGGGGGCAGCGGCGGCAGCGGCTGCTGCCGGGTCCGCTCCGGCTCGGCGAGGGCCGCGGGCACGGGGGCGGTGGGGGCCTCCGGGGCCTCCGCCTCGGGGGTCTCGGAGGCCTTGGGGGCCTTGGGCGTCTCGGGATCCTTGGGGGCCGTGGAGGCCGTGGGGGCGGCCTCGGCCGCCGGCGCCTTCCGCTCGGCCGGGATGTCGGGCCGCAGCGGCAGGAAGGTGCTGGTGCGCTCGCTGTCCGTATCCGTGTCCGTGTCCACGGAACCGGCCGGGAGCTTCAGGGCGGTCGTCGGCTGGTCCACGTGCGGACGGATCATCTTGAACATGGCCGTCGGCTGGTCGACGGGCTTCTCGTCGACGGGCTCCTCGCCGGCGTCCTCGGAGTCTCCGGCGGCGTCTCCGGCGGGCTCCGGGTCCTTCACGGCCTCGGTCTTCGCACCGGCGGCCGACTTCCGGGCGGCGAACCAGGAGTCGGCGGGCGCCTTGCCCTCGGCGGGGGCGTCGTCCTCGGAGGCCTTGGAGGCGTCGGAGTCCTCGGAGTCCTCGGAGCCCTCGACGTCGCCGGCGGCACCGGCGGACTCGGCAGCCACCTCTTCCGCAACCTCGTCCTCGGCCTCGGCTTCGTCCTCGTCCTCGTCCTCGTCCGCAGCTTCGGCCCCGGCCTCGGGCTCCGCGTCCGCCCCGTCCCCGGCCTCGGCGGGCTCCGGAGCCTCCTCCTCGGTCTCGGCGGGCTCCTCGACGGGCTCCGAGGCCTCCTCGGCGGTCTTCACCGGCTCCTCGGGCTCGTCGTCCGCCGCCGTGGCGACCCACGCCGCCACGGCCGCCTTGAGCCGCTCGCTCTCGGGCTCGGGCTCGGACGGCGACGACTCCGCCTCCGGCTCCTCCGGCTCCGACGACTCCGGCTCGGCGTCCCCCTTCGGAGCGTCGTCCCCGGACGTACGCGGCGTCAGGTTCTTGAACACGGCGGTCGGCTGGTCGACCCGCACCGGCGCGTCCGAAGCCTCCTCCGAAGCCGACGGGGCCGACGGCTCCGACTCCCGGAGCACGGAAAGCCGGGGATCCCGGCCGCCGCCGCCCGAGGCCGCCGCCGTCGTCTCCTGCGACGGCCCCTGCTGCTCCGCCCTGTCGGGGGACTCGCCCGCCACCGTGCCTCCTTCATGCGTCATGCGTACGTCCGAACCGTCTACCAGTGTCCTGTGTGAACCCCTTGGCTCCCGTGCTAGACGAGAACGACATACCTACCGGTTCCCGGATGAACCACCCGGGTGCTCTCGACAGATGAATGTGAGAGGGGTCACCCTGTCATTCATCCACGCGGGGAGGCATGGATGGGCAGGAGCCGCAGAACCATTCCGGAGGAGCTTCTGCTGCTCGCTCTGGACCCGACCACGGGTACCACAGCGCAGCCGCAGTCGCTCGACCTCGGCCTGGCCGGAGCACAGCTAGTGGAGCTGGCGCTGGCAGGCCGGATAGCCCCTGACGGGGATCGTATCGCCGTGGTGATGCCACGGCCGACCGGAGATCCGACACTGGACTCCGCACTGGAACTGCTGCGCAGGCGCGGCAGCCCGGTCCGGGCCGTCCACTGGATAGGCGGGCCCCGACTGGGGCTCCGTCAGACGTATCTCTCGCATCTGGAGCGATGCGGCATGGTGCATGCCGTGGAGGGCCAGATGTGCGGGGTGTTGCCGACGACTCGCTACCAGGCGACGGACACGGCGATCAGTCGGGAGATCCGTGCCCGGCTGGACAGTGCGATCCGCACCGGCGTACCGCCGGACCCGCGGACCGCGGCGCTTGCCGCGCTGGCCCATGCGGTCGGTCTCGGGAAGCACCTCTACCCCGGCAACGAAGGACGGTCGTCGCGGTCCCGGCTGCGCGACCTGATCCGGCACGACCCGATGGGCGGCCTCGTGGCGCACGCCGTGATGGACGTCCAGAACGGCGCGGGGGCGCAACCGCGCCGCAGCGCCCCGGGCGTTCCGGCGCAGCCACGCGACGGCATGGCCCGCGCGGCGGCGCACTGAGCACCACGGCACGTCGCGCACCAGCACGCACCACGCACCACGCACCACGGCACGTCCCGCACCACCACGCACCACACATACCCACCCGGGAGCCGCACAGCAGTGCGGGGCGGTCTGGACGACCGCCCCGCACATGTGCGTTGTCCCCGTTTCCCAGCGCACGCACGACCTTTGGTGGCAGTCTGCCAAGCGGTAGGTACTCACAGCTACGCAGCAGACAGCCGGAGGTGCAGTTTCCGTGGCGTCCAACGTCAACCCCACCGTCAGGCGACGCCGATTGGGCCAGGAGCTGCGCAAGCTCCGGGAGGCGAAGAACATGACGGCCGAGCAGGTCGCCGAGCGCCTGCTCGTCTCCCAGTCCAAGATCAGCCGCTTGGAGAACGGCCGTCGCTCCATCAGCCAGCGTGACGTCCGCGACCTGTGCGGCGTGTACGAGGTCGAGGACGAGCGCATGGTCGACTCCCTCATGCAGATGGCCAAGGACTCGCGCCAGCAGGGCTGGTGGCACGCCTTCGGCGACATCCCGTACAGCGTCTACATCGGTCTGGAGACGGACGCGGAGAGCCTGCGGATGTACGAGCCGCAGATCATCCCGGGACTGCTCCAGACCCACGAGTACGCCGAGGCCGTGATCGCCGGCGCGCTGCCGGAGTCGACGCCCGCGGACATCGAGAAGCGGGTCCAGGTCCGCACCCGCCGCCAGGAGCGGATCCGGGACGAGGAGCGTCCGCTGCGCCTCTGGGCCGTCATCGACGAGGGCGCGCTGCACCGGATCGTCGGCAGCAGGCAGTTGATGGTGCAGCAGCTGGAGCACCTGCTCGAACAGTCGCAGCTGCCGCACGTCACCGTGCAGGTGATGCCGTTCGACATGGGCGCGCACCCGGGGATCAGCGGGCAGTACTCGATCCTGGAGTTCCCCGACACCTCGGACTCCAGCGTCGTCTACATCGAGGGCGTCACGAGCGACCTGTACCTGGAGAAGGCCCAGGACGTCGGCAAGTACAGCGTCATGTACGAGCACCTCAGGGCGCAGGCGCTGAACGTCGACCAGACCAGGGAGTTCATCTCGAAGATGGCCAAGAAGCACGCCCAGGGCTGAGGCCCGGACCGGGCGGGGCAGGCACGGTACACCTGGTCATCGCTCCCACGGAAGCCCCGTTGGAATATGCCACTCGGACGTGTGAACGCCGGTCCCGTCGCCCGGGACCGGCGAGTAGCGTCGATCACGTCGCCGAGAACGTCGGCGCGACACACCCCACTGGCAGAAACTGGCAGAACCGGAGCTGAGCAGCATGGCGATTATTCAGGGTGGCACGGACACCTGGACGAAGTCCTCCTACTCGGGTGGGAACGGGGCCTGCGTCGAGGTGAAGTCCCCCGTCGTGGCCGCGATCGCGGTGCGGGACTCGAAGGCCCCCGAGGGCCCGTCCCTCTCGTTCGGACCGGGTTCCTGGAACGCCTTCGTCGGCGAGGTGACCACCGGGGCCCTCTAGCCCCCTCCCGGTGACCGCGCGCGGTCACCAGCGGTACGCAAGAGCCCTCTCGTCCGGTCCGCCGTCCTGGCCGAGGGGGCTCGGTCCTTTTCCGGTGCCGCCGGACCCCGGCCCGCCCCGCTCAGCCCCTCGGGTAGCGCGCCAGCCACCCCGGCGCGGACTCCGCGGGGGTGTGCAGGGCGGCGCCCTGGGTCATCTCCATCGAGAAGTCGTCCGCCAGCTCCAGGACCGTCCCGCGGCCCTCCAGGTCGGCCAGCCAGGCCGGCGGGAGGGCCGTCTCGCCGTGCAGGGCGCCGAGCAGGGCCCCGGTGAGCGCGCCGGTCGCCGACGAGGGCCCGTCGTGGTTCACGGCGAGCCGCAGCCCGTGCCGTACGTCCTCGCCGACCAGGGCGCAGTAGACGGCCGCCGCGAGCTGCCCCTCGGCCCGGTCCCCGTCCGCCCCGAGGGCGGCCACCCGCTCCGCGTCCGGCACCCCTTCCCGTACGGCTCCGAGGGCGCGGCCGAGCGCCTCGGTGACCGGCTCGTGGCCGGGGCGCACCGCGAGCTGCTCCAGGGCCCCGGCCACCGCCGCCTCCACGGGGCCGCCGCGGGCCAGGCCGTGGACGGTGACGGCGAGGGCGCCCGCCGCGAGCCGGGCGGCCGGGGCGCCGTGCGTCTGGGCGGCGCACTCCACGGCGAGCTGGCAGACGAGCTGCGGCTCCCAGCCGACGAGGAGTCCGAAGGGGGCCGAGCGGACGAGGGCGCCGGAGTCGCCGGCCTCCGGGTTCTTGGGCTTGTCGAGGGTGCCGAGGTGTGCGTCGCCGAGGCCGGTGAGGCAGGCGCGGGGCGGGTTGCGGCGGGCGTAGAGCCACTCCTCGTTGGCGAGCCAGCCGTTGTCCTTGCGGCGCTCGTCGGGGCCCCAGTCGTGCTGGGTGGCGGCCCAGCGCAGATGGGCCCGGTGGACGTCGGTGGGCGGGTGCCAGGCGCCGGTGTCGCGGCGGACCTGGGCGCGGATCAGGCCGTCGACGGTGAAGAGGGTCATCTGGGTGGCGGCGGTGACGGCGCCCCGGCGGCCGAAGGCGGGGACGGGGTCGGCGAGTCCGTCAGGTCCGTGGGCCTCGCGCAGCTCCGCGAGGGAGGAGCCGTCGGCGCCCGCCCCCAGCGCGTCGCCGAGCGCCCCGCCGAGCAGACAGCCCCGTACCCGGGCCCGGAAGTCCTGCTGCTCGGCACGGCCCCACACGGCTGCGGCTGTCGTGGCCACGACGTGCCCTCCCCCGGTCGGCGGTTCGCTGTCGGTTCCCTCGCCGCACTGTAATGGACCGGATACGGGCCCCCGGGGGACCGGAACGTTATGTGTTCCGACGTCCTTCGGGCCCGTTCCGACCACAGTCCGGGGGATGCGTCCTCACTCCGCCGGGAGCACGGGGAGGAGTTCCGGCAGGTGCCCGTCGGAGGCCTCGGCCGTGCGCCGCCGCTCCTCCGGGACCTCCCCGTAGAGGGTGGTGCGGGGCTTCGCCGGGCGGCCGGCCGCCTCCGCGATGGCCTCCAGGTCCTTGACCGAGCGGTACGAGCCGTAACTCGACCCCGCCATGCGGGAGATGGTCTCCTCCATCAGGGTGCCGCCCAGGTCGTTGGCGCCCGAGCGGAGCATCTCGGCGGCGCCCTCCGCGCCCAGCTTCACCCAACTGGTCTGGATGTTCGGGATGTGCGGGTGGAGGAGGAGCCGGGCCATGGCGGTGACCGCGCGGTTGTCGCGGACGGTGGGGCCGGGGCGGGCGATGCCGGCGAGGTAGACGGGCGCGTTGGTGTGGATGAAGGGGAGGGTGACGAACTCCGTGAAGCCGCCGGTCCGCTGCTGGATGCCGGCCAGGGTGCGCAGGTGGCCGAGCCAGTGCCGGGGCTGGTCCACGTGTCCGTACATCATCGTGGAGGAGGAGCGCAGGCCCAGTTCGTGGGCGGTGGTGATCACCTCGATCCAGGTGGCGGTGGGCAGCTTGCCCTTGGTGAGGATCCAGCGGACCTCGTCGTCGAGGATCTCGGCGGCCGTGCCGGGGATCGAGTCGAGCCCGGCCTCCTTCGCGGCCGTCAGCCACTCGCGGATCGACAGGCCGGTGCGGGAGGCGCCGTTGACGACCTCCATCGGGGAGAAGGCGTGCACGTGGATGCCGGGGACGCGCTCCTTCACCGCGCGGGCGACGTCGAAGTAGGCGGTGCCGGGCAGGTCGGGGTGGATGCCGCCCTGCATGCAGACCTCCACCGCGCCCACGTCCCACGCCTGCTGGGCGCGGTCGGCGACCTGGTCGAGGGAGAGGGTGTACGCGTCGGCGTCGGTGCGGCGCTGGGCGAAGGCGCAGAAGCGGCAGCCGGTGTAGCAGACGTTGGTGAAGTTGATGTTCCGCGTGACGACGTACGTGACCTCGTCGCCGGACACCGACTTCCGCAGGTCGTCGGCGATCCGGGTCAGGGCGTCCAGGGCGGGCCCGTCGGCGTGCAGGAGGGCCAGGGCCTGCGGGTCGGTGAGCCGGGTCGGGTCGTCGGCGGCGACGGCGAGCGCCTCGCGCACGTCGGTGTCGATGCGCTGCGGGACCATGCCGGGGACGGCGGCCTCGCGCAGCGCCTCCCAGTCCCCGTACACCTCGTCGAAGTCCTCGCGCCGGTCGCCGGTGCGGCCCTCGGTGTCGACGGTGCGGTGCAGGTCGGTGCGGCCGGTGGCGGTGAAGGCCTCGTCGGGCTCCTGCCAGGGCAGGCCGCGCACGGGCGCGTCGGGGTTCGCGAGCCCGGTCTCGGGGTCGGCGAGGGCGCGGACGTGCGGGAGGAGCCGGGGGTCGAGCCAGGGTTCTCCCCGGGTGACGAACTCGGGGTAGACGCAGAGGCGTTCGCGCAGCTCGAAGCCGGCGGCGGCGGACCGCTCGGCCAGTTCCTCGATCCTCGGCCAGGGCCGCTCGGGGTTGACGTGGTCGATGGTGAGCGGCGAGACCCCGCCCCAGTCGTCGATGCCGGCCGCGATGAGCCGCTCGTACTCGGCGTCGACCAGGTTCGGCGGGGCCTGGAGGCAGGCGGAGGGGCCCATGATCAGGCGGGCGACGGCCACGGTGGCGACGAGGTCGTCCAGTTCGGCGTCCGGCATCCCGCGCATCGCCGTGTCCGGCTTGGCGCGGAAGTTCTGGATGATCAGCTCCTGGATCGAGTGGTACGCGCGGGCGACGCGGCGCAGCGCGAACAGCGACTCGGCCCGCTCCTCCAGGGTCTCCCCGATGCCGAGGAGCAGCCCCGAGGTGAAGGGCACGGAGGAGCGGCCGGCGTCCTCCAGGACCCTGAGCCGCACGGCCGGTTCCTTGTCGGGGGACCCGTAGTGGGGACCGCCGGGCTCGGACCACAGCCGGGTCGCGGTGGTCTCCAGCATCATCCCCATGGAGGGCGCGACGGGCTTGAGGCGCTGGAAGTCGGTCCAGGACAGGACGCCGGGGTTGAGGTGCGGGAGGAGCCCGGTCTCCTCCAGGATCCGGATCGCCATGGCCCGCACGTACGCGATCGTGTCGTCGTAGCCGTGCGCGTCGAGCCACTCGCGCGCCTCCGGCCAGCGGTCCTCGGGCTTGTCCCCGAGCGTGATCAGGGCTTCCTTGCAGCCGAGTGCGGCGCCGCGCCGGGCGACGTCGAGGACCTCGTCGGGCGACATGAACATCCCGTGCCCGGCCCGGCGCAGCTTGCCGGGGACGGTGACGAAGGTGCAGTAGTGGCACTTGTCGCGGCAGAGGCGGGTGAGCGGGACGAACACGCTCTTGGAGTACGTGATGACCCCCGGCCGCCCGGCCGCCTCCAGGCCCGCGTCCCGCACGCGCCCGGCGGACGCCACCAGGTCCGTCAGGTCGTCCCCGCGCGCCCGCAGCAGCACGGCGGCCTCCGTGACGTCGAGCGCGACCCCGTCCCTGGCCCGCCTCAGGGCCCGGCGCATGGCGTTGTCGGTCGGACGTGCTGCCTGGTGATCCGTCATGCCCCGAGCATACGAGCGGGCCCCGGGAGGGGGCTTCGGGTCCCCGCACCCGGCGCCCGTGCCCGGTCCTCCGTGCCCGGCTCCCCGGTCGGGCCGCGGTCGGGCGGCGCTCGGCGCCGTGGGGCCCTCGGTGCTCAGCGCCGTACCGGGTCCACCGCCCGCTGTCGTGCCGCCAGGTCTCCGTATCCGCCCGCCTCCCACACCTCCTCGCGGAACCGCTGGAGGGTGAGGGGGGTGCGGTCCCGGCCGGGCACGCCGGCGAAGTGGACCGTGCCGCAGCGGTGGCAGTACCAGCCGTGCGACCACAGCTCCTCGGCGTGGTGGCGGCGGCGCGTCAGCCGGGCGAAGGCGCTCCTGCGCCGCAGCAGCAGGACCAGGACCAGGACGGCGCCGAGCAGCGCGAACGCCGAGATCCAGCCCAGGAATCCCAGGTCCGGCGGCGGCTCGGAGAACGGGTCCCGCGGCACCCGGTACCAGCCGTCCGGCTCCGCCGGTCCGGGCGCGGGCCCGTCCTCGAACCACTCGCCGGCGAAGGTCCCGACCAGGAAGGTGACGACGGAGACGGCCGCCGCGAGGACGCCCAGGCAGCCGAGCGCGTAGCCCGGCGGCTCGGGCACGGGCGCCAAGGCGTCGGAGAGCCCGCTGGTCACCGCCCGCGTCACGGTCCGCACGTCGCCGTCCCGGTCCCGCTCGCGGCTGGTCACCGCGTCCCGGCCCGCGAGGTACACGGCGGGCACCGCCTGCACCCGGTCGTCCCTCCCGCACCCCGGACAGTCGTGCGTCCCGCTCACGGCTCCCCCTCCCGTTCCCGTTCCCGTTCCCCGACACGTTCGTCCCCGATGACGGGCACATGCCACCGCTGGTTCCGTCCCGCCCGGAAACGCGCCTGCGCTCCGCTCGCCCCTCCCCTACCGTGGCCCGGTGCTGAAGCGAATCGAGACGTACTACGACACCGTTCCCCGGTCCTCCGCCCGCGCCGAGGAGTTCGGGCCGCTGACCCTGTTCGTACGGGAGGGGGAGGGCTGGCCCTTCTACGCGCGGCCCGCGTCCGGGCACGAGGGGGAGGTCCCGGTCGCGGCCGTGGAGCGGGTGCGGGCCCGGCAGCGGGAGCTGGGGGTGCCCGAGGCGTTCGAGTGGGTCGCGGAGACGGCGCCGGGGCTGCGGGCGGCCGTGGAGGCGAGCGGGCTCACCGTCCACGAGCACCCGCTGATGGCCCTGGCGGGCCCGGGGCTCGCCGTGCCGGAGCCCGAGGGCGCCACCGTACGGATGGTGGACGCGGGCGACCCGGGCCTGGAGAGCGCCGTCGCCGCCCCGTACGCCGCCTTCGGCTTCCCGCCCGAGCCCGGCGCCGCCGAGCGGACCGCCGGGCGGATCACGGCCGGCCTGACCCGGCTCGCGGCGGCCTTCGACGACGCGGAGGGCGGGGCGGAGGGCGGTGTCGCCCTCGCGGCCGGGCAGTACCAGCCCGTGGGCGACGTCTCCGAGGTCGTCGGCGTCGGCACCGTCCCGGCGGCCCGGCGCCGGGGGCTCGGCCTCGCGGTCACGGCCGCCCTGGTCGCGGACGCCCGGGCCCGGGGCGCGGAGCTGGTCTTCCTGTCGGCCTCGGACGCGGACGTGGCCCGGCTCTACGGCCGGCTCGGCTTCCGCACGGTCGCGACCGCCCTCATCGCGGAGGCGTAGGGGACAGGGGCGCAGGGGGCGGGGCCGGGAAAGACTTTCGGGGAAAGTTCCGCCGTCGTGTCACATCCCCGGTCCCCGCTCCGTCATTGCGGTGAAGGCACGGACCGAACGAGACGCCGAGGAGCGACGATCACCATGACGCACACCCCCGAGGCCCGTATGACCAACCCCGCCTACGTCCTGCCCGACGCGGGCCCCGCGATCCAGGGCCTCGTGAAGGCCACCCGCCAGGGCGGGGTCTCCGAGGAGATCCTGGAGCTCGTGCACCTGCGGGCCAGCCAGATCAACGGCTGCGGCTTCTGCGTGGACTACGGCGTGAAGAACGCCCGGAAGGCGGGCGTGAGCGACGACAAGCTGTTCGCGGTAGCCGCGTGGCGCGAGTCCCCGCACTTCTCGGACGAGGAGCGGGCGGCCCTCTCGCTCGCCGAGCACGCGACCCGCATCGCCGACAGCACGGACGCCGTGCCGGACCCGGTGTGGGACGCGGCGGCCGACCACTTCGACGAGAAGCAGCTCGCCTCGATCGTGCTGATGGTCAGCCTGACGAACTTCTTCAACCGGCTGAACGTCACCGTCCGGCAGCCGGCCGGCGTGGCGCTCTGACCGCGCGGGATTCGACCGCGCGGGGCTCGACCGCACGGGATTCGACCGCGCGGGGTCCGGCCGCACGGGGTCTGGCCGCACGGGGTTCGCGCACCATCAGGACGTCGACCGGGTCCTCGGACTCGACGGTGAACCCCTCCCGCTCGTAGAGGCGGCGGGCGGCGCTCCCCCGCAGGACCACGAGGCGGACGGGCGCGCCCGCCGCGTCGGCCCGGTCGAGCAGGCCGCGCAGCACCGCCGTCCCGAGCCCCCGCCCCTGCGCCCCGGGGGCGAGGTAGAAGTGCTCCAGCCAGAGGCCCTCGCCGTCCTCGTGCGGGCGCAGGGTGACGCTTCCCGCGAAGGCGCCGTCCACCTCGACGACGGAGGTGTGCGCGGGCGAGAAGCCGTCGCGCAGCCGCTGTCGCACCCGGTGCCCGTCGTAGCGGCCGAGCCGCTCCAGGTCGTCCCGCATCACCTCGGCCCGCAGCTCGGCGACGGACTCGACGTCCGCCGCCCGGCCGGGGCGCAGCGCCCAGTTCGTCGTCTCCCCCGCGGTTCGCACGGGCCGCATCCTAGAGGGTGTCCCGACCGGCGCCCCGGGCGGCCGGGCGGACGGACGGAGGCGGCGGGACCCCCCACGGGCCCGCCGCCTCCGCGTCTCAGGAACGTCCGGTCAGTCCGCCACCACCAGGGACGGGGTCTCCTTGGTCAGGACCTCGCCGCGGAAGAAGGCGGGGCTGCGGCGCTGCATGACCAGCATGATCACCACGCCGAGGAGCAGCAGGCCGACGCCGATCACGAAGACCGAGCCCATGCCGAGGACGGCGGAGCCGGAGCCGTACGCCGGGTCCCACATGTCGTACAGGGTCTTGCCGAAGACGGCGGTGAGCATGAGGCCGCCGAGCAGCGGCATCAGGCCCTTGAAGGCGAAGTCGCGGAAGGAGCGGAACAGCTCCTTGCGGAAGTACCGGACGCAGGCGAAGGCCGTGAGCGCGTAGTAGAAGCAGATCATCAGGCCGAGGGCGTAGATGGTGTCGACCAGGACGTGCTCGCTGACCAGGGTCATCACGGTGTAGAAGGCCCCGGTGGCGACGCCCGCGACGACCGTGGCGCGGCCGGGGGTCTTGAAGACCGGGTGGACCTCGGTGAAGGACTTCGGCAGCGCCTCGTACGTGGCCATCGCGAGGACCGTGCGGGCGACCGGGATGAAGGTGGTCTGGAGGCTCGCGGCGGCGGAGGCCAGGACCGCGACGAAGAGCAGGATGCCGAGCGTGGGGCCCATGACGGGACCGGCGAGGGCGGCGAAGACGTTGTCGGAGGTCTCCGGGTTGGCCAGGCCGAGGCCCTTCTCGCCGGAGCCGACGACCATCTGGGCGGCGATGCCGGTGGCCAGGTAGGAGCCGACCAGGACGACCATCGCGATGAGGGCGGCGCGGCCGGGGGTCTTCTCGCTGCCGGTGGTCTCCTCGTTGGTCGCCATGCAGGCGTCCCAGCCCCAGTACATGAAGATCGAGAGCGAGAGTCCGGCCGTGAAGGCGGCGAAGGACTGCACCGCGAAGGGGTTCATCCAGGACCAGGAGAAGTCGACCGAGGTCTCGAAGGAGCCGGCCTTCGACAGGGCCATGCCGACGAAGACGGCGAGGACGACGAGCTGGAGGCCGACGAGGGTGTACTGGACGCCCTTGGTGGCGGTCATGCCGCGGTAGCTGATCGCGGTGGCGGCGGCGATGAGGGTGAGGCAGGTGAGGATGTGGACGGCCTTGTTGCCGTCGAGGGCAGCGACGGACTCGCTGCCGGTGATCTCGCCCGCGAGGAGCCAGAAGTAGGAGGTGGCGACGCCGGCCAGGTTGGAGAGCACGATGATCGTCGCGATGACGAGGCCCCAGCCGCACATCCAGCCGATCTTGGGCCCGAAGGCCTTCACGGTCCAGGTGAAGGAGGTGCCGCAGTCCGGCATGGCCTTGTTGAGCTCGCGGTACGCGAAGGCGACGAGGAGCATCGGGAGGAAGCCCGCGAGGAAGACGGCGGGCATCTGGAGCCCGACCTCGCCGGCGGTGGAGCCGAGCGTGGAGGTCAGGCAGTAGACGGGGGCGACGGTGGAGACGCCGATGACGGCGCTGCCGAGGAGGCCGACGGAGTTCCCGCCGAGTCCTTTGGTGCGCACGCCGTGGGCGTCGCCCGGGGCGTCGACGCCCCTTACCGTGTCTCCGGCCAGCGGCCGTGCTTCCACCTGAGTCATGAACAGGACGTTAAATGCTGCGGTTTCCACATCCGGAAGATCGGAATCCGCTCGCCCGGTCGATCATCGCCTTGCATTGAGAGGGTCGAAGCGCCCGCTCGCCAATGATTGAAAGATCGACCAACCGGACCACCCGACCAACCGGTAGGTCCGTCGCCCGGCGTCCGATATGCGGGAACCGCAGCGTGGTCCCAAATGTCCGTTTCGAAATTTTCCCGAGGAATTTTCCGAGCGGTCGCCGGGCGCTTCCCGGGGGCTCCCCCGAGGCGTCGGCCGGACCCTCGACACGACCCTTGATCGGGACCCCGGCCGGGACCCCGGCCGACGTCCCGTACAACGGTCCGGCAACGGCTCCGCTCCGGTCGGCCCCGTGCTGACGGACCCCCTCCGGACAAGGCAGACTGTCCTGGGCGAAACCAGCGGTACGGCAGGGGGAGCTATGGACCGTGAGGACGGGCCGCGAGTCCCGGCGCAGCGGGCTGCGGAAACGGGCGGGAACGCCCCGGAGGACCCGAGGGACCCGGAGGGCCAGGCGTCTTCGGCGGCCCCGACCGGTCCGGAGGCCCCGCCCGGCACGGGCGGCGCGGCGCTCCGCTTCGGAGTGCTCGGGCCCGTACGGGCCTGGCGGGGCGACGGGGCCGTGCCCACCGGGTCGCCGCAGCAGCGGGCCCTGCTCGCCGCCCTCCTCCTGCGCGGCGGCCGCACCGCCACCGCCGCCGAGCTGATCGACGCGCTCTGGGGCGAGGACCCGCCCTCCCAGGCCCTCGCGGCGGTCCGCACCTACGCCTCCCGGCTCCGCAAGGCCCTCGGCCCCGAGGTCCTGGTCAGCGAGTCCGGCGGCTACGCCCTGCGCGCCTCCGCCGCCGCGCTCGACCTCACCGCCGCCCAGGAGCTGGCCGGCGAGGCCGAGAAGCTGCGGGCCGGCGGGGACCGCGCGGCCGCCCGGGCGCGGCTCGCCGGGGCCCTCGACCTGTGGGACGGCGAGGTGCTCGCCTCCGTGCCGGGGCCGTACGCCGAGGCCCAGCGCACCCGCCTGGAGGAGTGGCGGCTCACCCTCCTGGAGACCCGGCTCGACATCGACCTGGAGGTCGGCGCGCACGCCGAGGCCGTCTCCGAGCTGACCGCGCTCACCGCCGCGCACCCGCTGCGCGAGCGCCTGCGCGAACTGCTCATGCTGGCGCTCTACCGCAGCGGACGGCAGGCCGAGGCGCTCGCCGTGTACGCCGACACGCGCCGGCTCCTCGCCGACGAACTGGGCGTCGACCCGAACCCCGAGCTCTCCCGGCTCCAGCAGCGCATCCTCCGGGCCGACGCCGAGCTGGCCCGGCCCGTCGAGGAGGCCGCCCCGGCCGCCGCGCCCGTCGCGCGCCCGGCGCAGCTCCCGGCGACCGTGCCGGACTTCACGGGCCGCGCCTCCTTCGTACGGGAGCTGGGCGCCCGGCTCGCCACCGCCGAGGGGCACGTCATGGCGGTCTCGGCGCTCGCGGGCATCGGCGGCGTCGGCAAGACGACCCTCGCCGTGCACGTGGCCCACGAGGCACGGCCGCACTTCCCGGACGGGCAGCTCTACGTCGACCTCCAGGGCGCGGGCTCCCGCGCCGCCGCGCCCGAGACCGTCCTCGGCTCCTTCCTGCGCGCGCTCGGCACCCCGGACTCGGCCGTCCCCGACTCGCTCGACGACCGGGCCGCGCTCTACCGCTCCACGCTCGACGGGCGCCGGGTCCTGGTCCTCCTGGACAACGCCCGCGACGCGGCCCAGATCCGCCCGCTGCTCCCCGGTACGGCGGGCTGCGCGGCCCTGGTCACCAGCCGGATCCGGATGGTCGACCTGGCGGGGGCGCACCTGGTCGACCTGGACGTGATGTCCCCGGAGGAGGCGCTCCAGCTCTTCACCCGGATCGTGGGCGAGGAGCGGGTGCGGGCCGAGCGGGAGGCCGCGCTCGACGTGGTCGCGGCCTGCGGCTTCCTGCCGCTGGCCATCCGCATCGCCGCCTCCCGGCTGGCGGCCCGCCGCACCTGGACGGTGTCGGTCCTGGCGGCCAAGCTGGCGGACGAGCGGCGGCGGCTCGACGAGCTCCAGGCGGGCGACCTGGCGGTCAAGGCGACGTTCGAGCTGGGCTACGGACAGCTGGAGCCGGCCCAGGCCCGCGCCTTCCGCCTGCTCGGCCTGGCCGACGGCCCGGACATCTCGCTCGCGGCGGCGGCGGCCGTCCTCGACCTGCCCCTCTGGGACACGGAGGACCTCCTGGAGGCCCTGGTCGACACGTCCCTCCTCGAATCGGCGGCCCCTGGCCGCTACCGGTACCACGACCTGGTCCGGCTCTACGCGCGTGCGTGCGCGGAGAGGGACGAGCAGCCCCCGTCGGAGCGGGAGGCGGCGCTCTCCCGCCTCCTCGACTTCTACCTGTCGACCGCCGCCCGCGTGTACGCCATCGAACGCCCCGGCGACCGGCTCGTGGACCACCTGGAGCCCACCGACTACGACGGCCTGGCCTTCACCGACCGCCACGAGGCCCAGGACTGGCTCTACGCCGAGGCCAACTGCCTCCTGGCCACGGTCCGCCGGTCCGCCGCCTCACCGGGGACGCTGCGGCGGGGGGTGGACCTGCTGTGGGCGTCGCTCGACCTCGCGGAGTCGGGCGCGAACTCCCGGGAGTACGAGGCGGTGGCGACGGCGCTGCGGGAGGCGGCGGGCCGGGCGGGCGACGTCCGGGCGAAGGGCCGTGCGGCGCTGACCCTGGCCTACGTCCAGCACGTGACGGGCCGGTTCGACGAGGCGGACGGCGAGGCCCACGAGGCGATGGACCTGGCGTCCTCGACCGGGGACGCCCTCCCCCTGTGCTGGGCTGCCAACGCCCTCGGGATCATGGCGCTCTACCAGGGGCGCACCGAGGACGGGGAACGCTTCCTGACCCGGGCCACCGCGGCGTTCCGGGCCTGTGACGACGAGGCCGGTGAGGCCAGCGCCCTGTGCAACCTCTCCCGCATCCACCTGGCCATGGGCCAGACGGACGTCGCGGTCGAGCTCGCCCAGCGCGGGACCGGGATGTACGACACGATGGGGCACGCCCTCAAGGGCGCCAACGGCCGCTACGCGCTGGGGCTCGCGCTGACCGCGAGCGGGCGGCTCGACGAGGCCACGACCCGGCTCACCGAGGCCCTCGACGTCTTCCGGGACAGTCGGCAGCGCCTCTGGGAAGGCATGTCGCTCTTCCGGATCGCCGAGGTGGACATCGCGGCCCGCCGGTACGCCCAGGCCGCCTCGAACTCCGAACTGGCACTGGTCGTCCTCCGTGGGGTCGGCGGTGAATGGCGTCGAGGACAGGTTCTCGTCGTCCTCGGCCGCGCCCTGTCGGGCATAGGGCAGCACGGCCGGGCACGGGTCTGCTGGCAGGAGGCGCTGGACATCTTCGCCGAACTCGGCTCGGCGGAGGAGGCGGACGTGCGGGCCCTGCTGTTGGAGACCGCCGCCGCGTAGCCGCTGAACTGCCCGTTCATCGTTCGTTTATGGGCAGGGGGCAGTGTTCTTCCCACGATCCGTCGCGTCGGGGGGCAGACGGGTCACCGGTAAGGCCGTCACACCGTCGCACTAGGGTGAACGGCTCCGGGTGGGACCGTCCCGCAGTCCACGGGGGAACGGCCGGACGGTCCCATCCGCCCCATCCGAAGTAACAACGGGAGATGATCAGCATGGCCGACCTGGACCCCACCGAGCCGAGCGCCGCCGGCGAGGAGATCGTCAACAAGAACATGCACGCGACCGACGCACCGCTCGCCGACTCCGTGGCCGCGAAGCTCGGCATCAACGGCAACATGCACGCCACCACGGAGCCCGCCGACGGCAACGCCGGCACGGCCACGACCGACAACATGCACGCCACCACGGAGCCGGCCAACTAGTCCACTCCCGACGGGGAGAGGCCGCGGCGGCGACTTCGGGGGAGCCGCCGGGGCCCGTACGGGTCCGGTCGACGGGGGAGCACACGGACTCGGGGGACGTCCGGCGGAACCAGGGGGGATCCGCCCGGACAGGGCCCGTGCGCGACGCGGTCGGACCACCGCACAGGGAGGGGCCGGGCAGCTGCCCGGCCCCTCCGGCGCGTCCGGCTACCGGCGCGCGTCGAGGCGGTGCAGGAGCGAGCCGTCCGGGCCGAAGACGTCCATCAGATAGCCCCGTTCGAAGGAGAGGCCCTCCTCGCGCTCCAGGTAGCCGGTGACCGACGCCTTGAGCGCGTCGAACCGTCCGGCGTCCGCGTCCGGGTCGCGCGTCCACACCGTCAGGGCGGGAACGCCCCCGGGACCGGAGCCCCGCAGGATCCCGTACACGTCCTCCGTTCCGCCGGACCGGCGGTGGCGCTCGGCCGTCCGGGCCGCCTCGTCGGGCGCGACGGTGGCGGTCGCCGTGGGGCCGGGGGTGCCGGGCGGGACCCGGCGGTCCGCCTCCGGTGCGGTGACCGGGGAGCAGCCGGACAGCAGGAGGGCGCTCGCGAGGCAGGCGAGGGCCGCCGGTCGGGTGAGGGGGCGCATCGGGCCATCCTCGTCGGCGGGCGCGCGGACGCACAGCCTCCGCCGCCGGAACGGCCGGATATCGATGGGCTGCCGGGCTGATGGGCCGCCGGGCCGCCACGCCCCGCCTACCGCTCGCGCACGTCGTACACCCAGCAGTCCCGCACCCGGTCGACCGTCTTCGGGTGCTTCATCGCGACCTCGAAGGTCTTCTCCTCGTGGGCGCCGACGGTGACGAGCGCCTCGGCCGAGTCGACCGCGTTGCCCGCCGCGCCCTTGAACTCCAGGGTGACCCGGTACGTCTTCTCGACCCCGGTGTGCGAGGTGATCTCCAGGGTCGCCGTGGTGTCCGCCCCGCGGGCCGGGCGGCCCTTGCCCTTCTTGCGGGCCGGCTTCACGCAGTCGACCACGACGACCTCGACCGCGGCCCCGGTCGCCGTGGGCAGGGGGGACGGGGTCGCCGTGCCGTTGTTGGCCCCGTAGTCGTCGTTGTCCTTCTCGGAGCTGGAGCAGCCGCCGCCGGAATCGTCGTCGTCATCGTCGGAGGAGGAAGAGGAGTGGCTCCGGCTCTTGCCGCTCTTGCTCTTCCCGCTGCCGCCGCCGCTGCTGCCGTGGCCGCCCTTACCGGTGTGGAACCCGGTCAGCGCGAGCACCACCACCGTGAGCGTCGCCGCGAGCTTCACCCGTGTCCGTACCATCGCCGTCCCCCTCCTGGCTGTCGTGTTCGCGCCACCCTAACGGCCGTCCCGCGCCGCGTGGCGGGCCCCTCCGACCCGGCGTAGCGTCGGGAGCGAGAGCCGGACCACCCAGGAGGCCGCTTCGATGATCCGCAACGTCGCCGGCGCCGTCCTGGCTCTCGCCGGAGCGACGGCCGCCGTCTGGAGCCCCTTCCGTGCCTGGTACGACGGCCGTCACGGGCGTGACTACGCCCTCGACGAGCTGTTCACCGGCATCACCGACGCGAAGGCCGACCTCTGGTGGTCGCTCCTGCTGCCCTTCGCCTGCGCCGCCCTGCTCACCCTGATCGGCGTACTGCTCCGCTCCCGCCCGCTCGTCGCCCTCGCCGGGCTCGTCGTGCTCGGCTTCACCGTCTTCTGGATGGTGCGGGTCGGGCAGCACCAGGGCGGCCTCACGGTCGACGGCGACGGCACCGGCCTCGGCGACGGGGTCGCGAACGCCCTCGGCGGCGGCGTCCTGCTGCTGCTCGGCGCGCTCGTGATGTCGGGGCGGAGGCGGCGGACGCGTGAGCGTCCGGTGGGGAGGAGGGGGACGGAGGGGCCCCGGGACGAGGAGGCGCCCCGGCCGTACGCGCCCCCGCCCGACGCCCCCGACCCCCGCGCGGCCCCCGTCGCCGACCCCTACGGGGCTCCCGCGGGCGACCCCCGGGAGCCCTCCGCCCCCGGCACGTACGACCCCTATGACTCCTACGACCCCTACGGCTCCGAGCCGACCCGGACCTTCGAGGTGCCCGGCCAGGACCAGGGCCGGGATCAGGGTCGGGGCCGGGATCAGGGCCGGGACCCGGACGGGCCCGGGCCCGGGCCCCGCTGAGGCGCCGGTCCCGTCAGCGGGCCGCCGCCGAGCCCCGGCCCGTCGCCGTGCCCTTCACCGCGTCGAGCGCGTACACGCAGCGGTCCTTGCTGCACGCGTACACGACCCCGCCCTTCGCCACCGGCGAGCCGGTGATCTCGCCGCCGGTCGCGAGCTTCCAGCGCAGCTGCCCGCCGGTCGCGTCCAGGGTGTAGAGGACGTGGTCGGCCGAGCCGAAGTGGATCCGGCCGTCCGCGACCACCGGGGAGCCGACCAGCTCTCCGCCCGCCGCGAACCGCCACCGGGGCGTGCCGGTGACCGCGTCGAGCGTGTAGAGCGCGCTGCCGCTGCCCACGTGCACGTTGCCGTCCGCGACGAGCACCGGCTCGGTGGACTGGCGCTGCTCGGTCGCGATCCGCCAGCGGTCCTGCCCGGTGGTGGCGTCGAGCGCGTACACCGTGCCGAGGTGGTCGGCGAGGTACACCCCGCCGCCGGTGACGGCCGGGCCCGGCGCGAAGGCCGGCGGGGAGAGGAAGACGGCGGGCGCCTCGAAGTGCCAGCGGACGTGCCCGGACGCGACGTCGACCGACAGGACCCGGGTGCCGGCCGACACGTACACGCAGCCGTCCTCGGCCGGGGCCACCCGTACGGGTACTCCCCCGCAGGAGGCGGCGTCCCCGATCGGGTACGACCAGCGCTCCGCCCCGGTCCGGGCGTCGAGGGCCTGGAGCCGGGCGTCCCGCCACACGTACACGGTGTCGCCGTGCACGGCGGGCCCCGCCTCCGGGGTCTCGAAGTCGGTCTGCGCGCCGGTGACCTCCCACAGCTTGGCGCCGTTGGAGGCCTCCCAGCCCTGCACCCCGCCGCCGCGCGTGCCGGTGACGACCGTGCCCCGCTCGACCTTCAGCGCGTACACCCAGGCGTCGGTGTGCAGCCGCCAGCGCTCGCCGCCGTCGCCGGCGTCGAGGGCGTACAGGGTGGGGCCGTCGGAGGCGTGGATGCGGCCCCCGGCGACGGCCATGGACCAGGCCACGTCCCGGGTCTTGAACTGGCGCCGGCCGCTGCCCGTGTCCAGGGCGTGCACCTCGAAGGAGGTGACGTACAGCAGGTCGCCGTCGACGACCGGGGTGCCCCAGACGTCGTTGGACATGCGGAAGCGCCAGGGCCGCCAGGGGCCGGGCTCCGGCGGGGGCGGGGCCGGGTCGGCGCCGCCCTGCGCGGGCACGTTCAGCGGGCGGGAGCCGGGCGCCGGGCCGGGCTCGGCGCCGTGCGGGCCGCCGCCGGGCGGCCGGATCCAGCCGGTCGCGGGGCCCGCGTCGGCGCCCCGGCCGACGGCGAGCGCCGCCCGGGTGTCGGCGACCCGGGGGCCGGGGCCGATGGGCACGGTCCCGCCGCCGAGGCGCACGGGGCCGCCCGCGCTCTCGGCAGGACCCGCGTGCCGGCCGCCGACGGGGGCGGACGCGGGCCTGCCGCCGTTCCCTGACCCGCGATCCGGCCCGTACGGGTCGGGGAACGGGCCCGGCGGGTCCGACGGCGGCGGGGGCGGGGGCACGGCCGGGACGGGCGGGGCGGTGGGGGTGCGGCCGCCGCCGCGCCGCCGCTCGATCATGGCGGTGGCGCTCAGCGGCAGCCAGGCCGAGGCCGTGCCGCTGTCGTCGCTGCCGGGGCCGAAGAGGTGCGGGGCGAGCTGGGCCTGGAGGTCGGCCGGGCTGGGGCGCCGGGTGACGTCCATCTGCATGCAGGACTCGATGAGGGGCCGCAGCTCGTCGGGCAGGCCCTCCAGGTCGGGGCCCTCGCGGAGCAGCATGAAGACGGTCTCGACCGGGTTGGCGCCGTGGTAGGGCGCGTGGCCGGTGGCGGCGAAGACCAGCATCGAGCCCAGCGAGAAGACGTCGCTGGCGCCGGTGACGCTGCGCGAGTCGCGGGCCTGCTCGGGCGACATGTAGGCGGGGGTGCCGACGGCGACGTTGGTCATGGTCAGGCGCGTGTTGGAGACGCCGGACGCGATGCCGAAGTCGATCACCCGGGGGCCGTCCTCGACGACGAGGACGTTGGAGGGCTTGAGGTCGCGGTGGACCAGGCCCGCCCCGTGGATGGACTGGAGGGCCTCGGCGACGCCGGCCGCGAGCCAGCGCACGGCCTGGGCCGGGAGCGGCCCGCACTCGTTCACTATCTCTTCGAGGGAGGGCGCCGGTACGTAGGCGGTGGCCAGCCAGGGCACGGCGGCGCGCGGGTCGGCGTCGACGACGGCGGCCGTGTAGAAGCCCGAGACGGCCCGGGCGGCCTCCACCTCCCGGGTGAAGCGGACCCGGAACAGCTGGTCCTCCGCGAGCTCCGTGCGCACGGTCTTGATCGCCACGCGCCGGCCCGAGGCCGAACGCGCGAGATAGACCAGGCCCATTCCGCCCGCGCCGAGCCGGCCCAGCACCTCGAAGGGCCCGATGCGTCTCGGGTCGTGCTGCGTCAGCTGCTCCACTTGCCTGCCACCTCCCCGTACGGGCCATGAGGGTACGGCCCCGTGGCCCTGATTCTTCCTGTCCGGGGGCCCGGTGGCGAACCCGGGGGCGGATCGGGGTGTCGCCTGCTACGGGGGGCGGGCCGGTGCGGGGCGGGCCGGGCGGGACGGCTCCGGGCTTATCGGCCCGTACCGTCCGATTCCGGTTCGGTGCGGGGCCCGGCCCCGGGTCCGGTCCCGGATCCGTCCTTCGGCTCCGCGAGCACCGCGAAGAGGGTGCCCTGGTTGTCGCGGAGGACGGCGACGCGGCCGTGCGGGGTGTCGCGGGCCGGGGTGACGACCCGGCCGCCGAGCCGGACGGTGGTGTCGCAGGCCCCGTCGCAGTCCTCCACGCAGAAGTAGGTGAGGACGTGGCCGGGCAGCTCGGCGGGGAAGTCGTCGGTGATGACGGCCCGGCCGCCGAAGGCGCTGTCGTCGCCGGGCCGGGAGCCGGGGGGCGACCAGACGCGGTAGTCGGGGCCCGCGCCCTCCTCCTCGGGGTCGGCCTGGCGGCCGAGGTAGCCGAAGACGGTGGCGTAGAAGGTGTCGACGGCGTCGGGGCGGCGCGTGTACACCTCCATCCAGCAGAAGGCGCCCGGTTCGTCCACCGCCGCGAAGCCGTCGTCGTCGCCCGCCTGACGGAGGCCGAAGACGGCGCCGCCGGGGTCGGCGGCGAGCGCCAGGACGCCGAAGGGGCCGACGGGGTACGGGTCCATGACCATCCGGCCGCCGGCGGCCCGGATCCGGGCGGCGAGGGTGCCCGCGTTCTCGGTGGCGAGGTAGACGGTCCAGGTGGTGGGCATGCGGCCGTCCCGCTTGGGGACGAGCCCGGCGACCCGCCGGCCGCGCAGGAGTGCCTCGTCGCGGTCGGGGTCGAAGGTCCAGCCGAAGAGCTCGCCGTAGAAGCGCTTGCCCGCCTCCAGGTCGGGGAGCTGCGCGTCCACCCAGCACGGGGTGCCCTCAGTACGTACGGCCATGGCCCCACGCTAGGGCGGCGCCACCGGGCGCGCGCGGCCCGGCGGGCGGGCGGAGGGGCGGTCCGGCGGGGCGGGACCCCCGGGACGCTTGGGATGCCTGGGTTGTCCACCGAAGTTGTCCACAGACTGTTCATAACTCTATTCGGGTGGGGGATCGCCCGTTCGGCCCCGGTCGGCGCTGGCCGGACCTCCCGCCCCCGGTGCCACCGACACCGGAACCGCCGCCGACATTGACTCAATATCGACCCTCCCTCGGATCTCACCCTTCGGTCCGCACCCGCATCCACCTCGCAGAACACGGACGCACGACGGTGCACCCCATTTGCAGTCGGCCGAATCGCGCCCCGAGGCCCCGTCGGTAAGCTGACGGCATGACAGGACAAGTACGCACCGTCGACGGCCGCGTGGCCGGTCGACGCGGTCAGGCGACGCGGCAGAAGCTGCTCGACTGCCTCGGTGAGATGCTCAGCTCCTCGCCCTACCGGGACGTCAAGGTCATCGACGTGGCCCGGAAGGCGGGTACTTCACCCGCGACGTTCTATCAGTACTTCCCGGACGTCGAGGGGGCGGTTCTGGAGATCGCGGAGGAGATGGCGAAGGAGGGCGCCGGGTTGGCCGACCTGGCCTCCGGCCGCTCCTGGGTCGGCAAGGCCGGCTGGCAGTCCTCCGAGGAACTCGTCGAAGGCTTCCTGGACTTCTGGCGCACGCACGACGCGATCCTCCGGGTCGTGGACCTCGGCGCCGCCGAGGGCGACAAGCGCTTCTACAAGATCCGCATGAAGATCCTGAACTCGGTCACCAACTCCCTGACGGACGCGGTGAAGGAGCTCCAGGCCAAGGGCAAGGTCGACAAGGACGTCAGCCCCGCCGCGATGGCCGGCTCCCTGGTGACGATGCTGGCCGCGGTCGCGGGGCACCAGAAGGGCTTCCAGACCTGGGGCGTGAAGCAGGCCGAACTGAAGCCGAACCTGGCTCTGTTGGTGCACCTGGGCATCACCGGCAAGAAGCCGACCAGATAGCCGCACCCCCCTCCTTCCCCCGTCCTGTCGCCGACGCCGGCGGCGGCCCGCACCCGCGGACCGCCGCCGGCGTCACCGTCTCCCGGGACCCCCGGGACCCCCGGGACACCGCCGCGCAGAAGCGCCTGCTCGCCGAGGCCTTCGCGGGCGACGGCTGGGAGGTCCCCCGGCTCCTCGGCCACGCGGCCGGCGCCGACGACTTCTCCTTCGACTCGATCGCCCTGGTCGAGATGGACCGCTGGTCGAAGGGGCGCGTCGTCCTCCTCGGCGACGCCGCCCACTGCGCGTCGCCCGCCTCCGGGCAGGGCACCGGCCTCGCCCTGACCGGCGCGTACGTCCTGGCGGCCGAGCTGGCCCGGTCCGGCGGCGACCACACCGCGGCCTTCGCCCGCTGCGAGGCGCACATGCGGCCCGGCGTGGAGCGGAACCAGCGGATGGCGGAGGGCTTCGTCAAGGAGATGGTCGTCGGCTCGCGGTGGAAGACCTCGCTGCGCATGCTCATGGTGCGGCTGCTGCCGAAGACCCCCTGGAAGAACCTCGTGGCGAAGAAGATCCGCGACGAGATCCAGGCGGCGGCCCACGCGGTCCCGCTGCCGGACGAGCCGCTCCCCGCCACGGACCGGTCGGCTCCCGCCACCGGCCGGTCGGCTCCCCTCCCGGACCGGCCGACCCCCCTCCCGGACCGGCCGACCCCCCTCCCGGACCAGCCGCTCCGCACCACGGCGGCGTGACTACCGTGACCCCATGACGACCGACTTCGACCGCGCCCTGCGCTCCCTGCGGGTCTGGGACACCGTGCTGCCCGCCTTCGACCCGGCGGGCGCCCCGCCCGGGCCGCTCGCCCTCTTCCACGACTGGTTCACGGCGGCGGTCGCGGCCGGCCAGACCGAGCCGCACACGCCCGCCCTGGCCACCGTGGACGAGGACGGCCGCCCCGACGTGCGGGTGGTGATGCTGCACGGCGCCGACGCGCGCGGCTGGCACTTCGCCTCGCACTCCACCAGCGCCAAGGGCCGCCAGCTCGCCGCCCGCCCGGAGGCCGCGCTCGCCTTCTACTGGCCGGTCCAGGGCCGCCAGGTCCGGGTCAGGGGCCACGTCGCCACCGGCACCCCCGAGGAGGCGTACGCCGACCTCCACGCCCGCACCACCGGCGCCCTCGCGGCGGCCCTGGTCGGCCGGCAGAGCGAGGTCCTGGACTCCCCCGGGACCCTCGCGGAGGCGAGCGCGGCGGCCTGGCGCCGGGCGGAGGCGGAGCCGGACGCCCCGGCCCCCACCTGGACCCCGTACACGGTCGAACCGGCCGAGGTCGAGTTCTTCCAGGGCGACGAACGCCGCCGCCACGTCCGCCTGCGCTACCGCCGCGACCCGTCGTCGCCCGACGGCTGGATCCGCGAACTCCTCTGGCCGTAACGCCCGTTGACCGGGCCCTACTCGCTCCCCGCCGGATACATCTCCTCGACCTCCCGCGCGAAGTCCCGCAGCACCGCGCCCCGCCGGAGCTTCAGGGACGGGGTCAGATGGCCCGAGGTCTCCGAGAAGTCGGTGGTCAGGACGCGGAAGGCGCGGATGGACTCGGCGCGGGAGACGAGCCGGTTGGCGTCGTCCACGCCCCGCTGGAGGGCGGCGAGCAGCTCCTCGTCACGGGTCGGCTCCCAGAGCGCCAGGTGCTCCTTGCCCCGCATCCGCCGCCAGTGCGACAGGCCCTCGTGGTCCAGGGTGATCAGGGCCGTGACGTACGGGCGGCCGTCGCCGAGCACCACGCACTGGGCGACCAGGGGGTGGGCCCGCAGCCAGTCCTCCAGCGGGGCCGGGGCCACGTTCTTGCCGGCCGAGGTGACGATGAGGTCCTTCTTGCGGCCGGTGATCCGCAGGTAGCCGTCCTCGTCGAGGGAGCCCAGGTCACCGGTGGGGAACCAGCCGTCGTCGGTGTGCGGCACGGCCGCCCCGCGCCGGGCGTCCCAGTACCCGGCGAAGACGTGGCCGCCCCCGAGCCAGACCTCGCCGTCGTCGGCGATCCGGACGGCGGTGCCCGGCAGCGGCCAGCCGACGGTCCCGGCGCGCGGCCGGCGCGGCGGGGTGACCGTGGAGGCGGCCGTGGTCTCCGTCAGGCCGTACCCCTCGAAGACCTCGACGCCCGCGCCCGCGAAGAACTCCGCGAGCCGGGCGCCGAGCGGGGAGCCCCCGCAGATCACGTGCTTCACGCGCCCGCCGAGCGCGTTCCGTATCCGCCGGTAGACCAGCGGGTCGTAGAGCGCGCGGGCGGCGCGCAGCGGCAGCGAGGGCGAGGCCTCTTGGCCGTAGCGGCGGGCGACCCGGGCGGCCCGGTCGAAGGAGGCGGCCCTCCCGCCGCGTTCGGCGGTGGCGCGGGCGGCGTTGAAGACCTTCTCCAGGACGTACGGGACGGCGAGGAGGAAGGTGGGCCGGAAGGCGGCCAGGTCGGTGAGGAGCTCCCCGCCCTCGACGGAGGGCGCGTGTCCGACCCGCACCCGGGCGCGCACGCAGCCGACGGAGACCATCCGTCCGAAGACGTGGGAGAGCGGCAGGAAGAGCAGGGTGGCGGCGGGCTCCCTGCTCTCCGCGAGGAAGACGGGGTGGAGGAGCCGGACGGCGTTGTCGACCTCGGCGAAGAAGTTGGCGTGGGTGAGGGCGCAGCCCTTGGGGCGGCCGGTGGTGCCGGAGGTGTAGACGAGGGTGGCGAGGGCCTCCGGGGTGAGCAGCCCCCGGCGGGCGGTGACGGCCTCGTCGGAGATCCGCTCCCCCGCCCGGCGGAGCAGGTCGACGGCCCCGGCGCCGAGGGTCCAGAGGTGGGCGAGGCCGGGCAGTTGCGGCCGTTCGGCGGCGACGAGCCGGGCCTGGGCGGGGTCCTCGACGACGCAGGCGACGGCGCCGGAGTCCTGGAGGATCCAGCGGGTCTGGAAGGCGGAGGAGGTGGGGTGGACGGGGACGGTGACGAGTCCGGCGGCCCAGGCCGCGAAGTCGAGCAGGGTCCACTCGTAGGTGGTGCGGGCCATCAGGGCGAGCCGGTCGCCGGGCCGGAGGCCGTGGGCGACGAGGCCCTTGGCGACGGCGTGCACCTCGGCGGCGAAGACGCCGGCCGGGACGTCGTACCACGCGCCGTCCGGCCCCTTGCGGGAGAAGAGGAGGGCGTCGGGGTCCTGGTGGGCGTGGTCGTACGGCAGGTCGGCGAGGGAGCCGCGGGCGATCCGGGGGGCGAGGGCCGGGACGGAGACCTCCCGCACCCGCCCGTCCACCAGGACCTTGTGCGGCTCGACCGGCTCGGCCCCGGCTGCGGCGGTGACGACGGACACGTGCGGCTCCTCGGTCTTCGCGACGAACTGAGACGTGCGGGGCGTGCGGGGCGTGCGGGGCGTGCGGGGCGTGCGGGAACGTACGGGCGTGCGGACGTGCGGACGTGCGGACGTGCGGACGTGCGGGGCGTACGGGGCGTACGGGTGCACGGGCGCGTGGGGCCGAACTGGGCTGCTCCACTGGCGCGTTGAGGCCCACACCGACTTAACCAGTCGGTAACCTTACTGTGCGGTAAGGCTCAACGGGGAGACCAGCGCTCGCTTTTCATGAGGTTCCCGAGTCCGGCCCAGGCGAAGTTCATCAGCGTCGCGGCCGCCTCCTTCGCCGTCACCCCGGGCGTCTCGTTCGCCCAGGTCGCCAGGGACTCGGCCGAGCCGACCAGGGCCTGCGCGAGCGCGGTCACGTCCCGCTCGGTGATCCCGGCGGCCCCGTGCGCCTCGCGCGCCGCCTCGCCGATGAGCCCCGCCACGTAGGCCGCGATCTCCTCCCGCATCCGGGAGGCCTCGGTCGCGAACGGCTCCCCCTGCGTCCGGGCCTGCCGGCTCAGCACCACCCAGGAGTCGGGGTGCTCGGCGGCGTACGTGAAGAAGGCGAGCAGTCCCGCCCACAGCCGCTCGTCGGGCGGCAGCTCCCGGCCCTCGACCCCGGCGGCCACCGCGGCGAGCAGCGCCCCGGCCTCCCGCCGGATGCAGGCGGTGAAGAGCTCCTCCTTGGAGTTCAGATACAGGTACACCAGCGGCTTGGAGACCCCCGCGAGCTCGGCGATCTCGTCCATGGAGGCCGTCTGGTACCCGTGCCGCGCGAAGCTCCGCACGGCCGCGTCGAGCATCTGCCGCTCCCGCACGGCACGCGGCAGCCGCCGCGCCCTCGCACCGTCGGCCATGGTGCCCACCCCTGCTTCCCGCCTCTTCCGAGAACCCTCGAACGCCCCTGGAGAAGCCTAGTGCCCCCGCCCGGGAAGGGGCGGGGGCACCAGGAACAGCAGGGGTTACCACGGACCGGTCAGGCGGCGACCAGGACCTTCTCGTCCTCCGTGCGCGCCTCGGTGGTCGGGTCGTCGATCGGGGACGACGAGGCGTTCTCGTACGCGGTGTGGTCGAGGATCTTCTCGCGGGCGGCGACGATCACCGGGATCAGCGCCTGGCCGGCGACGTTCGTGGCCGTCCTCATCATGTCGATGATCGGGTCGATCGCCATGAGCAGGCCGACGCCCTCCAGGGGCAGGCCCAGGGTGGAGAGGGTCAGGGTCAGCATGACGGTCGCGCCGGTCAGGCCGGCCGTGGCCGCCGAGCCGACCACCGAGACGAAGGCGATCAGCAGGTAGTCCTGGATGCCGAGCTGCACGTCGAAGATCTGCGCGATGAAGATCGCGGCGAGCGCCGGGTAGATCGCGGCGCAGCCGTCCATCTTCGTGGTGGCGCCGAACGGGACGGCGAAGGAGGCGTACTCCTTCGGGACGCCGAGGCGCTCGGTGACCTTCTGGGTGACCGGCATGGTGCCGACCGAGGAGCGGGAGACGAAGGCCAGCTGGATGGCCGGCCAGGCACCCTTGAAGAACTGGAGCGGGCTGACCTTGGCGACCGTGGCGAGCAGCAGCGGGTAGACGCCGAAGAGGACGATCGCGCAGCCGACGTAGACGTCGGCGGTGAAGGTGGCGTACTTGCCGATCAGGTCCCAGCCGTAGTCCGCGATGGCGAAGCCGATGAGGCCGACGGTGCCGATCGGGGCGAGGCGGATGACCCACCACAGGGCCTTCTGGAGCAGTTCGAGGACCGACTCGGAGAGGGTGAGGATCGGCTTGGCGCGGTCGCCGAGCTTCAGGGCGGCGATGCCGGCGACGGCGGCCATGAAGACGATCTGGAGGACGTTCAGCTCGGTGAAGGGCGTGATGACGTCCGTCGGGACGATGCCGGTGAGGAAGTCGATCCAGGAGCCCTCGCGCTTCGGCAGCTTGCCGTCCTGCGGGGTGAGGCCGGTGCCGGAGCCCGGGTTGGTGATCAGGCCGATCGCGAGGCCGATGGCGACCGCGATCAGGGAGGTGACCATGAACCAGAGCAGGGTGCGGGAGGCGAGCCGGGCGGCGTTGTTCACCTTCCGCAGGTTGGTGATCGACACCAGGATCGCGAAGAAGACGAGCGGGGCGACGGCCAGCTTGAGGAGCTGGACGAAGATGTCGCCGACCTGGCCGAGGGTCTCCTTCAGCCAGGAGACGTCCTGGCTGCGGGCGATCCAGCCGAGCAGGGCGCCGAGGACCAGACCGACGATGATCTGGGCCCAGAAGGGGACCTTGGGTATCCGGGACGAGGGCTTGCCCTCGGAGGCCTTGGGGGCCTCGGGAACGGACGCGGACACAGAGACACACTCCACAGGGCGTATCGGGGGAATACGGGACGGGGTGCGGCCACGGGAACGCGCTCGGGCGCGGGCCGCCGCATGAATGCCGGGAAGGTCAGAGCTCGCGGCAACAGACCGCGGACATACAGCGGCACAGGTCGACGTGCAGGCGCGCCACGAGCGGGGGACTCATGGCGTCGGAGGTGCGCGCTGCGGTCTTCATGTCGAACACGTTAACACTTGAACTTTGAGAACCTCAAAGCTCTCCTTTGGGGTACGGGAACACCCCTCCGCCTCAGAAACGCAGAAAACCCCTGGCCGGAGCCTTGGAAGCTCCCACCGGGGGTTAGATGTGTGATGAAACTTACGGAATCCTTACGCGGTCTCCACGGCGGGAGGCGGGCGGCAGGGGCTCCCTACAGCGCGTCCTCCTGGGACCGGTTCGCGTCCAGGCGCCCCTTCGCGCGGTCGACCTTCTCCACGATCTCGACGCTCATCCGGTCACGCTGCCCGCGCAGGAGGACGAAGCTGAGCGGGGCGGAGACGACGATGGCGAGGACGAGGACCCAGAGCAGGTTGGAGTCGCCGAGGCCGCGCGGCAGCACGCCGGCGTAGACGAGGCCCCACAGGGCGAGGAAGCACCCGGCGAAGATGCCGAGCCGCAGCACCGTGTAACGGAGCATGTCAGTCCACTCTTCCGTTCCGATTCCGTTCCGAAAAGATCCCCTGCGGGACGAACGTCCTCCCCAGTGAAACACGGGGCCGCGCCCCCTCCGGTACCGGCCCTCTTGAGCACCTGGTGAGTAATAGATAACCTCAGCCCATGACCCTTACGTTCGAGGTGGATCCGGCAGTCGACCCCGCCCTGCGCGACGGCGTCCTCGCCCTCTGGGCCGACGTCTCCAACGCCGGCGGCGCCGTCGGCTTCGTCCCTCCCGTGACCCCCGACGAGATCCGCCCCGCCCTGCTCAAGCACCTCGTCGCCATGGAGCGCGGCACCACCCGCCTGCTCGTCGGCCGCGACGGCGGCGGCGAGGTCGCCGCCACCGCCTTCTTCACCTTCAACACCCACCCCCTGATGACGCACTGGGTGTGGCTCTACACCGTGATGGTCCACCCCCGGCACCAGGGCCGGGGCCACGGCCGCGACCTCATGGCGGCGGTCGAGCGCACCGCCCGCACCGCCCCGGGCTTCGAGGCGATCGAGGCGGTCCGGCTGACCTGCCGGGGCGGCACCGGCGTCGACGGCTTCTACGCCAAGTCCGGCTACAAGGAGGTCGGCCGCGTCCCCGACGCGATCCGGGTCGCCCCCGGGGACGACCGCGACGACATCATCATGCTGCTTCCGCTCGCCTGACGGACCGCACCCGACCGGACCGGGCACGGGATGTCGGGTCCGGCGCCCGGCCCCCTTCCTACGGTGGGGACACGGAAAAGGAAGGACGGACCACGTGCTGGAGCGGCTGAACCGGGCACTCGACCACATCGAGGAGCACCTCCGCGGCGACCTCGACCCGGCCGAGCTGGCCCGGATCGCGACGACCTCGGAGTACCACTTCCGGCGCCTGTTCTCGGCGCTCGCGGGGATGCCGCTGTCGGAGTACGTGCGGCGCAGGCGGCTCACCGTCGCGGGCGCCGAGGTGCTCTCCGGCGAGCGGACGCTCCTGGAGGTCGCCGTGCGGTACGGCTACGGCTCCGGGGAGGCCTTCGCCCGCGCGTTCCGCGCGGTGCACGGCGTCGGCCCCGGCGAGGCCCGCCGCACCGGGGCCGCCCTGCGCTCCCAGCCGCGCATGTCCTTCCGCCTCGTCGTCGAAGGGAACAGCAGCATGCGGTACAGGATCGTGGAGAAGGACGCCTTCCGGATCATCGGGCGCGGGGCCCGGGTCCCCCTGGTCCACGAGGGGGAGAACCCGGCGATCGCCGCCCACATCAGGTCCATCGGCCGGGAGGCCCTGGACCGGCTCGCCCGCCTGTCGGACGGGGAGCCCGCGGGCGTCCTGTCGGCGGTCACCCACCTCTCGGACGGCCGCGAGGAGGGCGCCGAGCTGGACTACTGGCACGGGGCGGTGAGCGGCGCCGACGTGCCGGAGGAGTTCGACGCGCTCGACGTGGCCGCCGGGACCTGGGCCGTCTTCGAGAACGAGGGCCCCTATCCGAAGGCCCTCCAGTACCTCTGGCGGGACGTCTTCACCCAGTGGTTCCCGTCCAACCCGTACGCGAGCGGGCCGGGTCCCGAGCTGCTCTCCGTACGGCCCTCGGAGGACTGGACGACGGCGCGGGCGGAGCTGTGGATCCCGGTGGAGCGCACGGAGACATGAGCGCACGGAGACGTGAGGACACGGAGACGTGAGGACACGGGAAAGGGCCGGCGGGGAATCCCCGCCGGCCCTCTTCACGGAAGCGTTCAGACCCGCATCGGCTGCGGCGACTCCCGCCGCTCCGCGTCCGGGCCCGGGTACTCGCGGATGATCTCGTACCGCGTGTTCCGCTCGACCGGCCGGAAGCCGGCGTCCCGGATCAGTTCGAGCAGGTCCTCGCGGCCCAGCTTGTTCGGCGTGCCGTAGTTGTCGGCGTCGTGCGTGATCTTGTACTCGACGACCGAGCCGTCCATGTCGTCGGCGCCGTGCTGGAGCGCGAGCTGCGCGGTCTGGACGCCGTGCATGACCCAGAAGACCTTGACGTGCGGCACGTTGTCGAAGAGCAGCCGGGAGACCGCGAAGGTCTTCAGGGCCTCGGCTCCGGTCGCCATCGTGGTGCGCGCCTGGAGCCTGTTGCGGACCTTGCCGTCCTTCATGTCCACGAAGTCGTGCTGGTAGCGCAGCGGGATGAAGACCTGGAAGCCGTTCGTCTCGTCCTGGAGCTCGCGCAGCCGCAGCACGTGGTCGACGCGGTGCCGGGGCTCCTCGATGTGCCCGTACAGCATGGTCGCCGGGGTCTTGAGCCCCTTCTCGTGGGCGAGCCGGTGGATCCGGGACCAGTCCTCCCAGTGGGTGCGGTGGTCCACGATGTGCTGCCGGACCTCCCAGTCGAAGATCTCGGCGCCGCCGCCGGTCAGCGACTCCAGACCGGCCTCGATCAGCTCGTCGAGGATGTCGGAGGCGGAGAGCCCGGAGATCGTCTCGAAGTGGTGGATCTCGGTGGCCGTGAACGCCTTGAGGGAGACGTTCGGCAGGGCCTTCTTCAGCTCGGAGAGGGAGCGCGGGTAGTACCGCCAGGGCAGGTTGGGGTGCAGCCCGTTGACGATGTGGAGTTCGGTGAGGTTCTCGTTCTCCATCGCCTTCGCGAGGCGCACGGCCTCCTCGATGCGCATGGTGTACGCGTCCTTCTCGCCCGGCTTGCGCTGGAAGGAGCAGTAGGCGCAGGAGGCGGTGCAGACGTTGGTCATGTTCAGGTGACGGTTGACGTTGAAGTGGACCACGTCGCCGTTCTTGCGGGTCCGGACCTCGTGGGCCAGACCGCCGAGCCAGGCGAGGTCGTCGGACTCGTACAGGGCGATGCCGTCCTCACGGCTCAGCCGCTCACCGTCCCGGACCTTCTGCTCCAGCTCACGCTTGAGCCCCGCGTCCATGCGGCCGCCTCCCTTTTTCTCCGAAATCAGACGTCGCCGTTCACCGTACTCTCAGGCCCGCGCTCAGCCCTCCTCGGGCAGCTCCCCGACGCGGTTCTCCCACTTGGTGGAGAGCACGATCGTGGTGCGGGTGCGGGAGACGCCCCGGGTGCCGCTGAGGCGGCGGATCGTCTTCTCCAGGCCGTCGACGTCGTTCGCGCGCACCTTGAGCATGAAGGAGTCGTCGCCGGCGATGAACCAGCAGTCCTCGATCTCGGCGAGGTCCTTGAGCCGGCGGGCCACGTCCTCGTGGTCGGCGGCGTCGGAGAGGGAGATGCCGATGAGGGCGGTGACGCCGAGGCCGAGCGAGGCGGCGTCGACGGTGGCGCGGTAGCCGGTGATGACCCCGGCCGCCTCCAGGCGGTTGATGCGGTCGGTGACGGAGGGGCCGGAGAGCCCGACGAGCCGGCCGAGTTCGGCGTACGAGGCGCGTCCGTTCTCGCGCAGGGCCTGGATGAGCTGCCTGTCCACGGCGTCCATAGGTATGAGGCCTTCCATTGTCCAGCGATACCGCGAGTTTAGGTATAGAATCTAAGGTACACAGGGGAGACGCCCTGTGAATCTTTCAACAGATCAAAGACGATCTTTCAGGAGTGGTGTTCACCGTGTACACGATCGAGATGGCCTACGCCCGCATGCGCGAGCTGCAGGACCTGGCCAACCGCTCGCGTGCCCACCAGCCCGTCCCCGCCTCGAAGCGCGCTCCTCAGAAGCGCGCGAAGAAGCGCTAATCAGACCGGAGAGCCGCACCCAGCTCTCCCTCCCAGCGGCGGTACAACCGGTGCGGCACCTTCGCCGCGTCCAGTACCCGCCCGGCGACGAAGTCCACCAGGTCCTGGATGTGCGTCGCCCCCGCGTAGAACGCCGGAGAGGCGGGCAGCACCACGGCGCCCGCCTCGTCCAGCGCCACCATGTGCTTCAGCGTCTGCCCGTTGAGCGGGGTCTCCCGCACGGCGACCACCAGCGGCCGCCGCTCCTTCAGCGTCACGCTCGCGACCCGCTGCAGCAGGTCCTTCGAGAGCCCCAGGGCCACTCCCGCCACCGCGGCGGTCGAGGCGGGCACCACCAGCATCCCCTTCGCCGGGTACGACCCCGAGGACGGGCCCGCGCCCAGGTCCCCGGCCGGCCAGTACCGCACGTCCGCCAGGTCCACCTCGAAGGTGTCCGGCTTCCCGTCGGCGCCCCGCGCCAGCCAGGCCGCCAGGTCCTCGCGCCAGTGGGCGTCCCGGAAGGAGATCCCGGTCTCGTCGAGCAGCGTGAGCCGCGAGGCCCGGGACACGACCAGGTCGACGCTCTCCCCGGCGGCGAGCAGCCCCCTCAGGACGGCGGCGGCGTACGGCGTGCCCGACGCCCCGGAAACCCCCACGATCCAGGGGGTGCGCTTGCCGTCGTTCATGCCGTCGAGCCTATCCGTGAGGGGTCCGGGACGATCCGGGGTGGTCCGGGACGGGTCCGGGACGGGTCCGGGACGGGTCCGGGACTTCAGGGCTACGGGGCTACGGGGTGAGCCCGCGGACCAGCAGGTCGAGGAGCGCGCAGACGAACAGGCTGATCCCGATGAAGCCGTTCGTCGTGAAGAACGCGCGGTTCAGCCGGGACAGGTCGTGCGGCTTCACGATCGTGTGCTCGTAGCAGAACGCCACCACGACGACCGCCAGGCCGACCCAGAAGAAGAGCCCGGCGCCGGTGGCGAGCGCGTACCAGACGAGCAGTCCGGTCGTCACGACCGCCGAGCCGCGCGCGCCCCACAGGGCGGCCGGGATCCCGAAGCGGGCCGGGACCGACTTCACGCCGTGCGCCCGGTCCGCCTGCACGTCCTGGCAGGCGAAGATCAGGTCGAAGCCGCCGATCCACACGCCCACCGCGAGCCCCAGGATCACCGCGTCCCAGGACCACTCCCCGGTCACCGCCAGCCAGGCCCCGACGGGACCCATGGCCTGGGCGAGCCCCAGGATCGCGTGCGGGAAGTTCGTGAACCTCTTCCCGTACGGGTAGACCACCATCGGCACGACGGCGAGCGGCGCGAGCGCCAGGCAGAGGGGGTTGAGCAGGGCGGCGGCGCCGAGGAACACCACGACGGCGACCCCGGCCCCGGTCCACGCCGAGCGCACGGAGACCGCGCCGGTGACCAGCTCGCGGTTGGCGGTGCGGGGATTGCGCGCGTCGATCTCGCGGTCGATGATCCGGTTGCAGGCCATGGCGAAGGTCCGCAGCCCCACCATGCAGACGGTGACGAGCAGCAGCGCCCACCAGTGGACGTGCCGGTCGACCCGGAACATCGCGGTGAGCGCGGCGATGTACGCGAAGGGCAGCGCGAAGACCGAGTGCTCGATCATCACGAGCCGCAGGAAGGCTTTGGTGCGTCCGGGCTGGGCGCCCGGTACGGCGGCGGTGGTCACAGCCCGTACTCCTTCCAGCGCCGGTCCACCAGGGCGGCCGTCGCCGGGTCCGACTCGACCATGTCCGGCCAGCCGCCGTCCCGGGTGTAGCCCTCCTCGGGGAGTTTCTTCGTGGCGTCGATGCCCGCCTTGCCGCCCCAGAACTGCTGGTAGGAGGCGTGGTCGAGGTGGTCGACCGGCCCCTCGACGACGGTGAGGTCACGGGCGTAGTCGGTGTTCCCGAGGGCCCGCCAGGCGACCTCGTGCAGGTCGTGCACGTCGCAGTCCTTGTCGACCACGACGATCAGCTTGGTCAGCGACATCATGTGCGCGCCCCAGATGGCGTGCATGACCTTCTGCGCGTGCTTCGGGTACTTCTTGTCGATCGAGACGATCGCGCAGTTGTGGAAGCCGCCGGACTCCGGCAGGTGGTAGTCCACGATGTCCGGCACGATGATCTTGAGCAGGGGCAGGAAGAAGCGCTCCGTGGCCCGCCCGAGCGGCCCGTCCTCGGTCGGCGGCCGGCCGACCACGATCGACTGGAGCAGCGGGCGCTTCCGCATGGTGACGCAGTCGATCGTGAGGGCGGGGAAGGGCTCCTGCGGGGTGTAGAAGCCGGTGTGGTCGCCGAAGGGGCCCTCGGGGAGCATCTCGCCCGGCTCCAGCCAGCCCTCGACGACGACCTCGGCCTGCGCCGGGACCTGGAGCGGGACGGTCTTGCAGTCGACCATCTCGATCCGCTTGCCCTGCACGAAGCCGGCGAAGAGGTACTCGTCGATGTCGCCGGGCAGCGGGGCCGTCGAGGCGTACGTCACGGCCGGCGGGCAGCCGAAGGCGATGGCGACCGGGAGGCGCTCGCCGCGCTCGGCCGCGACCGCGTAGTGGTTCCGGCTGTCCTTGTGGATCTGCCAGTGCATGCCGATGGTGCGCTTGTCGTGCCGCTGGAGCCGGTAGAGGCCGAGGTTCCGCACGCCGGTCTCGGGGTGCTTGGTGTGGGTGAGCCCCAGGTTGAAGAAGGAGCCGCCGTCCTTGGGCCAGGTGAAGAGCGCGGGCAGCTTCTCCAGGTCGACGTCGTCGCCGGTGAGGACGACCTCCTGGACGGGGGCGTCGCCGGACTTCACCTTCTTCGGCGGCACGTGGACCATCGAGCCGAGCTTGCCGAAGGCCTCGCGGACCCCGACGAAGCCCTGCGGCAGCTCCGGCTTGAGGAGGCCGCCGATCTTCTCGCTGATCTCGCCGTACGACGTCAGGCCGAGCGCCTTGAGCAGCCGGCGGTCCGTCCCGAAGACGTTCATCGCGAGCGGCATGGAGGAGCCCTTGACGTTCTCGAAGAGGAGCGCCGGGCCTCCCGCCTTGTTCACGCGGTCGACGATCTCCCCGACCTCCAGGTACGGGTCGACTTCGGCCTTGATGCGCTTGAGGTCGCCTTCGCGCTCGAGGGCCCTGAGCAGCGAGCGGAGATCGTCGTGAGCCATAGGGGCAAGTATCGGTCACCGGCTACCCTTGACCTGTCACCGGGGCCGCCGAAGCGCGCCCCCGCCACCGCTTCCGGGGGGCTGTCCCACATGCTCAGGGCGCTGCTGTTCATCCTGCCGCTGGCGCTGATGATCTACGCCTTCATCGACTGCCTGAACACCCCGGAGGAAGAGGTCAAGCACCTTCCGAAGCCGGTGTGGGCCATCGTGATCCTGCTGTTCTCGATCGTCGGCGCGATCGGCTGGATCGCCGCGGGCAAGGAGCGCGGGACGGGGAGCCGGCGCGGTGCGCCCGGAGCGCGGGGCGCGGGCGGTGCGGGCGGCTGGGTGGCGCCGGACGACAACCCGGAGTTCCTGAAGTCGCTCAAGGACGACGAGGCCGGCGCGAAGGCCGACGACGACGCCCTCCTCAAGGACTGGGAGGCGGACCTGCGCCGCCGCGAGGAGGAGCTGAAGCGCCGCGAGCGCGGCGAGGAGAACGAGGGCTGACGGGCCGGGGGGACCCCCGGCCCGCGCGAGGGATCAGTCGTCGGAGCCGACGGTGTTGTCGTGTCCGGCGTTGAAGACGTCGTCCTCCGCGAACTGGAACCAGTCGCCGAAGACGAAGGTGTACGAGGGCTCCGGCTCGTAGTCGACGTACACGTCGGCGCTGGCGGCACCGGCGGAGCCGAGGACGATGGCACCGACGGCGAGGGCGGTCAGCAGGGAACGCATGGGGACCTCTCGGTAGAACGACGGGGTGCGCCGCGGAAGGGCGGGCACTCCGCAAGCTAGGGCGCGCCCCGCCCGACGTGCGCGCACCGGGCCGGTGGGGACGCCGAGGCTCAGCCGATCGGCGGCAGGGGGCGGGGGCGGACGGGTCCGGGCGGCGCCCCGGGGGACGGAATACCTCCGCGGGGACCGGAGTTGGCACCGGACACCTCACGAGACGGAGCAGCAGCCATGGCCCTGGACACCCCGCACGCCCCGGAACCCCCCGAGTCCGCGGAGCCCCCCACCTCCTCCCCCGGGATCCGGGACTTCTCGAACCGCTCGTTCCTCTTCGTCCTGGGCAGCTCCCGCGCGGACGGCAACTCGGAGATCCTGGCGCGCGAGGCGGCGGCGCACCTGCCGGCCGGCGTCCCGCAGCGCTGGGTGGACCTGAACGAGCTGTCGCTGCCGGACTTCCGGGACGGGCGGCACGAGGTCTCGGGCCCGCCGACGAACGAGACGGAGAAGATGCTCCTGGAGGCGACGGCGGCGGCGACCGACGTGGTCATCGTGTCGCCCCTGTACTGGTACAGCCTCTCGGCCCAGATCAAGCGCTACCTCGACTACTGGTCGGGCTGGCTGAACGTCCCCGGCTCGGACTTCAAGGAGCGCATGGCGGGCGGCACCCTGTGGGGCGTGACGGCCCTGGCCCACGACGAGCACGTCGTCGCCGGGGGCCTGGTCACCTCCCTGAACCATTCGGCCGCCTACCTCCGCATGCACTTCGGCGGCGTCCTGACGGGCACGGGCTCCCGCGCGGGCCGCGTCCGCGCCGACACCCGGGCCCTGATCCGCGCGAAGACCTTCTTCCAGGAGGAGGCGCCGCTGGCGCTGTTCCCGTACGAGGAGGGGGCGGAGGCGGTCGCGTAGGACGCGGCCGGTCGGGCGCCGCGCCGGGACCTACGACGCGGAAGGTCAGGCGGTCAGCGCCGCGAGTTCCGCGTCGGCGCGTGCGGTGACCAGGGCGAGGACGCGGCCGGCGGCGGCCAGGTCCTCGGCGGGGATCCCGCCCCAGATGCGGGCGCTGACGGGGGCGGTCTCCGCGCCGACGGCGGCGAGCAGGTCGCGCCCCGCGGCCGTGGGGCGGAGGTGCGCGCCGTCCGCGACGAGCAGCCGCTGGGCCAGCAGGTCGTCGAGGGTGGCGCGGACGCCGTCCGGATCGGCCTTGAGGAGGCCCCGGACCAGGGCGACGAGGCCGTCCGGCGTCTGCGGGCCCTCGGCGGTGGCGGCGGCGCGCAGGGCGACCTGCTGCTGGAACGTGACGCCGTGCCGGGCGAGGACGTGCTCCAGGACGCCGCGGGCGGCGTAGTGCGCCAGGGCGAGGGCGCGGGAGTCGGCGGTGGTGGCGGTCATGGTGTTTCCCTCCGGGTGCTCTGGTCGTTCGTCGACGGGGACGGAGCGAGGGGTACGTCGAGCAGGGCCGTCAGCTCCTCGGTGAACGCGCGGGTCCGCGGGGCGTCGAGGCCGCCGAGCGGCTCCAGCAACTGCCGGAGCAGCTCCTGGACCACCCCGATGGCCTGCCGCGTGACGGTCCGGCCCTGCTCGGTGAGGGCGAGTTGCACGGCGCGCGGGTCGCGGGGGTCGCGCGTGCGCTCGACCAGCCCGGCCGCCTCCAGGGCGCGCGCCAGCTTCGAGACGTACAGCGCCTCCAGGCCGGTTTGGTCGGCGAGCCGGCGCTGACTGGGCCGCTCGCCGGTGCGCCGCATGCCGTACAGCGAGGCGACCAGCGAGTACTGCGCGTGGGTGAGGCCCAGCGGGGCCACCGCGCGATCGACCGCGACGCGCCATTTGTTGGCGAGCCGCCACACCAGGAAACCGGGCGTGGGACCCGGGGAGACCTCGCTCATATCAATAAAGTACATGGCTACTATAGCCATGGCTACTATTTTTCGGCGGGCGCGACGGCATGGCCGCGAAGGGCGCGGCGAGCGACAACGGACTCGGCGCTTCACCAGGGGGTGCGATGCGGGCGGCAGGCCAGGCGGGCGAAGGACAGAGGTACACGCTGACCTCGGACGAGGACGACGACGACTTCTGGGGCTCCGCCCACGGGGCCGGCCTCGTCGACCTCACGGTGACCCTGTGGTGCGGGGAGGCCCTGCCCGGAGCGGAACGGGTGCGGGACCCGATCCGTACGGGGCGCCTGAACCGCACCGGCATGTGACACGGACTCGCGCACGGGGACAGGCGCGCATGGCTGTCGGTGGCGCTGTGGTCCCGGCAGTACCGGCAGTACCGGCACAGGGGAAGCCCCGACGCACCCGCGGGGGAGGGCAAGGACGGGGGCGTCAGCCGAGACGGCCCACGTGAATGACCACGGGAAGAACGGTTCGGGGACGAGGAAGACGGATGGGGCGGGGTCGCCTCGGCCCTCGACGCCGAACTCGGGCAGCGGAGTCTGCCGCCCCGCGAGGACGTGCTGGCGGAGTCGGGCTTCGCACCCGGGTCGGGGCAGGCCTTCGAGGAGAAGCTCGCCCGACGAGGGGGTCCGGTCGCCCGTCGAATGGGACGACGCGGATGCCGGCCGCTCCGGGAGGTACGGAAGTCCGGTGCTGTTCGATGGCCGGGGGTCAGAAGAGGCCGGCCGCTGTGCCCCGGGGGAGGTCGTCGAGAATCGTTCGCAGCCACGGGCTGCGAACGGCCGGCAGCCGGACCAGGGTGTGCCGGAACGTTTCCCGGTCGGCTCGGAACGAGTGGCGGGGGAGCGGCGGGGGCGGGTCTTCGCGGAGTACGTCCTCGGGCATGCGGCCCGACGCGGGAACCGGCGGGTAGGGCCGGGGAGAGACCAGCCACAGCCACACCCCCAGCGGCAGGGGCACGGGGTGGGCCGGCGCAGCCGGGCCGGCGGGGGCCCAGGTCCGGCCTGTCCGGGGGTGGACCGGTACGAGGAGGATGTCGGCGCCCGCGTCCGGGGAGGGCTGCCCCGGTCCGGCCAGAACGGCGCGCCGCGTCGGAGGACCTGCCGGCAGCAGGGCGTCAAGCGCGCGTTGGAACACGTCCGCGACCGGACCGCCCGGGACCCTGACCGGCTGCCCCTGGGAGGCGACCAGGAGATGGGCGAGCGCGTGGCCGGCCGCCGCCTCCCACTGCGGGCTCCACGACCAGTAGGGGCCCGATCCCGACCGTCCTCCCCACGTGGCGATCGGCTCGAACGGGGGCGTCTCCTCACCCCTCTCCGCCAGCTCCGTCCAGGAGAGGGGCGCGGCGTGGACTCCGTCGACGGGGACGCGGCGCACGGCGTCCGGGCTGAGCCGCACCTGCTGCCAGAGCGAGCAGTCGTCGACCCTGGTCGCCACGGGGAGGCCGCACGTCTCGCAGGCCATGTTGGGCCCGTCGGCTCCGTCGAGGCCGCAGCAGGCACCGTCGCGCTTCTCAGGAATCAGCCGGGTCCCACGGGTGTCGCCGGGCGCGATGACACTCGCCCCGGGCGTGCTGTCGGACAGGGCGTGGACCGGCGCGTAGATGCCGCGCGCTTCCGCCTCGTCCGGGGCGATCTCGTCCCACATCCGCCACGGCCCTCCCCAGGGGTCCGGGTCCACGGCGAACGTCCCCGGCTCCATGAGCACCGGAAGCCGGGCGCCGTTCCCGTACCTCTGGCGGGCGTGGACGGGCAGTGAGACCTGGGACAGGGGGGTGGTCAGCGCAGCGCCGCATCCCGCACACACGAAAACGAACAAGTGCCCTCCGCCTGGGAAACACAGGCATCGTCGCAGCTCGCCGACTGCAAGCCAACCCGTTTCCTCATCCGTCGCGGCCTCCGGCGAAGACGGGCGACTCGCACGGCGCTCGAACTCCCGGGTGCCCCGCGGCGCCTCCCGAAGACAGGACGCCCGCCTGCCCGCCGAGCGCGACCTCGCCGAGGAGTACGGGGTGGCCTACCTGACGGTCCGCCGCGCCGCCCGGGTCCTGCGCGAGCGCGGCCTGATCCTGACCGTCCACGGCAAGGGAACCTTCGTCGCCGACCCGTTGCCGGACGACCAGGGAGGGGACCCGCCCTCCGGCGCGTGACGCGGACGGCCCTCGCGGGAACGCTCCCCCCATGGACAAGGACCAGACCCGCTCATGGCTCGCCACCGCCCTCGACGAGGCCCGTGCCGGGCTCCGTGAGGGCGGGATTCCGATCGGGGCCGTTCTCTACGGGGCCGACGGCGCCCTCCTCGGGCGCGGGCACAACCGGCGCGTGCAGGACGGGGACCCCTCCGCGCACGCGGAGACCGCCGCGTTCCGGGCCGCCGGGCGGCAGCGCTCGTACCGGGGGACGACCATGGTCACCACCCTCTCGCCCTGCTGGTACTGCTCCGGCCTCGTCCGGCAGTTCGGGATCTCCCGGGTCGTCGTCGGCGAGGCCGAGACCTTCCACGGCGGGCACGAGTGGCTCGCCGCGCACGGCGTCGAGGTCGTCGTGCTCGACGACCCCGCATGCGCCGCGCTCATGAGGGAGTTCATCGCCGCGAACCCTGCCCTCTGGAGTGAGGACATCGGTGACGCGTAACGGAGAATGCCCTGGCCGGGCTTGCGTCGGTCGCGCCACGGGCAGAAAGCGCGCATGAGCGATCCCGTCGACGAGTGGGCCATGCAGGTGGCGGAAGCCGAACTCGGCAGGCCGCTTCCGCGGCGGTGGGCTCATACGCAGGGAGTGGCCGGACGTGCGGCCGCAGCAAGCCGAATTCTCGGCCAGGACGCCGGCCTGCTCGTCGCCGCTGCCGCGCTCCACGATGTCGGATACGCGCCGCGGCTGGCCGTGACGGGCTTCCACCCGCTGGACGGGGCGCGGTTCCTGCGGGACGAGCACGGCGCCGACGAACGCTTGGTGCGGCTGGTCGCGAACCACTCGTTCGCCCTCCTGGAGGCCGAGGAACGCGGGCTGAGCAACGAGCTCGCAGCCGAGTTTCCCTTACTGGAGGAGCCCCTGCTGGTGGACGCGCTCGTGTACTGCGACATGACGACCACGCCCGACGGCGGCCGGACCACCGCCGAGGAGCGTGTCGCGGAGATCCTCGGTCGCTACGGTGACGACAGCGTGGTCGGCCGTTTCATCCGCCGGGCGGCGCCGGAAATCTTCGCCACCGTGGGGCGGGTAAAAGTGTTGCTGGCGACTCAGCCGAGGTGGGGGTAGGCGCCGGCGAGGTAGTCGCCGATCTGCCGGCGCATGCTGGGATGGATGTCGTACCGGTCGAGGTCGGCCGGCCGGACGAAGCGGACGCCGTCGGCCTCGTCGTTGACCGTGGGCTCACCGCCGACAGGACGGCCGATGTAGGTGTTCTCGTACTGCTGACGGATCTCACCGTCGGTGTACGCCACGATGTGGTGCGGGTCGGTGTAGACGCCCAGAAAACCGGTGATCTCGGCGACGATCCCCGTCTCCTCCAGGCACTCGCGCACCGCGCACTCGGCCGCCGTCTCGCCGATGTCCTGGGCACCGCCCGGCAGCGCCCACTGACCGGTGTCACGGCGGCGCTGGAGCAGGATGGCACCGCCGTCGTCGACGACCAGGAGGTTGCTGGCGGGGATGAGGGTGTTGGCCTTGGGGGCATCGGGGTCGTTGTAGTACTCAATCCTGCCCATGCGCGGCGGTCCCCTCATGGTCGGGCCTCCATGGCCGTGCGCCGGCCCAGACGGCGTCGAAACTCTGAGCGTAGTTGTCGAACCAGCCGGTGGCATCGGCTCGCCGTAAGTGGAACAGCGGGTTGGCACTCGCGGGTTGGCCCCAGACGTGCGGGTTGACCATCAGGTCGTCGTCGTACCGGAAGAGGGAGTTGTAGAGCGTGGTGTCGTGCAGCCGCACCTCGCATCCGGCCTCGGACAGCAAGGGCCGGTAGTAGGTGAGCGAGGCCCGGATCTTGGCCGCGAGGGTGTCGCCGATTCCCTCCTCCCGGCCCCGGGTGGCGACGGCTCGCCCCCTCGGGTCGCCGAAGCAGAGGCGTACGCGCACCCCGGCGGCCGCGCGCTCGGCGAGCATCCTGGTGACGTGCGGATTCGTCTGCGCGAAGAAGGTCCCGGAGAAGATCAGGACGTCGACCTGCCGCTGTGCGCCCTGGAGCAGGGCGAGCCACGTCTCGCGGGGGACGCTGGCACGGTTCTGGTAAGTCCCCAGGATCTCGCTCCCTCCCGGATCGCGGCCGGGTCTGCCACCGCGCAGTGCCCGGCCGGGCCAGAGGAAGGTCTCCTCGACACGCAGGTGCCGAGCCACGCTGAAGCGGTGCCGTGGATGGGGCACGCGCCCGCCGAGCCAGCGGCCTACGGTCTTGGGGTCCACGGCGCAGGCTTCGGCGAGCGATTCGGGAGACACACCGCGCTGGGCGAGTACGGAGTGAAGTCGCTCGTTCACAGAGGTCATACAAGCCGAGCCGCGCGGGAGGGGGCAAGAACGTCTTCGGGACGTTCCCGCGATACGGGGAAGGCGTCGAGCCAATGCTTACGCTGGCGGTATGCAGCTCAGCGTCCTGTGGGACATCGACCACACGCTCATCGACAACGCGGGCGTGAGCAAAGAGATCTACGCTGCTGCCTTCACCGCGCTCGCGGGGTTCGCACCGGACGGCCCGGCTCGCACAGAGGGGCGCACGGACCGTCTGATCATGCGGGAGATGCTTCTCCGGCACGGCGTTCCCGAGCCGCGGTGGGAACTGGTCCAGGCAGCTCTGGAGCATGCCGGGGAAGACCGCTTCGAGGAACTGCGGACACGCGGTACGGCCCTGCCGGGCGCGTCCTACGCCCTCAAGGCCGTGGCGGAGCACGAAAGCTGGGTGTCCTCGGTCCTCACGGGGAACATCGCGGCCAACGCCCGGGTGAAGCTCGCCGCCTTCGGCCTCGATCTCCTTGTCGACCTCTCCGTAGGGGCCTTCGGGTCCGACGGCGTCCAGCGTCCCGAGCTGGTGGCCGTGGCACGCGAACGCGTCCGCCTCTCCTACGGAACGGGGCAGGACCGCACCGTCGTGCTGGTCGGGGACACTCCTCGGGACATCGAGGCCGCTCTCTCCACGGGCTCTCACGTCATCGCCGTCGCCACCGGCATTCACAGCCAGGAGGAACTGGCCGCGGCCGGCGCGGCGATCGTTCTGCCGGACCTCTCCGACACCGCCGAGCTGGTGCGCCGCCTGGAGCTCATCGCCGGGCGCTGAAAACGTCCCGGGACGTCCCCGACCCGTCCCCGTACGCGGTGATGCCGTCCGCCTCCGCGCGGCCACGATCGGATCCTCAGCAGCCCACTGGCCCAGGAGGCTCACGTGATCCGCGACGTCACCGGCATCCGCAAGATCCGGATGCTGTACCTGCAGCTTCTGTACCGCTGCAACTTCTCGTGTCTGCACTGCTTCCACGGCGAACGCCTGAAGCACGCCGACGCGTTCACCGCCGAGGAGGCGATCGGCCTCGTCCGACTCATGCGCGAGGATTACGGCACGGAGGCGGTGACCCTGCTCGGCGGCGAGCCCTTCGTCCACAAGGAGCTCCCCGAGGTCGTCCTCCGCACTCGCCAGGAACTCGGGATGCGGGTGGAAATCTGCACCAACGGTTACCGAATCGAGCGCCGTCTCACCGAACTCGCCCCGTACGTCGATCTGCTGCGGGTTTCCCTGGAAGGGGTCGCCACCACCCATGACGCCATGCGCAGGCAGGGCAGCTACCACGCCGCGCTGAGCACCCTGAACCTCGCCCGGGAACTCGGCGTCACGACGGCGGCGACGATGACCGTGACCTCACGGAACATCGGTGAGGTGCTACCGCTGGCACGGATCATGCAGAGGTTCGGCGCCCGTCAACTCAAGCTCCACTGTCTCCGCCCGGTCGGCAACGCTGTCCGCCACCCCGAGCTCGTGGTCGGCGACCCGACCGCGTACACGCGCCTTCGCGAGGAACTGCGGACGGCCGGGCTGTCCATCGAGGTCAGCCTCGACGAGGACCTGTCCGAAAACGGAGCGCCGGAGATCTGCGCGCCGACCGGCGGACCACGGGAGATCGAGCGCGTCGAGGCCGACCCGCGCGGTGCCCTCACCATGTCCTGCAAGGCCGTGGGCAAGGACGCGCACGCCTTCTGGTACGAGAAGGCCGAGGGCCGCATCGTTCACCGTCCGACCGCCACCGACGAGCTCACCCTCGCCGTCCCGGACGTGGTGTACGCCCGTGTCTGACCGTCCGCTCTTCGAAGCACTGGAGGGCTTGCGCGGCAGCGGAAAATCGACCGTCGCCCCGCTGCTGGCAACGGCCAGGGGAGCCGTCCTGGTGCCCACCGTGCCGCTCTTCTACCAATCCCTGCGCCGTCGGGTGGACGGCCGGGGAAGCGTCGAGGCCCGCCTGTGCTTCTACCTCTCGGCACTCTTCACCGCCGCCGAGGAGATCCGGCACCACCTCGCCGCCGGCACCCCGGTGGTGGTCGAGAGCTACTTCGCCCGGTGTCTCGCGAACCACCAGGTCTTCGGGGCTCGCCTCGGCATCACGCTCCCGCCCGGACTGCCGCAGCCCATCACGTACCACTTGCTGTGCGCCGAGGACGAACGACAGCGACGCCTCGCTCGACGGGCCGAACCCCACTCCTCCTGGGACGCCCTGAGCGAGGAGGCCCCGGCGCGGATCACCGCCGCGTACGCCCGGTTCCCGATGCACCGGATCGACACCACCGGCCGCAACCCGGAAGAGGTCGTACGGGCGATCCTCACCACCGATCAGGAAGGGCATCACCGTGCGGACGCAGAGCCTGTGGGAACACACCCTCACGTTCTTCCCCCAGTTCCTCGCCATTCTGGAAGAACACGCGTCTCCTGACGCCACGGTCGCGGTCATCGGTGCGAGCGACGGCAAGTTCGTCCTGCCGCTCGCCGCCGCCGGACACCGTGTCATCGCCGTCGAGCGCGACCCCTTCGCCCTTCACGGAGGCGAGGTCGACCTTCCGGGTGAAAGCCGGGCTCACGCTCCGGGCCTCATGGACCGACTCGAGATCGAAGGTCTCCGCAGCCGGGTCCAGGTCATCGAGGCCGACTTCCTTTCCGCGGCACTCCCGGAGGCGTCCTGCGATGCCGTCTGGACGAGCTGCTCCTGGCACTACAGTGCCAACCACCGCAGCCCGCTCGCCGACTTCGTCGGCCGCATGCAGTCCCTCGTCCGCGAAGGGGGCTTGTTCGGAGCGGAATTCATGATGCCGGTCGAACAACACCACGCGTTCGTCGAGCACTACACCTCACCCGAGAGGCTCGCCCACCACTTCGGTGACGACTGGGGCATCCGGCTGACGCTTCGTACGAACCGGTTCACCGAACACCCTCACATCGGTCGGCCTCACGACCACACGCACCGTATGGGCCTCTTCATCGCGGCCCGTGCCGCCGAGTGACCGCACCCGACAAGGAGACATGCATGAAGCACGAGTACGAGGCCAAGTTCCTGAACATCGACGCTGCCGCGCTCAAGGACAAGCTGGCCGCCTTGGGCGCCACACAGGCACTCCCCCACACCCTCCTCACCCGCAAGATCTTCGAGAACGACGCACTCGACGGCGGCGCATGGCTCCGGCTGCGGGACGAGGGAATCCGTTCCACCCTCACCCTCAAGCAGGTCACCGACGCGACCACGATCGACGGCACCACCGAGATCGAGACCGAGGTCGGCGATCTCCACGCCATGGCCGACATCCTTCGCCGTCTCGGACTCGCCGAGGTCCGCTACCAGGAGAACTACCGCGAGGAGTGGCGGCTGGGCGAGGTCGCCTTCGACTTCGACACCTGGCCCGACCTTCCCACCTTCGTGGAGATCGAGGGCCCCGACGAGGCATCCGTCCGCCAGGCTGCCGCCCTTTTGGGCCTCGACTACGCCGAGGCCCGCTTCGGCAGCGTCGACGAGGTCTACAAGAGCGAGGTCGGCCGTGACATCCTCGCCGAGCCCACGCTCCTGTTCTCCGACGCGCAGAAGCAGGAGGGCCCTCCTGCTCCGGTCAGGGGTCAGTGAGACCCCGTCGGCCCCCTAAACCCCCACTTCCGCCACAGACCCGCAACGCCCCCACAACAGAGTCGAAAACCCGACCGCTTTCCCAACACGCCGTCGATATCCTCGTGTTGACTGTGACGGGGGTGGCGGGTCGTGGACAGAGAGCTGTACGGCCGCGAAGCGGTCCTGGACGACGGCGGGTTGGTCGCGCGGCTCTGCGGGCTCACCCGGCACGGGGTGTCGCGGGTGGCGTACGAGCACGGGGACGATCCGCCGGTCACCGTCTTCACCGGTGGGCGCGGGACCGGGAAGACCGCGCTGCTCAAAGAAGTGCGGAACCGGTACCGGGGGTACACCCCGCTCGCGCTGCTCGACTGCGCCCACGTCGAGCCGCCCGCCGATCACGGGCCCGGCTGGACCCCGCTCACCGGAGCGCTGTCCGAGCTGGCCGTGCAGTTCTCGCCCAAGGTGCTCGGGGCCGCGCCCGTGCGGTTCCCGCGGCTCTCGCTCGGGCTCGTGGCCGTCGCCGCGATCGGCTGGTCCCGGGAGGACGACGAGCGGGCCCGGCGCGACCTCCAGCGGCTCGGGCCGCTCCTCGCGACCGTCGACGCGGCCCGGGGCGCCGCCGCCCACTGGGTCGGCAAGGTCCTCACCAAGCTCGCCGCCACCTTCGCGGAGACCGCCGCCCCGCTCGCCGGGCTGCTGGCCGAGGCGACCGTCGAGACCGTCCTGGAGGAGGTGTTCGGGCGGATGCAGCGGTCCGCCGAGGGGTGGTACGGCGGATACCGCAACGCCGGGGGGCGCGGGAAGGCCGGACTCCAGCAGCTCGCCAACGACTTCGAGCAGGGCGGCCGGCGCCGCGGCGAGGCCGAGGCGTTCCTCGTCGGGGCGCTCACCGAGGACCTGCTGCACGCCTACACCGGGTTCCGGCGCGGCAGCCGCATCGGACGGCCCCTGCTCCTCCTGGACAACGCCCACGAGCCCCTCGGCCGGCAGCTCGTCGAACCGATCCTGCGCGCCCGCGCCGCCGAGGGGCGCCGGGACCGGCTCGTCGTCCTCGCCGCCTCCCGGGTCCGCGACCACGAGGCGCTGCGCCAGGCCACCCGGCTCCGGCTGCCCGAGACCGCCCACCGGGCGCCCTGCCCGCGCGGGACGAGCGTCGGCTCCGGCATCCTCGCCGTCGAGCTGACCCCGCTCTCCCCCGCCCAGACCCGCGGCGCCTTCGACCGGTACGACCCGGCCGGCCGCACCCCCGCCGAACTCCCCCGCGCCGTCCACCGGCTGACCGGCGGCCGCCCCCTGGGCGTGGTGCTGCTCGGGCGGGCCGCCGGGGAGGCCCCCGCGCACCTGAAGCCCCGCCTCACCCCCGGCGCACTGCTCGACCTGACCGTGGAGCTGCGCGAGGACGCCCCGCCGGTGCCCGTCGCCCCCGCCCTCCTCGCCGAGCTGCTGCCGGTGTCCCGGCCCGGCCCGTACGCCGTGCTCGCCGCCGCCCACGACGAGGAGTCCGCCCGGATGCTGGCCCACGCCCGGCTCCCGTCCGAGTCCCACGACGGGGACGTGGCGCTGCGCGTCCGCGACCGGCTGCGCGCCGAGGACTGGGCCGCGTCCGCGCCCGGCTCCCGGCACTTCGTCGCCGACCCGCTGCTGCGCGCGCTGCTCCTGCACCGGCTGCGCTTCGAGGACGGCGACCACCCGCGCTACGCCGCCTGGCACGCCGTCCACGAGACCCTGCGCCGGCACTACGGGCCCGGGCCCGGGCCGTACCGGCTCCACCACGACCTCGCGCTCGGCCGCACCGAGGACGCCGTCACCCACCTGCGGACCACCTTTCCCGAGCCGGACGTCCTCGGCTGGCTCGGGCGGCTGCGGTTCGTCGCCTCCGCCCCGTACCCGCGCGAACGCGGCGCGACCGGGCCCGATCCGCGCCGGGCCGTGGCCCTCGGCCGGGCCCCGGCGGGAGGCCAGGCCCCGGCGGGAGGACAGGCCCCACCAGGAGGACAGGACCCGGCCGGCGACCTCCCCGCCGGGCTCGACGCCGACGCCGTCGAGCTGCACCTCTCCCTGCGGCGGCTGCTGCACGCCGTATGGCTGCTCACCGATCCGCTCGCACTGCCCGACGACGAGGTGGCCGACCGGCTCGCGCACGAGCTGCGCCGGCTCTCCGGCCGCCACCTGTCGGGCAGCGGTTCGCTCTGGGACGCTGCCACCCACTGGCCGCGCGACATCCGCGCCTGGCGGGAGCTCTCGCTGCCGCCGGGCCGCGAGGACGGAGTCTGACGCCATGCCCGACCGCGTGACCGACCGCTCGACCGCCCGTCCGCTCGACCGGCTCCGCCGGCGCGTCCGCACCCCCCGCCAGAAGTTCTTCGCCTCCCTCGTCACGGCCGCCGTCGTCCTCGGCCTCGGCGGGTACGGCGTCGTCCGCCTCACCACCCCAGAGGACCGTTCCTGCGCGGCGGGCGTCGAGCGTCCCGCCGGCAGCGAGGAGTGCGTCGGCGTCAACGGCGACGGGCACGACTTCGGGATCGGCGAACTGGGCCCGATCGCCCGCGCCATCGGCGCCGAGAACGCCTCGCTCGAGCCCGACGACCACGTGACCGTCGCCCTCCTGCTGCCGCTGACCTCCACCGACGGCGGCATGCGCGTCAAGGTGCGGCACGAGCTGGAGGGCGCCCACGCCTACCAGTACCGCGCCAACCACGAGTCCAACGACGAGCTGCCCAAGATCCGGATCGTCCTCGCCAACACCGGCAAGGGCAACGCCCACTGGCGCGCCACCGTCGACCGGCTGATCGCCATGAAGGACTCCGCCGACCGGCTGCGGGCCGTCTCCGGCGTCGCCACCTCCTCCACCGAGGTGCGGGAGGCGGTGACCGCCCTCACCGGGGCCGGGATCGCCGTCGTCGGCACCACCATCACCGCCGACGACATCGCCAACTCCCCCGGGAACGAGCGCTTCCCCGGTCTCGCCCGCGTCTCGCCCACCAACGGCGACGAGGCGAAGGCGCTGGCCCACTTCGGGCGCGTGGACGCCACCAAGGCGCTCCTCGTCCAGGACACCCGCGGCGGCGACCACTACACGGACACCCTCAAGGCCGCCTTCGCCGCCACCCTGGAGGACAGCCCGCACGCCCCCGAGCTGTTCACCTCGCCCGCCGACCCCAACGAGGAGGGCACCACCGCCAACACCTTCCGCCAGATCACCCACCTGATCTGCGACAGCCCCGCCGAGACCGTCTTCTTCGCGGGCCGCCACACCCAGCTCCGCCAGTTCATCAACGCGCTGGGGGCGCGCGGCTGCACCGACCGGGCCTTCACCGTCCTGACCGGCGACGAGGGCTCGTACCTGGGCGCGGACGCGAAGCTCGACCGCGAGGCCCTGAGGTCGAGGCTGACCGTGCGGTACGCGGCGCTCGCCCACCCGGACGCCTGGGTGCCGGCGCAGGGGCGGAAGGTCCCGGCCACGGGCGGTTCCACCACGGCGTACGAGACCTTCCTCGGCGACGTCACCCGGGGTACGAAGCAGCCGCCGGCGCTCGCGGACGGGCAGGCGATCGTCGCGTACGACGCGATGGCGACGGCCGTCCACGCGATCCGCCAGGCGACCCCGCAGGGGGCCCGCCACCCGGCGGCGGCCGACGTGGCCGCCCAGTGGCCGCAGGTGAGGGGCTCGCTGCGGGTGGAGGGGGCGAGCGGCTGGATCTGCCTGGACAACTACGGCAACCCGTACGACAAGGCCGTCCCGATCGTGGAGCTGGCCCCGGACGGCTCCCAGCGCTTCGTCCAGATCGCCTGGCCGGAGGGGCACCCGCCGCAGTCGCCGTGCCTGCCGCCGAAGCAAAGGTGAAAGCCCTCAGGGCTCCCACTTCGGCCAGCGCGCCGCGTCCCGCTCGTACAGCTCGCGCAGGTGGAGCCAGCGCTCGGACGTCCGCTCCCGCCAGTCGGCGGGGTGGCCGTCCAGGGCGCGGGCGAGCCACTCGAAGTGGTCGTGCCAGGCGGCGAGCCGGTCGAGGCGGTGCTCCGGCGGGCCCCGCAGCTCGTTGGTGAAACGCAGCACGGTCGACCCGTCGCCGCCGGGTCCGGGTCCCGGTTCCAGGTGGAACCGGATCCGGCCGTGCGTCGGATCGACCGTGTACTCGGCCACGCTCCCGGGGTCCCAGGCGGTCACCCGCCCCGGGTCCTCGGTGTCGCCGCTGGTCAGCCGGTGGAGGACGATCCGGCCGCCGAGCCGGGGCTCCAGCGGGTCCGCCGCGCACAGCCAGCGCGCCAGGCCCTCGGGGGTGGTGACGGCCGTCCAGACCTCGGACGGCGGGTGCGGCAGCTCGACGGTGAACCGCAGCACGTGCGTGTCGCCGTCGTGGGTCTCGCTCCTGCCCCGGGACATCTCGCTCATGGTTCCAGCGTCACCCAGGGGCGGGAGCGGTGCCAGCGCGGGCGCGCCCCGGCAGGTCAGACGCCGGAGTACGAGTGCTTGCTGCTCACGAAGATGTTCACGCCGTAGTAGTTGAAGAGGAAACAGGCGAAGGCGATGAGCGCGATGTACGCGGCCTTCCGGCCCTTCCAGCCGGCCGTCGCGCGCGCGTGCAGGTACGCGGCGTACCCGACCCACGTGATGAACGACCAGACCTCCTTGGCGTCCCAGCCCCAGTAGCGGCCCCACGCGTCGCCGGCCCAGATCGCGCCCGCGATGATCGTGAAGGTCCACAGCGGGAAGATCGCCGCGTTCACCCGGTAGGAGAACTTGTCGAGCGAGGAGGCGGCGGGCAGCCGCTCCAGGACCGAGCGGGCGAAGGCGCCGGGGTTGCCGCCGGTCGCGAGCTTGTTCTCGTACGAGTCGCGGAAGAGGTACAGCAGGGTGGCGACCGCGCCGAGGTAGAAGACCGCGCCGCAGAAGATCGCGGTGGAGACGTGGATCCACAGCCAGTACGAGTCGAGCGCGGGCACCAGCTGGTCGCTGGGGGTCTTCAGCCAGGTGGTGGCCAGGCCCAGGTCGAGCAGGACGGTGGTGACCAGCGGCAGGCCGATCCAGCGCACGTTCTTCTTGGCCAGGAGGAAGCCGAGGTACGCGCCGACCGCCACCGTGGAGAAGGTGGTGGAGAACTCGTACATGTTGCCCCACGGGGCCCGCTGCACGGAGAGCGCCCGGGTGACCACGCCCGCCGCCTCGACCAGGAAGGCGAGGACGGTGAGGGAGACGGCGATCCGGCCGTAGAGGTCGCCCTCGGCCGTGCCGCCGGCCGCGCCGGGGCCGTCCGGCACGTCGCGGGTGCCGGCCGCGGACCGGGTGACGACCGTCGGCCTGTCGAGCACGGCGGTGGAGCCGGCCTGCTTGACCTGCACGGTCACGGCGGCGGCCGGGGTCTCCCCGGCCCGCGGGGTGAGGGCGGCGGCGGTGCGGCCGACCTTGCTGCGGCTGCCGAGGACCCATTCGGCGATGTGGGCGAAGAAGGCCAGGGTGTAGACGGCCATCGAGGAGTAGACGAGCAGGTCGCTCATCCGCGCCAGGCTCTCGTCGGTCGTGGCGGCGAGGATCACTTGTCAGCCTCTCCAGAAGGGGCGGGGTCTTCCGCGGAATCGGCGGGGGCGCCGGACGCGGCGGGTGCGGCCGCGGTCTCCGCGGTGGGCGGGGCCTGGGCCGTGAGCGCGACCGCGAGGTCGGCCAGCTCCTCGGGGAGCTTCGCGGACTCGCTGCGGCCGAGGCCGGCCATCTCGACGACGGTGACGCCGTCCTCGCCCCGTACGGCCCGGACCCAGATCCGGCGCCGCTGGATGAAGAGCGAGCCGGTCAGGCCGGCGATCGCGGCGATCGCGCCCGCGAGGGCGAGGCCGTTGCCCGGCTGCTGCGAGACCTGGAAGCTCGCCCACTCCTTGACGTCCTTCTCGAAGGTGATCGAGCCGGCCCCGCCGGGGAGCGTCATGGTCTCGCCGGGCAGCAGGCGCTGGGCGAGCTTGTCGCCGGACGCGTCCTTGAACTGGGTCATCTTGGACTTGTCGAGCTGGTACACGTTCTGCGGGAGGCCGGCGTTCACGCGCAGGTCGCCGTGGAAGCCGGTGAGCGCCATGACCGGGAAGTCGAGCGCCGGGAACTGCGAGAACATCGTGCCCTGGCCCGCTCCCGCGAAGGTCGGCACGAAGAAGGCCTGGAAGCCGAGCTGTTCCTTCTTGCCGTTCTGGTCGCGGTAGCCGTCCATGACCTTGATCGCGCCGGTCGACGTGATGTTGTTGTCGATCGGGAGCAGGGGCACGGCGCCGTGGAAGACGGCCTTGCCGCGCCCGTCCTTGACGGTGACGACGGGCGCGTAGCCGTGGGCGATCAGATAGACCTTGGAGCCGCCCACCTTCAGCGGCTCGTTGACCCGGATGACCGCCTTCCGGTCCGCGCCGCCCCGCGAGTAGGTGACGGCCGCCTCGAAGGTGCGGGGGGTGCCGCGCTGCGGTCCGCTCTTCTCGTACGTGCCGGTGAAGGAGTCCAGCGTGAAGCTGAACGGCTCCAGGGCGTCGGTGCCGAACAGGGAACCGGACTTGAAGTCGTCGTACTGGGTCAGCGTGTTGGAGAAGCCGTCGCCCTCGACGATCAGCTTGCCGCCCTCGGACTTGAGGAGCTGGCCCCAGGCGAAGGCGACGAGCATCACGATCAGGGCGACGTGGAAGGCCAGGTTCCCGGCCTCGCGCAGGTAGCCCTTCTCGGCGGCGACCGCGTCCCCGGCCCGGTGGGCGCGGAAGCGGCGCTTCCTCAGGAGGGCGAGCGCGGCCTCGCGGGCCTGCTCGGGCTCGGCCGCGGTGCGCCAGGTGGTGTACGCGGGGAGCCGGTCGAGGCGGCGGGGGGCGCCCGGCGGGCGGCTCCGGAGCTGGCCGACGAACTGGAGGCTGCGCGGGACGATGCAGCCGATGAGGGAGACGAACAGCAGGAGGTAGATCGCGGAGAACCACACCGAGCTGTAGACGTCGAAGAACTGGAGCTTCTCGTAGAGCGGCGTGAGCGTGGGGTGGGCGTCCTTGAAGGCCTGCACCTTCATCTCGTCCGCGCTGTTCTGCGGGATGAGGGAGCCGGGGACGGCGCCGAGGGAGAGCAGGAAGAGGAGGATCAGCGCGACCCGCATGGAGGTCAGCTGCCGCCAGAACCAGCGGATCCAGCCGACGGCGCCGAGGACGGGCCCGCCGGTGACGGCGTCGCCCCGGCCCTCCCGGTCCTCCTTGGGGGCGGTCGACAGCTCGGCACCGGCCGCCTCGTCGGCGGCGGTGCTCTCCGTCGTGTCGGTCTTGCTCATGGAACTCAGATCCCCACCGTGAAACCGTCGGACCAGCCCTGCATCGTGGCGACCATGCTGTCCCACGCTCCTGTGAGGAGCAGGACTCCGGTGACGATCATCATGCCGCCACCGATCCGCATGACCCAGACGTAGTGCCGCTTGACCCAGCCGAACGCGCCCAGCGCCTTGCGGAAGGCGAGGGCGGCGAGCACGAACGGTACGCCGAGACCGAGGCAGTACGCGAAGGCGAGCACCGCGCCGCGCCCGGCGCTGGCCTGCTCCAGGGCGAGCGCGTTGACGGAGGCGAGGGTCGGGCCGATGCAGGGGGTCCAGCCGATGCCGAAGAGGGCGCCGAGCAGCGGGGCGCCGAGCAGGCCGGCGGCGGGCTTCCGGTGGAAGCGGAACTCGCGCTGGGTCAGCCAGGGCATCAGGCCGAGGAAGAAGACGCCCATGAGGACCATGAGCACGCCGAGGACCGTGGTGAGCGTCTCGCGGTACTCCTGGAGGGTGGACCCGAAGTAGCCGAAGAGGGCGCCGCCGGAGACGAACACGGCGGTGAAGCCGAGGACGAAGAGGACGGCGCCGGTGGTCATCCGGCCCCGGCGGCTCTCGGCGAGGTCGGCGCCGGTGACCCCGGTCACGTAGCTGAGGTAGCCGGGGACGAGCGGCAGGACGCACGGCGAGAAGAAGGAGACGAGGCCGCCGAGGACCGCGAGGGGCAGGGCGAGCAGCAGGGCTCCGCTGGTGACCGTCTCGTTCACCGGCTCACTTCTCCTCGAGGAGCGGGTCGATCATCGAGCGGAGCTTCTCGTCGTCGAGGGCCATGAGGGCGCGGGCGGCGATCTTGCCCTCCTTGTCGAGGACGACGGTGGAGGGGATGCCCTGGAGGCTGAGGGTGCCCTTGGGGAAGCCGAAGAGGATCAGCTTGCCGGCGGGGTCGTAGAGGCTCGGGTAGGGGACCTCGTAGTCCTCTTCGAAGGTGAGCGCCTGCTGCTTGTTGGCGTCGCGGGTGTTGAGGCCGACGAACGCGACGTCCTTGCCCTTGAGGTCGCCCGCGACCTTGGCGAAGTGGGGGGCCTCGGCGCGGCAGGGGGCGCACCAGGAGCCCCAGGCGTTGAGGACGACGACCTTGCCCTTGAGGTCGGCGACGTCGAGCCGCTCGCCGTCGAGGGTCTCGCCGGCGAGCTTGCCCGGGGTCGCGCGCTCGCCCTTGGGGGCGGTGGAGATGCCGCCCTTGGTGGTGACGAAGTTGGTGCCGCCCCCGCCGGACGTGCCGCCGCCGCCGCCGTCGCCGTCGCAGGCCGAGAGCGCGAGGGCGGCGGTCAGCACTCCGACGGCGAACAGGGTGCGTCGAGGGGCACGGCTAAGGCTCATGTGAAAAGTTTCGCATGGGCGTTTGGGGGATCTTGGGCACCCCCCTACGTGCCCGTAAAGCACCTTGTCAAGGCTGCCTAAGCGAGGGGGGTCCCACGGGAATGATCAAGCGGCCTTGAAGAAGGCGTTCCAACCGCCGGTGGGCTTCTCCCCCACGCCCAGGCCGCGCAGCTTCGCGAGGACCTTCGGGTCCTGGACGTCGAGCCAGTCCACGAACTGCCGGAAGGAGACGAGGCGGACGTCCTTCTTCCCGGCCATTCCCTTGAGCGCCTCTTCGACGGCGTCCATGTAGATCCCGCCGTTCCACTGTTCGAAGTGGTTGCCGATGAAGAAGGGCGCGCGGTTCGTCTCGTACGCGCGCGTGAAGCCGGAGAGGTACGCCTCGGCCGCCTGCTTGCGCCAGCCCGGATAGCGCGAGGGCATGCCCTTCGTGGAGTTCTTCGACTGGTTGGCGAGCATGTTGTAGTCCATGGAGAGGACTTCGAAGGAGTGCCCGGGGAAGGGCACGGCCTGGAGGGGGAGGTCCCAGACGCCCCGGCGCTTGTCGGGCCAGGTCTGGCGGCCGCCGGGCGAGCTGGCGTCGTAGCGCCAGCCGAGCCGCTTGGCGGTGGGCAGCAGGTTGTCCTGGCCGAGGAGGCAGGGGGTGCGGCCGCCGACGAGCTCCTTGGAGTAGTCGAAGGGGAGCGGGTCGAGCTCGGTCCAGCCGCTGTTGGTCTTCCACTCCGTGACGAACTTCACGGCCTGGTCGATCTCGCTCTGCCACTGGGCCGGGGTCCAGTTGCCGACGGAGCCGGAGCCGCCGCAGAAGTGTCCGTTGAAGTGGGTGCCGATCTCGTGGCCTTCGAGCCAGGCCTGCCGGACGTACTTCAGGGTGTCCTTGATGTGGTCGTCGGTGAGGTAGCCGATGTCGGAGGCGCCGACGCGGTTGTTCGGCGGGCGGTACAGGTTCTTCTTCGCCTCGGGGAGGAGGTAGATCCCGGAGAGGAAGAAGGTCATCGCCGCGTCGTGGTTCTTGGCGAGTTCGAGGAAGCGGGGGAAGAGCCCGTTGCCGACCTCGCCGGCGCCGTCCCAGGAGAAGATCACGAACTGGGGCGGGGCCTGGCCGGGTTCGAGCGGGACGGGGGCGTCGGGCTGGTGCGGCTGCTTGCCGGTGTCGGCGGTGGAGCCGTCGCCGATGAGCCGGCCGGAGTCCTTGGTCGGGGTCGGGGTGCCCGGATCCGCCGTGGCGTCACCGCCCTTGCCGGGCCTGTCGGGTCCGGGATGCCCCGCATTGTCCTTGTTCGAAGTGCTGCACGCCGCGACGCCCATTGCCGCGGCGGCCCCAACGCCCGCCCCGAGCAGCCCCCTTCGAGTGATTCCGCTGATCTCGCGCATCTCGTCCCCATTCGCGCTGACGTATGACCTGAATGTCATCCAAACCGACAAACAGTGAGATGCAGGGAGGAACACGGGGGTTCCCGTTAAATCGCACAAAAATTTAAGGGCGTTCGGATGACATGAACATCATCCGAACGCCCTGAACCATGGCCCGTCAAGGCCGGGCTGTCCAGTCGGCGGTCCCGAGGCCCCTAACCGGCCGGTCCCGAGTCCTTGGACCGGCCGGACCCGAGTCCCCTGGACCGGCCGGACCCGAGTCCCTTGGACCGGCCGGACCCACCCGCCCCGGGCCGGCCGGACCCGCCCGCCCCCCGAAGGCCTCCGGCCTACGCCCCGAAGGCCTTCGACTTCCCCTTGACCGGCTTCGCGCCCGCGAGCAGGTGCGCCGGGACCAGGTCCCGGGCCGGCTCGCTGTACCCCACCGAGACGATCTTGTCGCCCCGGTACGTGAACGAGGTCAGCGACGCCAGCGTGCACTGCCGCCGCCGCGGGTCGTGCCACAGCCGCCGCTTCTCCACGAAGCTGCGGACGATCCAGATCGGCAGCTGGTGGCTGACGCAGACCGCCTCGTGGCCCCGGGCCGCGTCCTTCGCCGCGTCGAGCGCGCCCATCATGCGGACGACCTGCTCGACGTACGGCTCGCCCCAGGACGGCTGGAACGGGTTGGTCAGGTGCTTCCAGTTGGCCGGCTTGCGCAGCGCCCCGTCGCCGACGCCGAAGGTCTTGCCCTCGAAGACGTTGCCCGCCTCGATGAGGCGCTCGTCACTGGCCAGGTCCAGGCCGTGCGCCTTGGCGATCGGCGTGGCCGTCTCCTGCGCCCGCTCCAGCGGGGAAGCGACGACGTACGTGACGTCCCGGCCGGCCAGGTGCTCCGCGACCCGGTCCGCCATCTGCCGGCCGAGCTCGGAGAGGTGGTAGCCGGCGCGGCGCCCGTAGAGGACGCCGTCGGGGTTGTGCACCTCGCCGTGGCGCATCAGGTGCACCACGGTGATGTCGTCGTCGCCCTTCGCCCGCGCCTGCACCCGGTCCTCGGGCGTGGTGGCGGACCCGGTCGCTACCTCGGTGCCGCTGAGGCCCCCGGCGCCGGTGGCGGTCACGGTCTCGGTGCCGGTCACGGCCTCCCCCTCCGTACGGTCGTCCTTCGCGTCGCTCACGCCGTGGCCTCCGCGGCGGCGCGGGCGGCGGCCGGCAGGGCGGCGGCGATCCGCTCGACCGCCCGCTCGTCGTGCGCGGTCGACACGAACCAGGACTCGAACGCGGACGGCGGTAGGTACACCCCGTCGGCCAGCATCGAGTGGAAGAAGGCGTTGAAGCGGAAGGCCTCCTGCTTCTTCGCCTCGTCGTAGTTCCGCACCTCGTCGGCGGTGAAGAACACCGAGAACATGTTGGAGGCGGTCTGCAGCCGGTGCGCCACGCCCTCCTTGGCCAGCGCGTCCGTGACCAGGCTCCGGATCTCCGCCGAGACCGCGTCCACCTTCGCGTACGCGGCGTCGTCGAGCAGCCGGAGCTGCGCGAGCCCGGCGGCGGTCGCGACCGGGTTCCCGGAGAGCGTGCCCGCCTGGTAGACCGGGCCCGCCGGGGCCAGGTGGCCCATGACGTCGGCGCGGCCGCCGAACGCGGCGGCCGGGAAGCCGCCGCCCATGACCTTGCCGAAGGTCAGCAGGTCGGGCTTGACGCCGTCGACGCCGTACCAGCCGGCCTTCGAGGTGCGGAAACCGGTCATCACCTCGTCCGAGACGTACAGCGCGCCGTGCTCCCGGCACAGGTCCGCCAGGCCCTGGTTGAAGCCCTCGGCCGGCGGGACGACGCCCATGTTGCCCGGTGAGGCCTCGGTGATGACGCAGGCGATCTCGCCCGGGTGCGCGGCGAACGCGGCCCGCACCGCCTCCAGGTCGTTGTACGGCAGCACGATCGTGTCGCCGGCCTGCGCGCCGGTCACCCCGGGCGTGTCCGGCAGCGCGAAGGTGGCGAGGCCGGAGCCGGCCGAGGCGAGCAGCGCGTCCACGTGGCCGTGGTAGCAACCCGCGAACTTGACGACCTTCGCGCGTCCGGTGAACCCGCGGGCCAGCCGGATCGCGGACATCGTCGCCTCGGTGCCCGAGGAGACCAGGCGCACCTGCTCGACCGGCTCCACGCGCGCGACGATCTCCTCCGCGAGCGCCACCTCGCCCTCGCCGGGGGTGCCGAACGAGGTGCCGCGCGCCACGGCGGCCTGCACGGCGGCGGTGACCTCCGGGTGCGCGTGGCCGAGGATCATCGGCCCCCACGAGCAGACCAGGTCGACGTACTCCCGCCCGTCCGCGTCGGTGAGGTACGGACCGGAACCGGACACCATGAACCGGGGCGTTCCGCCCACGGCCCGGAAGGCACGCACGGGTGAGTTCACGCCGCCGGGCGTCACGAGGGAAGCGCGGTCGAAAAGCGTCTGTGAGACTGGGGCTTCGTATGAATACGGCACTGTGATCCTGACCTGCGAGAACGACTGAGGGCACGACATCGGGAACGGAGGGACGGCGTGGGCATCCCCTGTATTACGCCGGGGCGTACGCCCTCCGCGTCTGCGAAACTGGGGCGTCATAGGGATGGCTCACGGAATCCATGGTGTCAGAGGCCACGGCGTTCTCGCGGACGGGTGTTTCGCCGTACGAGCGCGGGGGAGGTCACTGTCACGATGATCGGGTTGCGCGGCGGGGTCGTGTTGCCGAGAAAAAGCAGTCGGGTGGAGATATGCATCGCGGTGGCGGACCGGGCGAGGGGACGGACGACCTGGGTCCGGAGTCTGCCCGGCGGGGAAGGCACCGGCGCCGGCGGACCGAAGACCCGAGCCCGGACGCTCCGGGGAAGCAGGGAGGCCCGGAGGCTTCGCGGAAGCAGGGAGGCCCGGGCGCTCGGGACGAGCGGGACGCCGTGGGCGGGAGGGGCCGGTTGGGGGTGACGTACAAGTACTTCGGCGCGCCCGACGGCGCCACGGCGGCCCGCGTGCCGATCTCGATGCGCCCCGAGGAGCTCGGCGGCGACGAGCTCGGCATGGGCGGCATGTTCACCAAGATCAAGCCGGAGACCATAGCGGCCATGGTCCTCACCGGCATCCAGGGCATGCCCCTGCACAAGGTGCCCCCGCTGGAGCTGGTGGTCCTGCACCCCGACTACGCGGTGGTGAAGCTGCCGATGACCGTCGTCGACCCGCTGCGCGCGATCGGCGAGGAGTCGGTCGGCGCCGCCGCCTTCATCTGGTCCACGGTCCCGGACCGCGGCGGCCCCCGCGACGCCTTCGACGTCTACCAGCTGCTCCACGAGTGGCAGGACTTCTCGGTGCGCCTCCACGAGGCGGGCCACCAGCCGTACTGCCTGGTGTGGCCGTAGGACGATCCGCCCGGTTGACGGGGACGGGAGGGGCAGGACCCCGTCAGGGCCGGTCCTCCGTCTCGGTGGCCTTCGCCGCGTCCGCCTCCTCGGCGGCCCCGGCCGCCTCCGCCTCCTCCGCCGCCCTCGCGCGCTCGGAGGCCAGTTCGCGCGCGGAGGCCAGCCGGTAGGGGACGTCGACGACCACGACGTTCTTCATGAACAGCAGCCGGGCCTTGAGGCGCAGGGCGCTCTGGTTGTGCAGCGGCTGCTCCCACCAGTGCCCGACCACGTACTCGGGGATGACCACCGAGACGACCGAGTCGCCCCTCCGCTCCGGCGCCTCCCGCACGTGCCGCAGGACCGGCTGGACGATCGAGCGGTACGGGGAGCCGAGCACCCGCAGCGGCACGTCGATGCCGTGGGCCTCCCAGGACGCGCGGAGCACCTCCGCCTCCGCCGGGTCCTCGGCGACGGTGACGGCCGTGAGCGAGGCGGGCCGCAGGGTCTTCGCGTACGACAGGGCGCGCAGGCTGGGCGCGTTGACCGAGGCCACGAGGACCAGGACGTGGTTCCCGGCGAGGACGCGGGGCCGCTCGTCCGGGCCGACGGCGACCTCGGCGGCGACGGCCTCGTAGTGCCGCCGCACCCCCTTCATCCCGGCGTAGAGCACCGGCATCGCGAGGACGACCAGCCAGGCGCCGTGGGTGAACTTGGTGACGAGGACGATGACGAGGACGACCGCCGTCAGGCAGGCACCGAAGGCGTTGATCGCGAGGCGGCGGTGGAGGACGTGCCGGGCCACGCCCCCGGCGGGCCTGGCGAGTTCTCGCCGCCAGTGCTTGACCATGCCGGCCTGGGAAAGGGTGAAGGAGACGAAGACGCCGACGATGTAGAGCTGGATGAGGCGGGTCAGCCGGGCGTCGAAGGCGACGATCAGGGCGATCGCGGCGAGCGCGAGGAGGACGATGCCGTTGGAGTGGACGAGCCGGTCGCCGCGGTGGAAGAGCTGGCGGGGCGCGTAGCGGTCCCGGCCGAGGACGGAGGCGAGCATCGGGAAGCCGTTGAAGGCGGTGTTGGCGGCCAGGACCAGGACGCCGGCGGTGACGGCCTGGAGCGCGTAGAAGAGGACGTGCCAGTCGCCGAAGGTGGCCCGCCCGATCTGGGCGAGCGCGGTGGACGTCGGGGTGCCCGGGGCGAGCCCCAGCTCCGTGGGGTCCTCCGCGACGTGCACCTCGTACACCATGGCGAGCACGGTGATCCCGGAGAACATGATCACGGAGAGCCCGCCCATGATCGCCAGGGTGGTGGCGGCGTTGCGGCTCTTGGGCTTCGCGAAGGCGGGGACGCCGTTGCTGACGGCCTCGACACCGGTCAGCGCGGTGCAGCCGGAGGCGAAGGCGCGCAGGCCGAGCAGGACGAGCGCGAGCCCCGAGTAGGCCGAGACCTCCTTTACGGGCAGGCCGGCGGACTCGGCGCGGATCGTCGCGCCGCTCGCCATCCGCACGGCGGCCACCGCGAACATCAGGTGGATCACGCCGATGAAGGCGTAGGTGGGGAGGGCGAACCAGCGCCCCGACTCGCGGACCCCGCGCAGGTTCAGCCAGGTGAGGACCACCACGAAGAACACCGACAGGGCCACCGCGTGCCCGTCGAGCGCGGGGGCGGCGGAGGTGAGGGCGGCGACCCCGGAGACGACGGAGACGGCGACGGTCATCACGTAGTCGATGAGCAGCGCCGAGGCGGCGGTGAGCGCGGCCCGCTGCCCGAGGTTCTCGGCGGAGACCACGTAGGCCCCGCCGCCGCCCGGATAGGCGTGGCAGGTCTGCCGGTAGGAGGCGATCACCACCAGGAGCAGCACGACGATGCCGGCCGCCGCGTACCAGGCCAGATGGAGCACGGCCAGGCCGCCGAGGGCCAGGATCAGCAGGATCTCCTCGGTGGCGTAGGCGACCGAGGAGAGCGGGTCGCTGCAGAAGATCGGCAGTGCGACCCGCTTCGGCAGCAGGGTCTCCCCGAGCCGCCCGCTCTCCAGCGGACGGCCTACGAGCAGGCGTTTCACCGCACTTCCAGCTCTCATAAGTGCTGAAGTTAGGACGAATGGTATGTAATGCGCGGAAGCCGCGCCCTGGGGGAAGTCCCCCACACCCTGTGGACACGCCTGTACGAGGAGGACCCGACGCGTGAGCGGAGTACGAATGGCCGGCGAACCCATGCAGATCGGCGAGGTCGCCGCACGGACCGAGCTGCCCCTGCGCACCATCCGGCAGTACGAGGACAGCGGCCTGGTCGTCCCGTCGGCGGCCTCCCCGGGCGGCTTCCCCCTCTACACGGACGAGGACGTGTCGCGGCTCATGGTGGTCCGCCGGATGAAGCCGCTCGGCTTCACCCTGGACGAGACCCGCGAACTCCTCACGGCCGTGGACCGGCTGGCCGCCGACCGCCCCGGCACGGACACCGAGCTCGACCCGGACGAGCGGACCGCGCTCGTGTCCCGCGTCCGCCGCTACGAGCAGGCCGCAGCCGAGCGGGTCGCCGAACTGCGGGCGCAGCTCACCCGCGCGGAGGAGTTCGCCCAGTCCCTGCGCACGCGGTTGGCGGCGGCGCCGGCCTGAGCCGAAACGCCTCTCCTCTGGAGTTCCCCTTCTCAGGAGCTCCCTTCCTCAGGGTGCGAGCGCCTCCGCGAGGTCGCGGAAGAAGCGGGCGTACGCGGCGGCGCTGGGCGGGGTCTCCGGGTTCCAGGGGGCGAGCCGGACCCCGCCGGGCAGGGCGTACGGGGGCGTGGCGTGGTCCCGGTTGTCGAAGAGGACCAGGTCGGGACGGAGCCCGGCGGCGTGCTCCCAGCCGGTGGTGAGCCAGTTGGCGCCGGGGCCGGGGCCCGGGTCGAGGAGCCGGACGCCGAGCCCGGCGAGCCACGCCAGCTCGGGCCAGGCCTGCGGGCGGGCCAGGTGCACCTGGTCGGGCCCGGCCCCGGAGAGCGCGAGCACTCCGAGCGCGCTGCGGGCCGCCGCCTCCCGGAGCGCGGCCTCGGCGGCCTCGAACTCCGCGAGGGCGGCGCCCTGACCGGGCCCGACGGCCGGGCTCACGGTCACCGGAGTCACGATCTCCGGCCCCACGGCGTCGGAACCCACGACCACGGGGTTCGCGGCCCGGGGCCCGGGGACCACCGGATCGGCGTCCGCAGGGCTCACGTCCATCGGGCCGGTGACCACCGGGCCCACGTCCACCGGGCCCGTGACCCGCAGCCCGGCGGCCAGCGCGGCGAACCGGTCGAGGATGGCCGGCAGGTCGAGCTCGCCGCCGACGGAGAGGGCGACCAGCGGCACCCCGAGCCGCTCGACGAGCGCCGCGTCCAGCGCGTACGGGCTCTTCCCGTCGTACGTCACGTCGACGACGACGTCCGGCCGCAGCTCCCGCAGCACCGCCTCGTCCAGGCCCCGGCCCGGCCCGAGGTAGGGCACCCCGACCGCCTCCAGGACGCCCGCCTTCGCCGGGTCGTACACGTCGCCGTCGTGCCCGGAGCCGTACACCGCGACCGGCGTCACCCCCAGGTCGTACAAGGCGGCCCCGGCCCGTACGTACGCGACCACCCGCCCCGGCGCCCGGGCCGCCCCCGACTGCGCGCCCCTGTCGTCCGTGAATCCCCATGCCTGTGTTCCGGACATGCGGCTGCTCCCTCCCCGGCCGGAATCTCCCTGTTCCGCCACCTTGGAACGGTTGTCCGGCCCGCACAAGAGGGCGTGCGCCCGGCGCACGCCGTCCCGGCCGGAACTCCGGCCCCGGCTCCCCCTGCCGGAAGGGCGCCGGGGGGTGTTAACTGAACGCGTCGGGAGGAAGCAGTAGGAATCGCCACGCCGTCGTGCGGGCGCGCCCCCGCCGGGACGCACCGCGTACGGGCGGCCCTCACGCCCTGGAGTGAGCCATGCCCTTGCCCGGCCGGTTCTCCGACCCCCGTGCGATCACGCTCTTCGGCCTGCTCGCCGTCTCGACGGCGACGGGCCTGGCCCTGGGCCTGCGCGCCCGCCGCGACCGGGCGGACGCCCCGCTGGAGCGCGTCTGGCACCCGCAGGAGTCGGTCCCGCTGACGCCCGCCGAGGAACACGCCTTCGGCGAGGTCGTCTCCCGCCTCTCCCCCGGCTCGACGGGCCGCCCACGCTGATCACCCCGGTGCGCCCCACCGGAGCTCTACCAGGCGCGGGGGTCGCGGCCGGTCGTGGCGAGCAGGCGCTCGAAGGCGGTGGCGTCTCCGGGCAGGCCGACGGCGTCCCCGAAGACGCCCATCTTCCGGGCCGTCGGGGCCATCGCCTCCACCTCCCCGGCGAGCCCCGCCACCACGGCCGGGTCCGGGGCGAAGGTCCGGCCGGTGGCGCGGGCCAGGTCCCAGACGTGCACGGTCAGGTCGAGCAGCACCATGCAGCCGACCGTCCGCGCGGGCAGCCCCAGGGCGCCGGACGTGCCCTCCTCGGCGCCAGGCGCCGACCACGCCTCGACCAGCTTCCCGGTCTCCGCCCCGAACGCCTCGCGCCAGCCGGCCGCGGCGACCCGGTCCGGGGTCTCGGAGAAGTCGGGCGTCCCCTTGGCGGCGAGGACCTGGAAGTTCACGACGACGGAGAAGAGGTGGTTGAGCAGGGCGCGCACGTCGTACTCGGCGCAGGGCGTGGGCGCGCCGAGCGAGGCGTCGTCGATGCCGCCGACCACGGGGACGGCGTCGGCGGCGGCGGTGCGGAGCAGGTCACCGATGCGGAGCTGGGCCTCGTTCGTCATGATCCCGACGCTACGGAAGCATGCCCGGCCCCGTCTTGAAGAAACACGACAGCCGCGGAGGGAAGGTGTCTAGCATGCGGGACATGTCCGCCCCAGCTCCCCGGCGGGACACCCGGGGCATCGTCGACCCCGCCGGGCTGCTCTCCCGGGTCCGCTTCCGCCGGCACCTCCCGGCCCCGCAGCTGCGGCCCTACCTGGAGCACTACTGGCTGATCGACTGGGAACTGCCGGAGCCGTACGCGAGCCACGTCGTCCCGCACCCCTCGGTGAACGTCGTCTTCCAGCGGTACGGCCCGCTGGGCGCCCCGGCGGCCGGGGGAAGCACGTCGGCCGAGGTCGCGGGGATCGGGCTCGGCCTGTTCACCCACAAGCTGGAGGAGGCGGGCCGGGTCTGCGGGATCCAGTTCCGCCCCGGCGGCTTCCGGCCCTTCGCGCCCGCGTGGCCGGTGTCGACGTGGACGGGCCGCCGCGTCCCGCTGACGGAGGTCTTCCCGGACGCCGCGGACCCCACGGACACGGGCGCGGGCGCGGAAAGGGGCACGGACACGGGCGCGGGCGCGGAAAGGGGCACGGACACGGGCGCGGCCTCCGGCGTCCCGGCCGCCGTCCTCTCCCCCGACGAGGACCACGCGCGCGTGGCGGCGCTCGACGCCTTCCTCCTGGCGCACGGCCCGGCCCCCGACCCGGCCGCCGACCTCGCCGTGGAGCTGGTGGAGCTGGTCCGTTCGGACCGCACGATCCGCAGGGCGTCCCGGCTCGCCACCGCGTCGGGCCTGTCGGCCCGCTCCCTCCAGCGCCTCTTCGCGAGCCGCGTCGGGGTCGGCCCGAAGTGGGTGATCCTGCGCTACCGCATCCACGAGGCCCTGGAGCGCGCCGAGGCCGCGGAGACGGCGGGCACCCCGGACTGGGCCGCCCTCGCGGCCGAACTGGGCTACAGCGACCAGGCCCACCTCGTACGGGACTTCACGGCGACGATCGGGGTGCCGCCGACGGCGTACGCCCGCGGACCGTCAGTGCCGTGACCTACGGTGCGGGGATGGAGAGCGACACCTCACGCGTACGCCTGGAGCCCTGGTCCGAGGAGGACGCGGGACTGCTGCGGGCCCTGAACGCACCGGCGCCGACGGCCCACCTCGGCGGCCCGGAGACCGAGGAACAGCTCGCGCGACGCCACCGGCGGTACGTGGAGATGAGCGCCGCCGACCCGGGCGCGGGCAGGATGTTCCGGATCGTGCTGCTCCCGGAGGAGACCGTGGTGGGCAGCATCGGCTTCTGGGCCCGGACCTGGGACGACGAGCCGGTGTACGAGACCGGGTGGGCCGTGCTGCCGGGCTTCCAGGGCCGGGGGGTGGCGACGTCCGCCACGCGCGCGGTGATCGCGGAGGTCCGGGCGGCGGGCCTCCGCCGGCACCTGCACGCGTTCCCGTCGTCGGACAACGCCGCCTCGAACGCGGTGTGCCGCAAGGCGGGGTTCGCACCGCGCGGCGTGCGGGACTTCGAGTACCCGCCGGGCCGCCCGATGCGGTGCAACGACTGGCGGCTCGACCTGGGGGACCCGGCTCAGGATGCCTGATCGGGCCCGGGGAGCGGCCGGGTGAAGTGGAAGGCCACGATGTCGAAGCGCTCCCGCAGGTAGAAGCGGTGGGCCCCGGTGCGGTGGGTGCCGGAGTCCAGGTTGAGCTCGTGGCAGCCGGCCGCGCGGGCGTGCTCCTCCAGGTGGGCGATCAGCGCGTGCCCGACGCCGGTGGACCGGTCGGCCGCCGCCGTCACCAGGTCGTCGACGTAGAGCTTGCGCAGGGAGCTGGTGTTGACGACGATCCGCCAGCCGGCCGCGCCGACGCAGCGCCCGTCGTCGGCGTAGGCGGCGCTGAACCGCAGCCCCTGGGAGTGCCCGGCCTCGTACACCTCGCGGAAGAGCTCCGGGGTGAGGTGGGGCCGGAGTTCGGAGAGGACCGGCAGGAGGTCGCTCTCCAGGCGGGGATCGCCCGGTTCGAGGTCGGTGATCTTCATGCCGGGACGGTACCCCAGGTTTTTTCAGGGTTGACCGCCGAGGCGCCGTCCCGGATATTCATCTGTGTCACGCAGACTATTCGCGACGCAGTAGAACCACCCGACCTTGCCGGCCGCCCGCCCACCCGTCCGTCCGTTCGCCCGCTCACCCACTTACCCGCCCACCGCGGGGCCACCGAACGCCCGCCCGTCCGCCCGACCGTCCGTCCACCCGTCCGTCCGTCCACCCGTCCGTCCACCCGTCCGCCCGTCCACCCGTCCGCCCGTCCCGAAAGGACACCCCATGACCGTTCTCGTCACTGGCAGCCGCGGCCGCGTCGCCGCCACCCTGCTCGACCTCCTCGCCGCCGCGGGCGTCGAGGCCAGGGCCGGCTCCAAGAACCCCGCGGACCTCTCCCCGCCCGCCGGAGTCACCGCCGTGCGCTGCGACCTGACCGACCCGGCCACCTTCGACACCGCCCTGAAGGGCGTCGACTCCGTCTTCCTCTACGCCGAGGCCTCCCACGCCGGCACCTTCGCCGAGCGGGCCCGCGCCGCCGGCGTCGAGCACATCGCCCTGCTCTCCTCCAGCTCCGTCCTCGCCCCCGACGCCGGCACGAACGTCATCGCCTCCCGTCACCTGGCGGCCGAGCGCGCCCTGACGGCCGCCGCCGACTCCGGCGCCTTCGAGGTCACCCACCTCCAGCCCGGCGCCTTCGCCACCAACGCCCTCGCCTGGGCGGGGGCGCTCAAGACGGGCCGGGGCCCGGCACTGCCGTACCCGCACGCGCACAGCGACCCGATCCACGAGCACGACCTCGCCGAAGCCGCCCTCGCGGTCCTCACCGAACCCCGGCTGCGCGGCTCCTCCCACTGGCTGACGGGCCCCGCGTCACTGGACTTCACCGAACAGCTCGCGATCCTCGCCGAGGTGACCGGACGCCCCGCACCGCACACCGTCACCACCCCCGAGGAGTGGAAGGAGTCGGTCGCCGCCTTCATGCCGGAGCAGGTCGCGGACGCCCTCCTCTCCCACTGGGCCGCCCACGACGGCCGGCCCGCGCCCCTGACCGACACCGTGGAGGAACTGACCGGATACCCGCCCCGCACCTTCGCCACCTGGGCCACGGACCACGCGCAGGCCTTCCGCCCCTGACCGACCCGACCCGCGCCCCCCCTCAACCCGCCCCGGACCGAATTCCCTGGCCGCCCGCCCGCCCCCGGTGCCATCCTGTCCCCGTGAACGGACCGGAGATCCAGATCAGTTTCGCCCCCGGCCTGCGGCTCTTCGTCTCGACGGAGCGGCGCACCGGCCCCACCCCCGTGACCACCGACGGCGCCTCGTCCCTCGGCCACGTCGTGGAATCACTGGGCGTGCCCCTCACCGAGGCCGGACGGCTCCTGGTCGACGGACGCCTCGTCGAGGCCGCGCACGTCCCGAGCGCGGGCGAGACGGTCGAGGTCGAGGACGTCACCCGCCCGCAGCAGGTCCCCGGCGCACCCCTCCGGTTCCTGCTCGACGTCCACCTCGGCACCCTGGCCCGGCGCCTGCGCCTGCTCGGCGTGGACGCCGCCTACGAAAGCGAGGACATCGGCGACCCCGCCCTGGCCACCCTCTCCGCACGGGAACGGCGCGTCATGCTCTCCCGCGACCGCGGCCTGCTGCGCCGCCGCGAACTGTGGGCGGGCGCCTACGTCTACAGCGACCGACCGGACGAACAACTCCGCGACGTCCTCGAACGCTTCGCCCCGCCCCTCGCCCCCTGGACCCGCTGCACCGCCTGCAACGGCGAACTGAGCGGCACCGACAAGGACGCGGTCCGCGCCCGACTGGAACAGGGCACCGAGAAGACCTACGACGTCTTCGCCCAGTGCGTGCGGTGCGACCGGGTCTACTGGCGCGGCGCCCACCACGCACGCCTGGAGGCGATCGTCTCCGACGCGGTCAGGGAATTCGGCGGGGCAGCGGCCCGCTAGGTCTCGTCCCGCCGATCAAGACCGGGGCGAAAAACGACTGGGATGCTCCTGCGCATGAAACAGAAGACCGTGCCCGCCCTCACGCGGATCACCGGGATGCACGAGGTCTCCCCCGCGCTGAGGCGTCAGCTCGTCGACTGCTGGGTCGCGGTCACGAACGCCGGCGGTGCCGCGGGATTCCCCTTCCCGCCCGTCCGTGACGAGGACGTCGAACCGGTCGTGGACGAGCTCCTCGGCCGCCTGGCCCCGTCACACAGCCGCCTCATCGTCGCCAGGTCCGGAGAGGACCTCGCCGGATGGGTCGTCCTCAAGCGCGACCCCTTCCGGCTCGTCGCCCACTGGGGAACAGTCCACCACCTCCAGACCCGCCCGGACTTCCGCGGCCGCGGCATCGGCTCCGCCCTCATGCGGGAACTGCGGACGGTCGCCCGCGACGAACTCGGGCTCGAACAACTGCGCCTCGCGGCCCGGGGAAAAGAAGGACTGGAGGACTTCTACGGCCGCCTCGGATGGCGGGAGGTCGGCCGCTGGCCCGGCGCCCTGCGCTTCACGCCCGACGACACCCGGGACGAGATCCTGATGCTCCTCGACCCCCTCTGAGACCTCCTCCGACCGACAGGCGGACCGAGGAGACACCCCCAGGGACTAAGCCCCGTCCGGCTGGTCCAGGTCGCCCCCGCGCAGCCGCTCGACCTGCCGGGCACTCACCTCGACGGTGCGCCGCATGTGGGCGATGAGCAGGGCCACCTCGGCGTCGCTGTAGGCGTCGAACATCATGCCCCAGGCACCGTTGAGCCTCCGCCACAAGGCGCCGAACTCCACCATCCGCCCGGGGGCCGGCGAGACCAGGACCCGGCGCCGGTCCTCGGTGTCGCGCGCCCGCGTCACGTACCCGGCCCGCTCCAGACGGTCGACGAGCCGGGTCGCGGAGCCGGTGGTGAGCCCGGTCAGCTCGGCGATCCGCCCGATGGTCACCGGCCCGCCCTCCAGGCTGAGCAGGTTCAGGCACTGCACATCGGTCGGATGGAGCCCCAGGTGGTCCGCGACGGCCTGGTTGAACAGGGCGTAGGCGGCCATGTAGCGGCGGGCCTCCCCGTACAGCTCGGTCATCAGCGTCTCGCGCCGGGCGGAGCTCTTCTGCGTCATGCAGAGATCGTACGGACCGGCCGCCGCGCACCCGAAGCGCACGCCCCGGAAGAGCCCGCCTCAGAAGACGTACGGATCACCGGTGTCCAGCACCAGGACGCGGTGCCGGTCGTTCCCCGGGTTCCGGTCGACCGCCCCGTCCCGCCAGGGCGTACCGATCTCCGCCGTCAGCTCCTCCGGAAGCCCCGCGGCCCACAGGTCGAGCGCCAGCTCCCCGCCCCTCCCGCCCACCGCGAGCTCCCCCGTCCGGCAGGACACCACCCGGTCACTGCTCCACAGACAGGCCTCCGGCAGCTCGTACCCACCGGCCATCGGCACCGAGAAGGCGATCCGCACCGTCGCCCGGGCGACGGGGGCGGGCCCGTGGTTCTCGCTCACCAGCCGGACGCCGAGCCGCCCGTCCCGGAGGAAAAGGTGCCCGTGGTGGGACAGATCCGCCTCGGGCCCGTCCACGGGCCCCACCGCCCCGGCCCCCGCACCCGCCCCCGAACCCACCACCACGGCGACCGCGAGAACGACCCCGAGCACACCCCGAAACAATCCGCACATAAACACAAAATAACCACGGAAGCGCTCATCTCCCCCACCTCCGACCCGCGTGTCCCCACCACGCCCGCCCCACTCCCCCTCCCGCCGCCCCACCTATCCTGACCGGGCGATCACCACCATCGATCACCTGCGCGAGGAGCACGCCATGACCGCCACCGGTACCCCCATCGCCGTCGTCACCGGCGCGAGCAGCGGAATCGGCGCCGCCACGGCCCGGCAACTGGCCGCCGCCGGCTACCGCGTGGTCCTCACCGCCCGCCGCAAGGACCGCATCGAGGCCCTCGCCGCCGAGATCAACGACGCCGGCCACCAGGCCACCGCCTACGCCCTCGACGTCACCGACCGCACCGCCGTCGACGAGTTCGCCACCGCCTTCCGCACCCTCGCCGTCCTCGTCAACAACGCGGGCGGCGCCCTCGGCGCCGACCCCGTCGCCACCGGCGACCCCGAGGACTGGCGTCGCATGTACGAGGTCAACGTCCTCGGCACCCTCCACATGACCCAGGCCCTGCTCCCCGCCCTCACCGCGAGCGGCGACGGCACGGTCGTCGTCCTCTCCTCCACCGCCGGCCACGGCACCTACGAGGGCGGCGCCGGTTACGTCGCCGCCAAGAACGGCGCCCGCGTCCTCGCCGAAACCCTCCGCCTGGAGATCGTCGGCACCCCCGTCCGCGTCATCGAGATCGCCCCCGGCATGGTCAAGACCGACGAGTTCGCCACCACCCGCTTCCGCGGCGACACCGACAAGGCCGCCAAGGTCTACGCCGGCGTGGCCGACCCCCTCACCGCCGACGACGTCGCCGAAACCATCACCTGGGCCTGCACCCGCCCCCCGCACGTCAACATCGACCTCCTGGTCGTCCGCCCCCGCGCCCAGGCCTCCAACACCAAGGTCCACCGGGAACTCTGACCATGACCCGCCACACGTACGGGTGAACCGATCCGATCACCCGCACGGCGACCGGACCCCCGACCCAACGTCGCAGACAACTCCATACAGAACGGCCCTCGACCGGGATTGCAGTCCCGGCCGAGGGCCTGACCATCAGGAAGGCACAACTTCCCATGGCTGAGCAGGACCCTAACGTGCCCGCGCTCTTCAACCTGAGCGCCCTCACGCCCACCGCCCCGCCGTCGTCCTTCATGAACCTCGAAGTCCCCGGCTGTGCCTACATGTTCGGCTTTCTCCAGACCGACGGGCACCTGGCACGCGGCACGGGCCGGAAAGGCAGGCCGAGCGTGGAGATCAAGGTGCGGGACGCCCACATCCTCTACGAGTTCCAGCGCCTGACCCCGTACTACAGCTCCATCACGGAACGAGTCCGCACCACCAACTTCGCCGAACAGCACCACTCGGCCACGTGGACTCTGTGCGCGCTTGAAGCCAGGACCACGATCAACGAACTCGGGATCCCGTACGGCAAGAAGTCACGCATCATCCGGCCACCCGCGTCGAGTTCTCCCGCCCCGACTACCTACGCGGCTGCATCGACGCCGACGGATCGCTCGGCTGGACCGCCGAAGGCATCCCGTTCCTGTCGTTCACGTCGGCCAGCACGGCTCTGGCCGCGTACCTGTGCCACTACGCGAAGAAGATCACGGGCGCCGAGCGCATCGCTCGCCGCAACGCCCGTGACCAGGTCTACGTCATCACGTACTTAAAAGAGCAGGCACAACAGCTCGCCGCGCACCTCTATTACCCTGGCTGTCTCGCCCTGGACCACAAGAAGGCCGATGCGGCCGCGCTCCAGACCTGGGTACGCCCGGCGGATATGAAGTTCGCACCACCTCACAAGCGCTGGACCAAGGCGAACGACCGCGAACTGCTGCGGCTCGACGACCCTGCCGCCGCAGCCGTCGCGCTTGACCGCACCGAGCAGAGCTGCTTCATGCGCCTGTGGCGGCTCCGCACCAGTCAGGTGCCCACGCCCGACCAGTAGTCCGAAGCGAGAATGCGGGACGGGGCGCCACATCAATGGCGCCCCGTCCCGGCTTTCCCTCAGCCCTTCACACAGACGACCTGCTTCAGCTTCGCGACGACCTCGACCAGGTCCCGCTGCTGATCCATCACCTGCTCGATCGGCTTGTACGCACCCGGGATCTCGTCCACGACGCCGGAGTCCTTGCGGCACTCCACGCCCCGCGTCTGCTCCTCCAGGTCCCGTACCGTGAAGCGCCGCTTCGCCGCGCTCCGGCTCATCCGGCGGCCCGCGCCGTGCGAGGCGGAGTTGAACGCCTTCTCGTTTCCGAGCCCCTTCACGATGTACGAGCTGGTGCCCATCGAGCCGGGGATGATCCCGAACTCCCCGGAGCCGGCCCGGATCGCGCCCTTCCGCGTAACCAGCAGGTCCATGCCCCCGTACCGCTCCTCCGCCACGTAGTTGTGGTGGCAGGAGATCACCGGCTCGAAGGTCACCCGGGCCTTGCGGAACTCCCGGCGGAGGACCTCCTGGAAGAGGGCCATCATGACCGCGCGGTTGTACTTCGCATATTCTTGCGCCCAGAAGAGGTCGTTCCGGTAGGCGGCCATCTGCGGGGTGTCCGATACGAACACAGCCAGGTCGCGATCGACGAGCCCCTTGTTGTGGGCGAGTTTCTGGGCTTCACCGATGTGGTATTCGGCGAGTTCCTTACCGATGTTCCGGGAACCCGAGTGCAGCACGAGCCAGACCGACCCATGCGTATCTATGCAGACCTCTGCATAATGATTTCCCGACCCGAGCGTTCCCATCTGCTGCCCCGCCCGCTCCCGCCGGAACTTCACCGCGTCCGCGACCCCGTCGAACCGCGACCAGAAGTCGTCCCACCCCGCCGTCGGGAACTGGTACAGCCGCTTCGGGTCCACCGCCTCGCGGTGGAGGCCCCGGCCGACCGGGATGGCCTGTTCGATCTTGGAGCGGAGGCGGGAGAGGTCGCCCGGCAGGTCGTCGGCCGTCAGGGAGGTCTTGACCGCCGACATGCCGCAGCCGATGTCCACGCCGACCGCCGCCGGACACACCGCGCCCTGCATCGCGATCACCGAGCCGACCGTCGCGCCCTTGCCGTAGTGCACGTCCGGCATCACGGCCAGGCCCTTGATCCAGGGGAGCGTCGCCACGTTCTGCAGCTGCTGCATGGCGCCGCCCTCCACCGCGGAGGGGTCGGCCCACATCCGGATCGGTACTTTCGCTCCGGGCACCTCTACGTACGACATACTTCCTCGATTCCCCCGAAATGGCCGATAACGCAAAAACCGGAGCCAAAGCCCGTGAAGGAGACGGGGGACCGGCATCAACGGCAGCGTGTGCGATAGACATTGTGTCCATCCGCCGGGTTCGCGCGGCAAACAGTTTTCGGGAAAGTCTTCGGGAGAAGGGAGCCTGGGACCGTGCAGCGAAAGAGGTACGCCCCCGGTCGCACCGGGTCCACGGCTCGTACCGCCGTCGTCCTCGCACTCGGCCTCGGCCTCGGCGCGGGGCTCACCGGCTGCTCCTCCGGCACCCCCGCCGACGACGTCACCGTCGACGCCAAGGCCGGTCTCGCCTCCGCGGCCGCGCCGCCCGGCCGGTACCGCACCCTCTTCGAGCCCTGCGGCGCCGTCCCGCAGGCCGTCCTCAAGGAGATGCTCCCGGGCGCCGCCGCCCTGCCCGACACCGAGCGCGCCAAGGCCTACCGGGGCACGGCCGCCGTCACGTACGACACCGACCGGCGCGTCGGCTGCTCGTGGCGGGCCGACACCCCGGAGACCTCGCACCGGCTCTCGCTCGACATCGAGCGGGTGGTCTCGTACGACGCCGCCGTCAGCGACGACGACCGGGCGCAGGAGGTGTACGTCCGCAAGCAGCTCGCGGCGAAGATTCCGCTGCCGCCGACCGCGCCGCCCGGGGCCACCGAATCCCCCGGCGGTACGGCCTCCCCCACCCGGACGGCGACCGCCCCTCCGGCGCACGAGCCGTCGGCGACCGCTCCGACCTCGCCCACCGGGTCCTCCCCCACCGGGTCCGCCTCCACCGGGCCGACCCCGTCCGGCGCCCCCGCCTCCACCGGTCTGGAGTCACGCGTCCTGGAGGGGCTCGGTGACGTCGCGTACCTCGACGACGTCCTCGGCAACGCCGGTGCGAACAGCCGTCAGCGGTCGGTCAGCGTGGTGTTCCGCACATCCAACGTGATCGTGACGGTGTCCTATCAGGAGGAGACGAGCGGTTCCTCCGGGGCGCCGGACAGCGCGGAGCTGCAGGAAAGGGTCCGGGGGCTGGCGCGGTCGCTGGCCGACCGCCTGGAGGAGTAGCCGTCCGGTGCCGCTCCGTGAGCGGACGGCGACCACGTAACGTGTCGCCGTGGCCCGTGGCCGTACCGGCGGTCGCGGTCGCCGGACCGGGGCCGGACCGTACGCCGGCCGGAACGACGGCCGGGGCCGTACGAGAAGTGTCCGACCGTACGACAAGCGACTGAAGGAACCATGCAGCGATCAGCTCCGCGACTCACCCGCATACTCGCCTGCGCCGCCGTCCCGGTGATGCTCGTCGTCGCCGGCTGCTCCTCCGACTCCGGTGACTCCGGGAAGCCGAAGGCGCAGGAGACGACGGGGGCGTCCGCGACCCCTTCGCCCGCGCAGACGACGAAGGCGGTCGAGCCGGCGAAGTTCGCGAAGCTGCCGCAGGTCTGCCGTTCGATCTCGGCGAAGACGACGGCGTCCCTGGTGCCGAAGGCGAAGACCAAGGCCGGGACGCCGGGTGTCTCCAGCGACCTGAACAACCGTGGCGGCTGCTCGTGGAACGGTCTGGACGACAAGGGCGTGAAGGGTTCGCAGTACCGCTGGCTGGACGTGTCGGTCTACCGGTACGAGTCGGACGCCTCGCTCGGCAGCGGTCAGGAGCGGGCGGAGGAGGGCCTCGCGAAGGAGGTCGCCAAGATCGAGGGGACCGCGGGGGCGAAGAAGCTGCGGACCACGGCGGCCTCGGGCATCGGTGACGAGGCGAAGACCGTCACGTACCAGGAGAGCAAGACGGGCGAGGACTTCGTGTACACCTCGGTCGTGGCGCGGACGGGGAACGTGCTGGTGTTGTTGTCGTACAACGGTGCCGGTTACGCGGGTGCGCCGACTCCGTCGGAGAAGACGATCACGGACGGTGCGGTGAAGGCGGCGAAGGAGGCCGTGGCGTCGGTGGCCGCGGCCAACAAGTAGGAACAAACCCGTACGGAACGGCACATCGGTACGGAGCCCGTCCCTCCCCCGGGGGCGGGCTTCGTTCACATGTGCCACTCTGTGCGCGCGAGATGTCGATCGACGGGAGGGTTCGCGGGTGGCCGCGATGCAGCTGACACGCACACACCGGGTTCTCATCGGCCTCGTCATCGCCGGTGCGCTGATCATCGCGGGGATCGGTTTCGCGGGTTCGTACGCCGCCGTGCGCGAACTCGCCGTGCACAAGGGTTTCGGCACCTTCTCGTACTTCTTCCCGATCGGCATCGACGCGGGCATCTGTGTGCTGCTCGCGCTCGACCTGCTGCTGACGTGGCTGCGGATCCCGTTCCCGCTGCTGCGGCAGACCGCGTGGGTGCTCACGGCGGCGACCATCGCCTTCAACGGCGCGGCGGCCTGGCCGGATCCGCTGGGCGTGGGCATGCACGCGGTGATCCCGGTGCTGTTCGTGGTGGCCGTGGAGGCGGCGCGGCACGCGGTGGGCCGGATCGCGGACATCACGGCCGACAAGCACATGGAGGGCGTGCGGCTGACCCGTTGGCTGCTGTCGCCGATACCGACCTTCCGGTTGTGGCGGCGGATGAAGCTGTGGGAGCTGCGCTCGTACGAGCAGGTCATCAAGCTGGAGCAGGAGCGGATGATCTACCAGGCGCGGCTCCAGGCGCGGTTCGGCCGGAACTGGCGTCGGAAGGCGCCGGTGGAGGCGTTGATGCCGCTGCGTCTGGCGCGGTACGGGGTGCCGTTGGCGGAGACGGCGGCGGAGGGGCTCGCGGCGGCGGGCATCGAGCCGGTGGTGCTGCCCGCACGGCAGGAGCAGGCGTACGGGCAGCTGCCGTCGGCTGCGCAGTCCCCGCAGTCCCAGCCGCCCCTGGCTCCGCAGGGGGTTCCGCAGCTTCCGCAGCAGGCGGGGCAGCCGGCTCCTCAGGGGGTGCCGCAGGAGGAGTCGCAGGGGGAGGCCGTGCCGCCGAACCACGACAGCCCGTGGTTCCAGGCGCAGCAGCTTCCGCCGGAGGCGCACGAGACGGCGTACGCCCCGCAAATCGCGGAGGGTCTGGAGCCGACGCCGGTCGCCGTTCCGCTGGGTCCGGAGGAGCTTCCGGCGGCGGACGGGCGACAGGAGCAGGGTCCGCAGGAGTTCCGGCCGTATCCGGAGTACGTCGATCCGGAGCCGCCGGTCGACGCCTTCGAGGAGACCGTCTACAAGTTGGTGTGGCCGTACGTCAACGAGTACCAGCAGTTCCCGTCCGAGGAGGTGCTGGAGCGGCTGGTGGCCGAGCACTACGAGCTCTCGGAGTTCCCCGACCCCGATCTGCTGCGCCGGTTGGCTCCGGTGGTCGAGCGGCGTCTCCGTCGGGAGATGGCCGACTTCGAGACTCCCTGAGCCGTCCGCGGTACGGGGGAAGGGGCCGCCGCCCGGAGGTTTCCGGGCGGCGGCCCCTTCTCGTTCTTCTACGCGCCGAGGAGCTTCCTCACCCGCTCCGCGCCGACGGCGAGGAGGAGGGTGGGGAGGCGCGGGCCGGTCTCGCGGCTCACGAGGAGCTTATAGAGCAGGGCGAAGAAGGCGCGCTGGGCGAGCTTGAGTTCGGGCGTGGGCTTGGCCTCGGGGTCGAGTCCGGCCATGACCTTCGGGACGCCGTAGACGAGGGTGGTGAGCCCGTCGAGCGACCAGTGGGTGTCGAGGCCGTCCAGGAGGAGGCGGAGCGACGTGCGGCCCTCGTCGTCCAGGGAGCCGAGGAGCTCGGTGTCGGGCTCGTCGCGGACGATGGTGCGCTGGTCGGCCGGGACCTGGTTGGTGATCCAGTTCTCGGCGCGGTCGAGGCGCGGCCGGACCTCGTCGAGGGAGGTGACGGGGTTGTCGGGGTCGAGTTCGGTCAGGATCCGCAGGGTCTGCTCGTCGTGTCCGGCGGTGATGTCCATGACCGAGGCCAGGGTCCGGTACGGGAGCGGGCGCGGGGTGCGGGGCAGTTCGCCGGCGGCGGTGCGGGCGGCGCGGGAGTGGGCGGCGGCGTCGGCGGGCAGGACGGTGCCGTCGGCGACCTTGGCCTCCAGCTTGTCCCACTCGTCGTAGAGGCGCTGGATCTCCTGGTCGAAGGCGATCTTGAAGGACTGGTTGGGCTTGCGGCGGGCGTAGAGCCAGCGCAGCAGGGGCGCTTCCATGATCTTCAGGGCGTCGGCGGGGGTGGGGACGCCGCCGCGGGAGGAGGACATCTTGGCCATGCCGCTGATGCCGACGAAGGCGTACATGGGGCCGATGGGCTGGACGCCGTCGAAGATCTCGCGGACGATCTGGCCGCCGACCACGAAGGAGGAGCCGGGCGAGGAGTGGTCGACGCCGGAGGGCTCGAAGATGACGCCCTCGTAGGCCCAGCGCATGGGCCAGTCGACCTTCCAGACGAGCTTGCCGCGGTTGAACTCGCTGAGCTTCACGGTCTCGGAGAAGCCGCAGGCCGTGCAGGTGTAGGCGAGTTCGGTGGTGTCGTCGTCGTAGGAGGTGACGGTGGTGAGGTCCTTCTCGCACCGGCCGCAGTAGGGCTTGTACGGGAAGTAGCCGGCGCCGCCGCCGGAGCCGTCGTCCTCGGCGGCCGCGCCGGAGCCCTCCTCGGCCTCCAGCTCCGCTTCGTCGAGGGGCTTCTGGGACTGCTTCTTGGGGGCCTTCTTGGTGCGGTACTGGTCGAGGATGGCGTCGATGCCGGCGCGGTGGCGCATGGCGTGCAGGATCTGCTCGCGGTAGGTGCCGGCGGTGTACTGCTCGGTCTGGCTGATCGGGTCGTACTCGACGCCGAGCTCGGCCAGGGACTCGACCATGGCGGCCTTGAAGTGCTCGGCCCAGTTGGGGTGGGGCGAGCCGGCGGGGGCCGGGACGGAGGTCAGCGGCTTGCCGATGTGCTCGGCCCAGGTCTCGTCGACGCCCTCGACGCCGCCCGGGACCTTGCGGTAGCGGTCGTAGTCGTCCCAGGAGACGAGGTGGCGGACGGTGTGGCCGCGGCGGCGGATCTCGTCGGCGACCAGGTGCGGGGTCATGACCTCGCGGAGGTTGCCGAGGTGGATCGGGCCGGAGGGGGAGAGGCCGGAGGCGACGACGACCGGTTTGCCAGGCGCACGTCGCTCCGACTCGGCGATGACCTCGTCCGCGAAACGGGAGACCCAGTCGGTCTCGGTGCTGCTCTGAGCCACGGTCGGTACGTCCTTCTTTCCGTTAATCCCTCGGTGCCCTGCGTCGGGCCTCACGCCTGTCATTGTCCCAGACGGAACGACGGGCCCCGGGGTTGTCCACAGGTGTGAGTTGTCCACAGGCGCGGACGGTCTCCCGGGGGCCGGGTTGTCCACAGGCGGAGAAAACACGTTGCTCTCCCATGGGACACTTGACAAGCGAAATAGACCACCGGAACACCTCTACGGAACGGAAGCTCATGGCCTCGGTCCCTTCCCTCGCTTCGACCGTGCAGCAGCGCCTCGCGGACGGACTCTCGGCAGCCCTGCCGGAGGCCGCGTCCGCCGATCCGCTGCTGCGACGTAGCGACCGGGCCGACTTCCAGGCCAACGGCATCCTGGCGCTCGCCAAGCGGCTGAAGGGCAATCCGCGTGAGCTGGCGACGAAGGTCGTCGAGGCGATTCCGGCGAACGACGTCCTGAAGGAGGTCGAGGTCTCGGGCCCCGGCTTCCTGAACATCACGGTGACCGACCGGGCGGTCGTCGAGACCCTGGCGGCCCGTGCCGCCGACGCGCGGCTCGGCGTGCCGTTCAACGAGTCGGCCGGCACGACGGTGATCGACTACGCGCAGCCGAACGTGGCGAAGGAGATGCACGTCGGCCACCTGCGGTCCGCGGTGATCGGCGCGGCGATGGTGGAGATCCTGGAGTTCACCGGCGAGACGGTGGTCCGGCGGCACCACATCGGCGACTGGGGCACCCAGTTCGGCATGCTCATCCAGTACCTGATCGAGCACCCGCACGAGCTGGACCACTCCTCGGAGTCCGAGGTGTCGGGCGAGGAGGCGATGTCGAACCTGAACCGGCTGTACAAGGCGTCGCGTGCCCTGTTCGACTCGGACGAGGGGTTCAAGACGCGGGCCCGGGCGCGCGTGGTGGACCTCCAGGCCGGTGACGAGGAGACCCTCGCGCTGTGGCAGCGGTTCGTCGACGAGTCGAAGATCTACTTCTACTCGGTCTTCGACAAGCTGGACATGGACATCCGGGACGTCGACGTGGTCGGCGAGTCCGGGTACAACGACATGCTGGTGGAGACCTGCCGGATCCTGGAGGAGACGGGCGTCGCGGTCCGCTCCGAGGGCGCGCTGTGCGTGTTCTTCGACGACGTGAAGGGCCCGGACGGCAACCCGGTGCCGCTGATCGTGCAGAAGTCCGACGGCGGTTTCGGATACGCGGCGACGGACCTGTCGGCGATCCGGGACCGGGTGCGGAACCTGAAGGCGACGTCCCTGTTGTACGTGGTGGACGCGCGGCAGTCGCTGCACTTCAAGATGGTCTTCGAGACGGCCCGCCGGGCGGGCTGGCTGAACGACGAGGTGAAGGCGCACCAGCTGGCGTTCGGCACGGTCCTGGGCAAGGACGGCAAGCCGTTCAAGACCCGTGAGGGCGAGACGGTCCGGCTCGTGGACCTGCTGGACGAGGCCGTGGAGCGGGCGACCGAGGTCGTCCGCGAGAAGGAGGAGTCCTACCGGGAGAAGACCGGGCAGTCGCTCCTGACCGAGGCGGAGATCGTCGAGAACGGGCAGTACGTGGGCATCGGCGCGGTGAAGTACGCCGACCTGTCGACGTCGGCCGCGCGGGACTACAAGTTCGACCTGGACCAGATGGTGTCGCTGAACGGCGACACGTCGGTGTACCTCCAGTACGCGTACGCGCGGGTCAGGTCGATCTTCGGCAAGGCGGGCGACCGCACTCCGGTCGCCCACCCGGAGCTGGATCTCGCCCCGGCGGAGCGCGCGCTCGGTCTGCACCTGGACGGGTTCGCGGAGACGGTGGCGGAGGCGGCCGCGGAGTACGCGCCGCACAAGCTGACCGCGTACCTGTACCAGCTCGCCTCGCTGTACACGACGTTCTACGACCAGTGCCCGGTCATCAAGCCGGCGCCGGCGCAGGATGTCGCGGAGAACCGGCTGTTCCTCTCCGACCTGACGGCCCGCACGCTCCACCAGGGCATGGCGCTCCTGGGCATCCGGACGCCCGAGCGCCTCTGATCCTCCGCGCGCCTCTGATTCCGGCGCACCGACGGGCACCCCTCACGTACGGGAGGGGTGCCCGTTCCGCGTTCAGCTCCATTCGTCCGGGCGCCATTCGCCCGGCTCGACCCACCAGACGTACGAGGGGCGCCCGACGGTCGCGCTGGTGCGGAACGGGCGGCCTCCGTCGTCGACCCGGATCGTGCCCCTGCGGTCGCCGCTGCTCCAGTCGACCTCCAGGTACCAGCTGACGTCGTGGCTCTTCGTCGTCACGTCGAAGCGGAGCACCTGGGGATCGTCGGAGGCGACCTTGTAGGGGAAGCCCTTGGCAGGCACGACGATGTCGCCGTTCTTCCCGGCGACCGGCCGGACGCCGGGCTGGTGGCGGTCGAGGTCCACGGCGAACGTCTGCGGGACGACGCCGCTGCCGCAGCCCTCCCCCATCGAGAACGCCGACCAGGGCAGCGCGGGCGAGCGCCCCACCACCCGGACGTGGATGTCGTTGATCACCACGGAGTCGGACGTGCGGCCCGTGGCGGTGAGTTCGAGGCGCATCCCGCCGCCGTCCACCGCGCCGAGCGCCCGCGCCCAGCCCCGGTGGTCCTGGGGCGGGGGCGGGGGCGGCACCGTGCCCGGGTCGCGGTCGAGCAGGTAGTACTGGCCGCAGGGATGCTCCCAGTTGTACGAGCTGACGCCGACGCGCAGCGGGACGCCGGTCGCGGGCGCGCCGGTCCGGGAGGCGGTCGGCGCCGGGTCCGGAGAGGGGGAAGCGGCCGAGGGGGACGGGGAGCCCTTGCCGTCCGGGAGCCCGGTCGGGGATCCGGACGGAGTCGGAGTGCCGGTCGGGGTCGCGGCCGAGGACGAGGCGGGGCCGGGGCGTACGGGGAGGGTGCCGCCGGTCGCCGGACCGGAGGACGGGCCGGGTGCCGGTGCCGCCCGCTCCGGCCGCCGTTCGCCGTCGCCACCGGCCGCGAACACGGCGACCGGCACGGCCACCGCGACCACCACGGCGGCGGCGAGCGCGACGAGCACACGACGACGGCGCGCACCGCCACTCCGGGGGCCGGGCAGGTCGGCCGTGTCGGTCGCATCGGTCGTATCGGGCGCGTCGGCCGCGTCGACCGCGTCGGGCGCGTCGGCCGCATCGGCCGCACCGGCCGCGTCGGGCACCTCCAGAACGCCTTCCGCATCCGGCTCCGGCACGGACTCCGCCCCCGCCACCGCCTCCGGCCCGTCCGGCTTCGCCGCTGCCGCTGGCGCCGTCGCCGCCGCCGCCGAACGCCCCCGTGTCCGCGCGTCGTCCGCGACGATCCAGCGCCGGTGCAGCTCGATCAGTTCCTCGCGCTCGGCCCCGCACAGGCGCGCGAACCGCTCGACCGCCGCGAACTCGGCCGGTACGGCGTCCCCGTTGCAGTACCGGTGCAGGGTCGACGTGCTGACGTGCAGCCGTCCGGCGAGCACCCCGTAACTGCGCCCCGAACGTTCCTTCAGCCGCCGCAGCAGCGCGCCCAACTCCTGGGCCTCCGGTGTGGTCGCCACCGTGCCCCTCCCCGTACTCGGTGTCCTCGCGTCCCGGGACGGCGTTCCAGGCAGGGGCCGTTCCCGCTGGTCACCGTACCCGTGAGCGTTCCGGCGTCCCCCATGGTCCGTTCGGCGTTGCGGCCGGAATCCGCCGCCCCGCAACCTGGGGCCCTGCCGCACGGCGCCGGTCGACGGACGGTGCGGCAGCCGCAGACCGACCGAAAAGCAACGACACCCACGGGGGTTCCACCACCATGCGTACGCACCGCATCCGCATCGCCGCCGCGGCGGCCGTCACCGCCGCCGCCCTCTCCCTCACCGCCTGCCAGGGCTCGGGAGGCGGGACGCGGGACGAGGGCCGGGCCGCGTCCCCGACCACCACCGCGCCGACGACGCCGGCTCCCACGGCCTCGGCGGCTCCCACGGCCACGTCGGCCCCCACCGCCACGCCCCCGTCGGCGCCGACCGGCCCGGACTCCTCCGGCAACGGGAGCACCTCGCCGCAGGGCTCCACCGACGCCCCCACCGTCCCCGCCGCCCCCGGCAAGAACAGCGGCAAGAACAGCGGCAAGAACGGCGGAAAGAGCACCGCCGACACGGCGGACCGCCCGTGCGACGCGTCGGCCGTGCGGGTCGTCTACAGCCCGGTCAGCCGTCCGCTCAACCACGCGCTGCTGACCGTCACCAACACCGGCCGCACGGCGTGCAGCGCCTACTACGCCCCGGTGCTGCGCCTGGACGACGGGCAGGCGGCGGTCGCGGTGGACCAGGACAGCAAGCCGCAGGCGGTCGTCACCCTGTTCCCGGGCGAGAGCGCGTACGCGGCGATGATCCTGTCGGCGGCCGACGGCAGCGGGCAGCACGGCCGGACGTCGAAGAAGCTGACCGTGTGGTTCGCCCCGCGCGACAACGTGGGTTCGGCCGGGGGCCCGGCGGTCCTGAAGCTGCCCGCCGGCACGTACACGGACAGCACGACCCGGGTCACCTACTGGCAGACCTCGATGGAGCACGCCCTGGGCTTCTGAGCCGACGGGCCACCTCCGGCGCGCCGCGTCCCGCCCCCGGGCCGCGGGGCGCCGCCGCCGTCGTCACCGCGTCACCGCGCCGTCATCGTCACCGGATGGCGTGCGAGGTGCGTCCGGACACCTGGTCGATCTCCGTGTGGGCCTTCTGGAGGAGCTGCGAGGCGAGGTCCATCAGCGCGCGTGCGCCGGCGATCTCCTCGCCGACCCGTAGCTGGTCCGGGTCGGAGGGGTGCCGGTTCGCGGTGCCGTGGGCCCGGAACTCGGTGCCGTCGCCGAGCCGGACCATGGCCGCGGCCCGCGTCCGGTCGCCCTCCTCCTGGAACTCCATCTCCACGTGCCATCCGACCAGCGTGTGCGTCATGAGGACCACCTCCGGCGAGGTAGGGGTACCTGTCGGCTACCCCTCCAGGGTGCGCCGACCGGCGGCCCCCCACCAGCCAGGGGAGAGGGCGGGGCGGTCAGATCGCGCGGCCGAGCTTCTGCGCGACCTCGGTCGCCCAGTACGTCAGGATCATCTGCGCGCCGGCCCGCCGGATGCCGGTGAGGGTCTCCATGATCGCCTTGTCGCGGTCGATCCAGCCCTTCTCGGCGGCGGCCTCGACCATCGCGTACTCGCCGCTGATCTGGTAGGCGGCGACGGGCACGTCCACGGAGGCGGCGACCTTGGCGAGGACGTCGAGGTACGGTCCGGCGGGCTTGACCATCACCATGTCCGCGCCCTCCTCCAGGTCGAGCGCGAGCTCGCGCATCGACTCGCGGAGGTTGGCCGGGTCCTGCTGGTAGGTCTTGCGGTCGCCCTTGAGGGAGGAGCCGACGGCCTCGCGGAAGGGGCCGTAGAAGGCGGAGGAGTACTTCGCGGTGTACGCGAGGATCGCCACGTCCTCCTTGCCGATGGTGTCCAGGGCGTCCCGGACGACGCCGACCTGGCCGTCCATCATCCCGGAGGGGCCGACGACGTGGACGCCGGCGTCGGCCTGGACCTGGGCCATCTCGGCGTAACGTTCCAGCGTGGCGTCGTTGTCGACCCGCCCGTCGGCGTCGAGGACGCCGCAGTGGCCGTGGTCGGTGAATTCGTCGAGACAGAGGTCCGACATGATCACGAGGTCGTCGCCGACCTCGGACCGCACGTCCCGGATCGCGACCTGGAGGATCCCGTCGGGGTCGGTGCCCGCCGTGCCGGCGGCGTCCTTCTTGGCGTCCTCGGGCACGCCGAAGAGCATGATCCCGGAGACCCCGGCCTCCAGCGCCTCCACGGCGGCCTTCCGCAGGGTGTCGCGCGTGTGCTGCACGACCCCGGGCATCGCCCCGATCGGCACGGGCTCGGTGATCCCCTCGCGCACGAACGCGGGCAGGATCAGGTCGGCGGGATGCAGCCGCGTCTCGGCCACCATCCGCCGCATGACGGGCGTCGTCCGCAGCCGCCGCGGCCGCGCCCCGGGAAAGGATCCGTACGAGTTCATACGATCGAGGCTACGCCCGCACAAACGGTGCACTTACCGACAGGGTGTTGCCGCGAGAAGCCCCGGAGGGCCCGCGACTCCGCGCCCCGCCCCTCCCCCGACGCGAAGGGTGCGGGCCCGTGAAGGACCCGCACCCCGGAGGACACCTAGGTGGTGCGCCGTCTCCTCGCGCCCGGTCGCCGCTCGCTCGGCCGCGTCACCGGGTCGCCCGCCTCCAGGGCGGACTCCCGCCGGCGCGTGCCGAAGTCCGCGAGGGCCTCCGCCAGCTTGTGGACGGACGGCTCGGGCGACAGGACGTCGACCCGCAGGCCGTGCTCCTCCGCCGTCTTGGCGGTGGCCGGTCCGATGCAGGCGATGACGGTGACGTTGTGCGGCTTGCCGGCGATGCCGACGAGGTTCCGCACGGTCGACGACGAGGTGAAGAGGACCGCGTCGAAGCCGCCGCCCTTGATCGCCTCGCGGGTGTCGGCCGGCGGCGGCGAGGCCCGTACGGTCCGGTAGGCGGTGACGTCGTCGACCTCCCACCCGAGCTCGATGAGGCCCGCGACCAGGGTCTCGGTCGCGATGTCGGCGCGCGGCAGGAAGACGCGGTCGATCGGGTCGAAGACCGGGTCGTACGGCGGCCAGTCCTCCAGGAGTCCGGCGGCGGACTGCTCGCCGCTGGGCACCAGGTCGGGCTTGACGCCGAAGTCGACCAGCGCGGCGGCGGTCTGCTCGCCCACCGCGGCGACCTTGATCCCGGCGAAGGCGCGGGCGTCGAGCCCGTACTCCTCGAACTTCTCGCGCACGGCCTTCACGGCGTTGACGGAGGTGAAGGCGATCCACTCGTAGCGGCCGGTGACCAGGCCCTTGACCGCGCGCTCCATCTGCTGCGGGGTGCGCGGCGGCTCGACGGCGATGGTCGGGACCTCGTGCGGCACGGCGCCGTACGAGCGCAGCTGGTCGGAGAGCGAGGCGGCCTGCTCCTTGGTGCGCGGCACGAGGACCCGCCAGCCGAAGAGCGGCTTGGACTCGAACCACGACAGCTGGTCCCGCTGCGCCGGGGCGCTGCGCTCGCCGACCACGGCTATGACCGGCCGGTGGCCCTCGGGCGAGGGGAGGACCTTGCCCTGCTTGAAGACCTGGGCGATGGTGCCGAGGGTGGCGTTCCAGGTCCGCTGGCGGGTGGTGGTGCCGGCGATGGTGACGGTGAGCGGGGTGTCCGGCTTGCGGCCGGCCGCGACCAGTTCGCCGGCGGCCGCGGCCACCGAGTCGAGGGTGGTGGAGACGACGACGGTGCCGTCGGAGGCGCCGACCTCGGTCCAGCACCGCTCGTCGGCGGTCCGGGCGTCGACGAAGCGGACGTCGGTGCCCTGGGCGTCGCGCAGCGGGACGCCGGCGTACGCGGGGACGCCGACGGCGGTGGCGACGCCGGGGACGACCTCGAAGGGGATGCCCTCGGCGGCGCAGGCGAGCATCTCGGCGCCGGCGTTGCCGTCGAGGCCGGGGTCGCCGGTCACCGCACGGACGACCCGCCTGCCGCCCCTCGCGGCCTCCATGACAAGATTGGCCGCGTCCCTCAACACGGGGACTCCGGCGGCTGTTGACGCCTCGTCGACGACTGCCAGTTCCGGCGTGCTCACCCCCGCGCGCGCATGGCCGCGGACGACGTCGAGCACCTCGGGCTCGGCGATCAGGACGTCCGCACCCGCGAGGGCCTCGACGGCCCGGAGGGTCAGGAGTCCGGGGTCGCCGGGTCCCGCGCCGAGGAACGTGACGTGTCCGTGGCCCGCGAGGGCCGGGGACAGGGGGCTGGTGGTCGGACTGGTGGGGTTCAAAGTGCTCGCTCCCCCATAAGACCGGCCGCACCCTTGGCGAGCATCTCGTCCGCGAGTACGCGTCCGAGCGCCATGGCCTCGTCGTGCGAGGTGGGTACGGGTCCGGTGGTGGACAGCTGCACCAGCGTCGAGCCGTCGGTGGTGCCGACGACGCCGCGCAGGCGCATTTCGGTGACAGCCTGCCCGTGACCGGGGTCGTCGGCCAGCAGGTCGGCGAGCGCACCCACGGGTGCGGAGCAGCCGGCCTCCAGGGCGGCGAGCAGGGAGCGCTCGGCGGTCACGGCGGCCCGCGTGTACGGGTCGTCGAGAGCGGCGAGAGCGGCGACGAGTCCGGCGTCGGACGCCGGACACTCGACGGCGAGGGCCCCCTGGCCGGGGGCGGGCAGCACGGTGTCGACCGGGAGGTGGTCGAGGGTGAGGGAACGGGTGAGCTCCTCGGTGCCGCCGATGCGGTTGAGTCCGGCCGCGGCGAGGACGACCGCGTCCAGTTCACCGCTGCGGACGTAGCCGACGCGGGTGTCGACGTTGCCCCGGATCGGGACGCAGGTGATCTCCAGGCCGTGGTCGCGCGCGTGGGCGTGGAGCTGGGCCATGCGCCGCGGCGAGCCGGTGCCGACCCGGGCGCCCGCGGGCAGCCGGTCCAGCGTGATGCCGTCGGGGGCGATCAGCACGTCGCGGGGGTCCTCGCGGCGGGGGATCGCGGCCACGACCAGGTCGGGGTGCGGGGTGGTCGGCAGGTCCTTCAGCGAGTGGACGGCGAAGTCCACCTCGCCGGCGAGCAGCGCGTCGCGCAGGGCGGCGACGAAGACGCCGGTGCCGCCGATCTGCGCGAGGTGCTCGCGGGAGGTGTCCCCGTACGTCGTGATCTCCACGAGCTCGACGGGCCGGCCGGTCACCTGCCGTACGGCGTCGGCCACGTGCCCGGACTGGGCCATGGCGAGCTTGCTGCGCCTGGTCCCGAGCCTCAGTGCCCTCTCGGTCATACTCGCCCTCGGTTCTTGACGTCGGCGTCATTCAGGTCGGCCCGGCTGACGGCGGCGACCGTCTCCGGGTCGAGGTCGAAGAGTGTCCGCAGCGCGTCCGCGTACCCGGCGCCGCCGGGCTCGCTGGCGAGCTGCTTGACCCGCACGGTCGGCGCGTGCAGGAGCTTGTCGACCACCCGGCGCACGGTCTGGGTGATCTCGGCGCGCTGCTTCTCGTCGAGGCCGGGGAGGCGGCCTTCGAGGCGCGCGACCTCGCTGGTGACCACGTCGGCGGCCATGGCGCGCAGGGCGACGACGGTGGGGGTGATGTGGGCGGCGCGCTGGGCGGCGCCGAAGGCGGCGACCTCGTCGGAGACGATGGACCGGACCTGGTCGACGTCGGTGGCCATGGGCGCGTCGGCGGAGGCCTCGGCGAGCGACTCGATGTCGACGAGCCGGACGCCGGGGACGCGGTGGGCGGCGGCGTCGATGTCGCGGGGCATGGCGAGGTCGAGGAGGGCGAGGGGGGCCTCGCGGTCCCGTACGGCGGTGGCCACGTCGTCGCCGGTGAGGACGAGTCCGGTGGCGCCGGTGCAGGAGACGACGATGTCGGCCCGGCCCAGTTCGTCGCCGACGGCAACCATCTCGGCCGCGCGTGCGGAGACTCCCGTTCCGCCGGGCTCGCCGAGGATCCGGGCGAGCCGTTCGGCGCGGGCGAGGGTGCGGTTGGCGATGACGATCTCGGCGACGCCGGAGCGGGCGAGGGTGGCGGCGGCCAGGGAGGACATGGAGCCGGCGCCGATGACGAGGGCCTTCTTGCCCTTGGCCCAGGTCTCGACCTCCCTGCCGTCGGCGAGCTGCTCCAGCCCGAAGGTGACGAGCGACTGCCCGGCCCGGTCGATGCCGGTCTCGCTGTGGGCGCGCTTGCCGACCCGCAGGGCCTGCTGGAAGAGGTCGTTGAGGAGGCGTCCGGCGGTGTGCAGGTCCTGGCCGAGGGCGAGGGCGTCCTTGATCTGGCCGAGGATCTGGCCCTCGCCGACGACCATGGAGTCCAGGCCGCAGGCCACCGAGAAGAGGTGGTGGACGGCCCGGTCCTCGTAGTGCACGTAGAGGTAGGGGGTGAGCTCGTCCAGGCCGACGCCGCTGTGCTGGGCGAGGAGCGTGGACAGCTCGGCGACGCCGGCGTGGAACTTGTCGACGTCGGCGTAGAGCTCGATGCGGTTGCAGGTGGCCAGGACGGCGCCCTCGGCGGCCGGTTCGGCGGCGAGGGTGTCCTGGAGGAGCTTGGTGCGGGTGTCCGCCGACAGGGAGGCCCGCTCCAGGATGGAGACGGGGGCGCTGCGGTGGCTGAGTCCGACGACGAGGAGGCTCATGCCGGCATCACGGCGGGGACGTCCCCGTCGGGTCCCTTGCGGCCGCCGTTGCCCGTGGCGCCGCGGGGGGCGGGCGGTACGACGGCGGGGGTGTGCTCCGCGTCGCCGTCGGCCCCGGCGTCCTCGCCGGCCTTGCGCTGCTCGTGGAAGGCGAGGATCTGGAGCTCGATGGAGAGGTCGACCTTGCGCACGTCGACGCCGTCGGGCACGGAGAGGACGGTCGGGGCGAAGTTCAGGATGGAGGTGACGCCGGCGGCCACGAGGCGGTCGCAGACCTGCTGGGCGACGCCGGCCGGGGTGGCGATGACGCCGATGGAGACGCCGTCGTCCTCGACGATCCGCTCCAGGTCGTCGCTGTGCTGGACGGGGATGCCGGCGACGGGCCTGCCGGTCATGGCGGGGTCGGCGTCGATGAGCGCGGCGACGCGGAAGCCCCGGGAGGCGAAGCCGCCGTAGCCGGCGAGCGCGGCGCCGAGGTTGCCGATGCCGACGATGACGACGGGCCAGTCCTGGGTGAGGCCCAGCTCGCGGGAGATCTGGTAGACGAGGTACTCGACGTCGTAGCCGACCCCGCGGGTGCCGTAGGAGCCGAGGTAGCTGAAGTCCTTGCGCAGCTTCGCGGAGTTGACCCCCGCCGCGGCCGCGAGCTCCTCGGAGGAGACCGTGGGTACGGAGCGCTCCGAGAGCGCGGTCAGTGCGCGCAGATACAGCGGAAGCCGGGCGACGGTGGCCTCGGGGATTCCTCGGCTACGGGTCGCCGGTCGGTGAGTTCGGCCAGTTGCCACGGTGCTCCTGCGGGATGAGCGGGGCTGCAGGCGGCCATATGTCCCAAGACCGCCCCGTCGAATGCAGGCTATGTCTTTGTGAACGCGTGCACAAAGATGGTGTCCGTTTTGTCCGGCCAAAGTGACCGGGGTCACGCGGCTGGTTCCCGTCGTCGTGGAACCACGGAGAAGATCGGCGCGTTGAGAACCCGAAGGGGGCAAAACCGCACACTCTCCTCACGATGTCGCCCCCGGAACCCAACAAAACGTCCATGATGGTAGCCGGGTTTCGGTCAGGCACCCAGTTCGCGCCGGAGCCGATCGGCGTCCACGCGCCAGAAGGTGTGCTGCTCCCCGTCGACCAGGACGACGGGGATCTGCTCCCAGTACGCCCGGTACAGCTCCTCGTCGCGGGTGATGTCCTTCTCCTCCCAGGACGCCCCGGTCTCCGCGCACACGGCCTCGACCACCGCCCTTGCGTCGTCGCAGAGATGACACCCCGGCCTGCCGATGAGGGTCACGGTCCGCGCCCCGGCGTCCGCCTTCTTCTTCCGTCCGAACATGGCGCCCATTCTGTCCCCCCGCCGCACCGGGACCGCCCCGCCGCGACGGGTTCCGGACGCGCTCGGGACACGACCCGAGGACGTGACCCGATCAACAGGGGAGCACCCCACTGTTCACGCCGCGGCATCGTCACAAGTCGGGAAGTACCGAACAGACTGGCTATGCTCACGGCATGGCCGCTCTGGGATGGCTCACCCCTCGTAGGCGCTCCGCCACCGCGCGCAGCGTCCTCGCAGGCGAGGCCGCTGCCGAGGCAGCGCGCAAGACCTCGCTCCAGCTCGAAAGGGAGCGGGAGGAGGCCGCCGCCGAACCGCCCTCCGAGCCCGAGTTCCCGGTCGTCGGCGACGTGCGGGCGGCCGCCTTCTTCGACCTCGACAACACCGTGATGCAGGGCGCCGCGATCTTCCACTTCGGCCGCGGCCTGTACAAGCGGAAGTTCTTCCAGCGCCGCGAACTCGCCCGCTTCGCCTGGCAGCAGGCCTGGTTCCGGCTCGCCGGCGTCGAGGACCCCGAGCACATGCAGGACGCCCGCGACAGCGCCCTGTCCATCGTCAAGGGCCACCGCGTCTCCGAGCTGATGAGCATCGGCGAGGAGATCTACGACGAGTACATGGCCGACCGCATCTGGCCCGGGACCCGGGGCCTGGCCCAGGCGCACCTGGACGCGGGCCAGAAGGTGTGGCTCGTCACGGCCGCACCGGTCGAGACGGCCACGATCATCGCCCGCCGGCTCGGCCTGACCGGCGCGCTCGGCACGGTCGCCGAGTCCGTCGACGGCGTCTACACCGGCAGGCTGGTCGGCGAGCCCCTGCACGGCCCGGCCAAGGCCGAGGCGGTACGGGCGCTCGCCGCCGCCGAGGGCCTCGACCTGGGCCGCTGCGCCGCGTACAGCGACTCGCACAACGACATCCCGATGCTCTCGCTCGTCGGGCACCCGTACGCGATCAACCCGGACACCAAGCTCCGGAGGCACGCGAAGGAACGGGAGTGGCGGCTGCGCGACTACCGGACCGGGCGCAAGGCCGCCAAGGTCGGCATCCCCGCCGCCGCGGGCCTGGGCGCGCTGGCCGGCGGCACGGCCGCCGCGGTCGCCCTGCACCGCCGCCGCCACTGACGCCCGGGCCCCGCCCGCCCCCCTGTCTGCCGATACGTTTCGGCTGCGATCATCTGCGACAACCCCGGACCGGGCGCCCTCACCCGTCCGTGGTCGAACAGCACCGCACAGGTCGACTCCCGGGCATTCCCGGCCCCTTACCCCGCAGCGGCCCCGATCACTCGCGCATCTCTCACTTGAGCACAACAGAACGTATACGTGATCAGTTCCGAAAGCAGACCGATCAACAACCAGTCACCAAATGGACCTTGATCTGACTGCAAGCGGTAACAGATACGACGGAACCGGCGATTTCTGCAACTGGGTGTAGCGCTGCCTGTACGAAGCGTTATTCTCCTCAGACGCACAAAGGACCCCTCACGTCGCCACGACGGGTGAACGGTCCCGCACTGCACGTGATGGAAGCTCTGCCTCTGGGAGTCCCGTGTACCCACACGTCGGGGTTGACACCTCGGGCCTGGCTACGCTGCGCGCAACGGTCCTCGACCACTTGCGCGGCTTCGTCCCCACCGCGTACGCCGGCCCTGTCCCCGCCTTCGCCTTCGCCGCCCCGGCACCCGTCGGGCCCTGCTACGCCCTGGCCGACGGCGGCGCCGCCGTGGGCAGACGGGGCGCCCGCTCCGGCACCCCGACCGCCTCCCGCCGTCCCGCCGCGGACAGCGACAGCGCCCGCATGATGGACCTCGTCGAGCGCGCCCAGGCGGGCGAGGCCGAGGCCTTCGGCCGCCTGTACGACCAGTACAGCGACACGGTCTACCGCTACATCTACTACCGCGTCGGCGGGAAGGCGACGGCGGAGGACCTCACCAGCGAGACCTTCCTGCGCGCCCTGCGCCGGATCTCCACCTTCACCTGGCAGGGCCGCGACTTCGGCGCCTGGCTCGTCACCATCGCCCGGAACCTGGTCGCCGACCACTTCAAGTCCAGCCGCTTCCGCCTCGAGGTCACCACCGGCGAGATGCTCGACGCCAACGAGGTGGAGCGCAGTCCCGAGGACTCCGTCCTGGAGTCCCTCTCGAACGCCGCCCTCCTCGACGCGGTCCGCCGCCTCAACCCCCAGCAGCAGGAGTGCGTGACCCTGCGCTTCCTCCAGGGCCTCTCGGTCGCCGAGACCGCCCGCGTCATGGGGAAGAACGAGGGGGCGATCAAGACCCTCCAGTACCGGGCGGTCCGCACCCTGGCCCGCCTCCTCCCCGACGACGCCCGCTGACCGGCCGCCGACCGCCCGGCGTTCCCGCGCGCCGGACCCCCCGCACACATGTCCCATGACCCCCGTCCAACTCACAGTCGGTGACGCCTCGATGACGCACTGGTCGGATCATCTCTCGCGCGTAACCCAAGTGCCGCGCCGCTCGTTGTGCGGGATGCAGGCTCCCCGTGGTCACGCCGTGCCCGCAGCCACTCACTCTTTCGTGTGGATGCGCTCAAGGTGTGCAACCCTCCGGACACCCCGGGGAGTCGACCGTCATGACGAGAGGAGGTGCCGCCAGTGATCGCGAACGTATCGGCGCACCGGCGGGCGAACGCCTTCGCCCAGGCCCTGGAGGACCGGGCGTCCGAGGGCGCTGCGGCCGAGCAGCCCGAGACCCCGGTCGAACCGGCCGAACCTGCGGAGCAGGGACGGCTCCTGGCCTTGGCGAACGGACTCGGCGAGCTGCCCAAGCCGCAGCTCGATCCCGAGGTCAAAGTGGTGCAGCGGGCCCAGCTGATCGCCGCCATGGAAGCGATGCTCATGGAAGGGGGCGCGACCGCGGGTCCCACCGTCCCGGAGCAGCGGACGTCCACCGGCAAGGGGGCCCACCGGGCGTCCCCGCTCCGGAAGCTGCGCCCCCGGTCCCGCTGGACCAAGGGCCTCGCCGCCGGCGGCCTCACGGTCGGTGTGGCCGCGGGAGCCTTCGGCGGAGTGGCCGCCGCCAGCTCCGACGCCCTCCCCGGTGACTCGCTCTACGGGCTGAAGCGCGGGATGGAGGACATCAAGCTGGGCATGGCGGACGACGACGCGGACCGCGGCGGCATCTACCTCGACCAGGCCTCCACCCGCCTCAGCGAGGCCCGCCGCCTCATGGAGCGCGGCCGCGCGGGCGACCTCGACCACGAGTCGCTCGCCGAGATCCGCCGCGTCCTGGGCGGGATGAAGCACGACGTCACCGAGGGCCACCGGCTGCTCCGCCAGGCCTACGAGCGGGACGGCGTCCTCGCCCCGATGGCCCGGCTCAACTCCTTCGCCCAGGCCCACCGGGACACCTGGGACGGCCTCCGCGACCGGCTCCCCGTCCAGCTCGCGGACGTCGGCAACGAGGTCACGGACGTCTTCGACGCCATAGACGAAGAGGTCGAGCCGCTCCAGTCGGTGCTCCCCCGCACCCCCGAGAAGGGCACGGTCGGCACCGAGGGCCCGCGCAGCACGCCCAGCACCTCGCGGGAGACCGGGAAGACGGACACCCAGCGCCCGCCGACCGGCCGGGAGACGCCCTCCTCGGACGGCACGTCCACCGCGCCCCGCCCGTCGACCCCCGGCACGGGCACCGGACCGACCACGGACGGCACCACCACCGCCCCGCCGAAGGACGACGGCCTCATCGGCGGCGGCAGCGGCGGACTGCTCAAGCCCTCCCCGTCCGGGACGCCGACGTCCCCGCCGGCGGCGGACCAGCCCGTCCCGGACGTCCCCGACGTCACCATCCCGCCCATCCTGCCGGGCCTGCTTCCGGGCCTCGGCATCGACAGCGAGGACGCTCGCTAACAAGGAGGAGGGGCGCCCCCACGGACGGGGGGCGCCCCTTCTTCCTGCGCTCCCGCGCAACCGGGCTCAGAAGAACACCGACCTCCGCTGCACCAGCAGCTTGTAGAGGGTGTGCTGGATCTGCTCCCGCACCTGGTCCGTCAGGTTGAACATCAGCATCGGGTCCTCCGCCGCCTCCGGCGCGTACGAGTCCGTCGGGATCGGCTCCCCGAACTGGATCGTCCACTTCGTCGGCAGCGGCAGCGCCCCCACCGGGCCCAGCCACGGGAAGGTCGGGGTCAGCGGGAAGTACGGCAGGCCCAGGATCCGCGCCAGCGTCTTCGCGTTCCCGACCATGGGGTATATCTCCTCCGCGCCCACGATCGAGCAGGGCACGATCGGCACCCCGGCCCGCAGCGCCGTCGAGACGAACCCGCCCCGCCCGAACCGCTGGAGCTTGTACCGCTCCCCGAAGGGCTTCCCGATCCCCTTGAAGCCCTCCGGCATCACCCCGACGATCTCCCCGGCGCGCAGCAGCCGCTCCGCGTCCTCCGCGCACGCCAGGGTGTGCCCCGCCTTCCGCGCCAGCTCGTTGACCACCGGCAGCACGAAGACCAGGTCCGCGGCGAGCAGCCGCAGGTGCCGCCCCGCCGGATGCCGGTCGTGGACGGCGACCTGCATCATCAGGCCGTCCAGCGGCAGCGTCCCCGAGTGGTTGGCGACGATCAGCGCCCCGCCCTTGTCGGGGATGTTCTCGACGCCCTTCACCTCCACCCGGAAGTACTTCTCGTACAGCGGGCGCAGCAGCGACATCAGGACCTGGTCGGTGAGCTCCTCGTCGTAGCCGAACTCGTCGACCTCGTACTCACCGGTGATCCGCCGCCGCAGGAACGCGAGCCCGCCCGCGAGCCGCCGCTCCCAGCCGCCCCCGGCCGCCGGCGGCTCCGGGGCGGCGGCGGGAGCCGGCGGCTCCTCCTCCGCCGTCCGGGCGGCGGGGAGTTCCGGCTCCTGCGGCCCCGGCAGGGCCCGTACGGCCGCCGCCTCGCCGTCGGCTCGGGAGGGGCGGCGACGGGCCCGTGAACGGTCGTCGTCGAAGGGAATGACCTTGGCGTCCGCCATCGCAGTCGGGCCTCCTCAGGCGCCGTCGTGAACTGTGGGAACTCCGGGAGGAGAAGCGGGGGCCAGGCGCCCGGCGAGCCGGTCCACCGCCCCGGCCAGCACCTCGGGCGGCAGCAGCCCCCGCCCCCGGCCGCGCACGAAGTCCGCGAAGGCCTCCGCCGTCGTGTGCCGGGGCGAGAAGCCGAAGACCTCGCGCGTGTGGACCGTCGAGACGACCCTGCCGTGGGTGAGCAGCCGGATCTGCTCGGGCGCGAAGTCGGTGATCCCGACCGTGCGCAGCGCCGTCCCCACCCAGGTGACCGCCGGGAGCAGCACCGGCACCGTCGGCCGGCCGAGCCGCCGCGCGCACTGGGAGAGGAGCAGCACCCCGTCCCCCGCCACGTTGAAGGTGCCGCTGTTCTGGGTGGCCCTGCGCGGCTCGTGCGCCGCCAGGCGCAGGACGTCGATCACGTCGTCCTCGTGGACGAACTGCAGCCGCGGGTCGTAGCCGAGGACGGTCGGCAGGACCGGCAGCGCCAGGTACTCGGTCAGCGGGGAGTCGATCCGGGGCCCCAGGATGTTCGCGAACCGCAGCACGCACACCGCCACGTCCGGGCGGCGCCGGGCGAAGCCCCGTACGTACCCCTCGACCTCGACGGCGTCCTTCGCGAAGCCCCCGCTCGGCAGCGCCTTCGCGGGCGTCGTCTCGGTGAAGACGGCCGGGTCGCGCGGCGCGGAGCCGTACACGCTCGTACTGGACTTGACGACGAGCCGCGCGATCCGCGGCGACTTCTGGCACGCGCCGAGGAGCTGCATGGTGCCGATGACGTTGGTCTCCTTGACCGACGTCCGGCCGCCCCCGCCGAGGGCCGTCCCGGTGACGTCCAGATGGACCACCGTGTCGACGTCGTGCTCGACGAGGACCTTCGCGATCTCGGGGCGGCGGATGTCCACCCGTACGAAGTCGGCGGCGCCGAGCTGGTGCGCCGGGTCGACCGCGTCCACCGCGATCACCCGCTCCACCTCGGGGTCCCGCTGGATCCGCCGCACGAAGCGGCCGCCGAGGTGCCGGGCGGCACCGGTGACGAGCACGACCCTGCCCAAGATCAGCGCCTTCCGTCCGTCTTCCGTCGGTCTTCCGTGGAACGCTTCCGCCGGTTCTGCCGGTTCCGTAGGTCGCCACCGTAGCGCTTCCAGATTTCCGCGCAATAAAAGACGTGGCCCTCCACCGCGAACGGTGAAGGGCCACGCCCGACGCACTGAATGCTGCGGTGCAGCGGTCGCCTTACTTCTTGTTGCGACGCTGAACGCGCGTGCGCTTGAGCAGCTTGCGGTGCTTCTTCTTCGCCATCCGCTTGCGCCGCTTCTTGATAACAGAGCCCACGACTACCCTCGCTCACTTCTCGGAACATTCCCGCCTCGGCGGAAATCGGTGCGGGGCGTCTGGGCCCACACGACCTACGTCGGCCTAGCCTACCGTCCCGAGCACCCCGGTCGTAATCCGAGGGCAATGTCCGGCTCTCCCGGGAGCCGCCCGGGGTCCTCCCGGACGTTCCCGGCGACGCGCCGCGCGCCCGCTACGCGGTCCCCACCCCCACGAAGGACTCCCGGAGGTACTCGTGCACCGCCTGTTCCGGCACCCGGAAGGACCTGCCCACCCGGATCGCCGGCAGATGACCGCTGTGCACCAAGCGGTACACGGTCATCTTCGAGACGCGCATCACCGAGGCGACTTCCGCCACGGTCAGAAACTTGACCTCGTTGAGAGGTCGATCGCCAGCAGCCATGACCCACCTGTACCTTCCGCCGCGACGCCCACCGGCTTCCCCTCCGGTGACTCTTCGTCGCCGAGCGCTCACGTTCCAGAGTAGGGGCGGGTGGTACGAGTGGGGAAGAGGAGCTGCCACCGGCCGTTTACCGTGACAGACGGGCCCGATTGAGTACATAGCGCGTCAGCGGGAGGTACGAGGCGGAGCGCACGCCGTCGTCAAGCGGAACCACCGCCGACACCTGCCCCTCCGCCTCCCCGACGAACAGCGCGGGATCGTCCGTGTCGGCGAGCCCGATGGCCTCGATGCCCAGCTGACCTGCCCCGCAGACCCATCCGTGATCCCCGACCACCAGCTCCGGAAGCGGCCCGCCGGAGTCGGCGGCGCTCTCCAGGACGGCTCTGACCGGTAGCGGCGAATGGGAGTGCGCCCCCGGTGCGCGCCCGCCCCCGGGCGGTCCGGGTTCCCGTACGAACACCACCCCGCGCGCGTGGTCGAGGAGGTGCGTGCGTACGCCGAACCGGGTCGTCATGTCGACACATCTCCCCTGCGCCGGGGTGAGGACAAGACATCCCGCCGCCGACAAGGCGTCTGCGAGAGCGGCGTAGAAACCGAGCAGCCGGTGCGGGTGACCCGTGCCCAGGAGCACCGGAACCCGCCGCGCCGCCGCCGCGCCGAGCCGCTCGGCGAAGGCGTCGAGGCCCCGCAGCGTGCGCTCCGGGTCGATGACGTCCGGCCCCGACCGGTGTCCCGGGTCCCCCGACACCCCGCACTTCTCGGCCATGAGCCGCAGCAGTTCGGCCTCGTCCCAGCCCCGCACGGGGTCGAGCCCGAGCAGCACCCGGGGATCGCGCGCGGCGAAGAGCCGGTAGCTCCGCAGGTTCTCCTCCCGCGGGGTCGCCACCGTGCCCGCCAACCCCGCCGCCAACAGATGCGCCCGCAGCGCCCCGGTACTCAACACCCTCCCGATGCTGCCGGAACACGACCGCCCGGGGACGCGAACCTCCGGGACGCCCCACCGTCGGCGTAACTTCCGGTAGGGCGTTCCCCGGGTCCGACGGGTCCTAGGCCAGCAGCCCCCGCAGCGGGAAGGCGGCCCTGCGGGTCGCGAGCACCGCCTGGTCGAGCCGGTCCGCCGGGTCGTACCCCTCGGCCCAGTCCCGGAAGTCCACCGGCCACCGCCCGTCCGTCATCCGCGCCGGCCCCAGCTGCCGCGTCCGCGCGTACACCTCGTCCCGCCACGACGACGGGATCACCGAGGCCGGGTCGACGGGCGCGTGCGCCGCGATCCCCACCAGGTGCGTCCACGACCGGGGTACGACGTCCACCACCGCGTACCCGCCGCCGCCGAGCGCCAGCCACCTGCCCCCGGCGTGCTCGTGCGCCAGCTCGTGACAGGCCTCCTGGACCGCCCGCTGCGCGTCGAGGGAGACCGCCAGGTGGGCGAGCGGGTCCTCGAAGTGGGTGTCCGCGCCGTGCTGGGTCACCAGGACCTGCGGCCGGAAGTCCGCGATCAGCTCCGGCACGACCGCGTGGAAGGCCCGCAGCCACCCCGCGTCCCCGGTCCCGGCCGGGAGCGCCACGTTCACGGCCCCGCCCTCGCCGGGCCCCGGCGCACCGGTCTCCTCCGGCCAGCCGGTCTGCGGGAACAGGGTCCTGGGGTGCTCGTGCAGCGAGACCGTCAGGACCCGCGGGTCCTCCCAGAACGCCGCCTGCACCCCGTCCCCGTGGTGCACGTCCACGTCCACGTACGCCACCCGCTCCGCGCCCAGTTCGAGCAGCCGGGCGATGGCGAGCGAGGCGTCGTTGTAGACGCAGAAACCGGACGCCGCCCCGGGCATCGCGTGGTGCAGCCCGCCGGAGAAGTTGACCGCGTGCGCGGCCTCCCCGCGCCAGACCGCCTCCGCCGCGCCCACCGACTGACCGGCGATCAGCGCGGACACCTCGTGCATCCCGGCGAACGCCGGATCGTCGACCGTGCCGAGCCCGTACGCCTGGTCCGCGCGGCGCGGATCGGCCGAGGCCGCCCGCACGGCCGCCACGTAGTCCTCGCGGTGCACGAGCCGCAGCGTCGAGTCCCCGGCCGGCTTCGCCGCGACCACGTCGACCGCCCGGTCGAGCCCGTAGGCCCGCACCAGCGACATCGTCAGTGCGAGCCGTACCGGGTCCATCGGATGCTCGGACCCGAAGTCGTACTGCGTGACAGCTTCATCCCACATCAACAGTGCGCGGCCGCTCATGCCCGCCACCGTATCGGGCCGCCCGCGAGCCGAACGACGTGGCGTACACCACCGTCACCAGGACGAGCACCATCGGCACCAGCATGGCGCCCCGGTAGCTCCACGCGTCCCCGAGCGCCCCCACGAGCGGCGACCCGACCAGGAACCCGACGTAGTTGAAGACGTTGAGCCGGGCCACGGCCGCGTCGCTGTTCCCCGGGAAGAGCCGTCCGGCGGCGGCGAAGGTCTGCGGCACGAGCACGCTGAGCCCGAGCCCGAGGAGCGTGAAGGCGGCGATCCCCGCCCAGGCGCCCGGCGCCACCGCGACGAGCCCGAACCCGAGCGCCGCGAGCACCGCCCCGCCCCGCACGACCGCCGCGGCCCCGAGCCTGCGCACCCCGAAGTCCCCGACGGCCCGCCCGAGGAGCGTCGTCACCATGTACGCGTTGTACGGCACGGTCGCCAGCTCCTCGGAGCTGTGCAGCACGTCCTGGAGGTACTTGGCGCTCCAGTTGGCGACCGTGGAGTCCCCGATGTACGCGAAGGTCATGACGAGGCAGAGCGGCAGCAGCAGCTTGAACGCGATCCCGCCGCTCCCCTTCTCCCCGCCCTCCTCCGCACCGGGCGCGTCGCCGCCGGCCGCGTACCAGCGGCTGCCGACGAGCGCGAGGGGCACCAGGACGACCACGACCGGCAGGTAGGACGTGAACAGCGACAGGTGCCAGTGCGCCCCCGCCCAGGCGAGCGAGGCCCCGACGATCCCGCCGAGGCTGTACGAGGCGTGGAAGCCGAGCATGATGCTCCGCCCGTACGCCCGCTGGAGGCTCACGCCGAGCATGTTCATGGAGGCGTCCAGGGCGCCCACGGCGATCCCGAAGAGCCCGAGGGCGACGGCGGCCTCCCACAGCTCCGTACCGGCCCCCACGGCGAGCAGGGCGAGGAGCACGAAGGGCTGCGCCCACCGCAGGACGACGACCGGCCCGACCCGGGCGACGACCTTCTCGGTCGTCACGCTCGCCACTCCGGCGAGGACCGGCACGGCGGCCAGGAAGGCGGGCAGCAGCGCGTCGGATATCCCGTACCGGTCCTGGATCGCCGGTATCCGGGTCACGAGCAACGCGAAGGTGACCCCCTGCACGAAGAAACTGACCGCCAGGGATCCCCGCCCACGCCGCAACCGCGCATCCGTCATGGCGGCACAGCGTACGGCCGGAAACTACCCCTGGGTAGATGGATCACCGACCCAAAATCGCGGGCAGCTCGTCCATCCTCCGGAAGAACCCCCGGGCCCCGGCGAGCTTCTCCTCGGGCGTCATCGCGGTGAACCCGTACGCGTCCATCCCGGCGGCCAGGGCGGCCTGCACGCCGAGCCGGCTGTCCTCGACCACGACGCACCGCGCGGGTTCGACGCCCATCCGCGCGGCGGCGTGCAGGAACAGGTCCGGCGCCGGCTTGCCCCGGCCGACGTCCTCGGAGCTGAAAATGTTCTCGTCCCGGAACCAGGCGCCGAGCCCGGTCTTCCGGTGCCCCACCCTGATCCGCTCGTGGCTCCCCGAGGAGGCCACGCAGTACGGGACCCCGGCGGCGACGAGCCGCTTCAGCACGTCCTCGGCCCCGGGCACGGGCTCCAACTCGGCCTGGAACGCGGCGAAGACGCGCGCGTGGAAGACGTCGTCGAAGTCCACGGGCAACCGCTGCCCGGTCCGCTCCTCGACCAGGTCGTGAACGCGGTGCATGGCGGACCCCATGTAGTCGCGCAACGAGTCCTCGTACGAGGTGGGGTGCCCGAGCTCCGTCAGATAGCCGGCCAACAGGGTGTTGGAGATCGGCTCGCTGTCCACCAGCACACCGTCGTTGTCGAAGATGACCAAGTCGTATCGCATGGCACAAGCCTAGGACGCGTCCGGAACGTGCCCGGAACGCAAAAATGCCTCAACCCCCGGACAAGGTCCGGGGGTTGAGGCTAAAAATTGTTCGGCGGTGTCCTACTCTCCCACAGGGTCCCCCCTGCAGTACCATCGGCGCTGAAAGGCTTAGCTTCCGGGTTCGGAATGTAACCGGGCG